>CAKUGM010000007.1 GCA_934654625.1 uncultured Collinsella sp. | reverse complement strand
CGCCATAAGAGAAGGACCGGTCCCCTTCAGTCGGGCGAACGTTCGTGCAACCACGTTCGACTGGCTGAAGGGGACCGGTCCGAAGGGATTCGTAGGCGTTAATCTACATTAGCTCGCAGACACTTGCGGCAAAGGCCACGGGGTCCTCGGGCAAAATGCCCTCAACCAGCAGCGCCTGATCGTACAGAAGGCCGGCGTACAGCCTGATCTTCTCGGCGTCGCCCGCCTCGTTTGCAGCCACAAGCTTTTCAAACACGGGATGCTTGGCATTGAGCTCGAGTACGCGCTGGCTCTTGGGCATGCCTTCCGCCTCTGCAGACGGGTCGCGACGCAGCACGCGCTCCATCTCCAGCGAAAGCGGGCCCTCGGTGGTAATGCAGGCGGGAGCGTCGGTCAGGCGCGCAGATACAGCAACCTTCTCGACCTTGTCACCCAGAGCATCCTTCATTGCCGTGAAGAGCGACTCGTTCTCCTTCGTTGCCTCTTCCGCATCCTTCTTCTCGTCCTCGCTTGCAAGGTCAAGGTCGCCAGTCGCCACGTTCTTGAGCTCGAGGGCGCGGTCCTCGGTCTCGGGCTCCGCGCCATCGGCAACGGCCTTCTCGGCAGCCTCGCGAGCAGCCTCGTCCTCGTACACCTTGGGCAGGCCCTGGGCGTTATAGGTGCGCATGGCCTGGAAGGTAAACTCGTCGACATCGGCGGTAAGGAGCAGCACGTCGTAGCCGCGATCGAGAACGCCGGTCACAACCGGCATCTTGGCCAGGCGCTCGCGAGAGTCACCGGCAGCGTAGTAGATGGCCTTCTGATCGGCCGGCATGGCCTTCGCGTACTCAGCCAGCGTTACCATCTTCTGCTCTTTGGCGCTGTAGAACAGCAGGAGGTCGGCAAGCTCGTCGGCCTTCATGCCATAGCTCGAGTAGATACCATACTTAAGGCCGCGGCCAAAGTTCTCAAAGAACTTCTCGTAGGCCTCGCGATCGTTGTCACGCATGTCCTCAAGATCGGAAGAGATCTTCTTCTCCACGCGCTTGGCGATAGCGCGCAGCTGACGATTTTGCTGCAGCGTCTCGCGGCTGATGTTGAGCGAAACGTCGGCGGAGTCGACCACGCCGCGCACGAAGTTGAAGTAATCGGGAACGAGGTCGGCGCACTTCTCCATGATCAACACGTTGGAACTGTAAAGGGAAAGACCCTTCTCATAGTCTTTGCTATACAGGTCAAACGGTGCGCGGCCGGGAATAAACAGCAGTGCATCGTACTCGAGCGTGCCCTCGGCATGGAAGGAAATGGTGCGCGCGGGGTCTTCGAAATCATGGAACGTGCTCTTGTAGAACTCGTTGTAATCCTTCTGCTCCACCTCGGAGGCACGCTTCTTCCAGATGGGAGTCATGGAGTTGATGGTCTCGAGCTCCTCGTAATCCTCCCACTCGGGCTTATAGTCGTCGCCAGCGTCCTCGGGCTTGGGCTTCTCGCGATGCTTGGTAACCATCATCTGGATGGGATAGCGCACGTAGTTGCTGTACTGCTTGATCAGGTTCTTGAGACCCCACTCGGACAGGTAGGTATCAAAGCCCTCTCCGTCTTCGCCGCCCTCGTCCTCGCGAATCGTCAGGATAACATCGGTGCCGTGGTTCGCGCGCTCGCCGGGCTCGATGGTGTAGCCCTCAAGGCCGTCGCTCTCCCACACGTTGGCCTCGTCGGAACCAAACGCGCGGCTCACGACGCGCACGCGGTTTGCCACCATGAAGGCAGAATAAAAGCCCACGCCAAACTGGCCAATGATGTCAACGTCGTTGCCCTGGCTCTCGGCGTTCTCGGTCTTGAACTCCTGGCTGCCGGAATGAGCGATGGTACCCAGGTTCTTCTCCAGCTCTTCAGCGGTCATACCGATGCCGTTATCCGAGATAGTGAGCGTGCGGTTGTCCTTATCAAAAGAGACGCGGATGGCAAGGTCGTCGCTGTCAATGTCCACATCGCTATCCGTTAGGCTCTTGAAGTTGAGCTTGTCTACGGCATCCGAAGCGTTGGAGATAAGCTCGCGCAGGAAGATCTCTTTATTGGTGTAAATGGAGTTGATCATCAGGTCGAGCAGCTTTTTGCTCTCTGTCTTGAACTTGCGCATATACGCATCCTTTCGCTTAGATGGCACCTGAAAAACAGCCCGGCAAGCGGGCTGCATCAGACCTCATACGTTGAGACTTAGATTTTATATCCCAACATCGCGCATATATACGTTGCTGATCCATTTTTTGCATAAAGCGAGGAGCAGACGAGCCGATAAGTCTCTCTAAAACGACCGGTCGCCGAAGGAACTTCCTGATTTCAGTACCAGTATTTGAATTTGCTCAGTAGACTCTACTTAGAGCGATTCTTTATCTGGCCTTTTTCTTCGAAAAAGGTACTTCTACTCAGCGAATGCCCATACTGCTACTGAAATCAGGAAGTTTCTCTCAACACGGCTTGAATGGAGCGGTTTTTATGCCTCAAACCGTCTGCGCACAGAGCGCTTTTCGCTTTCACCGGGTTCCTCCGCAACTCCGAGCACTCTATCCCCCGCTGCCCGGCACGTATCAAGACTCGAATCATCTCAAGCTCGCATCGTGCAGCACCGCCTCCGACCTGCTTGGCGCCCCCATTCATCGCCTTGTTCGTGCAAAGACCGCCGTTAACTCTGGCGTCATCTATCAATCGCACCTCGTTGGCAGCGAGCTTCCGTTTGGCTGCATCCAAGAAACCGATCACGGCTTTTTGCTCGCCGGACCCGAGCTCACACTTCTTACCATGGCGCCCGGCATCGACCGCATTGAGCTTTTGATGGCAACATATGAACTTTGCGGCTCGTTCTCTGTTTTTCAACCAACAGCGCAAGCCGAAAGCTTGCTCAAAGAGGCCGTTGACCAGGGCTTTATCCCCGAAGACGCCGGATGGGCACGGGTGATCGATACGAAAGGCACCAAAACGTCGCTCTGGAAACGAAACCCGACAATCAGCCCCGAATCGCTTCGTTCATTCCTCGAGCAGACAAAAGGCGTGCGCGGGTCCAAAAATCTTGCCTGGGCCCTCGACCGCGTAACAGGAACCTGCGCTTCGCCCTTTGAAGTACAGGCATCCATTTTGTTAGGCCTCTCGCGAAGGCTCGGGGGCGAGGGTCTCCCCATCCAGAACAATCAGCGTATCTGCCTCAACAAGCAGGCCCAAGCGCTCTACGGGCACGACCACTGCTTTGCCGACATCTATATAGAGGCAAGGGGATCGCGCCCCGCCCTCGATATCGAATGCCAAGGTCGCAGCATCCACGACAGCGAAGCCGCCGGGATCTCCGATGCCGATAGAGCGGCGGCATTGGAACGCATGGGAATCCAGGTTATCCAGCTATCTTATAAGCAGTTTTCAAACGAACGCAGCTATCAAGCGGTAAAGGAGCTCATCGCACTCAAGCTCGGCGTTCCCGTCAAGTCAAAAACGCCAAAAGAGCAGGCGGCAGAGAAAACCCTGCGCCGCAAGCTCTTTATCGATTGGAACACGCTTGGCGCAAAAGCCCGATAGAGGCTGCCCTCACATGAAGCGCGCGCCGGACAAAGCGAGACCTTAGCTCCAAAGTGAAGGATCCTGCACCGGGAAGAGCACGGTGATCGTCGTACCTTGCCCAAGCTCGCTTCGCACGTCAATCTGCGCATGATGGAAAAGCGCTGCGTGCTTGACGATGGCAAGCCCCAGGCCCGTGCCGCCACGCGCCTTGGAACGGCTTTTATCTACCCGATAAAAACGCTCGAAAATCTTGCCGCATTCCTCGGGAGCGATACCGATGCCGGTATCCTGCACGCGCACGTACGGACGCCCTTCATCGTCAGCTCCACAATACACGCTGACCGAGCCGTTCTCGCGGTTGTAGCGAATAGCATTGCTCGTCAAGTTGTAAATCATCTCATCGAGCAGGCGCGGCAGGCCAAAGACAACCACCGAATCCGTATCTTGCGTCAGGGCAACACCGCTTGCCTCCGCAACCGACTCCAAGCGCTGGCACACGGCGTCCACGGCGCGCGACAAATCAACCGGTTCGGAGGCGCCCAAGATACCCTTCGAAACCTCCGCGTCACCATGCTCGGCTTCATCGAGGCTCGAGAGCGTCAAGATATCGTTGACGAGCGCTGCAAGGCGCGTTGCTTCGCTATGGATACGGCAGGCGAAATCGCGCTGGTCGTCCTCACTCGCCACCAGGCCATTCTCAATCAGCTCGGCGTAACCCGAGATAGTCGTGAGCGGCGTCTTGAGCTCATGGGTCACATTCGCTGTAAACTCGCGGCGCATGCGGTCGTTGTCCGCCAGCACGCGCATCTGGCGTTTGAGCTCTTGGCGCTGCGACTCGATGCGCTCGAGCATGGGAATCATCTCGGCATAAGCCGCGTCGGCGTTGCGGCGCGGATGGTCGAGGTCCACCTCGCACAAAGGCGCGATGATAGCGCGCGATTCGCGACGAGCCACGAAAAACAAGCAGATGATGCAGATGAGGGCCATCACGAGAATGGGGCCGATCACCGAAAGCAAAACAGTCAAAAAACCGGATTGCGCCTGCGAAAGGCGCACCACGCGCCCATCGTCCAAACGTTCGGCCTCGTAAAGCATCACTTCGCCCAAGGTGGAACTCGAACGCTCGGATGAACCCCTGCCCTCCTCGAGAGCTTGGGAGATTTCAGGACGGTCCTTGTGGTTGGGCAGCATCGCAGGCGGCTCTTCGCTGTCATAAAGAACAGAACCATCGACATCCACCAACGTGACACGCGCATTTTCAATATCAAGATGGCGCAGCATTTCGATTTCGTCTTCAGAGCCGTTAAGCGCCGCCGCCACAACATCCAGCTGGTTAGAAATCTCCTCACGCGTAAGCGATGCCAAACGGCTTTGGATAAACGCCGTGCCCACGCCCGTCAGCGCCACGATAATCACCATGGCGATGGTGAAAATGGTCCCAAAGACGCGCTTGGAAAGCGACCGATGCGATCCCGCAGCTATTGCCGCCGCCATACCCGACTACGCCTCGTGTCCAGCGAAACGGTAACCGACGCCACGCACCGTCTCGATGCAGGAGGCATGATCGCCCAGTTTTTGGCGAAGCGTCTGCACATGCACATCGACTGTGCGCGAGCCGCCGTCGAAGTCCCAACCCCAAACGCTTTGGAGCAGAGCCTCGCGCGAAAAGACGATGCCCGGTTTGCGCATGAGGTACTCGAGCAGATCGAACTCACGCAGTGTGAGTTTGATCTCGTCGCCGTCGACCGCGACTTCGCGACGGCTGGGAGACAACGTGATGCCCTGGGAGGACAGCGTGTCGCTCACCTTCTTGGTCATGCCGCCGCGGCGAAGCAGCGCGCGGCAGCGACTGGTGAGCTCCATGAGCGAAAAGGGCTTGGTGAGATAGTCGTCGGCACCGCCGTCGAGGGCGACAACCTTATCGAGCTCGGTATCTTTTGCCGTGAGCATCATGATGGGGACCGTGGCGGTCTCGGAATCGGCGCGCAGACGGCGCATGATCTCGAGGCCGTCGGTATCGGGCAACATGATGTCCAGAAGCACCGCATCGGGCACGCGGCGCGCAACGGCCGCCTTGAACTCGCTATCGCACGAGAACCCTTCTGCCTCGATGCCTTGCTGCTTGAGCGCATACAGGGTGAGCCCTCGAATGTTATCGTCGTCTTCCACGTAGTAAATCATGAGGTACTCCTCCCATTTGCATCTGTTTGCCATCATACACCGGCAGCGTGTGCCGTCGTGTCATATCAGCCGAAGCGACCCGTCAGATAATCCGCGGTTCGCGAGTCCTTGGGTGCGCGGAAGAGCTCGGCCGTAGGAGCATGCTCGACCAGCTCGCCCAAAAGGAAAAACGCCACCGAGTCGGAAATGCGCGAGGCCTGCTGCATGTTGTGCGTAACCACCACGAGCGAATACTTCTCGCGCAGCTCGCACGCAAGCTGCTCGATCTGCACCGTCGATACAGGGTCGAGGGCGCTTGTAGGCTCGTCCATGAGCAAGACCTCGGGCTTGACCGCAAGCGCGCGGGCGATGCACAGACGCTGCTGTTGGCCGCCGGAAAGACCCAGACCCGAAGATTTGAGCTTGTCTTTGACCTCGTCCCAAAGCGCAGCCGAGCGCAGCGACTCCTCGACGATGCCGTCAAGCTCGGAGCGGCTCTTGATACCCAAACCGCGCGGACCATAGGCCACGTTATCGTAAATGCTCATAGGGAAGGGATTGGGGCGCTGAAACACCATGCCCACCTGCCGACGCAAACGCGTGACGTTGTAGTCGCGATAGATATCGCGACCATCGAGGGTGATTTCGCCCTCGACGCGGCAATCCTTCACATAGTCGTTCATGCGATTAAGACAGCGAAGCAGCGTTGACTTTCCGCAGCCAGAGGGGCCGATGAACGAGGTGATCTCGCGCTCGCGAATGTTGATGTTCACATCCTTGAGGGCGTGATGGTCGCCGTAGAAAAGATCGAGATGCGACACCGCCATGCGCACCTTATGTTGAGGCACCGGGGCATCTGTCTGTGGCATCTCCCCTGTCATTTCGCGCTCATGCGCCTCCTCGGCCGCCCGCGCCATGGCGTCTACAGAATCGAGGCCAGCCTCGGCAGATACTACATCAACAGCAGGTTCACTCACGCGCGATACCTCCCCGATCATTTCAACCATACCTTGACGATGGTACGCATACGCTTTCATGACGAAATAAGCGATATGTCAGGGAATCGTAAAGACGCAGGTTGCGAGAGGTTTTGCCTTGAAGCAGGTTTGGACAGGAGCTCAGATTTCGAACCCCACACCACCTTGACCATATCGTCTCCCAATCCACCCGCGTGGGAGGGGCGGGCGCATATATCATCCTGTGCTCAAACATACTCGAGGGGTCTCCCGTTCGTTTCGAACGGGAGACCCCTCTGCGTAACTGCGCCAGGACGATATATGCGCCCGCCCCTCCCACATCAATTGCGGCTATACTGAGAGCCGTTGCGCAACCGCGCAGATATCGCCCTCCATATCGAATGAAAGCGAGCGATTGTGAGCACCCGCCATAACGCCCTGAACCTTCGCCTCTCCGCCCTTATGGCAGCGCTTCTTTGCGCCTTGTGCATTACCGCTATGCCCGCACCGGCATTGGCCGATCAGCCCGACACCGATATCATCTGCGGTACCGCCGAGTCCGAGCGTCAAGACGCCACGGCAGATCGCCCCGACATCTCGGCCCCCCACGCCATCGTGGTGGGCAAGGACGGCACCGTCTATTACGAGCGTGCCGCCGACGATCAAACAAAGATCGCCTCGATCACCAAGGTCATGACCGCCGTCGTGGCGCTCGACAACGCACCGCTCGATACCACCATCACCGTCGACCACGCCGCCGCGACCGTAGGCCAGTCCACGGCCGACCTCAAAGAAGGCGACACCATGACGCTCGAGACGGCCCTGCGCGCGCTCCTCATCCCCTCGGGAAACGACGCCGGCATGGCGATTGCTCGCACGGTCGGCGCGATCATCGACCCCTCCTCCGACGACCCCTACGGTGTTTTCGTCGATGCCATGAACAAAAAGGCCCAGGAATTGGGCATGGGAAGCAAGTTCACCAACCCCCATGGTCTCGACTTTGACGGCTGGGAGGCAGACATGCACTCCTCCGCACGCGACGTCGCGACCATGTTCTCCTACGCCATGCGCAACGAGGACTTTCGCGCTATTACCGCATCCACCAATAACGTGGCGCACGTTACCGGTGCCGATGGCACCGAGCGCGACATCACGATGATCGAGCGCAACAAAATCCTGGGCACGAACGGCAACATCGGCGGGAAGACAGGCGGAACCTACGATGCCCTGAGCTGCTTTGTCGGCGCGTTCTCACGCGAGGACGGCGGCGAAATCTACACTGTCGTGCTCGGTTGCGCCGACGACGATGTACGCTTTGCCGATACCCTTACCCTCGCCAACTGGTACTACGACCACATCGTGGACTACCCCGCCATCACCTCGGACAAGACCGCAGCCAACGGTCAGCCGCTTGTGGCACGCGCCGCCGACTCCGACTGGACCGACAAAACCATCGACGTCACGGCCAAGGACCCCGCACAGACGGCGCAGATATTTAGCCTCGCCGGCGATGTCGAACAGAAACTCGATCTCAAGCCGCTCTCGGGTAACATCAAGAGCGGCGACGATGCGGGCACCCTCACCCTTGTGCAGGATGGTCACACCATCGCGACTGTCAAGCTCGTCTGCGCACAAGATCAAGCGGCGCCAAACCCCCTGGAATGGTGCCTCGTGCAGCTCGATCGCCTGTTCCGTCTGGTCACAGGACGGCCTCAGCAGGCCGAGTCGACCCTCGTGGCCACGGCCCCCTCGCCCCTGGAGATCGATAACTCGAAGTAAAGCGCGACAGTACAGCAATGCACGGGAAGAGCCCGCGCAAGACCATCATCTTGCGCAGGCTCTTTTGCATAGTGCGAGCTGCTCAAATAGAATGCCGAAGCCCTACCGCAGCGCCTGCTCGATCTCAAAGAGGGCCTCGAGACGCTCGGTAGCCTCCTGCGGAGCCAAATACGCCGCGCCCAGGCAGGGGGCAGAGCTGTAGCGACCATGAAAATCGCTGCCGCCCGTGACGAAAAGACCAAAGCGCTCCGCCGCCTCAAACGCATGGGCAACATCCTTTGGCGTATGCGAGGGATGATATGCCTCGATTCCCATAAGGCCGCAGGGAATCAAATCGGGAATGGCAGACCACGAGTCTTTTTGCCCCGGATGGGCGAGCACCGGCACGCCGCCCTGTTCGCGAATAGCACGCACGACTTTCTTGACCTTGGGATACTCGATGGAGCGCGCCGCGATGCCGCCCTTCTTGAAAAACACGTCCCAACAGAACTGGTAATCGGGGTCGTTTTTAGGGCGGCCCGTCAGCGCCTGCATGATATGCGTCTTAAAGACGCTCGTACTTTGCCCGGCAACCTCACAGACCTCGTCGATGGAGAGGCGCTTGCCCGAAAATTCAACGTCTGCCTGTTTGAGGCGCCAGGCCTGCCACAGACTGTTCGCCGTGCGCAAGTACTGCGTTTGGGCCACGATGCGCTCGAGCGGGCCCGAGCCATCGGGCGTGGCCTCAAGACCGTATGCCAGAATATGAACCTTCCTGCCCGTCTTGGGATTGACGGTCGAGACCTCACATCCCGCAAGCACCGGGAAATCGAGGGCACGCGCGCGATCGCGAATGTACGACAGCTGAGACACGCTGTCGTGATCGGTGATAGCCAGACGCGCCAAGCCGCAAGCACGCGCCTGCTCGATGAGCTCGTCCACCGTATACTCACCGTCCGAGAATGTCGAATGGGAATGCAGATCCCACGAACCCTCGAGGCAGCGGTCATCTGCCTGCTGCGGTTCACGATAGACAATGCCCGCAATCGCCGCCGCGGTCCCCTTGTTCGCACAAGGCTTTTTCTTAGACATAGAACCCTCCCTCTCGTGATGATTGAGGCAATCCTACACCGTCATCGCGCAAGCAAACGAATCGATTGCCCTCACATCGTAAAAAGATGCCGAGCCTACAATCCCATCGTGAGCTTGACGTGCGTGCGCTCCATCCCCCGCGCCTCGTAGAAGCGGTGAGCGCGAGCACGCCTATCGTTCGAGGTGACCTCTATGCCCTCGCAGCCGCACGCCCGCGCATATGCAACCGCCTCTTCAAACAGCCGCATGCCTCGCCCGGAGCCCCGGCTTCCGGCATCGACCACCAGCTCGCAGATCTCGGCCACCGGACGCTCGTGATGCAGTTGCCGCTCAACACGAACATTGATGAAGCCCGCGATCTCGCCGTCATCAACAAGAACAAAGCCGCAAAACGCCGCACTCTCAAGCTGCCATGCAAAACGCGCGTCAAAGGCCTCGTGGTCAAAGCGAGTGTCCTCAAGCTGGCACAGCAGCTTGTAAATAGCCGCGCCGTCGCGGGCGACAGCAGGTCGAATCACCATGGCAACATCCCCTTACGCGAGCGAACGCTCTCGATCGAATAGACGAGCAACGGCATCGCCGCCCTCGCTTGGCGCGATAAAGCACTCGCCCACACATGTGGGCGAGCCATAACGCCCGTGATAGTCGCTACCACCCGTACACATAAGGTCAAAACGGCATGCAAGCTCAAAACAGCGTGCGCTCGCCGCATCGTCGTTATCGGGATGAAACGCCTCGATGCCCATAAGGCCAGCCCCGACAAGCGTGGGCACGGCATCCCAAGAATCCATCTGCTGCGGGTGCGCGAGCACCGGGATGCCTCCTTGTTCACGCGCCGCACGCACGACCTCGACCGCCTCGGGATACAACGGGATATCGCGCTCGGCGATGCCGCCGCCCTTGAACAGCCGCCGATAGATGCGCTGGTACTCGGCATCGCGATAGCACAGGCCCGTCAGCGCTTGCATAACATGCTGCTTGTAGATGCCCGTGCTCGCGTGCGCGACATCAAGCACGTCGGCGACCGTGACGGGGTGCCCGGAGGGAGCAACGCCCGCTCGCTCGAGGGTCCAGGCCTGCCACAGCGTGTTGCCGCAGCGAAGCGCCAAGGTTTCATCCACGATGCGCTCAAGGGGCCCGGAGGCATCGGGAGTAGCCTCAAGCCCATAGACCAAAATGTGCACCTTGCGACCAGTAGCCGCATCGGCACACGATGCCTCGACGCCAGCGAGCACGGGAAACCCCACCATGCGGGCCTGCGCGCGCACGGCGGAAAGCTGCCGCAGGCTATCGTGGTCGACAACCGCGATACCCGCAAGCCCCTGATCTTGCGCCTCGGCAATCAGCTGGTCTACCGTCTGCGACCCATCGGAATAAACAGAATGGATATGCAGGTCATACGACCCTTTAATGGAGCGCTCGCCCTCCATGGCCTCTCCCTTATCTACGGCTCGACAAAGCCGCCTGCCTGCATGTTGTACTCGCGGTCGCAGACGCCCTCCATGAACTCCAGGTCGTGGAAGATGCCCAGCATCGTGGTGCCACCGGCTTTAAGCTGCTCAATGAGGTCGCGCACCTTGATTTTGCTCGCGTTGTCGAGGCTCGCCGTGGGCTCATCCAGCAGCAGCAGACGCGGACGGCGCACCATGGCGCGTGCGATATTGAGACGCAGCTTCTCGCCACCCGAGAACGTATTGGGATACAGATCCCACAGAGACTGAGGAAAGTCGAAATGCTCGAGCATGCGCGTCGCCTCCTCCTCGATCGCGTCTTCATCGGCGAACGCCTCGGCAGCGCTCGCGCGCACGATCTCGCGCGCGGTGGTGCGCGGCACGGTATCGAGGAACTGGGAAACGTAGCCGATCTCGTAGTTGCGCAGGTAGATTACGCAGCGCTCATCAAGTGTGGCGAGGTCGACCGGGCCAAAGGCCTCGGAATCGTACATGATGTGGCCGCTTTCCGGCAGGTTCGTGCGATAGATGCACTTGAGAATCGTGGACTTGCCCGAGCCTGAACGGCCGGTAACGCCTACGAACTCGCCCGGCAGCACGCTCAGCGAGATATGTTCGCAGCCGCGCACACGACGCTCGGCAGCATGCAGGGTAAAGCCCTTGGAAAGGTCCTCGATCGCAAGAAGCGGACGCGCATCGGGCTGAGCAAGTTCGGTTGCATCGTCCATTATTTGTCCTCCGATTCGTCTGTATCCACTGCGGTCGCGGGAACATGGTCGGCAGTCTCGGCGATCGTCGCGGCGTCGGTAGCGAAACGTGCGGACATGCTCGGCAGCGCGGGGTACCACATGCGCGAGACCACACGCCCGTCCACCAGCGTCGCCGTGATCACGGGATAGGTGCGCTGACCTTCCTCGACCTCACGAATCACCAGGATGTCGGCCTTCTTGCCCTCCTCCAGACTGCCAATCTGATCGTCGGCATGCACGGCGCGCGCCGGATTGATGGTGAGCATGGCGAATGCCTCTTCAAGCGGCAGCTTGAAATCATGGTGCAGAGCAAAGGCGCTCTGCAGCATAGCCGTAGGATAGTAATCGGAACACAGCACGCTCGCCACGCCATTGGATACGGCCTCGCGCGCCGAGAGGTTGCCCGAATGGCTCTTTCCCAACAAGATGTTGGGCGTCCCCATAACGGTCGACATACCGCGCTCACGGGCGGCGCGCGCCACCTCCAAGCTCACCGGGAATTCAGAGATCGTGCAGCCGAGCTCGCGCATGAGCTCCAGGTGCTCAACGGAGTCGTCATCATGGCTCGCAAGCGCGATACCCTGCTCGCGAGCAACATCGGCAAGGTACTTGAGCTGCTCGAACGATAGCTTGGGCGCCGCCTGCTGAGCAGCGACGATCCGTGCCGCCTCCTCCTCACTCAGCTCGTGATCGCTGCGCACGCTTTTGCGCCAGATCTCGATATCGCGATATTGGCCCTGACCGGGGGTATGATCCATGAACGACAGCTCGTCCACCTCGCCCGAACGCAGGTGCCCTTCGACCTGTTCGACCAAATTGACGTTATCGACCTCGAGACGCAGATGCAAGCGATGCCGAATCAGATGAGCGTTACGCCCCTCGGTACGCTTGCATGCGGCGATGAGCGCCATGATCTTCTCGGTGTTCTCCCAGTGCCGAACCGGCTTGGTATCCATGATGTCGCGGGCATACGCCGAAAGCGAGTGATACATGGTGGTGATGCCATGGGCGATGAGCTCGCGCTCAGCTTCGGACAGCGCCGTCGAGAAGTCCATGAGCACCGTCGGGCGCGGCGAGATGACGGTCTCGATATAGTCGGAATGGATGTCCACGAGGCCAGGGGTGATATAGCCACCATGGGCATCGATAACGCCAGCGCCCGCAGCGGCCGCGTCGAATTTGCCCTGACGCTGAATCGCGGCGATTCTGTCGTCTTCGACCACGAGCTCATAGCCAAAAAGCAAGCGGTCGGGCTGAACAATGATTCCGTTGCGAATAACGTACATCGGCGAGCCTCCTAAAGAAGCGAGTAGACAAGTTCTTGGGTGTAGGCGTGCTGTGGGTCCTGCATGATCTGGTCGGTCAGGCCGTGCTCGATGACCTGCCCGTCGAGCATGACGATGGTGCGGTCGGCAAGCAGACGAATCACGCCCAGGTCATGGCTCACCACGACCATCGACACCCCCAGGTCACGACGGAGCGAGAGGATAAGGTCGAGCACGCGTGCCTGGACCGAAAGGTCAAGACCGGTCGTGACCTCATCCAAAAACAACAGCGGAGGACGGTTGGAAAGCGCCTTGGCAATCTGCACGCGCTGCTGCATGCCGCCCGAAAACGCACGCGGCGGATCCTGTTCACGACGCAAGGGAATGTTAACGCGGTCAAGCAGCTCGCGCCCGCGATCGACCATGGAAGAGACATCGCGAATGCCGGCGGCGATCTGCTTTTCGGCAATATTGGAAAGGCTTGAGAAGTTCATGCGCAGACCCAGGTAAGGGTTTTGGTAAACCATGCCGAAGATCTCGTCGCGGATAAGGCGCTTTTGCTGACGCGAAAGGTCAAAGCAGTTGCCCTTGCCCTCGTCGTACGCAGCGACGCGCATGTCTCCCGCCGTGGGCTCCTGGTCAAAATACAGGCACTGCATAAGCGTCGATTTACCCGAACCGGACTCGCCCACGATACCTAGAATCTCACCGCGGTGCACATCAAGCGAGATATCGCGCACCGCGTGCACCGTACCGCACACAGGGCAGATGTTGCGCTCGAGCTTGGCGCGAGCGTCGCGGCAGTAGTCACAGCCCGCACCGAAGCGCTTGGCCAGATGGCGAACGGACAGGACAGGAGCCTCGTCCTTGAATTCATGATGGACCGTCGCCGGGAGCAACGTCGCGCTCTTATTCATCGCTTCCACCCTCCTCAAGTCGCTCCGAGCAATAATCGGTGTCGGAGCATTGCCATGCCTTCTTGCCGGTGGCAGGATCGATGGTCTGGGTCATGTAGACACCCGTTGCCCCGCACATGCAGCAGCGCTTGCCCTCAAAGTCCTCGCGCACAAAGGGATGATCGTCAAAGGCGAGCGATTCGACCTTGGTGTGCGGCGGTACGGCATAGATCTTCTTCTCGCGGCCGGCGCCAAACAAAAAGAGATTTTCGGCGTCGTTGAGCTTGGGATTGTCAAAACGCGGGATGGGGCTCGGCGCCATGACGTAGCGGCCTTGCACCATCACGGGATGGTCGGCGCCGGTGGTCGTGGATCCATAGCGCACGATCTGCTCGAACAGTTCCAGATAGGCACCGGTGTACTCGGCCTCGGCATGAAGACGGCGCGTTACGCTTTCGCGCGCCTCGTAAGTGCGCAGGGGCTCTGGCATGGGAACCTGCAGCACCATGAGCTGGTCACGGCGCAACGGGAGCTCGGGAATGCGATGACGACTCTGGATGAGCGTCGCGTCTGCCGTGGACGTAGTGGTCTCGACGCCGGTGGTCTCGTGCACCAGGCTCCGAATGGACACGGCGTTGACGCTCGCATCCGATCCTTGATCGATCACCTTCAGCACATCGTCGGGACCGATACACGACAAGGTGACCTGCAAGCCGCCCGTGCCCCAACCGCGGCCGATGGGCATCTCGCGGCTGGCAAACGGCACCTGGTAGCCGGGAATGGCGACGGCCTTCAAGATGGCGCGGCGAATCTCGCGCTTGGAGCCCTCATCCAAAAATGCGAAGTTATAGTTGCGCTGCACGGAAACCGTCCCCCTTCTGTCCCTCGGCATGATTCATAGAGCGCAGGGCCGCATCGAGCTTGCTCTGGAAGGTCACGTAGTGCGGCAGCTTGAGATGGCTGATAAAGCCCGTGGCCTCCACGCCGTCGATGTGATAAAGCACGAACTCCTGGTCCTGCGTGGGATAGCGCACGTCGTCGACGCGCAGCGAATGGTCGAGAACGCTCATAGCGATGGCCTTGCTCTCATCGCTGCCGGTAACGAGACCGTAGCCCACATCGAGCGCGCTGACGTGCTCGCCCGTCTCGGTCACCTCGTCGTCGGCAATCAGGCTCTCAACCTCACAGACCGGAAGCGCGCCCAGATAGTAGGCATCGTCGGCAGAGGCCTGGGCAGGGTCGGCGCCGGGGGCGTCGATCGTCACCGGCACGCTGCCGCGACGCAACTCGCCCACGGTAGGATGGGAGATGCCAAAACCGCGAATGGCCGCGTATCCGATAGCGACAACCGCCTGGGTAAGTCCTCGCGAGAGAGCTTGCAGAATGACGCTGCGCGGCGCCGGCGTAGACAGCGGGGTCTTGGTAATGTCGACGGGCTCGATGTCATCAAGGGCAACAGGGCGAATCATGCCGATCTGACGCAGGTAATCGCACACCTTTGGAACGCGGTCGAGAGGAGTGGCCTCGGCAACGGTGCGAAAAGCCTCGGACGCCTCATCCAAACGTTGGTCAATACCGGCGCGCGCGGCACGAACATCGGCGTCAGCCTCTTCGCTCAGGTCGAAATTGATGAGGCGATGGCTGTAATCGCGCGTCGCGCCCAGAATCTGCCCGCCCTCGATATCCTTGAAAGCAGCAGAGATCCTGCGAGAAACACGCATCTCGCCCGCATCGATCACGCGCGACGTATAGAGGCGCTCGAGCGTGGAGCGATAGGCGCGCACCAAAAAGACGGCTTCCTCGATAGAACCCGACGCCTGCTTGAGGGCGATTGCAGCGACCTCCGGCGCCCAAACGGAGCCCTCGGACTGCACCTGTTCGACCGCATGCGGCATGGTCTCGATGATGAGCGCCGGATCGACCGCGCGGCCTCCCGCAACGCGCTCGCGCTCAAGCAGCTCAAGCGACGCAGCAATTGCCTGCTCGCCGCCGGAAACGGCTACATATCCCATGATTCAACCTCCTTGCACGCGCTGGAACGGGGCACGGCGGCGATGTGGCCAAACCCATCCACAAACATCAGGTCGATGCCGCAGGGGAACTCATCCACACGCGCAAGGCGCGCACGCAAAACGTCACCGCGGTCGCAAGAGAAGTGAGCGACGCCGTCGACACCAGGACCTGCCAACTCCCAAGAGCTCTTGGCGCACGCATGGGAGGCGGAGCCAACGCGTACACCCTGCGCATCCAGGCCCAGTAGCACCGAGCACTCGACGATAACCGTCGCGCCGCGATGCGGCTGCTCAAGCGTTCCCGCCGTCAGCGCGGCGATAGCGGCAGACGCACCCTCATCCCGGAAAGCCTCCGGAACGATCACGCACGCAGCCTCGCTCAGCACCGCAGGTGTCACGTGCGTTCGGCTCGCGATCTGCCGAGCAGCGCACTCAAAGCCCGCAGTCGCCATGCAAAAGGTCGTGCCGCTATCGAGCAGCATGTCGGCCAGCATCGGCGTGGCAGGAAAGAGCCCGCAACGCTCCGCCTCCGCCTCATAGGCATCCGTGATGGACAGGCGACAGACCTCGCCGGGGCGCGCCATGCAGTCCAAAACCGCACGAAACGTCCCCTGCAGCTCATAGACGCGCTCGTCAAGCAACGGATCGCGATCGAAAACCTCATCCCGCTCGCTCATTTGACCACCGCCTGAACGCTCATATCCTGGCCGGACATCTCATCAAACTCGACGCGCGATACATAGGTTCGAGCGTCCTGGGCAACCGTTCGCTCGGATACCGCGGCACGCACCTCTTCGATACGGCGCTCGAGCTCCGCCAAGCAGGACGGCGCCGGATCCATCGCATAAGCGGCATCGATCACCGCAAGCGCGCGAGCATGCGCGGCGTCGGTCCCCATAAGCACGCCGAGCCCATCGGCCTCGCCAATGCGCACGCGGCTCTCGGTGACAAGCACCTCGGTTAGGTAAAAACGGGTATTGCGAGCCGTCTCGCGCACCTGGCACATCACAAGGCCCTGATGCGCAGGAACGATATCCTCGGGCGACACCTCGGCCTCGACCAGGCTCGCAAGTTCGAGTGCACGTGCAGGACCGCCCTCGACTAGGGCCTCGGTCCTCTCTCTTCTTGTTAGCATGCAGATCTTTCCTTAGTTATCGGAGTCGATGATGTAGCGGCGGCGCAGGCGGACCGAGATATATTCAAGCGCGAAGGACACCGCCAGGCATACGTAAACGATCACACCTACCTCGTGCAGGTTGTAGTAGTAGTTGCCTGCCTGGTACAGCTGAAAGCCGATACCGCCCGCACCCGCGAAGGCGCCCACGGCCACCGCGTTGGCAAAATTGATTTCGAAGCGAATGAACGTCCATGAGAGCAGTTTGGTAATGGTTGCCGGGCAAATAGCCTGAAACACGATCTGCCAGAAGCTCGCACCGCTCGCCGAGAGCGCCTCGATCACATCGGCATCGATCTCTTCGATCGATTCGGAATAGCTCTTGGTGAGGTAAGCGATGGAGTGGAAGGAGATTCCCAGCACCGCCGCCTCGGATCCAAGGCCGATGGCCACCGTGAAAACGAGCACCCATAGGATCGTCGGAATCGCTCGGATAACGGCAACGAACCCCTTGACCGCGTTGGAAACGAGCGGGTTCGAGAGGTTCTCGGATGCCGCCAGCGCCAAGAAAAACGAGACGATGGCCGAGATGATGGTGCATAGTACGCTGACTGCGATGGTGACCAGCGTGCTCTCGGCAACTTTCGCCCAGCTAAAATGCGCGGCACCAAGCGGCGGATCCAGCGCCGGCTGGAACATCATGGCGCAAAAGTCAGACCAGGTCTGGGCGACAGCGCGACCAAGGTCAACCATGCCAAAATCCATGCGCACAAACGTGATAACCGTCAAGATGCACAAAACGCTCAGCGTGAGCACGACAGAATGGTTGCGCCCCTGGCGAGACACAAGGCGAATGCGCCCCCTGTACGAGCGCTCGATCGCACCAGCCGTAGCAGGAGTCAGCTCAAAAGTATCCATTAGATCATCGACCTTCTTGCGGCATTGGAAATCGCCTCGACCACGAGCACCAAAACGATGGTCACGAGGATCACGAGGCCGGCGCAGTCGTAGCGGAAGGAGGCGTAGTACAGGTTGAAGGCAAAGCCGATACCCGTGCCGGTAAGCAGACCCACCAGCGTGGCCTCGCGAATATTGGTCTCGACCATATAGAGCGTCCAGCTCATAAGCTCTGCCACGGCAAGTGGCAGCCCCGCCTGAAAGACAATCTGCCAAAAGCTGGCACCGCAGCTGCGCAGCGCCTCGATGGGACCGGAGGGAATTTCGTCGAGCGTGTCGAGAAAAAAGCGCGTGATCTGGCCAAACGTCGCCAAGAAGAGTGCAAGGAAGCCCGTGAACTCGTTTTGCTTGAACGAGAGGAGCAACAGCAGCGCCCATGCGATCATGGGGACGTTGCGAAAGATGTTGGCAAAGACGCGAATAACACCGCGCACGGCACCGTTCTCGACGCCGACACTCGAGCAGCCCAACACCGCAAGGACGATACCCAGCAAGGCCGCGAGCATCGTAGCGGCAATGGAATCGAACACCGTCGACACCACCTGTGTGGCGATCATGCCCAGCTGCCCGAGCGATGATACCGTGGGGCAGAAGTTCTGCAGCATCCATGCAATGGCAGCGGGTACCGAACCCAGGGCATATCCAAAGCTGAAGTCGCTAACAAGCGATGCCCCCTCCGCCACTAAAACAATGGCCGCAACCGCCACGAGCGTGCGGAGCTGACGCTTTCTAAACCAGCTCAAGTCGGGGATCTTCCCCGATCCCACATCGCTAAAAGAACCGGCGGGCACGGCACCGCACTCCCCCGCGCTCATCGCAGAGCTCCAAAAGGAGCAGCAGACGCCATGCCGACGGACACGGGCACCGCGCTATCCTGCGACTCGGTCACAGGAACGCAAATGCGGCCTTCTTCGTCATCCCCGTAAATGGCGGTAATCGTCTGGGGCGTGAGCTCGGCAGGCACGCCCTCAAACACCTTCTCGCCGGCACGCAGGCCCACGATACGGTCGGAAAACTCAAGTGCCATATCCACCTGATGCAGATTGACGATGCAGGTGATGCCATGCTGACGAGTCACGCGGCGCAGGTGCTCCATGACGGCGCGACTGCTCTTGGGGTCAAGACTCGCAATCGGCTCGTCGCACAAGATGATGCGCGGATCCTGAATAAGCGCACGGGCGATACCTACGCGCTGCTTCTGACCACCCGAAAGCTGATCGGCACGGCGATAGGCAAACTCGCCCAGGCCCACCTCGTCGAGCAACTCGAACGCGCGGAGCTTCTCGCCCTCGCCGTACAAACCCAAAGATCCAGCCACAGCACCCTTGTAGCCCAGACGACCATGCAGCACGTTTTGGATGGCCGTGAGACGATACACCAGGTTATAGTTCTGGAAGATCATGGCGATCTGCGTGCGCACGCCGCGCAGCTTGTTGCGACGCAGATGCGTGATGTCCTGCCCGTTAAAGACAACCGACCCCTCCGTGGGTTCGATAAGGCGATTGATACAGCGCAAAAACGTCGACTTGCCGGCACCCGAAGGGCCGATCACCGTGACAAGCTCCCCCTCACCGCAAGTAAAATCCACACCGGAAAGCGCGTGATGCTGCTCTTGAGACCCTCGTTTGCCCTCATAGCTTTTGGTCAAACCGCTCACCTGCAAAAGAGGTTGTGCGTTCTGTGGCATTCCCATGCCCTCCCATCAACGTCGAGGCCGGACGCGAACATCGCGCCCGGCCCGTTTTAGTGGCGGCAAAGTATCAATGCGATGCCGCTCGTCCGCACGCACGCGTGCAGGGACATGCGTTAGTCGAGTGCGCGGATGGGGTCGTACCAGGAATCCTCGACCGCAATGAAGCCGGCAGTATCGCCCAGGCTCCAAACAGCGCCGTTGCCTTCCTTATCCTCAGGAGCAAAGAGCAGCTCGTCCTCAGAGGTCTCCTTGGAGGTCAGTCCCTTGACGAGCTTGTCGATAATCTCCTGCGGGACCTTCTCGGTGTTGACGGCGATGGGACCGTTGAGAACCGGCGTGGACTGGATGATGCCGAACTTCTTGCCCTGGACGCGATCGAAGGGCTGGGGAGCATCGGCCTTGACGGAATAGACGGAGCCGGCGGCGTTCACGGCGTCGCGCTCGCCTTCGGGAACGTCGAGGTAGGTGTCGACATCGACGTCGTCAAAGGCGGCGACGTCGGCATCGCCTTGCAGCAAGTTGACGGCAGAGCCGGGGTGGGAGTTGCCGAAGAGCACCTGGGAGAAGAAGCCCGGGGCGCTGAGCTCGTCAGAAGACTTCACGTCATCCGGGAACGCCTTCATGATGGCGTTGCAGGGAACCTTGAAGCCGGAGGTGGAGGTAGCGGAGACAAAGCTCATGCGCTTACCCTTGATGTTCTTGATGGAATAGCCGGTCTCCTCGGCGCTGTCCGCATAGGTGCTCATCTCGGCCTCGGGCACGCAGATGCGGCTATAGTACTTGGCGCCGTCGAGCTTGCCGTCGGTGTCGGAGGTGGTCACGAGCGGAAGCACCTTGCTGTTCTTCTTCTGGGCCTGAATGAAGCCCTCGGCACCCATGTTGGCCAGCTGAGCTTTGCCGGAAGCGATGGCCTCGATAGCAACGTTGTAGTCGGTGGTGGTCATGAGCTCGACCTTGACGCCGGCATACTTCTCGAGAACCTTGCCGAACTCCTCGCGGCCCGCATCGAACTCGGAGCTGGACTCGTTGGGCAGCCAAACCATGGTGATTTTATCGATGGAAGCGGCGGCAGCGGAAGACCCCGCAGTTGCGGCGCCGCCCTTCTCGCCAGTAGCACCGCAGCCCACGAGACCCAAGCCGAGGGTCACGGCGCTTGCACCAAAAAGGCCCAGGAACGAACGGCGGGAAATCTGCTTGTTCACGATATCTGCCACGATTATCTCCTCACATAAGGATTGGGACCGAAAGGGGACTGGCTGTTTGAAATGCCCCGTCCGGTGTTGACGTGGTAGATATTAGGGAGGTCCAAGAACCGTTTGCGGCTCAATTGCCATCGCTTGCCGCATGCTTACGCGACGATACCCGCCTGTTACTAAGGCGGCTCGCGTTCCTTTACGGAACGGCGATTTGTAAGCGTATCGGCAGCGTTGCGCCAGCGAAGGAAATATCGTGCTACGGGGTGCGCCCTAGGCAGTCGGGCAACGGGAGAACAGGCACTGGGCGTTATCCCACGCGGCACGTGCGATGACCTGGGCAGATTCTCCCGTATGGTCAACACGATCGTTAATGAGGGCGCGCGCCGTAAGACCGATCATCGCAGGCTCGCATTCAAGGCCGCGAATGGGCTCGGGCGCCATATAGGGGCAATCGGTTTCAAAAAGAAGACGGTCGAGAGGCGTTGCGGCAAAGGCTTCGCGAACCTCGGTATTGCGCTTGAACGTGGCCGCTCCGCCGTAGGCGATATAGCATCCCAACTCGCAGAAACGCTCCATCGTGGCACGGTCTTCGCCAAAGCAATGGAGCACACACCCCGCCTGCGGTATGCCCACCTCGCGCAAGACGCGTTCGGCATCCACGTGTGACGTACGCTGCCCATCGGAAGCCTCATGGCGCAGATGAAGCTCGACCGGCACGTTATGCGCGCAGGCGAGCTTGAGCTGACGCGCCATGCAGGCCATCTGCACCTCATGGTCGCACGGCGACACGTCGTCTTCGACATCAAAGTGATAGTCGAGGCCGATCTCGCCAATGCCCGCGCACAGAGGGTCGGCAAGCGCCGCCTCGATTTGCGCATGGATGTCATCCGTATACTCAAGCGCACCATAGGGATGCACGCCTGCTAAGTACTTGAGGGCAGGAATCTCACTCGCCGGCACAGCGTCGATAATCGAGGCGCGCAGCCACTCCGAAAATGCCGTTGGCTCCATCTTGTCGCCCACGGGGTCGATAAGCGTCATCAGCGCATCCACCCCCGCGCGGCGAGCGCGCATCAGACACTCAAGCGGGTCTTTATCCCAAAACGAAAGCAGATGCGCATGGGTGTCGTAGAGCGGAGCCCAAGGCTCGGGTGCCTCGATGGTCTTTTTCTTCTTGATGAATACCGGCGGATTGATGCTATCGAACACGTTCAAGCTCCTGAGCAAGCGCGATGAAATCGGGAGTCGCAAGCGTCTCCGCGCGCGTTGTGGGCGCGATACCGGCAGCAGCAAAGGCCGCATCGAGCACGTCCTTCTCAAACCCGTTTGCGCTCATGGAATTGCGAATGGTCTTGCGACGCTGGGCAAAAGCGGCATCGATAACACGCGCCACCTGCTCCTCGCTCACGCCCTCGGGCAGTGCCGTATCCATGCGGTCGATGCGCACCACGGCAGAATCAACATGCGGGGCAGGCATAAAGCAGCGCGGCGGTACCTCAAAGCGGCCCGTCACCTTGCCATAAAGTCCAAGCTTTGCCGTATAGCCACCGTAGGTCCTATTGCCGGGGGTCGCGGCGATACGATCGGCAACTTCCTTTTGGACCATCACCACTGCGCGCCTGAGCGCGGGCATGGTCTGGAAGAACTGCAGGATGATCGTCGCAGCAACGTTATAGGGAAGGTTCGCCACAAAGACCGTAGGCTCACCCTCCGCCACCTGCGCAATCTGTTCCGGTGTCACCTTAAGGGCGTCGCCCATGATAAACCGGAAATTATCGGTGTCGTACTCGTGCGAGGCCAGCACCGGCTCCAACTCGGAGTCGGCCTCGATGGAGACCACGCGTGCGGCCTCTTGGGTAAGCGCCAGGGTAAGGGTGCCGATGCCCGGGCCCACCTCGAGCACGCACTCGCTTCCCTCGAGTTCCGCAAGGTTGCAGATGCGCTCGATAACATGGTTGTCAATCAAGAAGTTCTGACCCAGGCGATGCTTTGTCGCTAGGCCAAACTCTTCAAGGAGCTGGCGCGTAGCAGAAGCGCTTGCAAGCGGCGATTGCGTCATGAAACTATCCTTATTCTCGTCGGGGCGCAGACGTGGCGCGCTATTCGGTGTCTGCAGCGTCCTCGCCATGGGGAGCAGAAGGGCTCGCCTTCATGGCCTCGATGGTCTTTTCCATCAATTCAGAGAGGTCCCAGCCCAAACGCTCGGCGCCTTGGGTGATGACATCACGCGAGCATCCGGCAGCGAACTTCTTGTCCTTGAACTTCTTCTTGAGCGATTTGACCGTCAAGTCATCAACGCTCTTGGAGGGGCGCATCAGTACCGCGGCGCCAATCAAACCCGTAAGCTCGTCGGCTGCAAACAGAACTTTCTCAAGGTCGGAGGTAGGCTCATAGGGCGTACCCGTAAGCCCCCATCCATGGCTGCAGCAGGCGCGCACCACAACGTCATCGATGCCCGCCTCGCGCATAATCTGCTCCTCGCGCACACAGTGCTCGTCGGGCCACATCTCAAAGTCCAAATCGTGAAGCGTGCCCACGGTCTGCCACAGGTCAGCCTCTTCCGCATAACCCATATCTGCGGCATACCAGCGCAAGGCCTCGCCCACAATGCGCCCATGCGTCAGGTGGAACGGGTCGGAGTTGTACTGCTTGAGCAGCTCATAGGCTTCTTGTGGCGAAGGAATCATGTTCACTCCCCTAGTCTTGGCACGTATCTCGCATGATTTTACTTCTCTTCGTGCGCATACGCATAAAAAGCGCCCCCGATTGCTCGAGGGCGCGGCACTGTTGTATGGCAAACGTCGCGAGCGCTTACTTGTCGGCCTGAAGACGCGGGAACAGAGGGTCGCCCTTCTCCACCGGAGCGCCACCGGCAAGGCCACCCCATGCGCAAGCGGCACACAGATCGTCGCACTGAGCCTCATCGGCACAGGCGATGCGACGCAGAGCCTCTGCACTCGCCTGCGGCATAAACGGAGCCAGCAGGTGGGCGGCGATGCGAATGGCCTCGAGGAGGTTGTAGATCACAAACGCCAGCTCGTCGTGCTTGGCCTCGTCCTTTGCCAAACCCCAAGGCTCGGAATCCTCGATGTAGTGGTTGGCGGCATGGATGAGCTCCATAACGGCATCCTTGGCGCCCACGTAATCGACCTTGTCCATGCAGGCGGCATAGCGATCGTAGAGACCCTCGGCAACCTGCGCCAGCGGATTCGCAAAAGCGTTCAGGTCGGCGGGACGTGCAGGAGCGCAGCCGTCGAAGTACTTGGCGCTCATGTTGAGCGAGCGGGAGATGAGGTTGCCCCAGCTGTTGGCAAGATCGGCGTTATAGACCTGCTGCATACGATCAAAGCTGATGGCGCCATCCGTGCCCGGAACGACGTCGGTCATGAAGTAATAGCGGTAGCCCTCGACGCCGAGCATATCGATAACCTCACGCGGAGCGATAGCGTTGCCGCGGCTCTTGGACATCTTCTCGCCCTTGCCGGTCACCTCGTTACGCACCATGAGGAAGCCGTGAGCAAAGACGTGCTCGGGCAGAGCCTCGTCGATAGCCATGAGCATGGCAGGCCAGATCACGCAGTGGAAGCGGATGATGTCCTTGCCCACGATATGGAACTGAGCGGGCCAACGATAGGCGAACTCGGCCTTGGCCTCCGGCGTATCGACGCCATAGCCCACCGAAGTCATGTAGTTGAGCAGCGCGTCGAACCACACATAGGTGACGTGTTTCTCGTCAAAAGGAACGGGGATGCCCCAGTCAAAGCTCGTGCGCGAGACGGAGAGGTCGTTCAGGCCACCCTCGACAAACGAGCGCACCTCGTTCATGCGGAAATCAGGCTGGACAAAATCGGGATGCTCGTCGTAGAGCTTGAGCAGCTTGTCCTGGAACGCGGAAAGCTTGAAGAAGTAGGACTCCTCCTGCACGCGCTCGAGCGGACGGTGGCAATCGGGGCACAGATGCTGTCCCTGGCTGCCGTACTCCTCGTCGCCCTTCTCGACCTGGGTCTCGGTGAAGTAAGTCTCGTCGGGCACGCAGTACCAGCCGTCGTAGCTGCCCTTATAGAGGTAACCCGATTCCTTCATGCGCTCCCACAGATACTGAACGGCGTCGTGCTGGCGCTTCTCGGTGGTGCGGATAAAGTCGTCGTTGGAAATCTCGAGCTCGCTCCACAGCTCCTTGAAATGCGGAGCCTGGCTGTCAGTCCACTCCTGAGGAGTCATGCCGTGCTTCTCGGCAGCCTCGGCCACCTTCTCGCCATGCTCGTCCATGCCGGTGAGGAACTTGACGTTATAGCCGGCAGCGCGACGATAGCGCGCCTGCACGTCGGCAAGGATCGTGGAGTAGGCCGTTCCCAGGTGCGGATCGGCGTTCACGTAGTAGATGGGCGTGGTGATGAAGAAGGAGGGCTTGTCTGCCATAGATGAACCTCTTTTACGAACGTGCGGCGGCGTATAGTGCCCCGCAGGCGAATGAGCCGCAGGTCATTGTAGCGCAAACTACGACATATGCGCAGGTGCAGATGGTGCTGAACAAAAGCTCTAGTGCGCGGTGGCGTCACGCTCTTCCTGCATGGCGAGCACGCGCGCGTACACTTCGCGCTTGCGCAGAGAGTACTTTTGCGACAGGCGCTTGGCGATGGCAGAGGCGGGCTCGCCCTCCTCAAGGGCGCAAACGATGTCTTCCGCCAGAAGTTCCTGCTGGTCGGGGGCGTCTACCTGCACCGCAACGCCCGCCATCTCGTCGGGAGCGGGAGGCGCCACGACGATGACCATCTCGCCGCGCATCTCGCCGCGCTCGCGCACCGTCTCCAGCAAGACGGGAGCGACGTCGCGCAAAACCTCCTCGTGCAGCTTGGTGAGCTCGCGGCAAAGCGCCACCTTGCGCTTAGGGAACACCTGAGCTATCGCCTCAAGAGAGGCTGCGGCACGGTGAGGAGACTCGTAGAAGAGAAGGGCGCCGGGAACGCCCGCGAGCTCGCTTAGGCGGCGCGCACGCTCGCCGTGTTTACGCGGCAAGAACCCCTCAAAGAAAAAATGCTCGCAGGGGATGCCGCTCGCCACCAACGCGGTCACGCAGGCAGAAGGACCGGGAATCACTTGCACGTCAACACCCGCATCGCGAGCGGCGTCAACAAGCACCTGGCCCGGATCGGAAACGCTCGGCATGCCGGCGTCGGAGGCAAACGCCAAGGTCTCGCCCGCCAACAGGCGATCCACCAGTTCGGGAGCACGCTGGGCGATGACGTTCTCGTCGCAACGGATGAGCGTCTTGGAGATGCCAAGATGCGCCAAGAGCTTTGACGTCACACGCGTGTCTTCGCAGCAGATAGCGTCCGCGGCGCGAAAGGACTCCGCCACGCGCGGGCTCATATCGCCCAGGTTACCGATGGGCGTGCCCACCATATACAGGCATCCGCTCATACGACGCGCTACCTTTCCTCGTTGCAATTAGTCGATCATCGCGCGCTCAAGCGGCGCAAGAGCCGCGCGAGCATCCCATGCGGGAATGCGCTTTTCCGTCTTCCATGTCTGGAAATACC
This sequence comes from uncultured Collinsella sp., assembly GCA_934654625.1. Taxonomy (GTDB): domain Bacteria; phylum Actinomycetota; class Coriobacteriia; order Coriobacteriales; family Coriobacteriaceae; genus Collinsella. Next base: position 19,741 of record CAKUGM010000007.1, on the reverse strand, counting down.
AACCCCATGCGGTATCGAAGCTCGCCAGTTGGCTCGATACGAACACGCGCTCATAGGCGGCACGTCCCTCGGGGGTCATGCTCGCGCTCGAGAGGACGGCGGCGGCAGACCATTCGCCCACCACGACGGGAAAATCGGTAGAAGCAGCTTCACGCAGAAGCTTCCTATTGCGCGTGACCGCCTGCGAAATGCCCTTAGGCGAGGTGATATCGCACGCAGCCTCGTCGCGGTAATGGTACAGGTGCAGGTCCATCACGACGTTTTTGTACTTGCCGCCGCGCATGAAGCCCTTCCACAGGTCTGGATGGCCCGAAGCGGAAAACACGATCGCCTTCTCCTCCGGCATATGGGCACGCATGAGCGCATAGGCGTCACGGTAGAAGTTTCGCAGGTAGTGAGCGGGAATACCATCCGTCATGGTGAAGATGTTCTTGCGAACGCTCACCACGGGCGAATCGAGTAGCTCGATTCCCAGCAACGACACGGCAGTGCCGTAGCGAGCAGCGAGCTTTTCGAGCGTTGCGAGCGCAACGTGGCGTCCGTTCTTGGAAGAATGCCAGTCGGCCGTGCTCTCCGGAGTCGTGGGACTCTCGTTGGAATCTCCCTGGCCGCCCGGCACCGTAGCCAACGACAGCAAAACAGTCAGCTCGTATTTCTCGGCCCACTCAATCGCGCGGTCCACATAGTCGACCGCAGGGATGTTTGTGTGCGCGTCGTCCTGCGAGCCAAAGACATGCCAGGGCACGGGAATGCGCACGGAGTTGAATCCGATTGCGGCGATGCGGCGAAAATCGTCCTCGGTGATGAAGGTCTCGAAATGATGGCGCAAGCGCTCGTTATATACCGCCGGGCCCAAAGCGCGCTGAAGCTCGACCTCGTTGGCGGCACCCGTCGCCGCAAAGAGCGAAGGCGAAACCCATGTTTCGGGGATGAACCATCCAGAAAGGTTGACGCCGTGAATTCTCTCTGCCATACCGACCCCCTATCGAACGGAGCGATAAAAAAAGCGTTCGGCTCGATGCCGAACGCTTTTGAAGTTCCGAAGGGTGGCCAGAGGGGGAGTCGAACCCTCGACACGCGGATTTTCAGTCCGCTGCTCTACCAACTGAGCTATCTGGCCACTATGTCTGTCGCGAACGACAGCTCGATAACTATACCAAATCGAAGATACGGGTCAAGCGGCAAAATCCAACTTTTTTGAAAATGCTCGTCCAAAGGGTTTCGTGCTCGCGGAACCCTTATGGATTACCTGGGCCCTGACCTCGAAATTCTTCAATCGATACGCGCTCGATCACCATGCGTGCGCCCGGACAAAAAATCAGACGTCCCGGCCTCACGCCCCAATAGATGCGCAGCATAGCGCCCCCTCGATCCAAAAAGACGATATCAAGGTCGCGCTTCATGAACCACGTGTGCACCGAAGAACAATCGGGAAAGACCATGACCAAGCCGTCGGCGCTCCTTCCCGCACGATAAGAAGGAGCGAGCATGCCCAGCAGGCGCGCAAAAAAGTCGCGCGCAACGACCACGCGTACATTCTCCCAGCCAAGAATGCGCAGGATCGGGTCCACATCCCGCAAAAAGCACTCGGATCTTTTCCATCCTCGAGTCAACCTCATAGGACCACCCCCGGTCGCCATGGGTCGACCACCACGGTCCGCTCATGCTTGAGCTGGAGAGGAGAGCCCAGTGCAACACCCGCCATCACGATGTTTTGCGGCCAGGGCGCAAAAGTCATCTCGCAGTGGTACCGCTGCGGGGCGGCGACGAGCGAGAGCAGCTCCGCACCCTTCGCGCTGTCGGCTTCATTCGTCACCTTCACGCGCACAGAATAGGTGCCCATCGCCTCCTGCAGTACAGACTCCACAGTTGCCGTTTTGCTCAAGCACGCATCGCCTTGGGGAGAGACCCCTTGTGCCAACACGATATCTGGCGCCACACGATCAAAGCGCGCCGCCGCACAGGCAAACTGCATGAGGTTGTAGACGATGAGCGCAAGCACGATAAGGACGGGCGCCACCACCGCCATCTCAACCGTCGCCTGAGCACGGCGTTCCTTCAAGAAGCAGCGCATCATCCCCCACCCCCAGCAGCTCCCACGATATCGCGCAGGCGAATCGTAAGTGGAATCGAACCGCCACCAGGAAGCGGAATCTCCGCGATCGTAAACTCCTGCTGCGCGATATATTCCCCCGCCCGATAGCCCAAAGCCTGCATAAGCGCCTGCGGGTCCGTTGAACTCAGGGGAATGGAGCGCACCGTCTGCTGAACCTGTGCCACGGCGGGGACATCGGCCTTTTCGATCGCCTTGGCCGAATCGACAAGAACCGGCTTTCGCAAACTTAAGTCCACAGGTTCCAAACCAAGAGTGTGAACGGCGTCGACCAAGCGTTGTTTAAGCCAAGTGCCAACAGGTCCAAGACCCAACCCCTCAAGCTTTGAGGTCAGCCCATCGAATGCCGAGCCCAGCCCCGAGGCCATGTCACCATAGGAAACAAGCAAGCCTCCCCACAGGTCCATGACGCTTCCCACAAGGCCCACAGCCCCTTGATCAGAGCTCCGTTCCTCCACGGTGGAAAAGAACTGCGAGAGCACATTGTTCTCCCGCGTTGCCGGGTCTTGCGCCAACGCAGAGGCGGAAACTGCAGCGCGCGACCCAAGTGACGGGCTCCCCGCAAACGAGGTGTCAAGCGCATCGGGCGTCTCGATGGAACCACAGGTGACTGCGGCAACGCAGCCGAATCGACCCGGCGGCGCGATACGGGGACGCTTGGAGGAAAGCGCCGAGAGCGCCTCTTCAAACGAATCGCCCACCTCTTCCGCTTTGGTTTGCGCCTTTTGCTCCAGCTCGAGCTCTCGATTTCGGCAGTCGACATATTCATTGAGCGCGATGGTATACTCGCGCAGATGATATTCGTATCCGTTGTCGATCGAGGTCGATGCCGCCGGCGTCTTTCCCAAATCGTCCGTACCAAAGCGGCACGTCGCGCACTCGCGCGCTTGGCCGCCATCTGCCGCCGAAAGCGAAATGGCAGGACCCACCGCGCCCGACGCGCCGGGGCAATCGGACCCGTAGTGAATCGTCCGACCATCCGCTTCGTATGTTGTAGGCCACATCGTCTGCGTATAGAGAGCCGACTGCATGACCTCTTGCTTATTTCGAGGCAACAGCGGAACCGTAGAGACCACGCTTCCGCCGTACTCGACGATTTGCGCCGGTTCGAACGCGTCGATCGCATACCGGTAAAACGCACCTCTCGCCGCAGAATCGACCGCAGCCTCGACACTCGCATTCTCGGGCTTTTCGTGATCTAGACGCCACCGGTAATAGGCCTTCGTGCGTGCGATTCCAACCTCTGGATTCCATGTCGTACTCGAAGCGTAATCGGGGTTCTCTTGGGGCGACAGCCCCGTAAGCCTCGACGCGCGCTCCTGCATGTTGCGGCCGTCACGACCGCAATCGGCAATCCAGGCTCGTTTCTTTGCCTGGGCTGTCTCGCGCGAGGCCTCCTCAAGCTCCTCCGCGACCTCATCTAACTCCGACGCGGCGCCGCTCAACGCCCCGAGGTCGACCCCATCGTCTTCGAGCGCGGGAAACTCAGATGCCGAGGCGAAGGGCACCGCAAGGGCCGTACCGGCATACATCATCGCATCCGTTCTGCTCTCTACACACAGACGCGTCGCGTTTGCCGCAACGAGAAAGGGCAGCGACGCCTCGAGCGTCTTCAGACCTTTGGAAGCGGAGCGCGCGAAACTGTTTCTCATATCTAAGATGCGCAGCCCCGCATCGATCACTTTAGCACCCTGGGAGCGAGCGCCCGGCATCAGCAACGCGATAAGCCCCGTCCCCGTTACCGCAAGGCCGGCAAAACCTAAGCTCGCAATACTCGCATCGACAACGGTTGCCGCCGTATGGTACGACGATACGACGTTTGACCCCGCAAGCGCCGCCCCATCGGCCACCACTTGCACGTCCCCGCTTCGAGATAAGCCCCACACTGCCGACACCGCCGAAAAGAGCAGGGACAGCACCACGAGCATTGCTACCGCGGAGGCCACGGTCGTATACGCTCCCTCTTCCGTGATGAACAGGTCGATGGCACACGGCCCCTCTTGGCAATAGGCAGCGGCATGTTCCTCATGCTCCCCATGACGAAACCCACGATTCGTAGTCACCTTCCAACCATTCCGGACGCGACGCATATGACACCTCCACTTCAATCGGCACATTTCCCTGAGTATCACCGGCCGCAAACGCACTCGCAAACGCCCCGAGAATCGGCAGGGGCTTGGCAACACCGCAGATCTTCACGCGCGAAGAGCCGCCGTCTGCGTGCTCAAGTTCGATGTCCCACGAAAGAGGTCCTCCCTCGTGAAAAATGGATACGTCAGGCACCGCTTGGAGCCTGCGCAGCACAAACGCACGACATGCTTCATCGGCATCTCCCTCCGACGTGGTCATAAGCCGCGCCGCGCTCGATGCAGCAGACTCCATAACCGCCCGCGTATACAGTAGACACACCGGTTGAATCATCAGCAGCAGAAGAATGAGAAACGAGGGCAGCAAGAGCGCCGCCTCTACGGTGGCCTGCGCGCGGCGCTCGCGCAGCAAATCAATACAGGGAGATATCAATAAGACCTCCCGCGTCGAAGCCGTGCGATGACGCCGCCTCACCAGCTTTGCCAACGTCCCGTCTTGCCCCGCACGCCACAAAAGGCCCAAGGCCGAGACGATCGCCAAAAGAGCCAGAACCGTAAGCGCATACTCAAGCGTGGCCTGGGCCGCGGTCTCGCGACATATCCCACCTCGCCGCCTCGCCCGGCGCAGCGACCGCTCTGCTTCATCCATGCGCACCTCACCCCGTATCCTTTGCAAGCAAGCGCACGATGCGCACCGTGCTTGCCTCCCCATCCTCGATGCTCGTGACGTAGATAATGTCGACCCATGCCCCAGACATAACGATTCCTCCCCACACGTTTCCCTTGAGGTCCATGTATCCGCTGCACATGAGCCTGCTAGAACCTTGTGTTTGATATGCCTTGAGTACCGCCGCCGCACTTTCCGGCAGGTCCGCGTCCTCTCGCCAGACCACCGCACATGAGCGCTCCTCGGCACAGGTAGCCACCTGGCCTTGCAAGTCATCGAGAAACGACGCCCTCGAGCTTTCTTTCGCTTGTGTGTTTTGGACACGCCGTACCGTTTGCCGCTCGGTCTCGGACAGCTCGGTAACCCCCGGCGGTCCCTTCTCGCCCTGCTGGCGCATAAATAAAAGAACCGATGCCGCGATCAATACCAATGCAAGCGCAATCCAAAGGATGCGACGAGAAGCCGATCTCATGGCCTACAGGCTGTTGATTCCCGATGCGATGGCATCCCACAGCGAGCTCACTTTGTCGCGAAACGCGATGATTGCCAAAATCGCGATCACCACCAGCACACCGACGAGAATGGCATATTCCGTCGTTCCCTGCGCACTCTGTTCGTCTGCAACGATTCGCGCCGTAGATGCACCTTTACGTACCAGAACGTACAGCCTTTGCTCCATGCCTTTGACCCAGCTCTTCATCTCGTTCCTCCTTAGATCATCCCGCCGGCAGCAAGCAGCGGGCCCAATATGGATAACAACAAAGCGGGAAGTATCAACGTTCCTGTAGGGATGAGCAGCTTGACGGGAGCGCGCTCGATCTGTCGCTCGACATCCGCCCGATGAGCGCTGCGCATCTCGACTCCCTGGCGAGCAAGCGTGTCGGCAAGAGGCGCACCAAGCACGTGCGCTTGCCCAACTGCCGCAGCAAACGACTCAAGCTGTCGCACCCGCGTTGTCCGAGCCACTTCGGCAAGCGCCTCCTCGCGCGTAGCCATGCCCGTCTGCCAGCGCATACGAGCGCGCGCCAGCGAACGCGAAAGCAGCCCCGACGCATTCGCGCAGTACATGTCGAGCGCCGCATCGAAAGAAAGGCCCGCCAGCAAACCCAGGCGCACGATATCCGTCATCTCCGAAACGTCCGAGAGCGATGCCCTCTCGCCTTCTGTATCAACCTTCAAAGGGGCCATAACGCGTCTCGCGTGCGCAGCAACCCGCACGCGCAGTTCCATCGCGCCTGTGCGAACACCAGACTGCACCAAGCCGCCGGTCATCCATGCGCACGCTCCCCACGCGCTACCCACCACCAGTAGCATCAGACCATCCCGCAGCATCGCGTCTACACCTCCACGTGCATGATTTTTCGGATAACCGCCCAGGCACATGCGTTAAGCGCGAGCGCCACGACAATAGACAGCGCGCCCATCGTCGTGGCGAGGCCGGCCCTAAAATCCGTCGAGAGCAGCGCCAGAAGTACGATCATCGCAACCGGCATCCCTGCGACAAGCCGCGCAGACATGCGCGCCTGCGACGTCTTGACGTCGAGCATGCGCTTGAGCTCCAAGCGTTCATGGCAGAGCTCGGCCGCCTCGCGCAGCAGCTCCCCCAAAGGAGCGCCCGTGCGCTTGGACACCTTGAGGGCCAAGACAACAAGCTCAAGACCGGGCGCATCCAGACGTTCAAGCATGGCATCGAGCGCCTCCGTCGCGGGCACGCCGCAATCAACCGCAAATGAGACACGCATGAATTCCGTTCGAATAGGCTCGGTCGAGCGCGCCCCAACAAACCGCATCGCCTGCGGAAGCGAATAACCCGATGCAAGCGAGATGGCCAGGGAGCCAAAGGCCTCTGGCATGGCAATCTCGAGCTTTCGAGCACGCTCGCGCAGGCGTCGAGAACGCATCGAGCAAAGGACGGCAAGGGGCGCCATCGCAAGCAGGGCGCCCCATGGTGACCATGCCAAAAAGAGGCCGAGCGCCCCCGCCGCAAGGACGGCCAGCACGAAAGCGCCCAGGCGCTCCGAAGACGAGAAAAGCGCAAAGGGGCGTTTGCCGCGCCAGGAAATCTCTGCGACCTCGCGTACCGCTCCCTCAAACACCGGAAGCGCACCAAGCCGTCGCAACGGCTCCAACGAACCCAGAGCACGGCACCATGCACGCAACGAAGGCGCGTCCTTCCCTGCTGTGGCAGCGGGCTCGCCGCATGCCGCACCAAGTGCCGTCCACACGCTCAGGCACACGAGAAATCCGCTTCCCGCGGGCACAAGGCTCTCCATCGCTCGACCTCCTCCCAAGTAATCGCACCGGAACGCACGCCCTCCGCGATAAACGGCGGCTCGCGCAAAAGCGTCCAGCTCGTCGTCGCCGGATCAAACGAGACGTATTCCTCGAGTTGCACGCCGCCCTCTGGCGCGCGCGTCACGCCCGTAAATGACGACACGAAGCGTCGCCCGTCGGGCATGCGCTGCGACATGACGATTCCATCGAGCGCCATGGCGATCTGCTCCTCAATCAGGTCGCCCGGAAGATCGATGCCATAGCGGGAGAGTAGCGTCAGGCGCACGATCACCTCGCGCGCCGTACCCGCATGCAAGGTGGTAAGCGAACCGTCATGACCCGTGTTCATGGCCTGCAGCATATCGATGCACTCCTCGCCGCGTACCTCGCCTACCACGATGCGGTCGGGTCGCATACGCAGCGCATTTGCCACCAACTGTCTGATGCTCACCTCACCTTTGCCCTCTATCGACTCTTGACGGGCCTCCAGGCGCACCACATGCGGATGACGTGCGAACTTGAGCTCCGCAGAATCCTCGATGGTCACGATGCGCTCACCCAGGTCGATCTCGCAGGAAAGGGCATTGAGCAGGGTTGTCTTGCCCGAGCCCGTACCGCCCGCCACGGCCAGGTCCTGACGCAGCGAGACGGCACACGAAAGAAGCTGCGCATACCACGACGGCAGGGAGCCCAATCCCACCAGCTCTCCCAGAGAGGTGATCCGGTCAGAGAATTTTCTGATCGTGAGAACCGGCCCGTCGATTGCGATGGGCGGGATTACCGCATTTACGCGATAGCCGCTCGGAAGGCGTGCGTTCACGATGGGGCTGCGCTCATCAATACGACGCCCCAGCGGAGAGATGATTCGGTCGATAATCACACGGATCTGCTCATCATCCGCAAACACGTCGTGCATCGGATGGAGCTTTCCCGCGCGCTCATAAAAGGTCGAGGCGCATCCGTTGACCATGATCTCGCTCACGCCATCATCATCGAGCAGCTCCTGCAGCGGACCAAGGCCCACGACATCGTCTAGAACCTCGCGAACGATTCGCGTCTGCTCCTGCGCCGTCAGCGAGCCTGTCACCCGCGCGTTGAGCACCGCCTCGATCGCCGGGCGGAGCTCTTCGCGCGAACGTTCCGGCGACACCGCCGCAGCCATACGCGACACCTCGTCATAACCCACACGCTCCAGCATCTCTTGCTTCACGCTTCGTTTGAGCTCGGCGTAGCGCAAGGGCGCAGGCGAGACGATGCCCGAGGTCGACTCGGCGCGCCGCACGCGATCCAACACACTCATGGCTTTTCACCTCGCTGCCTTTTGCGCAAGAAATGCCGCGGCCCACGCCCGCCCTTCTGCTGCAATCGCGTTTGGTACGTCTGCTCCCATGCTTCGATATCGCAGCCGAGCTCCTTTGCCATACGGCGCACAAGCTCCGTCACGTCATGGGAGAACGCAGAATCTTGCGCCATGAACTCTCCCAGGCGCCCAAATGCCTGCATCTGTCCCAAGGCATCACCGCCGTCCGCCACGCGCGTGCGCGAACGCAAGGCAACCGCCATCTCGAAGCGAAGCGCCTGCTCTTCCTGATTGCCTGGGCGCCCAAAGCAGTTGAACACCGAGGTCATCTTTGTCTTTGCCACGCCGATTCGACAGGCGAGCTCGATTGCACGCGTCGCCGAAGACGCACATCCCGCCCGCCCCACAACGACGCAGCGATCGCACTGCGCAACGGCGCAGGCAACGCCATCGCCCCAAAACGTCGAAGTGTCGGCAAAGATGATATCCGCCTCTTGGCGCAGCAACGCGATCAGCTGCTCGATGGGCCCCGAAAGCAGCTCGGCTCGCTCGGGCAAAAGCGCCGGCCCCCACAGGGTCACCCCCGGAGCAACACGCATGGCCGTCGCCTCGGCGCCTGCTTCGATCCCTTCAAACCCGCTGTCTTCCACGGCAAGAGAAGCCAGATCACTCGGCTCATCGACCCCCACCATGTCATACATGTTTCCGAACATCAGGTCCAAATCGAGCACGGCGGCACGCAAACCCATCGAAGATGCCACAAACGCCATGGCAGCCGTCAACGTCGTTTTACCCACGCCGCCCCTGCCCGATATGACGGCAACAAGCGGTGCCCCACCAGAAGAGACAGGAGACGGAGCTGCGATCTTCTCCTTTAAAACGCTGCCCACATGAGTGACGGACGCTGCAGCCGAAGACTCCTGCCCCGAAGCGGTCCCCTTGCCATCGACCGAAACAAAATCCGCCTTCCTCTCTTCAGACGATGTCTCTTGTGTCGCCATCTCGGCAAAAGCGGGCACCGCTATCGATCTCGCCTCATCTACACGGCAATCCGCTGCCCTATCCCCGGACAATGCTCCTGCCGCCTCGCACGGCTCGACCCATGGTGGCTCCTCAAGATCGGCCGCAAAACGATCGATCTGCCACTCGGGCACCCCTTCCAAATCATCAGTCCCCGCCAAAGGCGCCCCATCATGAATTTCAGCAGGGGACGCGGCCACTTCCACGCCGTCAGGACAATCCTTCGCCTCTGCCCCCGATATCGGTACATCGCACGCCGCGCCCTCTGCTGCAATCACCTCCGTGGCGCCCGCAGCAAACAGGCGCGCTACAGCACCCGTATCTTTCCTTGCAACAAGAACCACGATCGGCGCATGCCAGCCCGCTCCTACAAGCTCGTGCACAACCTGCTCCGACGTCACCGCCTCATCAAACGAGACAGCCGCCCCCGCCGCCACCTGCGACAAAACCTGAGCAACGTCCGATACGCCCTGTCCACACCCCATGCGCATCAGCTGCGCGTTTGGGCACCTGCATTCGACCTCTTTCATCAATCGGTGCACACCCGAGCCGGCAGTGCACACCAGCCAAACCGAACTCATGACGACACCTCCCCTTCTGAAGCGCCCGGCGCGGGCGAAACATCGCCCGTCGCAATCGTCACCATCCCCTGCGAGGTCGCCGCCAAAAGCTCCGGAACACGCTCGGGCTCCACCCCGAGCGTTACCCAGCTCAATGCAGCGCCTTCGATACGCGTCGCGCTGGTATCGAGCACTTGCGCCGAAAGCAGCAGATCTGCCACGGAGTTACGCGAGGCATATACATCCACACGGTCCCCCGCCTTGATCGCCCCGCCCAAGGCATGCTCTTCGTCGCTTGCAACCGATACCGCAACCATTCCGTCTGGCACCTCCAACGAGCTCACACGCGTTTCGGCAAAGTACGCGGCGCTCACCACTGCGCGCTTGGGTATGCGTGAGGTCGCGGTCTTTCCCGCAACCCCTTCCATCGATGTACAGGCATCCGAGGGCAGCAGACTCGAAACCCAATCTTCAACGGCAACGTTCCCGTCATCGATCAGCTCGCCCGACTCGATATCGCGGGTGGCCACACAAACCCGAGTCACGTCTCCCCCGTACGATTCGATCGCCTCTCGCTGTCTCACCTGGGCCTCTTCACGCACCGAAGTCACATACCAGCAGGTCAACAAAGCAGCAAGCAAACCCGAGGCAACGCTTACGACAACACGCGCCTTCTTTCTCATCGCCACCCCCAAATGCCCATAGCAAGGACCACATCCCTGCTATCTCGATTGTGCGCAGGGGCCCGCCAAGCACAGAGATCTTTATGAAAAGGTGAATCGCGACCTTACAAGCCTCTCCCCTAAATCTCACGCACCCTGTTAGATTTGGGAGGAGATTGCTGCGACATCCACGCGGAATAATTGCGGCGCAACTCTCCGCACGCGTTCCATCGGCATGAAAAAAGGGGCACCGACCCGCGTCAATACCCCGTAACGTCCTACCCGCAAAAGAAAAGGCCGCCAAAAACGGCAGCCCATTAGATTCTCATGCATATGCGCCGAGCAAGCCGGCCCTCTACCCCAAATGAATATCCGGATCGAGCGACTGTGCGCTCACGCGCATCTCGCGTGCAAGGGAAAGAAACTCGTCAAGACGAATGCGCTCGATGGCTCCCTCTTCAACACCCTCGCATACCGCGCACCCCGGCTCATGGGTGTGCGTGCAGTCGTTAAAGCGACAGGCACGAGCCGCCTCGACAATCTCGGGAAACATCTTTGCCAGCCCCCGCTCATGTCCAACAAGCGGAAGGCTACGCAAACCCGGAGCGTCGGCGATAACGCCCGCATCATGGCCCAGTGAAACCATAACGCGTGCAACCGTGGTGTGACGACCTGCGTCGTCACGTTCGCGCACGTCTCCGGTCTCCAATGCCTCGTGGCCAAGCAGCGCGTTCAGAAGCGTCGATTTACCAGCCCCCGATTCACCAAGAATCATGGCGCAGGAACCGGCCGGGACGCAGGCGCGCACTTCATCGACACCCTGCCCCGCCACCGAAGAGGTGACCAGCACGCGCACCTGCGGGCCCACCAGCCGGCGCACCGTTTGAAGCACCCGCTCAAGCTCGGCATCGTCGCAGCGGTCGGCCTTGGTAAGCACGACCACGGGCTCGACCCCGCAATCAAGCGCCAGCACCATGGAACGCGCGATGCGGTCGCATACCAGCTCAAGGGTGTCGCGCACAGAACCCAGTGCCTGCACGATCAAGATAACGTCGATATTCGCCGCGAGCACCTGGCGCTCGCCGCGCTTCTTGCCGCGCCAGCGCTCAAAGGAGCTGTGACGCGGCAGCACGTGCTCGATAACGCCCATGTCGTGGCCAGCGGAAATACGCACGACAACACGGTCGCCCACCGCAGGTAAGAGCACCTGAGCCTCGCCGCGTGTCTTGGCAAAGCCCACGGCGTGCTCGGCACGCAGCGTTTGATCGGCACATGCCACCAACGGAAACCCACGGTCCAGGCGCACAACGCATCCCAGGTGCATCTCCAAGGCCGCCTGCTCGTCACGACGAGCCGCATCGGCAGCCCACGCTTCGAACGCGGCGACCTGTACTGCATCCGCCCCCATGTCCTCGAAGGTGGGAACGTCACGTAAAGACTCAAGGGCAGGCAAATCGGCGGCGGCGCAAGCCTGCTCATGCGATACCTCGCGTGAGCGACGAGCCGACCCCACACGCTTCTTTGCCTTGCCCATATGTGTCTCCTATTCCTTCTCGATGGCGCGCATGATGGCCTTCTGGATCTCCACGATAGGGATGATCAGGAACGCCAGGACCAGCGCGGCGATAACGCCCTTGAGCTCAAGCGTCACAGGGCCAAAGAACATATTGGCGAGCGTCGGCTGCACGGTCACGATCACCGTCAGCACCAGCGCCAGCGCGGCAGAGGCCCACAGCCACTTGTTCTGCTTCTTCATGGTGAACAGGGAAGCGCGGCGGCTGCGCATGTTGAAGCAGTGGAAGATCTCGACCATGTTGAGCGTGATGAACGCCATCATGACGCCCTCTTCGTCCGCGTTGCCCGCGATCATATCGGAGATGTGGATGTAGCCCATGTCAAAGTAGACGCCCACAAAGAAGCTCGCGAGCACAAGCACGGTGATGATCAGGCCCTGGACCACGCAGTCCAGGCCCATGTGGCCGGCAAAGACGCCGTCCTTGGCATTACGGGGCTTGCGCTTCATGACGTCGCCCTCGGCCTCTTCCATGCCAAGCGCCAGCGCCGGGAAGCAGTCGGTCACGAGGTTCACCCACAGCAGCTGCACCGGCTGGAAGATGGTGAAGCCGATGAGCGTGGCGATGAACACCGAGAAGACCTCGGCGAGGTTTGCCGAGAGCAGGAACTGGATAACCTTGCGGATGTTGTCGTAAATACGACGGCCCTCTTCGCAGGCGCCGATGATGGTGGCGAAGTTATCGTCGGCAAGCACCATGTCGGCAACGTTCTTGGTCACGTCGGTACCGGTGATACCCATGCCGATGCCGATGTCGGCACGCTTGATGGAGGGGGCGTCGTTCACGCCGTCGCCGGTCATGGCGACAATCTGGTCGCGGCTCTTCCAAGCCTCGACGATACGCGTCTTGTGCTCGGGCTGGACGCGCGCGTACACGCCATAATCCTCGATATGCGCGTCGAGCTCTTCTTCACTCATGCGGTCGAGTTCGGCACCGGTGATGGCCTGGCTGCGATCCGTGACGATTCCCAGCTGCTTGGCGATGGCCACAGCGGTATCGATATGGTCGCCCGTGATCATAACGGTGCGAATGCCGGCGGCGTGAGCCTCCTTGATAGCGGCGGCAGCCTCGGGACGAACCGGGTCGATCATGCCCGAAAGACCGCAGAACACCATGTCGTGCTCAAGAGCCGAAGCGGAGCAATCGGCAGGAATCTCGTCATAAGAGCGACTTGCCAGGGCAAGAACGCGCAGGGCCTCATCGGCCATGGACTTGTTGGCGGCGGCGATCTGCGCGCGGCGCTCGTCGGTCAGCGGAACGATGGCATCGCCCTCATATATATGAGTGCACAGGCCCAAAACCACGTCGGGCGCACCCTTGGTGTACTGCTCGTAAGCACCGTCGAGGGTTTCCACGACAACGGACATCATCTTGCGGCCCGAGTCGAACGGGGCCTCGCCCACGCGCGGATGCTCGGCAGTAAGACCCGTGAGGCCCGCCTTGCCAGCGTCGTTCACGAGCGCGCACTCGGTGGGCTCGCCCACGGCCTCGCCCAGCTCCTCATCCCAAGTTGCGTCGGAGCACAGCGCCATACCGGCGAGGAATTTCTCCTCGGGAGCGGCGAGCTCGTGCTTGACCACGGTCATCTTGTTTTGGGTAAGGGTGCCGGTCTTATCGGAGCAGATGGTCTGCGTGCAACCGAGGGTCTCGACAGCGGAGAGCTTGCGGATAATCGCCTGGCGCTTGGCCATCTTGGTCACGCCGAGCGAAAGCACGATGGTCACGACGGCCACAAGGCCCTCGGGGATTGCGGCAACGGCAAGGGATACGGCGACCATAAAGGTGTCGAGCAGCGCGGTCGGGTCGGACATGACGTTGCCCACGCCGTGACGCAGAATGTCCACACCAAAGATAACGACGCAGATAACGATAACCATGACGGTAAGGATGCGGCTGAGCTCGGCCAGCTTGACCTGAAGCGGCGTCAGCTCCTCCTTGGCCTCGGCGAGGGCACCGGCGATCTTGCCCATCTCGGTATCCATGCCGGTTCCCACCACCACGGCACGGCCACGGCCGTAGACCACGGTGGAACCCATGTAGCACATGTTCTTGCGATCGCCGAGCGGCACATCGTCGGTACCGGCAGCGAGTTCAATCGTACGAGCGTGTTTCTCGACAGGCACGGACTCGCCGGTGAGCGCGGCCTCCTCGATCTTCATCATGGCACTCTCGAGCACACGGCAGTCGGCAGGAACCGAGTCACCAGCCTCGAGCAAAACGACGTCGCCGGGAACGAGCTCGGCGCTCGGCAGATGGCACAGCTTGCCGTCACGCATGACCTTGGACTGAGCCGCGCTCATCTCCTGCAGGGCAGCCAGCGCCTCTTCGCTTTTCGCCTCCTGCACAACACCGAGCACGGAATTCACCACGACGACGAACATGATGATGATCACGTCGGCAAAATCGGCCTCGCCCTTCACCATGCCGGTGAGAGCCGAGATGACGGCCGCTACGATAAGCATGATGACCATGGGATCGGCCATCTGCTCAAAGAAACGCTTCCACAGCGGAACAGGAGCCGCCTCGTCAAGCTTGTTGGGGCCCGCCTGGCGCAGCCTATCGGCCGCGACGGCAGAGGTCAGGCCATCCTCGGCACTCGTTGCCTGAGCATCGAGCACGTCCTTGGCATCGGCCAAGTATTCACGTTGCATAGATTCCCCTCCTGGGATGTTTGAGCTGCCAAGCAGATTGATGCCCGATCATAATTCCCAGGAGAAGGGCAAGGGCTCATCAAGGCTGCCATGCTTAGCAGCGATTTGCAGTTCCCCTATAGTACCCAAAAGACCGGGGCCGTGCTGCGCTGGGCATCAGTCATCGTTCAGGCTCCGCAATTTCATCGGTATTTCCTTATCGAAACATAACGCAGGGAAGACGTCGTTTTATTGCGCTGCCGGTACCGTATTATTCCGATGATCCTATTAACGCGCCGCTGTGGCGAAGGTACTCGCCGCCCCGATGCGACCCATCCATTCCCCCTGCGTACACGCTCCTTTTTCCTATGCGTGCACATTTCATAACGAAGCCCACTGCTTTCGTTTTAGTCATTATTTCTGCAGGTAGGAGACTTTGTAAGTTTCGAATTCTTTCGTAACCGAAAGCTATTTCGTGTCGTATACTGTTTCCAAAGAGGAAGCATCGGCACAGACTTCTATGGAGGTATGCATGTTCAAACGTACGAAAATCGTCTGCACCATGGGCCCGGCCTGCGACAACGAGGATACGTTGCGCGAAATGATCAAGGCCGGCATGAACGTCGCGCGCTTTAACTTCTCTCACGGCTCTTATGAAGAGCATCACGAGCGCATCGAGCGCGTGCGCCGCCTCGCCGCAGAGCTCGGCCAGCCCGTCGGCATCCTGCTCGACACCAAGGGTCCCGAGGTCCGCACCGGTCTGCTCAAGGATCACAAGAAGGTTTCCGTCGCCGAGGGCGATTCCATCATCGTGACTGCCGCCCCCACCACCGAGGACAACCTCGGTTGCGCCGAGCACATTTCCCTCGACTACCTCAACCTCCCCAACGAAGTCACCAAGGGCTCCACGATCTTGATCGACGACGGCCTGGTTGGCCTTGAAGTCGAGTCCGTCGACGGCAACGACATCCACTGCATCGTCAAGAACAGCGGCGAGATCGGCGAGCGCAAGGGCGTCAACATGCCCAACGTGAACATCAGCCTGCCCGCTATCACCGAGCGCGACCGCGAGGACATCCTCTTTGGCCTCAAAGAGGGCATCGACTACATCGCCGCTTCCTTTATCCGCGATGGCAAGGCTGTCGAGGAGATCCGCGAGCTGTGCGTCATGAACGGCGGCGAACATGTGACGATCTTCCCTAAGATCGAGTGCGCCCTGGGCGTCGAGAACTTCGACGAGATCCTCGAGGCCTCCGACGGCATCATGGTCGCCCGCGGCGACCTGGGCATCGAGATCGCACCGGAGCTCGTGCCCCACATCCAGAAGGAGATCATCCACAAGTGCAACGAGGCCTACAAGCCCGTTATCACCGCTACGCAGATGCTCGACTCCATGCAGCACAACCCGCGCCCGACGCGCGCCGAGGTTGCCGACGTCGCCAACGCCATCTACGACGGCACCGACGCCGTCATGCTCTCCGGCGAGTCCGCGGCCGGCATGTACCCGGTCGAGGCCGTGAAGATGCAGGCCAGCATCGCCCGCGAGACCGAGAAGTACCTGCCTGCACACGCTCCGCTCGTGGTGCCCGAGGGCGCTTCGACCACGCGCGCCGTCAACAACGTCGTGGGCCTTTCCGCCGTCAACATGGCTACCACCATCGGCGCCAAGTGCATCACCGTCCCCACCACCACCGGCCGTACGGCACGCCTGATCTCGCACTTCCGTCCCAACATGCCCATCTGCGCGTTCTCTCGTCACGAGTGGGCCGTCCAGCAGATGATCATGTACTGGGGCGTGCAGCCGCACCTCGCCGCCATCACCCAGGGCACCGTCAACGGCACCATCATGAAGGCAATCGAGACCGCCAAGGAACTCGGCTATGTCCATGAGGGCGAGCTCACCGTGGCAACCGCCGGCGATCCTCGCATGTGCGTCCAGGCCGACGGCAAGTCTTCGTCCACGAACGTCGCCTACGTGGCCCAGGTTCGCTAGTCGCGCCCGCGATTCAACCCGTTTACGCCAAGAGGGCTCGGAAGGAAATCCTTCCGGGCCCTCTTTTTTACCGTGCAGAACGACATGTCCCTGCATACAAGATCGATTAGCAGTTCGTTTTATCCAGAACTTCGGAAACAAGACGGTCTGTCGTATCCAGCACCTCGGCCAGCGTCTCACTAAAAAACGCCTCGGTGAGCAGCCGATACGGCGGATGATCCGCACGGCCGGGGTTTTCGCGTACCACCTCGTGAATGACACCGGTTGCCTTGAGAACCTCATCGCTCGAGATAGGGTATTGCTCAAAAGCCGATGCCGCGGCCTTGAGGCGTGGCGTGGCGCGCACGACGCTCTCGACATGCAGCGTCTTGCCAAACCAGTCGAAATCGCCCTGCTTCTTGATGCGAAACTCCTCGCTGGGCTTGCCGCCCCGTGCCGTCAGATACTCATTGACACGCGTGTTCCAGATGTTATCTGCCAGCAAATGCGCCCAGGTACCGAGCGTAAGATCGAGCAGAGACTGCTCGACGTCGTTGGGTCGCGTCGAGTATTCTGCGGATGGAATGGGAGGCAGATCGGGCGCGCCCTCGTAGCGATGCGGGTAATGCACGCGGTTTATGCGTTCGCGCTCCCGCGCAATGGTGAGCGCTTCCACACGCGTACCGCGGCCGACGCTATGCAGCAGCGGAGTCACATAACCATCCCAAAACTCCCAGGCGCGCGGTTTTGGGATGGGCTCCGACTCGGCAAAATGCGTGATGCGATATGGAATGGGATCGGCAATATCCGGCACCATATAGCCTACGAGCACGTCGGGAACCACATTGCCAAACAAAAAGGCGTTGCGGTCGCGCACGAATGCGGCCACGGCGCCGTCGCGTGCAAGCAGCATCTCGGCCTGGGCGATATGTATGTTCCAGCTTGGCAAGGGAGTTCCCCTCAATCAACGAGCCTTCGGACAAACAAGGGAGCACCCCGGGTTCGGGGTGCTCCAAATCAAATAAATGCGATGCGCGCCGAACTAGCTGCGGACCTCGCCGCCGGTTGCCTTGCACACCTTGGTGACGATCTTGCTGTGCGCACGCTCGACCTCGTCACTCGTAAGCGTGTGATCGTCGGAGCGATACGTCAGCGAGAACGCCATGGACTTCTTGCCTATGCCCACGCGAACGGGATCGCGGTAGACGTCGAACAGACGCACGTTCTCGAGCAGCTTGCCGCCGGCGCTCGTAATGCGCTGCAGCAGGTCCTCGCAGGTTACCTCGTCGGGAACAACGATGGCGAGGTCGTGCTGGACAGCCGGGAACGGCGAGAACTCATGGTAGTTCTCCTGGTTGTGTGCACCCTTGATGAGCTTATCGAGGTCGAGCTCGAAGGCGACCACGATCTGATCGATATCCATGGCTTCGCGCGCCTCGGGGTGAATCTCGCCCACCCAGCCAAGCACGGTACCACCGGAGAGCACCTCGGCGGCGCGGCCCGGCTGCAGGAATTCGTAGCCCTCGCCCTCGGCCACACGGAAGCGCACCTTAGGCAGGCACAGCTGCTCAAGCAGCTCCTCGACAATGCCCTTGCCGGCAAAGAAGCGCAGTTTATCGACAGTGTTGTTCCACGTTTGATCGCTCCAGGATCCCGTGAGCACGCCTGCCACAGACTGCGTCTCACGCGGCAGGCTCGCGTTCTCGCGACCGTGGAAAAGGGAGCCGATCTCGTACAGGTGCACGTTGGCCGTACCATGGGCCTCATTGTAGGCAACGGACTGCAGCAGGCCGGGAAGGAGCGAACGGCGCATCTCGGTCTGCTCGGCAACCAGCGGATTCATAAGCACGACGGGCACGCCGCGACCGTCGGCGGACATATGGATCTTCTCGAGGTCGCCCGGGGCGGCAAAGCCAAAAGTCGTGGTCTCGTTAAGGCCGCAGGCACGCAGAATCTGGCCGACCTTGCGCGTGAGCTGCTGCTCGCGCGTCAGGCCGCCGATGTGGTTCTTGGCAGCAGGGATCGTAGCCTCCACGCGGCCCATACCCCACAGACGCAAGACTTCCTCGATAAGGTCGATCTCACGCGGAAGGTCGGGGCGGAAGCTCGGCGGCGTGACCAGGTAATCCTCGCCGGTCTCTTCCACCGTGCAACCCAGGCGCGTCAGGGCACGCACCACGAAATCGCGCTCGATGGGAGCACCGCAGATATCGAGAACACGCTGGTAGCGAAGGGTGATGGGATCGATAGTCTTGGGCGCAGGGTACACGTCAACATAGTCGGGGGCAACCTCGCCGCCAGCGAGCTCCTCGATAAGGGCGCACGTCACGTTGGCAACATCGACGCAGCCCGTCTCGTCCACCTGACGTTCAAAGCGGATAGAAGCGTCGGAGATCAGCGAAAGGTCGCGGCTCGTATGGCTCGTACGGCCGGCGTTGAAGCAAGCGCTCTCCACCATCACGTCCACAGAGGAGTCGGTGATCTCGGAGTCCATGCCGCCCATGACGCCCGCGAGGGCAACGGGGCGCTCGCCATCGGTGATGAGGCCCATGCCGGCATCGAGCACGCGGTGCTCACCGTCGAGGGTCTGGAACTTTTCGTCCTGCTTGGCAGCGCGCACCACCACGGAGCGACGGCCATCGCGCTCGGCAAAGGTCGACAAGTCAAACGCATGGAGCGGCTGACCGGTAAGCATCATCACGTAGTTGGTGATGTCGACGATGTTGTTGTGAGGACGGATACCCAGGGCATTCAGACGCTTGACCATCCAGTCGGGCGAAGGACCAACCTTCACGTTGCGCACGATGCGAGCAACGTAGCGGTCGCACAGGCCTTCGTCGGCGATCTCGACGGAAAGCTCGTCTGCCGTGGCGCGGCCGGTC
>CAKUGM010000006.1 GCA_934654625.1 uncultured Collinsella sp. | reverse complement strand
TGCCGACGAAGGTCTGCGCTTCATCTCGAACATGCCGTTTTCCAAGGAGGAATTCATTGTCCCCTATGACCACATCGTATATTTTCGGCGCCGTCCCGATTGGTATTTCCAAGGTGTCAGGAACGCTACCACGCGCGCGATAGTTGGCGGCGTTCTCAACGGGGAGCTGGGGGCTGTCTCGGCGGTGATGTCTGGCAAGCAGCGACTGTCTGACGAGTTGGGTTTCTTGATGTATAGCGCCGGTGTTAATCAATATTGTGAAGATGAAAAACGAGATACTCTACAGGAGGGTAAGACCACTCGTGCCTTTTTCCGCTGGGATGACTGGAGACCCGGCGCGCGGGACGATAGTTCGTTTTTTAAAACCCTGGTTGCGAGGGCCCCTTTGTTGGATTACGAGGGTATCGAGGAGTTCCTCGACTTCAAGCCCCTGTGACAAGGGCATTGCCTGGATGCCCCGCCGTGTTTTCGCGGCGGGGCATCTTTTTGTTCGGCGCTTGGATTTCTTCCTCCAGCTTCTGATGCTGGCCTGCTTTTGCTGATACCCGTGCTGCGTTCCAGTTCTCGATTTCCCGATGATTGTGTTGCCGCGGGAACGCGGCCGGTTTCCATCGAGAGAAAGAGAGGAATGATGAGCCAGCTAAAAGCTAACAATTTGGACAAAGAAACTGATTTGGCCGGAAAGCTGAATGATGCGACGAGTGTCTCCACCGCGCTGGGCGACGCCCTGCGCAAGATAAACGTCGCGGGGTTCTTCAAGGGTGCCCTTGAGGGTTCCGACCAACTCATCCAACGGGCGGGGGAGTACCGGGCGGCCATGGACACGCTTGCGGCCGCCGCTCAAAGGAACGGCGCCTCGGCAGGGGAGATGGACGCGGCATACCGCTCCGCCGTGGGCGTGCTGGGCAGCGCCTCGGCGAGCGCGGACGTGGTCTCCGCTGCGTTTGGGCTGGCGGGCGGCAACGCGGGACAGGCTGCGGGCATCGTCCAGGCCCTGACGGGCGTGTACGCGGTCCTCGGCGACAGTCTGCCGGTCGGTGAGCTGGCACGCGCTGCCGAGCAGACGGCCCTGACGGGAGCCGTCACGGGGTCCTTCGCGGACCTGCTCGACGGCGCGAATGTGAGCGCGGAGTCCTGGTCCGCGGCTCTCTCGGGCAATGGCGCTGCACAACAAGCCTTCAACGCCGCGGTGGCCGCCGGCGCGGGCACCAGCGAGGCCTTCGGCGCGGCCCTGGCCGCGTGCAGCTCCGAGCAGGAGCGCGCACAACTCGTCACGGACGCGCTCAACGGCGCGTTCGGTGAGGCGGGCGCCCAGTTTCGCGAGAACAACGCGGATCTTGTGGCGTACAACGAGGCGCAGGACCAGCTGAGTGCAGCGCTTGCCCAGATTGGGGAGACCCTGACGCCGGTTGTTGCGCAGATCGTTGCATTTGCGGCAGCGCTTTTGGAGCAGGCTCAGCCTGCTATCCAGTTCTTGGCAGATAATTTGCCGGTCATCCTGCCCATCATCACGGCCATCGGTGCCGCGTTCGTAACATGGCAGGTGGCCTCGACCGTCAATGAGCTCACAAGCTCCGTCGGCGCTTTGACTGCGGCCTTGGGCCTGAGCCCCTTTGGCATGGTTGCCATGGCGGTGGCCGCACTCGTTGCCGGCATCCTGACGCTTTGGACCACCAACGAGGGCTTTCGCGACTTTATTACGGAGTGCTGGAACGGAATCATCTCTGTTCTGGGCCCGCTGCTCGAGGGCCTGGTCACGTTCTTTACCACGACCATCCCCGGCGCGCTCAACCAGATGGGCCAGAATTTCTTGACCGTCTGCACCATGATCGGCGTGCTGTTTCAGGCGGCGTATGACGCGGTTGCGGCAATCGTGGCGGGCATCTTGATGCTGTTTATCTCCATTAACAACGGCATATCCGCGATGCTTTCCTTCTTTGCCCAGATTCCTGGCGCTGTGGGTGGCTTTCTTTCTTCTGCATTCTCCGCCGTGGCGAGCTTTGCCGGGAACATGGCCTCAAAGGCACTGCAGGCTGGCCAGAGCTTTGTAAGCAATATCACGAGTGCGCTGTCTGGTCTTCCCGGCAAGATGGTCGCAATCGGTTCGAACATCGTTAGGGGCATCTGGAACGGCATCTCCGGCGCGGCAGATTGGCTCATGAACAAGATCGCGAGCTTTGCGGGCGGTTTGCTGGGTGCAGCCGCTAAGGCGCTTGGCATCGCGTCGCCATCTAAGAAAGCGCGCGATTACATTGGCAGGAACTTTGCCAAGGGCATTCCTATCGGGTTTGAGATGGAAGATCCCATGGGTAAGATTCGCGGCAGCCTGCAGACCTCCATCGCCGCCCTCAAGGGCATGGATTATGGCGTGTCCGGCCTGGCGCTTGCCGGGCAGAGTGCTGCTCCCGCCTACAACATCTATATCAACGGAACGAGCATCGAGACGAATGCGGGCGCTAGCGAGGCATTTGCCGCGTTCTTCGATGCACTCGATATGCAGAATCGTTTGAGGAGGTAACCATGGCATCTGCTACGGGTAATACCGTTCAGCATTGGCGTGCCAAGGTCAATGCATATATCTCTGCAACTGCGGATTCCCAAGTTACAATCGTGTGCGAGGCCTATTGGTGCTCCATCGCCTGGGGTTATGACGTGGCGGCTCGCGGCGAGGCAATCGCTAACGGCAGCTCCTCTGGCATGCAGGTCTTCAACGCCTCGTCATCTACGGGGCAGACGCGCGAGATCAAGGTTGCGACCAAGACTATCACCGTGGCCAGGGGAGACGTGGACAGGAACATCGCCTGTACCGCTAACGTCCAGGTGACTGGCGGCTATCATAACGGAACATCGGCGGCAAACGTCAACCTGACGATTCCCGCCATCGTCTATCAGACGCCAAACGCACCTTCCAATCTTTCCGCTTCTCGCAATAGCGATACGCAGGCATCTGTGAGCTGGAACAATAACCCTTCTGGCACCCTAAAAAAGTATGCGGGCGTTTTTGTGGAGCGTCAGGTAGACAACGGTTCGTTTGCTCAGGTCGCGGCTCTTGATGGCGCGGCGTCTAACTACGTCGATAACGGTATCGAGGCGCATCATCGCTATGCGTACCGCGTGCGAGCCAAGAACAATGCCGGGTATTCTGCATATGCAGCGAGTGAGTACATCTACACCACGCCGGCCGAGCCCGTCTCCGTTGCCGTGGTAAAACGCGGTGCGAACGTGGTCGAGGTCAAATGGGAGGCCGGTTCTGCCTATGCGGAGGCGCATGAGGTGGAGCGTTCTCGTGATGGCGTGTCATGGGATGACGTTACAACCGAGGGCTCCGGCTTGGATGGTTCGTATGTTGATGACGGGACTCCGGCTGGTGGCGTGGTATATCGCGTTCGCGCTCGCCGCGACGGGCTGTATTCCGGGTGGGTTAAAACCGGTTGGGTGACTACTGTAGTTGCCCCGGATGCCCCGACCGTCGTTTCGCGTCCCGCTTCCGTTCTGGAGACGGGGAGTGTGGCGCATCTTGTCTGGAGTGCGAACCATCCGGACGGCAGCGAGGTTTCCTCATCCCAGCTGGAAATCGCGGTCGATGGCGGGGCGGCACAGACCGTCATCATCGAGGGCGCTGCTACGGAATACGACTATTCTCAAACTGAGAGCCCTGCAACGGTTTCCATCCGCATCAGGACACATGGCTTGTACGACGGCTGGGGCGCTTGGTCCGGTGCTGTGGTGTTTACGTTGGCAGACGTTCCGCAGATTCTCATCTCGCTGCCTGCTTCCGATGACGCCGTTATCGATGCCCTGCCCTGCCAAGTTGCGTGGGATATCGTTGACGCAACGGGCGTTGCTACGCAGTCTATCGAGCTGCTCGACCGTGCCGGAACCGTTGTATACCGGTCTGCGCTTGCATCCGATTCGCGCGAGTTCGCATTTGCTCCCAGCGTGTACATGTTGCAGAACAACGCCGAATACACGGTTCGCCTGACCGCAATCGGCGGTTCTTCGCTTTCCGGCAAAAGCGAACGCTCGTTTAGGACTGAATACGAGCAGCCTGTCGTTCCGGCTGCCTCCATCTCCTATAAAGAGGAGGACGCGTCTGCCTCCGTGCAGGTATTCTTTGGCTCTGAGGAGGGCAAGCCGCAGGCGGAATATGCTTCCGTTGCCCGTATTCTGCCCAACGGGGATCGCTGGCTCGTTGCCGACCGGCTTGGGAACGGCGAGTTCGCTCGCGATCCGCTGCCGCCGCTTAACCAAGGGTTCACGTATCTCGTCACCGTGTACGCGCTCTCTGGAGCGGCTACGGCCATTAGCCTTGATGCCATGCTGGTATTGCCTGGAGCGTTTGCGGTAAATGCCGGCGCCGATGCATCGCGTTGCGCCCTTACGCGCCGCGCAACATCGCTTTCGCGCTCTTCCAAGCTCGAGGGAACGCTTTTTACCTTTGCCGATGGCGGAGAAAACGATGGTCTGCCGGAGTTCTATCCCTCGGGAAACAAGACGGCCTCCGTTGCTGCAACGGTTGTATGTGACCAGTTGCAGCACGATGCCCTCATGTCTGTGGTGCGATCCCAACCCGTCTGCTGGATACGCGACCCGCTCGGTAATCGAGAACGCGTTCACCTGAGCATTTCCGACGATGTGTCCGCTGGCTACCCACCGGTTCACTCCGTGGGGCTCGAAGGCGATGTGCTGGTCTTTAGGGAGGCGAACAATGGCTGATTGGACGCTTCCGTTTACAGCGCGCTACCGGTATATGCGCGTGAGCAGAACAACCGGGCTGGAATGCGAGCGCCTTACCAACATCGTGCGCGGTGGGAGCATCACGCGCAAACTGGGTACCGATGTGTTCGAAGGTGCATCGCTTGAGTATCGCGGGTCATTCGACATCGGCACCGATCTTATTCGCGTGTATCTGGACGCAACGTTTGAAGATGGGTCGAATGAGTCGTGTGCGCTGGGAACGTTTATCGTCAACAGTCCTCAGCGCAAAGTCGGCGGCGGCGAAGACGGCGGGTCCCTTGTGCTCGACGGGCGCTTGCAGGAGCTCGCGGACACGGATTTTCTCGAGGGATTCTCGCTTCCCGCAGGCACCAACGCCGTCGAGGCGGCTTGCGATATTGTTGCCGATTGCGGTCTGCGGGTTCAATATGACCCGTGCGATTACCTGTTGGGCAGCACGTTGACATTTGGCCTGGGCGATTCTGGCGGCGATGCCAAGAACAAGCTCGAGGCCGTCAACGCGTTGCTTGCCCTCGCGGGCTATAGGAGCTGCCAGACGGATGGCATGGGTACTGTGCTCATGGTTCGCGACCGGTCTGCCGAGCGGCGCTGTGCCAAGGCCTCCTTTATCGAAGGGAAGAACGCGCGATTCGAGCGCGAGGTGCGTGAGGAGCTCGATCGCTCAAGCGTATGCAACGTGGTCAAGGTCTCGTATTCCTCGCAAGGGGATACCGTTACGGGCTATGCCTACGATGATGACCCCGCATCCCCGTATTCGATTCCGTCGCTGGGGCGCAAGCGCGTGGCCAAGTACTCGTTCAACGAGTCTGGCACGCAGGAGGTTGCGGACTCAAAGGCTGCGGAGTTGCTGGCGACGCAGCGAAGCGTGCTCAGGCAGGTGACGGTCTCCCATGTTTACCAGCCGGTTTCTTGTGGAGACGTGGTCTGCATGCGATATGCGTCGGGCGCCATCTTTGGCAATTTCGAGGTGGCGGAACAAAAGATCTCGCTGACAGACGGTTGTCGTACCACAAGCGTGCTACAGGCGTACGAGCGTTAAAGGAGGAGATATGCAGAGCGATTTAGAAAGCGTGATTGGCAATGGGGCCCGAAAGCTGGCCCAGGACCTTTTGGGTCAAAAGAACTCAGGCGTCTCCGTTGCTTACGGCTACGTCTCGTGCGTCAACGATGACGGTACGATCGATGTTGAGGTCGAGGACGACGAATTCGCATCCCTTCCCGCAACCACGGCCTGCGTGGGGGCCAAACCGGGTGACAGGTGCCTTATCCAGACATACGCCCATCAGTCGACGGTGACAGGGATTCTCTCGTTGGGAGATTTTCCTACACGTTCCTTGGACATTGATCTTATCTACCCCGTAGGCGCGATTGTGCAGTTTTGGGATGCACGAGATCCCAATGAGCTGTGGCCGGGCACAACCTGGGCCGAGGTGACGGGCGTGTTCCTGTATGCACGGTCGACCGGGCGCACGGTGGGAGATACGGGCGGCGAGGAGACCCATGTGCTCTCGACCTCCGAGATGCCCGCGCATACGCATGGCGCGAGCTCCGGCTCCGCCGGCGGCCATAGCCATCTGGTGGGATTCGACCTGGACGGCCAGAAGGGCACCACGCGCTGCTCGCCCCATCTTGCGGGCGTATCTGGTGCCGGCAGAACCGTTACGAGCAGCAGCGCCGGCGTGCATACGCACGGAATCTCGGTGAACAGCACTGGCGATGGGCAGGCGCACAACAACCTGCCGCCGTACCGCGTCGTTTCCATGTGGAGGCGAGTTGCTTGATGACGGATTTTAAACCATGGATTCGAGCGGCGTTCACCAGGGCTGTCAAGGCTACGGCGCAGACCATGATTGCGGCCATTCCCGTGGGGGCCGCGTTTGGAGAGGTGTCGTGGGGTTATTGCCTGAGCGTTGC
Organism: uncultured Collinsella sp.; assembly: GCA_934654625.1. GTDB lineage: Bacteria > Actinomycetota > Coriobacteriia > Coriobacteriales > Coriobacteriaceae > Collinsella. The sequence goes on along the minus strand of CAKUGM010000006.1, from coordinate 42,691 downwards.
GGGCGTGGCAGCGATTCTCTCGTTGCTTACCAGCCTGGCCGCGCTGCCTGTGCTGGACGAGGACGCATCTGCTGCGACGAAAGGGGATGATGAGCATGTCGAATAGCTCACTTGTGTCCTATACGAAGATCAGCCCCAACAGTAGTGCGAGAACGGGCAAAATTTCCAAGATTACCCCGCATCACATGGCCGGCAACTTGAGTGTGGAGACCTGCGGGGAGATCTTCTCGTGCTCCTCTCGTCAGGCGTCCGCAAACTACGGAATCGGGAGTGACGGCCGCATCGCCCTCTATGTTGATGAGTCGCGGCGTTCCTGGGCAAGTTCTAGCGCGGCTAACGATCAGCGGGCGGTGACGATCGAGGTCGCTAACAGCTCGCGCGGTGGCGATTGGCCCGTATCCACTGCGGCTTGGAACTCCTTGGTGACTCTTTGCGTGGACATATGCCGGCGCAATGGCATCGCGCGCCTGGATTGGACGGGCGATGCCTCTGGTTCGCTGACGACCCATGATATGTTCGTCGCGACCGCGTGCCCCGGCCCGTATCTCAAGGCACGCATGCCGCTTTTAGCAAAAGCCGTCAACGAACGCCTGGGCGCAGGGGCTGCGGGGGCGGGCGGGAACGCTGGTTCTTCTGGTGCCTTGGCGGACTTAGGCGATCTGGATTACTGGGGACCGCGCTTTTCCTCTGAGCTCCAGCGGCAGCTTGGCTGCGTGGTCGACGGGATTATCAGCCGTCAACCGCAACGGAACCGCAAGTGCCTTCCCAATGCAGATGCAGCGTCCTGGGAGTTTTTGTCCTCATGCTCGTCCGGCTCGCCTGTCATCCGCGCTCTTCAAGGCAAGGTGGGCGCATCGGTTGATGGCTGGTGCGGTCCCAACACGGTCAAGAGTCTCCAGTCGTGGTTATCTTGTCAAATCGTCAAGGTGGATATCGATGGGGTGCTTGGAAAACAAACTTGTCGTGCACTGGGAAAAGCGCTGCTAAGAGGTGCATTTAGGGGATAGTTTTAATTGATGGGCGGCTCTGTATCGATGGTGATACCATGAGTATCACTTAGCTGGTAAATCTGTTTTACAGCATGCATCGAAACTGGTTTACTTTTGCGAAGTGAAGCGTTGAAACCTACGGAGCATTGCGAGGCGCTCGGGACATCTTGCTATTGTCGCGGGCGCCTTCGATATTCCCGGTTTTTCGATAAGACGGCATAGCTTGGAGAGAATCATGAGCAAAACCGGCAAGCTTTCGCTTGGAAACCATATCTATCTGTATCGACTGCTGCGCGATGCGCTCGGGTGCGGCAAGCAGGCGTTTATGCCCAAGGTGGAGGAGGCGCTCGAGGCCGAGGGCATGAGCGCTGTCGACCTGGGCTTTGACGCTACGCGCGACCTGCTCGAGGAGCTGGGTGACTTTGTCGAGCTCACCGTGTTCAAGGGCGGACGCGTGTACGCGACCGTTGTGGCGCAGCCTGCATGGGACGAGGCCCTGGCTGCTCCCGAGAAGAAGGGCGGCGCCGGCGGCAAGTCCTGGAAGAAAAAGAAGGGCGACAAGACCCTCAAGGCCGTGAAGCCCCGGCGCGTCAAGCGCGAGGAGCCCGTTGTGGAGGTCGAGGCCGAGACTACAGCCGAGGAGCCGCCTGTCGAAGCTGCGGCCGCGTCTGAGCCCGCAACTACCGACATTGCCGAGGCCGCGGAGGCCGTTGAGGCTGTGGCCGAGGATGCTGCCGGGGCGGCCATGGAGGCCGCTGAAGACTCCGATGCCGCCGCTCGGGAAGGGGTGCCGCGGTCTGCGGTCGAGCCCTCCGAGGAAGACGAGGGCCGTCCCGGCATCTCCCTCACGGTGGTCTACGACCCGGATAATGCCAACGCGGGCATCACCACGCTCGAGCTTGACCCGGAGCGCGAGCCGCAGATCGCTTCCGAGCCGCCTGCCCTGGAGGACGACGGCTCTAGCGAGGAAGGCCCCGTGCCCGCGTCTGATCCCGTGGCCGACCCTGATCCGGCTGCGGAGTTTGACGCGCCCGAGCGTCCCTCGGCACAGGCTCTGGCCGACTATCCGCATGACTTCGCTGCCGAGGTTCACTGCCCAGGCCCACAGTTGAGCCTGCTTGCCCGCATGCTGCCCTTTGGATGCGACATCATGCAACTTCTCACTGAGGACTTCCGCATCGCCCGTGGCATGGGCTCCGTCGTCGGCAAGCGCACTTGGGCCGTGTTCCCCCTGCGTTATGTGCACGCCGAGGACAATTCTCCCGTGCTCGTGGGCATCCGCAAGAGCTCCGGCTCCGGCATGGCGTGGGCGATCGAGGACGTCGACGGCATCGATTTGGATTCCGGTGAACCCGCCATTCCCGAGCTCTCCCTCATCGACGGCGGCCCATGGTATGCCATCGATCCCGAGCGGGACACCGAGGACGCCTATCTGCTCAATCCGCGCTCGACGTTTGCCACGCTCGTTCAGTTCGAGGACCCGGATGCGGCGCTCGAAGAGATGGCCGACTTCGCCGCTCCCGAGCCCTGGACCTACCCCGAGGGCGTCTCCCTGGCTCAGAGGCTGCTGGTCTTTGACATGCTCTACGACTACTTGGCCATTCGCTTCTGCCGTGCACTTGACGAGGGGCTACTGGCCGCTGCGGGAGACGAAGAGCCGGTGTTCATGGCCACGGGCCTGTGCACGCCCAAGATGGAGCCCATCGCAGCCGTCTTCATGCCCCAGGATTCCGATATTCCGATGAGGTACATTGGCTGCATTGTCCAAGATCCGCTCGAAGCCTACGAGCCGCTTGCCAAGATTGAGCCCGCAGACGCCTCGGTTTTCGCATCTGGCCGCGTCGTCGTCGATGCCAGCCTCGACGAGGAGGAGCGCGCGCTGGCACAGAAGGCGCTGCTTTTTGCCGCGCGCAACAACCGCGTGGCGACCTCCGTCTACTACCCGCCGCTGGGACGCACCCTGCTCGCCATCCCGGGCTCTCTCGAGGACGGGGACGCGCCTACGTTCATCGTGGATGCCGAGGCCGGCGACGACGCTCTGCACATCCGCGCCCTCATCACGGCATCGTGCGCCTACGTGCTCGCGCGCGTCGTCTCCGATGAGCTGCCGCATTGGCTCGTCGAGAGCTTCTTCGCGGCGTAGCGCTTCACGCATGGCTTGTTTTAAATGAAAGCCGGGACGGTTCACGTTCGAACCACCCCGGCTTTTTGCGTTTGGCCCGCCCTGTCTGGCCCAAGTTCACAATCAGGATCTAGGGGCCTCAAGTAGACAACGGTTTGCGGCCATTAAAGCCGCAGGTCAAAGGCTTTCGTTTTTTCGTCTACTTGAGGCATTGCGATTCTGTTCAACATTCGCATCGATGCGCTGTAAAAAGGCGCCGAGTAGCTTATTTTGAGCTGCTCGGCGCCTCGTCTCTTACGCTGCGGTTGCTGATTGCGTGGCAGAATTGTTCGAATCGTTCTGTGTGCCGCCCGTGCCATCGGTTTTGCTTTGGCTGCTCGAGGTGTCTTGTGCGCCCATGTCCCCGGAAGTGGAGCTATCGCTCGATGTTCCGCCCTGGGCGGCATCGCCCGAGGTTCCGCCGCTGCTGGCGCTTGTGTCGTCGGTCTTGCCGCTGGTGTCGGTGCTCGTCGGGGCGGAATCGGACGTATCAGCGTCCTTGTTGTTATCGCTGGCCGATGCCTGCGCGCTGTTTCGCGTCGTCGTATCCTCTGGCTGCTCATTCGCGGCGGGCCAGAGGGTATCGATGCGCTGGCCCAGGCCCTGACCAGCGGTGAATAGCCAGATGGCTCCCGCGCATACGACGACGGCGAGCGCGCCGGCGAGTACGGAGAAGCCGATCACCTTGCGTTGGGTTGCCGCTCGTTCAGCCGCGGCGCGCGCCTGGAGCTTAGCGGGGGCGATGCGCGCTCCGTAGCGAGTGGGTTGGCGGTCGTAATAGCCCTGCGACGCGCGCTCGCTGTAGCCGTAGCCCGAAACGTATGCGCTCGAGGGGCCGGGGCGCTGAGGCTCATGTTTGAGCTTCGCCGCTCCCGCCGAAAGGAAATGGCGATAGATCTGCGAACTTACCACGGTGATGACGGAGCTCGCGGCAGCACCGATTACCGAGCCTGCGATGCCGATATGCGAGGCGAGCGCCACGGAGGTCGCCGCTGCGGCGGCGCCGGCGATAACCTGAGGGATAGAAAGTCCCTCGAGCAATTTCTCTTTAGGTGCAATTGCTTGCGTCTGACCGATAAATTGTTCTTGTTCGCGCTGGTAGATACGGGTGCGACGAGTATCGGTGTAGCGTTCTTGTGCATTATTAAGGGCCATGGCGGAATTCTCCTCCCGCGGCGTAGGTGGTTCGTTTCGTGTTGCGATGTGCGGCTTGCGCTCGGCGCGCACTCGATTGTTGTACCCGAGGGCCGTTTTGTGAATGCACTTGTTCGAGTCAACAGAAAGTGCCGACACACGTCGAGAGGCTGTGTTGGTTTTGCATCGCTTCTGTGAGGGTCTGACTCTTGCGCATATAAGTTCGAGGTGCCGGCTTTGTGATAAAAAGAGAGCGCCCGGGTTATCGGGCGCTTAATCATTTGGCTGCTATTCGACCGGAGGCATGGGTTTCCAAGAGGGATCGGAGAGGATCTTTGCCCCATCTTTCCAACCACGACGCAGCGCGGGTACGCCGGTCTTGAACGTTTTGTCCACGACGGCAAGACGGATGAGCTCCTTGCAGAAGGTGGCAATGTTGCCCAGGCGGAAGAGCACCGGGTTGTAATCGCCGTAGAGCTTGAGATAGCGCGCGAGGAATCCGCGGTTGCGCATGATGTAGTAGCGGTTGGTGTCGCTGGTGGAGTTGAGCTGGCGCTTGCCGGCGATGTCCCAGTTCGAGACCACGCGGGCGCGCTGCAGGATAAGGTCGGATACCACGGCAGCGGGGAAGTGCTTGCTGGCGAGATAGCCATAGCAGGCGTCGTCTCCGTAGATGAAAAAGCGCGCGTCGGGATAGCCGATCTTTTGCACCACGCGACGGCTAAAGAGGCCGCCTTCAAAGCAGAGCTGATTCATAGGCTTGCATCCGGCCTCTCCCAGGTTGGCGGGGGCTACCGGGTTGGGGATGCCCAGGGGCACAATGAGCTGATACTGCCAAAAGAAGGGGCCGCCATCGAAATCAAGGCGCGATCCCTGGATTGCGTCGTAGCGATCGGTCCATTTGGCCAGGCGCGAGATCGCCTGGGGGATAACGAGCACATCGTCGTCCATGACCCAAAACCACTGTGCTCCCAGCTCATAGGCGCGCTTAACGCCAGCCGAGAAGCCGCCGGCGCCGCCTGTGTTTTCAAGCTGTGGGGCATAGACCACGCGATCTGCGCCTCCTTCGGTATCTGCCTCGTCGCCGTGGCCCCAAAGGACAAGGCAGCGCTCGTTGAATTTCGCCACCATCTGTTTGGTAGCGGGGGAGTTCTCGTTATCCACGATGACGATGCGCCAGGGGGCATCGTCAAGCGCGGCGATTGAATCAAAAAGGTTTGCGAGCATTTCTTGGCGCTTATAGGTGACCACGACGAGCGCGAGGCGTTCGATGGTCGATGCTTTGGTGCCGGCTGTTTGGGTTTCGCTCACGTTTGAATACCTTTGCGACGTTATTTCAGATGGATTCATTATAGGGTTCCTGCGGCATCTTGAGAAAAATCGCGCATTCCGGTGGTGTCTGGGAGGCGGGGCGCCGCGCCGGCGCGTGCTTGGGCGTGGCGGGGTATTATGGTGACATTCATTTTTGGCTCGAAAGGTGGCTTTGTGGATCAACACGCTCAACCGGTGCTATCGCTTCTGGTTCCCATCTATAACGTAGAGCGCTACCTTCGGCAGTGCCTCGATTCCGCGGCGGCGCAGACGCTCGAGGACATCGAGATCATCTGCATCAACGATGGCTCTACCGATTCGAGCCCTGCGATTATCCGTGAGTACATGGAGCGCGATGCGCGCTTCGTCATGATCGATAAGGCAAATTCCGGATACGGCGACTCCATGAACCGCGGCCTAGACCAGGCACGCGGCGAGTACATCGGCATCCTGGAATCGGACGACTTCATGGCGCCCGACGCGCTTGAGAAGCTGGTCGATGCGGCGCGCGCTCATGACGCGCAAATCGTCAAGGGCAATTTCGACCTCTACTGGTCGACGCCCGAGGAACGCCGTGAGTTCTTTGAGATGTTTCCCGCGAGCCGCTGCGACAAGACCTCTCGCCCCGCTGCGGACGCTTTCGCGTTCCATCAAAAGCCGTCGATCTGGTCGGCTGTCTATCGACGTGATTTCCTGCAAGACGGCAACATTCGCTTCCTGCCCACGCCGGGTGCCGCTTTTCAGGATGCTTCCTTTACGTTCAAAGCGTTTGCCCTGGCAGATCGAGCGGTGTGGATTCACGATTCGATTTTGTCGTACCGCCAGGACAACGAGGGCTCTTCGGTCAACGCTTCGAACAAGGTCTTTTGCGTCAATGACGAATACGCCGAGATCGAGCGCTGGCTTTCATGCGAGTACGCCGCGCGTTGCGGCGAGGAAGAGGCCGCGCGCCTGACTCGCATTTGCCACGTAGTGAAGTACGACTCGTATATGTGGAGCTATGTGCGCCTGGCGCCGCAGTTTCGCGTGATGTTTCTGGAGCGTATGGCATCCGAGTTCCAAGCGGCGCTTGATGACCATGCGTTCGAGCTTGTCGACCTTAAACCCTGGAAGCGGGCAAACCTGGAGAGCATCTTGAAAGACCCCTCGGCATGGGCGCAGGCAAATGAGCGCTATGCGACTGCCGGTAGACTCGGCCGTGCCATGCACTATCTCAAACTCGGCGGCCCCGGGCTTCTTCTCGCCTATGCAAAGAGCAGGTCGGACCATGAATAGCGCGACTTCGGCGCCTGCCGTCTCCATCATCGTCCCGGTTTATAAATCCGAGGCCACCCTCGGCGTCTGCCTGGATTCGCTCCTTGCACAGACCGAGTCCGATATCGAGATCATCTGCGTCAACGATGGATCGCCCGACAATTGCGCGGGCATCCTCGAGTCATACGCTGCCCGAGACGTGCGGATTCGTGTGCTGACCCAGGAAAACCAAGGGCTTTCTGCTGCTCGCAACGCGGGAATGGATGTCGCCCGCGGCCGCATCATCGATTTCGTGGATTCCGACGACACCGTGTCTCCCGAGCTCTGCCGTCGCCTGGTCGAGGTGTTCGACACGACCGATGCCGAAGTAGTGACTTTCGGTGCGACCTGCGAGCCTGAGGATCGCGCCTCGAAGCGCATCCGGCAGCTCTTGAGCCCCGCGGCAGCAGCGTTCGATGCGTTTGACCCCGCACTGCTCTTTTCCGCTAACGCTCAGCCTTACGCCTGGCGCACTGCTCTGCGCCGCTCGTTTATGGAGCGCGAGCACATTCGCTTCTCGACGCGCCTGCGCTTTGCGGAGGATGTTCCATACCAGTTTATCGTCTATCCCTTGAGCGCAAAGACGGTGCTCATCGCTGATAAGCTCTATCGCTATCGGATGACGGATGGATCTCTCACCCATGTCTACAACACCGAGGCATCTCGCGCGCAGAAAGTCGAACAGCACCTTTTGATGTTCGAGGTGATCTTTGATGAGTGGCGCGAGCGCGGTTTGCTGGACTTGTGCCCGGGCGAGATGGTCGCTTGGTGCCTGGACTTAACGTTGTTCGATCTGGTGCGCCTGCCGTCTTCGGAGGCGGATATATGCGCTCAGCGCCTGTCTCGCCTGCTGCGCGGCGTCTACGGAGAGAAATGGTGCACGCTTCCGCCCAAGGGAGCACAGCGTCGTGCGGCCCTTGCGGTCGCGCACGGCGCGAAGACGGGATTCGAGATGAGAAAGCGCGACCTGATAGCGTTCTTCGCCGCCACGCGCGGCGTGAAGACGTGCGTGGAGCGCTTCATCTAACGCATTCGCTGCATAGTGATTTATGAGGGAGATTGATATGAAAGACGGGTTTGTTCGAGTTGCCGCGATGACGCCGGCTCTGCGCGTGGCAGATGTCGAGTACAACGTCGATGCGTGTGTCGAGGCGGTGCGCGAGGCAAAGGCTCAGGTTGTGGTGCTGCCCGAGCTCGCGATCACCTCATACACCTGTGAAGACCTCTTTTTGCAAGATCTTCTGCTGGATGCGGCGGAGGAAGGCGTGGCCCGTCTAGCCGACGAGACGGCCGATATCGATTCGCTCGTACTCGTGGGCGTTCCCGTACGCGTCGCGGCAAAGCTCTACAACTGCGCTGCGGTTTTGTGTCACGGCGAGCTTTTGGGCCTTGTGCCCAAGCGGAATATTCCCATGTACGGGGAGTTCTACGAAGGACGACGCTTCTGTCCCGGCCCGTCTTCGGTGAGTATGGTGCGCTTTGCTGGCTGCGATGGGGTGCCTTTTGGCACCGAGCAGCTCTTTGAATGCGACGCCATGCCGGGGCTCATCGTTGCCGCCGAGATCTGCGAGGACCTGTGGGTCCCTGATCCTCCGAGCACCGCTGCCGTGTGCGCGGGCGCTACGCTCGTCTGCAACCTCTCGGCCTCTAACGAGCTTGTTGGCAAGGCCGATTATCGTCGGAGCCTAGTTGCATCTACCAGCGCACGTCTTATGTGCGCTTATGCCTATGCGAGTGCCGGTTGGGGCGAGTCGACGCAAGACGTGGTTTACGGTGGCCATTGCTTGGTCGCCGAGAACGGCCGCATGCTACGCGAATCCGACCCGCTCGACGATGTTGAGCTTATCCGTGCGGGGGAGGGGCATGCTGCCGTAGGTGCCGTCGCCGTGGTGGACTTTGGGTTTTTGGCTGCGGAGCGTCGACGCATGTCCACGTTCTGTGTCGAGCCGGATGCATCGGGCTATGCCATCTCCTCGTTCGATCTCGATGTGCGCGCGGTCTCGCTTGACGATCGTTTTATCGACCCCCATCCGTTCGTGCCGGCAGATCCGGCTCGCCGCGCGGAGCGTTGCGAGTCCATCTTTGCGATCCAAGCGCACGGTCTTGCCCGGCGTCTGGCGCACACGCATTCCAAGTGTGCGGTAATCGGCGTTTCCGGCGGCCTCGATTCCACATTGGCCCTGCTGGTGTGCGCTCGCGCCTTCGACCTGTTGGGTCTTGATCGCAGCGGGATCCTCGCCATCACGATGCCGGGGTTTGGAACGACCGATCGCACTCATGGCAACGCTACCGCTATGAGCCAGGCTCTTGGCTGCGAGTTGCGCGAGGTCAGCATCGCTGCGGCGGTGAGACAGCATTTTTCCGATATTGGGCACGACGAGTCTGATCACTCCGTTACCTACGAGAATGCGCAGGCACGTGAGCGCACGCAGATTCTTATGGACGTGGCGAACCGCGAGGGCGGTCTTGTAGTGGGCACCGGTGACCTTTCCGAGCTGGCCTTGGGCTGGGCCACCTACAACGCCGACCATATGAGCATGTACGGCGTTAACGCCGGCGTGCCCAAGACGCTCGTGCGCCATCTGGTGCGCTACGTAGCCGACGAGGCCCGCGCCAAGGGCGATGACGGCTTGGCGGCCGTTCTTCTCGACGTGCTCGATACCCCGGTGTCCCCGGAGCTGCTCCCTGCGACGGAAGGCGGAAAGATCTCGCAGAAGACCGAGGACCTTGTCGGGCCCTACGAACTGCATGACTTCTTCCTCTATCAGGTGCTGCGTTGCGGCTTTGCGCCGGCGAAGGTGTACCGCCTGGCTCTTGCCGCCTTTGGCGGACGCTATGCCGGAGGCGCCGACGCCGATGACGCTTGCGTGGGAACCTACGATGAGGCGACTATCATGAAGTGGCTCAAGAAATTCTACTGGCGCTTCTTCTCGCAGCAGTTCAAGCGCAGTTGCCTGCCCGATGGTCCAAAGGTGGGCTCGGTTGCCGTGAGCCCGCGTGGCGACCTGCGCATGCCGAGTGACGCTACCGTTTCGCTTTGGCAGGCGCAGCTCGAGTCGCTGTAGGCGTCACGGGCATCGTCTATTTGCTCTATCTTGCAAACGCCGCTGTGCTTCCGCATCCTTTTTCGGCTCTGCGGGTGCGCGGCGGCGTTACACTTGAGGGCATCGTTTTTTATTCCGCATATTGAAAGGTTCGACCCATGAAGTTTTCCAGCCGGCTCGATCGCTTTGGTGACGAGGTCTTCGCCGCCCTCAACAACCGCCGCGTTGCCCTGGAGGCCGAGGGCCGCACTATCTATAACCTTTCGGTGGGCACGCCCGATTTCGAGCCGTACCCGCATGTGGTCGATGCCGTGGCGCAGGCGATTCAAGACCCTCAGATGTGGAAGTACTCCCTGCGTGACCTGCCTGAGCTCAAGCAGGCCGTGTGCGACTATTACGTGCGCCGCTTTGGCGTAGAGGGCATCACGCCCGATATGGTGTGCTCGGTTAATGGAACGCAGGAGGGCGTTGGCGTCTTTGGCCTCGCCATGCTCGATGAAGGCGATACAGTGCTTGTGCCCGACCCCTGCTATCCCGTGTTCGAGGCAGGCGTGAAGATCGCCGACGGCGAGCTCGCGTATTATCCGCTTAACGCCGAGCACGACTTCCTGCCATATGTGGCTGGCATCGATTCTGCGGTTGCCGATCGCGCTAAATATATGATCGTCTCGCTTCCGGCCAATCCGGTCGGATCGGTGGGCACGCCCGAACTCTATGGGCAGATCATCGACTTCGCCCGCGAGCATGACCTGCTTATCGTTCATGACAACGCGTATTCCGACATCACCTTCGACGGCCCGCGCGGCGGCAGTTTCTTGCAATATCCCGGCGCGCTCGAAGTGGGTGTCGAGTTCTTCTCGCTTTCCAAGTCCTTTAACGTCACAGGAGCGCGCATCGGCTTTTTGGTAGGACGTCCCGACGTGGTCGCTGCCTTCTCCAAGCTGCGCAGCCAGATTGACTTCGGCATGTATCTCCCGCTGCAAAAGGCGGCTATCGCCGCGCTCACCGGTCCCCTCGACGAGGTTGAGCACCAGCGTTTGATGTATCAGGAGCGCCGCGACGCCCTGTGCGATGGCCTTGAGAAGCTTGGCTGGCAGCGTCCCAACGCCCATGGCTCGATGTTCGTGTGGGCAAAGCTTCCCGGTGGCCGAACCGATTCCATGGCTTTTTGCGAGGAGCTCATGGATCGCGCCGGTGTGATTGTGACTCCGGGCGCAAGCTTTGGCCCCCATGGCGAGGGATATGTTCGCATGGCGCTCGTCCTTCCGCCCGATGGCCTGCGCGAGGCAGTCGCTGCCATCGAGGCTGCGGGCATCGTCGGCTAAAGCAGGTTCATACAATTGCATGTTGTTTTCGGCAAGCGGTAGATTCAAGCCGTTGAGTGGTTCATAATATAGCTGTTGATACCTTTGGTTGGGCTTGGGGAGAGCTGAGCCCATGAAAGATGGGAGTACCATGGTTAACGACAGGAAAGTGGCCATCGTCGGTTGCGGTTTCGTGGGTTCTTCTTCCGCATTTGCGCTGATGCAGAGCGGCCTGTTTTCCGAGATGGTCCTGATCGATGTCGACAAAGACCGCGCCGAGGGCGAGGCTCTCGACATCAGCCACGGTACGCCGTTTGGCAACCCCATGAAGATCTATGCAGGCGATTACGAGGATGCTGCCGACGCCGCCATCATCGTCGTTACCGCCGGTGCCGCCCAGAAGCCGGGCGAGACTCGTCTTGACCTCGTGAACAAGAACGTCTCCATTTTCAAGTCCATTATTCCGCGCATTCGCGAGGTGGGCTTCGAGGGCATTTTGCTCATCGTTTCCAACCCTGTTGACGTTTTGACCTACGCCGCCATGAAGATGTCCGGCCTGCCCGAGAGTCATGTCCTGGGCTCCGGCACCGTTCTGGATTCTGCTCGCCTCAAGGAGGCTCTGGGCGCTCACCTGGACGTCGACCCGCGCAACGTCCATGCCTACATCATCGGCGAGCATGGTGACTCCGAGCTTGCCGTCTGGTCTTCCGCCAACGTCTCCGGTGTGCCCCTGAGCGATTTCTGCGAGATGCGTGGCCACTACGATCACCTGGCATCCGAGAAGAAGATCGCCGAGGACGTCAAGAACGCCGCTTACCACATCATTTCCAAGAAGCACGCTACCTACTATGGCATCGCTATGTCGGTGCGCCGTCTATGCACGGCCATCATGCGCGACGAGAAGCACGTCCTTCCCGTCTCCAGCCTCATGGTGGGCGAGTACGGCCTCGACGACATCTGCATCTCCATGCCCACCATCGTGGGCCGTAACGGCGTGGAGTGCCGCGTGCCTGTTTCGCTGTCCAATGAGGAATACGCCGAGCTGCACCGCTCTGCCGACGCCCTCAAGGAAGTTATGTCCCAAGTAAACTTCGAGGCATAACCTCCTGCGTGACAAAAAGTCGACAGGTTTAATTTGTCACATTATATGAAGATGCAGGTCAGGACCCTTATCGGTTCTGGCCTGCATCTTTATTTAGATCAGCAGTGTGACAGAAAGTCCTCTGGTTTAATTTGTCACATCTCGATCCTGCCTGCCGATTGGGTAGGATGAAGGGCGCGGAGATGCCAAAGGAAGAGGGCTTCATGGACAATCGCAAAGAGAGCGCGTGCGCTTCGGGGAATTTTCTGACCTATGCTCAGAACGCTCTGGATACATGGGATAAGCGACCGTTTTGCACGGTCGATAGCCTCGTCTTGTCGTGGCTTGCCTACTATCGGCTGCCTGCTGATTGCTATGCCGCTGCTACTTGGGAAGGCGCCGACGTTCGTGATCTTTTACGTCTGGAGTGTCGCGAGTCCATGACGGGCGAGCTATGGGATCCGCAAGCCAGCTGGGATTTGCTCGTAGCTGTCTGCGCAAGCCCACGGTATCGGGGGCTGCGCGTATGCGGCTATCGCACGGCGTTTGATGCGGCGGCGGAAGAGCAATTTGCCGCTATGACCTTCCGTCTGGCAGACGGGAGCGCTTACGTTGCCTTTCGGGGAACCGATTCGACCATGGTGGGCTGGAAGGAAGACTTCAATATGTCCTTTCGCTGCCCTGTTCCCTCGCAAACAACGGCGACGGCCTATTTCGAATCGGCGGCGGCTGCGCTGAGCGGACCGCTTATGTGTGGCGGTCATTCCAAGGGCGGCAACCTTGCGGTCTATGCGGCGAGCATGTGCGCTCCCGCTGTCCGCGAACGCCTCCTGCGCGTCTATTCGCACGATGGTCCGGGATTTAACGAGGCCTTTTTGGGCGGTGCGGAGTATCGGGCACTGGCTGTTGCAGGCAAAATCGATAAAACGCTGCCGCGCTCCTCGGTCATCGGCATGATCTTTGAGCATCAAGAAGATTACGCCGTGGTCGAGAGCTGTGACTTTGGCCTTTTGCAGCACAATCCCTTCTCATGGGTGGTGCCGCGAGGGTCGACCGACTTTTCCTATTGCGAGGGACTCTCGGCGGGCGCTCGCTACATGGATGGCGCCCTGGCCACATGGGTTGCCGGCGTGACACCTGCCGAACGCGGGCGCTTTATCGATGAACTCTTTGGAGTGCTGAGTGCCACTGGCGCAGAGCATTTTTCTGACATTGCGGCAGACTGGCAGCAAAACGTACCGAAGATTCTCTCTGCGCTTTCGGAAGTCGATCCCGATACGCGTAAATTCCTTGCCGATACGCTGACGGCCTTTGCTCGTTGCGCCTTGACTCCAAAGGTGCCCGAGCTTCCCAGTCTGGCCGAGTTGCTCCAGGCGCCTTTGTTTTCGGAGCGCAGCGACATGGCCCTAGCGTGGCGGGATAAACTTGCCGCCGCATTGCACGAGCACGGCTCGGGTTCGAACAAGGCGCTGTAGTTTTGGTCTACACGTCGCATGTGCTGGTATCATTGCAGGGTTCAATGAGCATCCGAGGAGCACATCGATGAAGATCAATCACGCCATTTTGCATATTTTGGACTTTGAATCTGCGGTGAATGTCATCAGTCAGCGCGAGCTCGATCTCGAAGACAGCCGCGCGTGCCGTCAGTTCGTCACTACTCATCTGCGCCGTGCGCGAGAGAGCGGGGACAACAAACGAGCAGCTTTCTCCGAAGATTCCGCATTCGGCGGTGAGCTCAAAAGCTATTTCTTTGGCGAGCGTGACTTCATCGACCTCTCGCAGCAGGTGGCGGATTTCATTGGAGGCGAGCTTTCGCGTGCCGACAAAGCCCAGTCAACCGATATTCTCGTTGCTGATTTTGATGATGACGACGATGTGCGCTGGTTTGCCGTGATGCTCCTTTCGAGCAAACAGGCGTTTATGCACGAGGTGGGCACCGATGCCGGCCAGACTGTCAACGGCATTGCTCGCCATTATGCGATTCTGCCCAATCCCTCGCAGAAGCTGCAGAGCTACTGCGTAGTGCGCGCAAGCACCATGGAGATTGGCTACGTGGACAAGAAACGCAAGATTGCCGGTGAGGATCGCATGCTGATCCCGGAGGGCTTGCTGCAGTGCGAGACGGGCGTTTCGGGCAAGGAGGCTATCGATACCGTTACGCGCGTGGTCGAAGAGGTCGCCGAGGAGCACGGCGCTAACACCGCCGTCGCGCTTGCTAAGGTCAAGGCCGCCGTGGCGGAGCGCGTGGAGGATGATGAGGAGCTGCCTCCCTGGGATATCGTCGACGAGGTCTTCGAAGACAGCCCTCAAATCAAGGAGAGCGTTAAGTCCGCCCTGCGCGAGGAAAAACTGCCCGAGCGTGTGCCCGTCGAGCGCAAGCAGGTCGAGCGTGCGGCCGTGCGCAATCATAAGATTCGCACCGACACCGGCATCGAGATCAGCTTCCCGGCCGAGATGGGCTCCAATTCCGATTACATCGAGTTCGTCAACGAGCCCAACGGCCTTATCTCCATCGAGCTCAAGAAGATCAGTAGCATCGAGAACCGATAGGATATCTGACGCCTTATGACGCTTGGATGGCGTAGAAGGGGGTTGGCTGTCGTTCATAGTGTTCAACAGCCATAACTCCGTAGAGGCGATTCATGAACTTCGTGATGCAGTGATATTTGCCCATCTTGTTTTCAAAAAGGTCAGCGCGTGCCGCGCGCGAGCGCCTAAGACCTTGAATGTTCTTGAGATGGGGCAGGTCACCGGGCTGGTGGCTTGTTCCATGTATGTCCACTACGGTGCACCCCCTCTCAAGGCATGCGAAAGAGAGGGGAACGTCACAGGTCAAAATCACGTCGCCGGGTAGGCATTGTTCGAGTATCTTCAGGTCTGTTGCGTTTTTCCCACGCCGCACGAGTATTTCTTTGATCCAAAACCCATTCGCGCTGTCTTCTTCCAGTCTTGGGTCCGTAAGAAGAAAGCGTTTGCTGCGACTAATAAACTCATCGTGCAAGACGAGGGAAGGTATGCCAAGGGTGCGCGCAACAGGGAGGATGCGCTGAACATCTACATTGTCTGCATCGATTAAAATGCGTGCATGCTTGATGACGGTTTGAGGAATGAGAGGCGGCCTTTCGGCATGATCTCGAATTGCCTCTTCAACTCGATAGGCATCCAAGAAAGAAATGCTCGGCTGATTAGCATCGCTATCGAAGATTCCCATAGCTCTTAGGCCCTTTTGATGCTCTGCCCACTTCAAATCAATTCCCAGGGTTTCTGGGTTAAAGGGTTTTCCGCGATAATCGATGGCCTTTGCTCCCAGCTTGATCGCGCATGCTGCAACGGCAACTTCTCCTGTGATTACGAGGTTGGCGGTTCCCGCGCATTTGTTGATGATATTGCAGATCGCGGCGCCGCTGTTGAGGCATTTGATGATTTCGAGATTAACCCCGCTCTTCTCTAGAGCCCACAATGCTCCTATGTTTTTTGCAGTGTTATACGGATATTGCGGAGTGATTACTGCGACATCTACACCGTAAAGACGGCAGGCTTCAAGTGCTTCTGGGAGCAATTTAAAGGATCTGGAATCGATGATGACGAAGCCCATAAGTGCCTTTCGATGGGATTTCTGGATATCGTTAGGCTATCAGCTCGTCTGGACATGGTTGTGACCGCCTTTCTTGGTGAGCCTGCCCATATGAAAAGAAAAAGCCCGAAGAGCTATTGCTCCTCGGGCTTTCCACGCTTTGTTGCTGTTATGGCGCGTTACGTATTGCTCGCCGCTACAGCTGACGCAGTCCCTCCTCGAGGCCGGTCTTGCTGTCGGTCTTCTCGTCGCGCTGCTTGATGACGCGTGCGGGGACACCGGCCACGACGGCGCCTGCGGGAACATCCTCGACGCATACAGCGCCAGCGGCCACGACGGCATTTTCGCCCACATGTACGCCCTCGAGCACAACGGCGTTAGCGCCGATGAGCACGCCGTCTTCAACGATGACGGGCGTGGCGCTTGCAGGCTCGACGACGCCGGCCAAAACGGTACCGGCACCGATATGGCAATTCTTGCCCACGGTGGCGCGGCCGCCCAGGATGGCGCCCATATCGATCATGGAACCCTCGCCAATCACGGCGCCGATATTGATGACGGCGCCCATCATGATCACGGCGTTATCGGCGATGGACACGCGGTCGCGGATGATTGCGCCCGGCTCGATGCGCGCATTGATGCCCTTCATATCAAGCAGGGGCACTGCGGAATTGCGGCAGTCGTTCTCGATGTCGAAGTACTCGATATCATCTGCATGGGCATCGAGAATGCCTTTGAGCTCAGACCAGTCGCCAAAGACAACCTGGCCTGCGCCTTCGCCATAGGTGTGTGCGGAGCCGAAGTCGACCTGCTTACCCGCTTTAACGCGGACGTATGCCTTCACGGGCGTCTTCTTCTCGGCGTTTGCGATGAAATTGATGATTTCCTGTGCGTCCATGTTAGTGTCGTTGGACATGATGTTTCCTTTCAATATATGGGGCGGCAGTTCCGCATGGCTTCAACTGATGTCTGATTACTCGAACATGACCTGGTCGAAGGTATAAAAACCGGGCTCGCGCTTCACGATTTTCTGGGCGGCGGCGAGCGCGCCGTTAACGAAGATCTGACGGCTTGTGGCGCGGTGGGTGAGAGAGACCTCCTCGTCGGCACCAAAGAAGCTCACTGTGTGCACGCCCGCGACGGTGCCGCCGCGCAGCGAATGCATGCCGATCTCTTTGGGGTCGCGCTTGCCGCACATGCCTTCGCGTCCATATTGGGCGTGATAGTCGTTCTCGGGTTCGGCGGCAAGGACTTCGTCCAAAAGCATCTTTGCCGTGCCAGAAGGCGCGTCGACCTTCTGATTGTGATGCGTCTCGCAAATCTCAACATCAAAGCCGGGAAGCTCGCGCGTTGCCTGTGCGACCAAGTGACGCAGCGCCGCCACGCCGATGGAGTAGTTGCCGCTCCACATGACGCGGGCGCGCTCGCCCAGCTGCCTTACCTGCTCGAGCTGCTCTTCGGTGTAGCCCGTGGTGCCGCTGACGAGCGCCGCGCCCGTGCGCTCAACATAGGCGGCGACGGCGGGCAGGGTGCAAGCGTTGGAAAAATCGATGATTACATCGGCGATGGGGGCAGTGGCCAGTTCGTCCGTATCAAAGCCCACCTGGGCCTTGATATCGAAGAGGGGCTCGCCGGTTGCGTCCGTCATGGACTCGGCGGTTGTCTTGATGAGCGAGCCCATGCGGCCCGTTCCCATGATGATGGCACTAAGCAATGATATCTGCCTCCTTGAGGGTTGCCGTAAGGGCGGCGCGGGTGTTGTCTGCCATGGGCATGAGCGGCATGCGGTAGTTGAGGTCAAGCAGGCCCATTTGGCTTAAGGCTTCCTTGACGGGAATGGGGTTGACCTCGCTAAAGAGTGCTTGGATAAGCGGTTGGCCGGCGATTTGGATTTCTCGCGCGCGCTCGACGTTGCCGTCCAGGTAGGCGCGACACATCTCGTGGACGAGCGCGGGCTGGACATCTGCCCAGACGCTGATGGTGCCCGAGGCGCCCAGGCTCATGAGGGGCACGGTGAGGGCGTCTTCGCCCGAGTACATGCGAAAGTCGTCAGAGAGCAGATGCGCGATGCTCGCCGCGAACGCAACGTTGCCGCTTGCCTCTTTGATGCCCATGACGTTGGGGTGCGCGGCCAAGCGCTCGACATTGCGCTTACTGATGCTGCAGCCGCAGCGACCGGGAATGTTGTAGAGGATGCACGGAATGTCGACGGCGTCGGCCACGGTCTTAAAGTGCTGGTAGATGCCCTCTTCGTTGGATTTATTGTAGTACGGCGTGATGGTAAGCAGGCCGTCTGCGCCCAGGCGCTGGTAGGAGAGCGACTTGTCGAGCATCGTGGCGGTCGAGTTTGAACCGGAGCCCGCGATGACGGGGATGCGTCCGACAACCTGCTTGACCACGGCGGCAACGACGCTGTTGTCCTCCTCGTCGGTCATGGTCGCGGATTCGCCCGTGGTGCCCAGCACCAAAATGGCGTCCGTCTTGTTTTGCAGGTGGAAATCGACCAAGCGCTCAAGCGCGGCGAAGTCGACGCTGCCGTCGGCGCAAAAGGGCGTGACGAGAGCTACGATCGAGCCCTCAAGATTGCGGATATCCATTTATTCAGTTCCTTCCTTAGGAATTGTTCTTCAGGCTATCGAGAAGCTGCTGTCCTGTGGCGGTAACGTCGAGGGTGGCGAAGTAATCGGCGGGCGTTTCGCTCCGGCGAATGAGCTCGCAGGTGCCGTCCTCGCGCAGCAGAATCTCTGCCGAGCGCAAGCGGCCGTTGTAGTTGTAACCCATGGAGTAGCCATGGGCGCCTGTATCGTGGATGACGAGCAAATCACCCGTATCGATATGGGGAAGCGCGCGGTCGACGGCGAACTTATCGTTGTTCTCGCATAGGTTGCCGGTCACGTCATATATGTTCGTGGCGGAGGCGCCCGACTTGTCCGGCCCGTTTTCCTGCCCCATCACGGTGATGTGATGGTAGGCGCCGTACATGGCGGGGCGAATAAGGTCAACGGCACTCGCGTCGACGCCGATATAGTCCTTGTATATCTGCTTCTCGTGCAGGGCACGCGTGACCAAGCAGCCGTAGGGACCCATCATGAAACGGCCCATCTCGCAGAAGATGGAGACGTCTCCCATGCCGGCGGGGACGAGCACGTCTTCAAAGGCCTGGCGCACGCCCTCGCCGATAGCGTGGATGTCGTTGGGCTCCTGATCGGGGCGATAGGGGATGCCCACGCCGCCGGACAGGTTGACAAACGCCACGTGCGCGCCCGTTTCGCGCTGCAGGCGCACCGCGAGGTCGAACAGGATGCGCGCAAGGGCGGGATAATAGTCGTTGGTCACGGTGTTGCTTGCCAAGAAGGCGTGGATGCCAAAGTTCTCGGCGCCGCGCTCGACGAGCATGCGGAATGCCTCGAAGAGCTGTTCCTCGGTCATGCCGTATTTGGAATCGCCGGGGTTATCCATGATGCCGTTTGCCAACTGGAAGAGCCCACCAGGATTAAAGCGACAGCTCACGGTCTTGGGAATCGGGCCCGCTACGCGTTCGAAGAAGTCGATGTGCGAGATGTCGTCGAAGTTGACGATAGCCCCCAACTTAGCCGCCAGGCGAAAATCGTCCGCAGGTGTGTCGTTCGACGAGAACATGATGTCCTGGCCTGTGATGCCCATGGCGCTGGAGAGCATGAGCTCGGTCTCGGACGAGCAGTCGCAGCCCGCCCCGTATTCGTGCAAGATGGAAATGAGGCGCGGGTTGGGATTCGCTTTGACGGCGAAGTACTCCTTAAAGCCCGGGTTCCACGCAAACGCGTCGCGCACCGCTTCCATGTTGCGGCGGATGCCCGCCTCGTCGTACAGATGAAACGGGGTAGGGAACTGCTTTGCTATAGCGACCAGCTGGTCTTTGGACACAAAGGGGGTCTTTGCCATTGAGGCTCCTTTTCTGATAGCACTCCTGCAGAATGTCTGTGCAGACAGTCTTGCGGGTCTTTCCCGCAAGCCCACCTGATCTTCCGTGCCCGGTCGATCAAGTTCGGCGAGGTTGCCTTGGCGTGGGGTCGCGGCCTGCCGGCTCGCCCGCGCTTCATCGCGCTCGCTCCTCTATCGAGTTTTGCAACCGTATCATGAATATCATGGCAAAACAAGGCGTAAACCTGCAATGACACTCATTCGAAATACTCGCGCGAAAGAGCTGCTCGACGCTGGGGTAGGGGCCGGCTGCCCTATAATGACGGGCAATCGAACGCGTCGGAGGGCACCAATGGATACGAACGACACTTACAGCAACGTTGAACTTGCGCAGATGGTGCGCTATCGCCGGGATTTGCATCGTATTCCGGAACTTGGGTTCGATCTGGAACAGACCGTGGCGTATGTCGAGGGTGTACTCGCTGGGCTTTCCTGCGAAGTGACGCATCCGTGCGATTCGTGCGTTTGCGCATTTTTCGATGCGGGCACCGATGCCGCCTCCACCACGGCGATTCGTGCCGATATGGATGCGCTCCCGATAGAAGAGGCGACGGGGGCGAGCTTTGCCTCGACGCATCCGGGCAAGATGCATGCTTGCGGGCACGATGCCCATATGGCCATGGCCCTTGCGGCGGCGGTCTATGTCGATCGCGTTATGCATGAGCATCCAGGCGAGCTTAAACGCAATGTTCTCTTTGTGTTCCAGCCAGCGGAGGAGACCACGGGTGGCGCCAAGACGGTGTGCGCGAGCGGTGTTTTTGAGCGTTATCACGCAGATCGCATCTTCGGCTTTCACGTTTGGCCCGACTTGCCGGCGGGTAGCGTTGCGTCCTGCGCGGGCCCCATGCTTGCCCGTGCGAGTGAGACGCACGTGCATATTCATGGCGAGAGCATCCACATTGCCAAGACCCTTGGCGTGCCTGCTGCGGAGTCGCACGATGCCGCACTCGCGGCGGCTCGGTTTTTGGTTGCCGAGCGTGAGCTTATGGATGAATTGGGCGCCGAGGAGCCGTGTATCTGCAAGTTCGGGCTGGTTGAGGCGGGAACGGTGTGCAACGCCGTGGCAGGGGAGGCGCACATAGCCGGTAGCTTGCGCGTCTTTACCGATTCGATGCTTGAACGTGCGCGTGCGGGCATTCGCCGCGTTCTGGACGAAGCGTGCGCGGCTACGGGTTGCACCTACGATATCGATTTTGCTGATGGGTATCCGCCTGTCGACAACGACGCCGCGCTGTTCGGTTTGGTACATCAGGCGGTGCTCGAGCTTGAGCTTATTAAAGAGCCCCTGCTGATTGCCGAGGATTTCTCTTTCTACCAGCGCTGCCTTCCGGGCGTGTTTTTCCTGCTGGGCTGTGGCGTTCCCGCTGCAGCGGATGATGATTTGCCGGTCGAGAATCCAAATGATGATCAGGGCTGCCCCGCCTATGCCACGGCCGCGCTTCATACGGACACGATGCTCTTCTCGGAAGAGTGCCTGTTGCTGGGCCTGGACGTGTACAAGCGCCTCGTGCATATGGCGTAGAGTGGGAAGCTGGCGTGTACGGCTTTGTACACGCTCGAGTCTGGGCGCCCACGCAGCGGCGATGCGTCGCGAGTGGCGTGCCGAGATACTTTCGCATCTCAAAACCCACGCACAAACGTTCACTTCTCGCTCTTCTGGACAAAAAGTTGACGTTTGTACGTGGGTTTTCACGTTGGGTGGGTCCGGATGCCTCCCTCTCCGATATTCGCCCCTGCCATCTGCCCCCCCATTAGCTCTCAGCTAATGAAACTTGATTTCACTCTCTTTACCATGGGCGGTACATCACGTGACGTATGTTCCCGTTGGACTGGAGAATGGAAAAGAACATGGCAGAGAAAAAGAAGAAGCCTATTGGCAAAATCATCCTTATCGTTGTCGTTGCGATCATCGCGCTTGGCGCGTTTGGCTCGCTTTCCGGCGGCGACAAGGGGAGTGACTCCTCTACGAGCGGCGGCACCGCAAAGACCGAGCAGGCCGAGGAGAAGAAGCAGGAGCAGGAGCCTTACACCATTTCGGACGAGGCTCTCGACACTTCGAACCCCTATGGCGTGAAGATTACCGGTACGCTCGTCAACAACACCGATGATGACAAGAGCTACTTGCAGATCGAGTACAACCTGTATGATGCTGATGGCGCGCAGATTGGCACCGCCTTCGCAAACATCAATAACCTCAAGGCGGGCGGCACCTGGAAGTTTGAGGCGGTGGGCACCGAGAATCCCGAGGACGTTGCCAACTGGGAGCGCGTGGACGTTTCTGGCTTCTAAGAAGCGGACTCGTGTCAACCGTATCGTTTATGAAAGGAGAGGGAGATGGAGCGCGAACGCCTGACCGAAGAGCTTTTGCATGAGCTGCTGGATGCTCCGACGGTCGATTCGTTTATCGCCAGTCATGAACTGCCAGACATCTCCCTTTCCGACTATCTCCAACAGCTGTTGGAAGAAAAGCACCTCGAGCGCGTGCGCGTGGTGCGCATGGCCGACCTTAACGAGACCTTTGGCTACCAGATCTTTACCGGCCAGCGCCATCCGTCTCGCAATAAGGTGCTGCAGATCGCCTTCGCGATGGCCTTAAGCGTGCGCGAAACCAATCGGGCGCTTACGGCTGCGGGCGCGGCGCGTCTGGATCCAAAATGCCGGCGCGACGCTATCATTCTCTTTTGCATCGACCGCGCGCGTTCGCTCCAAAAGGTCAACGAGGAGCTCTATCGCTTGGGCGAAGATACCATCTGCTAAATGATTCTCCGACGCATTCAAATTAAAGACCTGTCCGTACGTCCTGCTATGATATGAGTCATGAATATGACAGGTGACATAGAGGACAACTTCCAGGGCGAGCTTGATTGCTATTTGCGCGCGTGCGGGCATGACGACCGTTGGCGCGTGCTTGAGGTGTTGAAAGAAGACGATGAAACCGGGTCGACTGAGATTGTCGTGCCGGTTGGCTTTTCGACTTCAAACGGTGCTTGCATGGGGGTACCCCAGCGTTTTGTTCGCAAGATATATCCAGGGCAGACGGATGGTGCCGACGTATACGAGGTTTTGCAGCGAGCCCAACAATCGGGCCTGCTTATCGGGTGCGTGCCCCGAATTATCGAGTGCTTGCGAGGGCCCGAGTGTCGCTCGGTTGTGATGGAGTACGTTGAAGGTCCAACCCTTGCGGAATATATCATGCGGGGCAACGTGCCTCCTGCAACAATAAAATATCTTTTCTTGCAGCTTTGCGTTGCCGTTCGCGAGCTGCACGAACGCATCGATCCCCCTGTTATACACAGGGACCTGAAACCATCCAATATCATTGTTTCGCCCAAAGGTCCCGTGCTTATCGACTTTGGCATCGCTCGGCTGTGGCATGAGGGCGCTGAATGCGATACCACGCATTTCGGTACGCGTCGCTATGCGCCTCCCGAGCAGTTTGGTTTTGGTCAGACGGACGTGCGCAGCGACATCTACGCTCTGGGCAAGGTCTTGTTCTTTTGTCTTACGGGCAAGCAGCCGCCCAATGCTCTGGATGCGCGCTCGTGCGAAGAATGCGGCGTGCCGCGCTCGTTTGCGCGGGTGATATGCAAGGCCTGCGCCTTCGATCCGCGCGAGCGTTACGCGAGCGTTCGGGAACTGAGCGCGGCGGTGAGCCCGCTGCCGTCGCACACATGGGAAGAATGCTTGGGCATGCTCCCGAGTAACTTGGTCTCTCAATGCGACTCTGCGGTGACCCGGGTGAACCGAACATGCACCAGCATGAGAAGCGCGGCTAATGCCTTTTTGCATTTGCTGCGGCGCACTCCTCGCTGGGTGGGGACTATTTGGAACCTGTTGCTGCTCTGCAATTTGATTCTATGCATCATGGGCAGCCAGTTTGCGATCTTTCGCCCCAATGCGTATGATTCGGCGCTTCCTTTTTGGTTTCGCATCATGGAATACGACCTGTTAACCGTATGCGCTCCCGCCGCCATCGTCAGTATTCTGCTCGATAAGCGCGGAATGTGGAAGCGCGTTCCCGTGCTTCGAAATTGCGGGCAGCTCCAGGTGTGTTTAGTTGGGGTGGGTGTGATCGTGATGTGCTTTACCGTTACCGTTTGCGCCTCGCTTGTCGCTTTGCCAAAACTCTAGAGCTGCTGGCGCCGGTTGGTTGCTGGCGGTTCCCGTGCGTCTCCAGGCATCTTGATAACAGTGCGTGAAAAGCTTGCCCGATGATTGTTTCGGCAGGTAGGAGAGCATGCGGTCTGTGGTAGGATAGCTCCGGTAAAACATGGCCAAGATGGTGGTGCGGAGACGCACGGGCGCATGCGCCCAGGAGAATCGGGGTGAGAATCCCCGGCTGTACCAGTAACCGTATCTCGGACATCCGCGGAATCAGTGCGTTGCAGATCGGGCAGCGCGCGCGGATGGATGACGTCAAGTCGGATCGCCTCCCATCTAGGTGTCGCCCCATGCGGCACACGGCTCTGGAGAAAGGAGGTCCGACGTGATCGGACAGCAGCCGCGCGACGGCGAGTGGCAACCTGCCGCTATGCCGAGCGAGGGTGCGCGCCAACGAGCGGCGCGCGCAATCAAGAACATGAGAATAGCCTCAACCCGTGCTCTCGTGGTGTTCATGACCATGCTTATGGTCTTTGGCACCACGCCGGCACAGCTGTGGGCGGAGGGCGCTGAGGGTATCGCTCATGCCGTTGCTTCGCAGAATGCGGAGCCGACGGGGGAGGGCGCTTCTGCTGCAACCGGTACCGGCTCGGCGGCGACAGAGGGCGAGGGCGAGCAGCCTGCGGAGGATGCGGGCGCCATCGATTCCTCCGATTCCGCCGATGTGCAGGAGAACGAGTCGCAGGATGCCTCACAGCTTGCTGCAAAAGCGGAGACTGCTGTTGGGGCAAAAGCTGAAGTCGAACCCAGCGCGTTGAGCGACGACGGCGAGGACAACATCGCTACCGCCGCGTATGTGACGGTCGATTCCGTCAGCTTGTTGAACGCCAAGGACCAGGATATTGTTTGGGGATCCGCCTCGAACGCTGCCGTCAAGGCCGGCGAGACGATTAAGGTCGGCGCCTACTACGAGGACGACTGGGGCGACGACGAGGAGATCCTCGGTTCCGAGTACGCACAGCTCAAGTATCAGTGGTATGTGGGTGAGAAGCAGAACTCGGCACCGACCGCCTCGAGCTACGAACCCATCGACGGTGCCACTTCGCGCGAGTTTACGCTCACGGCCGACCAGGTGGGTAAGTACGTCGCTTGTAAGGTGACCTACGGCTCGAGCAGCTGGTCTTACAAGTTCACCCCGAGCACGAAGCTGGCCATCGCCGAGGGCGAGAGCTCCACTACGCCTGCGACGCCCGATGCCAAGACGCTTGCCGAGGCTAAGCAGAAGCTCTCCACTTGGAAGCCGAGCCCGGTCTACGGCACCGATACTAATATCGTCGATATGCTCTCGGCTAAGCTCAAGGCGCTCGGCTACGCGAACGTGAAGCCGACTCTCAAGTCTGTGACCTTCGGTGCGACCGACCCGGCCCAGCAGGGTGGCATCGCTGCAGACGGCGCCATCACGTACTTCTTCCTGTCCAATGCGGAGAAGACCGCATCTGCGGATTGGTCGGTGCTGCGCCAGTTCAAACCTACCTATACACTGACGCTCGGTAGCGAAACCGTCGAATTCACTCCTGAGTTCAATTCGACGCTCGCGTGGGATCAAGCCAAGGTTGAAACGTATCTGAGCGAACAGCTCGACGCCGCGACCCTTACCGCCTCTGTCAAGGCTGGCATCGCACCCTCAACTGCCAGGGAAGAGGAACTTCCCGGCGCGCTCTATGTGGGGGGTAAGAAGGTTGCCAACCTCACCTGGACCTCGAATGATTCGTCTGCAGCCAAGCTGACTTCGAGCTACGACTCTAACTACAATACGGTCTACAAAGTTGCCTACACTCACGGTAGCGGCGAGAAGAACGTGACGTTCACCGCGAAGGCGACGCTTTTTGTCTCCGGTTACGGCAACTCGCCCTCGACTGCGGTCACGCGCAACTATGCGGTTACGGTTGCCTCCAAGTCCGCCGAGGACATCGCTGCCGAGAGGGCCGAGCTCGAGGCCGCTCTTGCCAAAATCGATGACAAAGTAGTGGACTTCGCGGACAAGAACAAGTCGGTTGATCTTTCGGCACTCGAGGGCGACTTCACCCTGCCCCGTGCGAGTAAGATCGGTGCCGGGTCTGCCAAGCTTTCGTATTCTTCCAGCAACGACTCCGTGGCAAAGATCAACGGTTACCGTGTCGTCGTCACCCGCGACATCGCCGGAGGCTCCACCACAGCCACCATCACGGCCACACTCACGCGCGATGGCATCACCGCTACGCGCGATATCACCGTGACGGTCAAACCCATCGATGAGTCCGAGATTGACGCCGCCGTGGCGCAGATGCAGGCCGTCAAGAATGCCTATGCCACCTCGATCCTGGGCACCAATCCTTCCGTCAATGCGGTGAGCGCGAATCTCAGTCCCTGGAGTTCCGCTATGGTCGCCGAGGACGGCACCATCTCGTACTCCAAGACGTACGAGACGGGCCAGATCCATGCGGACGATCTTCCCGGCTATGATTCTATGGCCGGCACCAACTGGCGCACGTATCGCTCGAGTGATGCCTCCGTCATTGCGGACGAGACGCTGCGTGTGACCCAGCCGGAGGCCGATACACTCGTCACCGTGGAGAGCTCGCTCACCTACGAAAAGTACGAGGCCCTTGCCAAGGCCCATCCGGATAACGCCAAGCTTCAGGGTCTGGTCAACCAGCCCGTCAAGGCCACGTTCCGGGTAGTGGGCACAACCGACCACACCGATCCCAAGATTTCGGTCAACTTCAAGCTCGTGGGCGTTGACGCCGACGGTGACGACGAGGTTTGGTTCGATGGCGCACAGGGTATTGCTTACGGCTCCACTGCTGATGCGCTGATTGAGCAGATTCTGGACGCTCAGGGCCTCACTCACACTTCGAGCACCACGGAGTATGGATACTACCTTTCCGACATCACTTCAAAAGATGGTCGCACACTTGGCTGGGACGCCGCCACGGGTAAATTTTGGCAGCTTTTTGTAAACGGCAAGGCGTCCGAGGTCGGCGCGAGCAGCGTTACGCTCGGCGCCGGTGATTCTATTGCTCTGTACTACTCCGCTTTTGGCGCGAACCTTGACGATGCGAATAGGGCCACCGTTAAAGCCTCGGTGAGCTTTATCGGGCCGGATGGGAATGGCAGCAACTCCGTGTGGGCGTCTGCCAGCGACGTCAAGATGTCTGACGGTTCCACGGCAGCCGACCTTACCGAGCAGCAGCTCAAGGCTTCGGGCCTTACCTATGACAGCCAGGGCACTTCCGGTGCTTCGTTCTACCTTGCCAGCATCACGCGTGATGGTAAGACTTACGGCTGGGATCGGTCGACTGGCAGGTACTGGCAGCTCTACGTGAACGGCGAGTACTCTCAGAAGATGGCGGGCCAGGTCGCTCTCAAGCCGGGGGACAAGGTCCAGTGGGTCTACGCTGCAGATAATGAGAAGCCCCTGGAGGGCCTCATCGTCAATCCCCTCGCTTCGCGTCCGGATTGGACCGCCAGCTGGAACGGATTTGGTAATGCGGGCAGCACGACGCTTGTGAACACGCCGACGCCAACCGAGTCGGCTACAGAGCTGTGGAAGGTCAACCTTGCCACGGCTGCCGACAGGTGGGTTTCGTTGGGCGACCCCATCATCGCAGGTGGCTACGTTTTTGTTACCACGAACTCCGAGCTCGTCAAGATTGACGGCACGGGCAAGGTTGTTGCGCGCGTCTCAAAGGGCGGCACTACGTCGTATTTCTCGCGTCCTGTGTATGCGGATGGCCTGATCATCTCGGCAAACGACGATGGCTCCGTGTACGCCTTCTCCGCCGAGACACTTGAGTGCGTGTGGAAGACGCCTGCACTCGAGGCTCCTGCTGCTGGCGGGTGCTATCAGGCAAACTCGACCATGACAGTGGCAAACGGTTGCGTGTATGCCGAGTTTGTCACGGGCGCTGGCGCCTCTGGCACCGCAACGGGCGGAGCCATGCTTTGCATCGATATCGCGACAGGCAAGATCGTCTGGTCGGAGGTCACCACCAAGGCCGGCTCCTCGACCGGCGAGGGCTATTACTGGGCGGGCGCCGCCGCTTCTGATTCTGATCTTGTCATTGGCGATGAAAGCGGCTGCGTGAAGCTCATCGACGGCAAATCCGGCAAGGTCAAATCTTCCGTGAGCCTGTCTGGAAATCCCGTTCGCGCAACGATTGTTTCCGCCGGTACCGAGAACGGCAATCCGGTCTTTTTGGCGGTCGGTCGCCAGCCGGCAACGCTCTATAAGATCGTTCGCGAGGGTGATACCCTTCGTCTTGATGGCTCCTGTGGGTTCGCCAATGTCTCAACCTCTACGCCCGCTGTAGCAAATGGCAAGGTTTATGTTGGCGGAAGCGACGCATCGTATAACGGGCAGTTCACGGTCATCGACCTTGCGTCCATGACCGTCGAGAAGACCCTCGATATGGGTAAACGTGCCGAGGTCAAAGCCTCTCCAATCGCGTCCGTGCAGGGCGGCGATGTCTACGTATACTTTACATGCAACAAGACCCCGGGCGCTGTCTACTGCTTTAACCAGTCGACCGGTGAAGTTGCAGAGATCTATACGCCGTCTGGGTCCAATGCGAACTATTGCACCGCAAGCGTGATTGCCGATGCCCAGGGCAACCTCTACTACACCAACGATTCCGGTACGTTGTTTGCCCTCAAGGCGGCTCCGGGTTATACCGTTATCTTCGATACGCGCGGTGGCAGCGCGGTTCCCAGCGCCATGACCGCGCAAAACAAGACCATGGTTGCCCCTGCAGATCCCGAGCGCTCCGGCTATACGTTTGCCGGTTGGTATAAGGATGCCGATTGTACTCAGGCTTGGGATTTCTCCAAAGACGTCGTGACGGCCGATATGACGCTTTATGCCAAGTGGACCAAGAACGAGAGTCCCACACCTTTGCCGACCCCCTCGTCTCATCCAAATTCAAACAAGGGCAATGCCTCTTCGGTTTCTCTTGTGCTCACTTCACATTCTTCCGTGTCTTTGACCGGTGCGCTCAAGAGTAATGCGACGCAGCAGGCAGCCGAGTACGAGTCGCTCCTTGCTGGTTTTGATTCCGGTGAGCTCGAGGCTGCTGACGAGGAATCGTCTGAGCGAGGTGCTGTTACGGCGGTTTCGGAGATGAAGAAGGTCGCACTGCCCATCTGGCCGTTTATCGGTATTGCCCTGGGCGTCTGCGTGATCGTTCTCGTGGTGCTCAAGCGCAAGAAGCAAGGCGGTGAATAATATGGCCGATTCTGCACGCAGGAATTCGGACGCCGCGCGCGCGGTTCGTGTTGTCGTTGCGGTGCTCGCAGCCGTCGTAATCGCTTTTTGTGGATGGTCGGCGTATCAGTATGCAAACGGCTCCGATCCGCTTGCCTTCCTGGACGGCAGCGCGCTTCAGACGGTTAAGGAGGACCCATCTTCTTCGGCGTCGATTGAGCTCTCGTCTTCTTCGGTGACTGATGACGATGTTAAAGAGCAGATCGCTCGGCTTACATATGGTTCCGACGATGTTTCTCTTCCAAAAGACGACGTGAACGTTGTTCTTGGCAAGGATGGTATCTGGATCGAGAATGCGAGCGATTGCACAGCGGGAGATGCAGTTGCCGATACCGCACGTCGCGCTGCCTCTCTTGCTTCATGGGCGCGCGAGTCGAACGTCAAGGTCTCGCATGTTACCTGGATTGCCGAGGACATGGCCGGCTCTGTGCGCATTGTCGTCTCCTATCCCGTGGAGCGTGCAAGCGATAGCGAAGTCCCTGCTCAAATCCTTGCCGCCTGCGATGGTTATCGTATCTCGGGGGATGCGTATGCCGCGCTTGGCAAGGACCCCGGTTATGAACAGGAGGCGGGCGATGCCCCTGTTTTGCCCGATGGCACGGAAGTCACGGTCATCGCGCCTGTCACGTCGCAAGGCGAGGTTCTCGTCAAGACGACGACCACACACAGCGTCCTTACGGCTCAGTCTCAAGCCAGCTCGGGCTCGAGCTCCTCTGCTCAAGCGGATGCGAACATTACCGTCTCCGTCACCGTGGATGGCTCTGCGGTGGGCGCCGGCAGTTCTTCGGCATCTGTCTCGATTCCTGCCGGAGCGACGGTCTATGACGCACTGCGCGCAACCGGCGTGAGCATCAACGCTGGCAATACGCAGTACGGCTTATATGTCTCTTCTATCGGCGGCCTTGCCGAGAAGGAACATGGCGGCACGAGCGGCTGGACCTATTACGTCGATGGCGTGATGCCCATGACGTCGTGCGCCAACTACAAGCTCGCCGGTGGCGAGAGCATCGTTTGGCGCTACGTGACGGGGGAGTAAACGGTCGGCGTCATCACGACATGATCGCTCGATTGCGTCGGGGTCCATTGCAGATCCCGGCGCTTTTTCTTACGCGGGGCGCGAGCGGGCTTCTTAGGCTGTGCGGGTACAGTTTACGAAATGGGCGCAGTTATTGCTGTTTGCGGGCATTGGGACGTACAGTTCGAGGTAGGGTGGATCCTGCTCACGTTGCGCTCGGGGCACAGATGGCGGATCCCGCCGTTATCGCTACCCTTCACCCTTTCTTACGCAGAAAGCCCCACGCGCATACAAAGACGCCCCGCGGAGATTTCCGCGGGGCGTCTATCGATCATCTATCGATCAATTACCTGTTGACGTATGCTATGCGCGGCTGCCGTCCAAGAAGCGACGACGGCTAAAGTAGTTGTACCAGGTGACCAAGAACGTGGACACGAGCTTCATGAGCTGGTAGCCGATGTTAAAGACGGCAACGCCAACAAACATGTACAGGTCGTTGAGGCCAAGGCCGATAGCGGAGAGGATGGCAAAGATCGTGAACTCGCGCTTACGGCTCATATCCTCTTTATGCTCAAAGACAAAGCGCATGCTCAACACGTAGTTCACAATCACCGATGCAATAAACGACACCGTGGTGCTAAGGAGCAGGTCAAGATGCAACCACTCGACCAAGACCAACAGCAAAGCGTAATCAACCGCGAGGGAGGCAAATCCCACCACGGCGAATTTAGCAAATTGCTTCGTTGTTGGCATGTTGGCAAGTTTCTGCACAGATGCTCCCAGATAGACGTTTACGGACACGCGATATCGAGTCCGAACTGATACTCTATGGGTTTTGTTAGGCAAAAGTAAGGGGTGACCTTACAAAACTACTAAGCCTACAAATCCGTGGACGGTAGTTGAAGGTCCTGTAAGCGGTCGATTATTGCTTATGGGGCAAAACCGTGGCAACTGGGGAGCAACGTTGGCTTATTGCGTGGATCCTGCAGCCCGCACGGCGTAGCGTCTGTCCCGCGCGCCGTGCGGGTCTGCATGCATTTACACCTGGCGGACCTCGGGCAAGACGCCGTTTCTGTAGGCATCAAGCAAAAGGCGCAGGTCGTTGATATGGCTGCGAATCTCTTCGCCGGTATCGGTATCGGATACCATCAGGCGGCGTTTGGCCACGTCAAAGCGCGTCGTCTCGCTTTGGATATCGGCGTTGCGCGTCAGCGCCTCGTCGACGCTCTTGAACGCTTCATGTGCCTTAAGGCGCATTCCGCGCGAGCTCGAGATGAGCGTGTAGCCTGCAATGCCCGTCTTGGGATGGTAGGCGCGGCAAAAACCGCCGTCGATCACCAACAGGCGCCCATCGGCGCGAATCGGTTTTTCGCCGGCAACGGTTTTAACCGGCGTGTGACCGTTGACGATATGGCCCGTGCCCGGCAGAAGGCGGAATTCGCGCATGATCGCATCGCACGCGGGAATATCCTGCGTGAGGGTGAAGTAGGGGTCCATGGGTTCTTCCCAGGAGGTGCGATCCTCGATGTAGGAGCGCTCGAAGGTTTTGACCAAGCGACCGGACATCGGCGACTTGAATCCGATCCACAGATACCACATCCAGTCGAGCGCATCGCGGTCGTGCATGCGCCAGGCGCGTCGGGCTACGTCGTCGCAGAAGTCGAGGTAATCGCGGCCAGAGCGATATGTTCCCATGCAGTTAAAGCTCGAGAACGTGCCATCTTCGTTCATGGGCACGCAGCCATGGAACAACAGGTTGCCGTTGCGCACGAGATAAACCGATCCGTGGCTGTAGAGAAATTCGATATGACAGCGCAAGTGATCGGCTCCGGTGAACTCGGCGACGAGCTTATCGACAATGCCTTGTTCCTCTGCCGTGAGGTCGTAGGGGTGCTCGGGGTCGACGGTGGGGAAGTCGGTAGTGCGCAGCTGCCAGGTGGCGCCATCTATATCGACGGTGCCTGCACCCGTATCGATCTTGTCCAAGAGCAGCCGGTCGTGCATATCGAACTCGGGGTGGCGCATGATGATCTGTCCCTCGAGCTTGAACAGCAAGACGTTGATCGCTTTGATAAGCGGAGTGATGTTGTCGTTCGCGTGATAGGTCTTGTTCGCGAAGGCCACAAGAGCGCGCAGCGAGATGCCGTAATCGTTTTCGAGAATCTCGTAGTTGTCGTAGCGCAGGTTGTTGCGCAAGACGCTGATGATGCACGCTTCCTCACCCGCGGCAGCTCCCATCCACAAGATATCGTGGTTGCCCCACTGAATGTCGAGCGAGTGGTAGCCCATCAATCGGTCCATGATCTTTGCCGCGCCGCCGCCGCGGTCAAAGACGTCTCCCACAAGATGCAAATGGTCGACGGCCAGGCGCTTGATGAGCGCCGAGAGCGAGCGGATAAAGTCGTCTGTCGAGTCGGTCTCGAGAATCGAATCGATGATGCGCTCGTGGTAGCGAATGCGGTAGTTGTTCTCGTCCGGATGCGTGTGCAGCAGCTCGTCGATGATATAGGCGTAATCGTGCGGAATGGCCTTGCGGACCTTTGAGCGCGTGTAGCGGCTCGAAAGGGAGCGCGCCACGGTGATAAGGTGATCAAGGTTTTCTTTGTACCAGCTGGGGGAGTCCTGCTTTGCCGCACGCACCAGGCGAAGCTTTTCGCTCGGGTAGTAGATGAGCGTGCACAGGTCGCCCTTTTCGCGGTTGGACATCGTATCGGCGAATATCTCGTCTACGTGCTCGCGAATAACGCCCGAGCAATTGTTGAGGATATGCATGAAGGCTCCGTATTCGCCATGCAAATCGCTCATAAAATGCTCGGTTCCCTTAGGCAGATTGAGAATCGCTTGCAGGTTGATGATCTCGGTGAAGACGGACTGCTGATTGGGGAACTGCTGCGAGAGCAGCGAGAGGTACTTTATGGTTTGTTCGGCACGTTCGGTAGCGACCATCGATATGCTCCTTGTCGCTCGTGAGGGCACGTTTGCCGCAATGGCTGGCGTATACCAGTGTAGCCATGTTGCAACGCGGCGGGGCGGGGGCTATCAAAGAATCGTACGGTCATGCGTTTTAGCATGGAGACGCTGTGTGGGAAGAGCCGATTTACCGTGCTTGGCCTGCTGCGGGAGGGGCGCTACCAGTAAACGTGGGTGCTCCGGTGGAGGCCCGTGCGTACCGGCTCCTCGTATTCGCGAGGGCTGTCCATCCGGTTTTCCAGCAGTTTCCAGGCGGGGATATCCAGGCCGTCAGCGATGCGTTGCAGCGAATCGATTTGGATATTGCCCCCACGGCATTCGAGGGTGTTGATCATTTGGCGCGAAAGGCCGACCATCAGGCCGAAGCGTGTCTGGGAGATTCCCATCTCCTCGCGTGCGCAGCGAAGATTTTCGCCCAAAATGCGCGGAAGGGTCCCCGTGATGTAGGAACCCTTCGCTTTGTCGATTCTATGAGGCATGGTGCGCTGCGTTTTGATGCCAGCAGGCTAGTTGAACTGGTTGCGGTACGCCTCGCACACTTCTTTGACGGGACCGTCCATGCGCAGGTCGCCCTTTTCGATCCAGACGGCGCGCTTGCAGATGCGCTCGACCTGCTCGATGGAGTGGGAGACGAACAGTACCGTGACGTCGCCGGATTCGATGAAATGCTGGATGCGCTCCTCGCATTTTTGCTGGAAGAAGACGTCGCCTACCGAGAGCGTCTCGTCGACGATCAGGATGTCGGGTTCGGTGATGGTGGCGATGGCAAAGGCGATGCGGGCTACCATGCCGCTGGAGTAATTCTTGAGCGGCATATCCATAAAGTCGTGAAGCTCGGCAAAATCAACGATCTCGTCCAAGTGCTCGTCGATAAACTGCTTGGTGTAGCCCAAAAGCGCGCCGTTGAGATA
Organism: uncultured Collinsella sp.; assembly: GCA_934654625.1. GTDB lineage: Bacteria > Actinomycetota > Coriobacteriia > Coriobacteriales > Coriobacteriaceae > Collinsella. The sequence goes on along the minus strand of CAKUGM010000006.1, from coordinate 8,541 downwards.
GATGTTCTCGCGGGCCGTGAGCTCCATGTCAAAACCGGCGCCCAGCTCGATGAGCGGCGCGATGTTGCCGCGCACGATGCATTCGCCCTCGCTGGGTTCCAGCACGCCGGCAATCACCTTGAGCATGGTGGACTTGCCCGAGCCGTTGGTGCCCACAAGGCCCACGACGTCGCCGCGGCGCACCTTGAAGCTGATGTGCTTGAGCGCACGGAACTCCTTGAAGAACAGCTCGTGCTTCATGAGCTTGATGAAGTATTCCTTGAGGTTGTTGAGCTGCTCGGAGGCCATGTTGAAAATCATGGTGACGTCGTTGACTTCGACGGCGTACTCTTCGGCCGCTGCCGCGGCGTTGTTTACATCTGACATGCCGGGCTCCTAGATATAGAGGATGAACTTGTGCTCGTTTTTGTGGAAGACGGCGTAGCCGATAACCATGGCGATAACCGCCCAGGCGACGCAAAGCCCGAACTCGAGCGGGGTGGGGCAGGTCTGGAACAAAAAGATGTCACGCATGAACTGCAGGTAGTTGTACATGGGGTTGGCGTACATCAGCACGCGCAGGATGTGCGGCATCTTGAGGATGTAGTCGGTGGTCCAAAAGATCGGGGTGAAGTAGGTCCATGCGGTGATTACGACGCTCCACAGGTGCATGACGTCGCGGAAAAAGACCGTGGCGGCCGAGAGCAGCAGGCCCAGGCCCATGCAGAAGAACATGAGCAGAATCAGGCAGACGGGAAGCAACAGCAGATGCCAAGTGGGAACCACGCGGAACCACAGCATGACGATCGCCACCGCGATGAGGGAGAAGGCGAAGTTCACGAGCGAGAACAAGACCTTTTGCACCGGGAACACAAAGCGGTGCACCTTGACCTTTTTAAGAAGCGACGACGCGTAGACGATGGACGAGAGCGCCTGGCTCGTGGAGTCGGACATCACGGCGAAGGTGACGTTACCCACGATAAGGTAGAGCGGGTACATCTCCGGCGTGACCGAGCCGTTGCGCCCCTGGGCAAAGATCGTGGTGAACACGATGGCCATGACGACCATCATGAGCAGCGGGTTGAGCACGCTCCATGCCACGCCCAGGAAACTGCGGCGGTATTTGATCTTGAAGTCCTTGCCCACGAGCTGCTTGAGGATGAAGATGTCTTTTTGCAGCTCGGTTTTCGCGTGGGTGGATGCCGATTTCGACGAGGTATCTGTCACGAGCGTTGCTCCTTGAACAGGCGGTTCGAATTATTCAGTGGATTATGGTAGCACGGTATGGGCTTCGGCATCGATTTTGCATGAGCGCGCCTGCCGGGCCGAAAACCTGCTCATTCACGTTATAATCTCCCGTTGGACACAAGGCCGTACCATTATGGAAGGAGCCCGTCGCATGCGCCAGGGGTTTGACAACAGCAAGTACATCGAGCTGCAGGCGGAGCATATTCGCCAGCGTATCGGACAGTTCGGCGGAAAGCTCTACCTGGAGTTCGGCGGCAAACTCTTTGACGACAACCATGCGAGCCGCGTCCTTCCCGGCTTTGAGCCCGACTCCAAGTTCCGCATGCTCAAGAGCATCGCCGACGATGTCGAGGTCATCATCTCCATCAACGCGAACCATATCGAGAAGAACAAGGCGAGAGGAGACCTGGGCATCACCTACGACGAGGACGTTTTGCGCCTGGTCGACCTGTTCTCCAGCAACGGCTTTGCCGTCGCCGCCGTCGTCATCACGCAGTATGCGGGCCAGCCCGCGGCCGATGTGTTCCGTCGCCGCCTGGAGGAGCTCGGCATCACCGCTAAGCTGCACTATCCTATCGAGGGCTACCCGCACGATGTCGATCTGATCGTCTCGCCCGAGGGCTACGGCAAAAACGAGTTCGTGGAGACGACGCGCCCCCTCGTGGTCGTTACCGCACCGGGCCCTGGCTCGGGCAAGCTCGCCACCTGCTTGTCGCAGCTCTACCACGAGCACCTGCGCGGCGTTGAGGCCGGTTATGCCAAGTTCGAGACGTTCCCCGTGTGGAATCTGCCGCTTTCCCATCCCGTCAACATCGCATACGAGGCTGCGACCGCCGATCTGGACGACGCGAACATCATCGATCCGTTCCATCTGGAGGCCTATGGCAAGACCGCGGTCAACTACAACCGCGATGTCGAGGCGTTCCCCGTGGTCCGCGCTCTTATGAAGAAGATCTTGGGCGAGAGCCCCTATCAGAGCCCGACCGACATGGGCGTCAATATGGTGGGCTTTGCCATCACCGATGACGAGGCATGCTCCGACGCGAGCCGTATGGAGATCGTGCGCCGCTATTTTGCTGGACGCGAGCAGGTTCGCCGTACCGGCGTGGGCGCCGAGCAAGTCGATCGCCTCAAGCGCATCATGACCAAGGCCGGGGTCGACTGCGATTACTCGCCTGCTCGTGCCGCGGCTTGCGCTCGTGAGCAAGAAACCGGGGCGCCTGCAGGTGCCATGGTGATGCCCGACGGTTCCGTGGTGACTGGCAAGACGTCCGACCGCCTGGGCTGCGCAAGCTCGCTGTTGATGAACGCCCTCAAGGCCGTCTCCGGTGTCGACCTCGAGATTGAGGTCATCAGCGACGACGCCATCGAGCCCATCAGTCGTCTGAAGACCCATTTCCTGGGCAGCAACAATCCGCGCCTGCATACCGACGAAACGCTGATGGCCCTTTCCATTACTTCGGCGGAAAGCGAGGTCGCGGCACGCGTCCTTTCCGGTCTCGAGTACCTGCGCGGTCTCGATGCGTTCTTTAGCGTGATCATCTCGCCGACCGATGAAGAGGTCATGCGCCGTTTGGGTATCAACGTTTGCTGCGAGCCCAAGTACGAGCGTCACACGCTCTACCATCGCTAGATTATTAGCGGGTAAAAGCGCTCTTGTCTCCTAGATAAAGGCCGGTTCGGAAAAGCTTGCGGCCGGTCTTTGTCCGCCTGCCCGGAATACGCGCTATCATGCCGATTTCTTTCAATTCACGCGTTTTATTGCCCTAAAATATGCAAGAGCGGCCGGATCAGCCTGGCCGCGTGTCCGCCTATGGCGCAATGACGGACCGTTCTAAGGACTTAGCATGGCAGGCAGGGGACGTGCAAGCGTTGCCGATATGGCACGCGTCGAGTTGGCGATTCTACAGAATATCGATGCCGTGGAAAAAAGGGGCGATACCGCCGGGTTCTCTCGTGCATGGCTCGCCAAACAGGTTGGTGTTAGCGAGTGGCGCATCCACGCCGCCATCTCCCGATTGTCCGAAGCGGGGCTGCTTGACCAAGAGGTTCACTTTACCGAGGCCGGAGCGCAGCTTCCCAACACCTATTCGATCACCGATTCCGGCAGGTGGTACTTCAAAGGCTTGGAGATGGGAAAGCGCATCGTTTCAGAAAAACGCTAACGTCCCTCCGTGCTCTCGGTGCGCCACCGAAGCCATTGCTTTTGAACGAGCCTCTCCAGCGTTCAGCGCCGGGGCGGCTCGATTTTTTTTATTTCAATTTCGTTTTATACATGCGGCGGCGCTTGCTCGTCGTACAATAAAGACCCGTTGAAGGCAGAGAGATCTTTTACGGGAAAGCGCAGGTAACTAAATATGACCAAGCATATCTTCGTGACCGGTGGCGTCGTTTCGTCGCTTGGCAAAGGTATCACGGCGGCGTCTTTGGGCCGCCTTCTCAAGTCGCGCGGCTATAAGGTGACGATGCAGAAGGCCGACCCGTACCTCAACGTCGACCCCGGTACCATGAGCCCGTTCCAGCACGGCGAGGTCTTTGTTACCGAGGATGGCTACGAGTCCGATCTCGACCTTGGCCATTACGAGCGCTTCATCGACGAGAACCTTACCCGCGATTCCAACTTCACCACGGGCGCTATCTATAAGAGCTTGATCGCCCGCGAGCGCCGCGGCGACTTCTTGGGCGGCACCGTTCAGGTGATTCCGCATGTCACCAATGCCATCAAGGACAAGTTCCGTCGCATCGAGGAGCAGACTGGCTCCGACGTGGTCATCACCGAGCTGGGTGGCACCATTGGCGACATCGAGTCGCAGCCCTTCGTGGAGGCCATTCGCCAGTATCGCAAAGATGCCGGCCCGGAGAATGTCTGCTTTATCCATGTGAGCCTGGTGCCTTATATCGCCGCCGCCCACGAGGTCAAGACCAAGCCCACGCAGCATTCCGTCAAGGAACTGCGCAGCTTCGGTATCCAGCCCGACATCATCGTCTTGCGCTCCGACCACGATATCGACGACAGCATCCGTTCCAAGATCGCGAGCTTCTGCGACGTCGACACCGATTGCGTGTTCACCAACGAGGACTGCGCGAGCATTTACGACGTTCCGGGCCTTTTGGCAGATCAAGACTTCGACCTGCGCGTTTGCGAGCGCTTGGGGCTCGATCCCTGCGAGCGCGACATGGCCGACTGGAATGCCTTCATCGCCAAGCAGGATCATGCCAACAAGCATGCGGACCGCGTCAAGATCGCGGTGGTGGGCAAGTATACGCAGCTGCCCGACGCCTATCTTTCCGTTATCGAGGCCCTGCACCACGCCGGCATCTTCTATGATCGTCATGTTGACGTGCAGCTTGTCGACGGCGAGAGCCTCGATGCTTCCAATGTGGACGAGGTCCTTTCCGATGCTTCGGGCATCCTCGTGCCCGGCGGCTTTGGCAAGCGCGCCTTTGATGGAAAGATCTGCGCTGCCAAGTTCGCTCGCGAGCATAAGATTCCCTACCTGGGTATTTGCCTGGGCATGCAGGTTGCCGTGTGCGAGTTCGCGCGCAACGTCGCCGGTCTCGCCGGTGCGAGCTCGTCGGAGTTCGATCCCGAGGGCCCGTATTCCGTCATCGATCTTATGAGCTCGCAGGAGGACGTGACCGAGAAGGGCGGCACCATGCGCTTGGGTGCCTATCCCTGCAAGCTTTCCGAGGGTTCGCTCGCACGCGAGGCCTATGGCGAGGAGCTTGTCTACGAGCGTCATCGTCATCGTTTCGAGTTTAACAACGCTTACCGCGACCAGCTCGGCGCAGCCGGCCTGGTTATCTCCGGTATCTCGCCGGATGAGCGTTTGGTCGAGATGGTCGAGCTTCCGCAGGATGTCCATCCGTGGTATGTTGCCACTCAGGCACATCCTGAGTTCAAGAGCCGTCCCACCAAGCCGCAGCCGTTGTTCCGTGAGTTCGTGCGCGCGTCCATCGGCCAGCACGAGGGCGTCTCGCGTGAACTTGTGAACCCGCATAACCCGCAGGAGAAGTAATTGTCGCAGCCCTCGCGCAATACAGATGTTCAAAAGGACCCTTCCGATTCCGTTTCGATGCGGGATCGGGGGGTCTCTTCCTTTGTCGGCGAGGCGAGTGCTTCTCGGGACCGTTCGGCAAAAGAGCTCCTCTCGGGTAAGACCGCGCTTGAGCGTGCGGCGCGCGACTTCCTCAATCATCTTGCTGTCGAGCGCAACCTTTCCGCCAATACCGTTGCTGCATATCGTCGTGATCTCGAGGCATATCTTGTGCACCTGATAGGGCGGGGGATCGAGGCTCCCGATAGCGTTCGTCGTGCGGATGTCGAGGCGTTCGTTGCCGAGAGACGTGAGCGCGGCTACGCGAGTGCTTCGATTGAACGCGCTCTGTCCGCGGTGAAGAGCTTCCATCGCTTCTTGGTGCGTGAGGGGATTTGCGAGGTCCATCCGACGGCGAATATCCGTCTGCCTAAAAAAGAGGAGCGCCTGCCCGACTATATTTCTGTCGAAGCTGCTCAGGCGCTGCTCGACCAGGAGTTTCCCAACAGCGCCGCCGGTATGCGCGACCGGGCGATCCTCGAGGTCCTTTACGGCTGCGGCTTGCGTGCGAGCGAGCTTGTTGGTCTTGATGTGCAAAACCTCTATCTTGACGATGAATTTATCCGTGTGTTTGGAAAGGGGTCAAAGGAACGTTTGGTGCCCCTTTGCGGCTCGGCTCTTGCGGCCCTTATCGAGTATCTCGACGGTCCGCGCCGTGAACTTGCAGCCCATGTGCGTCGTGCCGGTGCATGCCCGGGCGTGTTCTTGAATAAAAACGGTGGCCGCATATCGCGTCAGTCTGTTCATGCTATCTGCGAGCGCTACGGTCGCTTAGTGGGCATCGAGGGGCTTCATCCCCATACGCTTCGTCATTCGTTTGCCACCCATATGCTTGCGGGTGGTGCCGATCTTCGTGTCCTGCAAGAGATCTTAGGCCATGCCGACATTTCGACGACGCAGATTTACACGCATGTCGACCGCACGCAGCTGCGCGAGGTCTATCTCTCCGCGCATCCTCGCGCATAGGGATCCGTGTGGCGCGGTGGCGTCGCGGCGGTGGACGAGTGGCGGTAAATCGAACATTTTCGAATCTGTGGCGGATAATCGTGCACACATCGGCCGTCTTTGGCTCCAAGGCGTTTCAAAAGCCGCCACTCATTTAGAAATGTTTGATGTACCGCCACTTGCTTGGCTGAAGCTGGCGTGACTTGCATCAAAAACCGCCACTCATTTGCGTCTTGGTTGCGCCCATCGATCGATCGGCAGCTATCCCGCTTCACGCTAAAAAGGCCGAAAAATCGTGCCATTTTCATTTGCCACTCGAGGCACTAATTTAGGCCAATCTTCTACAACATGTAGATATTGGCTCGATTGGGCCTCAGCAGATTGCCCCCATTTTCTCCCACCGCGGGATTCCTACATCATCTTAAGCTCTCTACCTGCGGCTTAAACAGATTCGTCACAATTAGCCTCTTTTGCTCAAGAAAAAAAGTTCGTCTCTTTTGCCGTGCGATCGCCAGACGGTAGAGGGCGAGCTGTTGACGCTATTGAGCCTGTAAACACAACATCTTGTGTTTTATCGAAATGGGTGAATGGTGCCTGCGGGACACCGTGTGGGGGATGGAGGGGACGGAGGGGGAGAAAGTGGGAAAAAGTGTTGCGAAAAGTACCCGCAGACCATAATATTGAAAGCGTCGACAGCGGGGTGGCTCCCGCATTCGCCCACGAGTAAGCCTAGGGGTGTGCAGCAGTGTATTTAAGCGGTAAGTACGAGCGTAATCTCGATACTAAAGGCCGCCTTACTCTGCCGCCCGCCTTTCGTAAGCAGCTCGGTGAGAGTGTGCGTGTGCTTCCTGCCCCTGAAAAGGAAGTCGATGGCCTGTATGTGTTCACCGAGGACACCTTCAAGGCTTGGCTTGAAGCGGTGTTCGAGCGAGACGGCGGTTACGACCCCACCCGCAAAGATCATCGTATTGTCAGAAGCGGACTGAATGGTGCGGCAACCACACTCGAAATAGACTCCGCCGCACGTATCAGCCTGCCCGAGGCAGACCGTAAACGGGTGAATCTCGATCGCGAGGTTACGGTTGTCGGAGACGACGACCACCTTACGATTTGGAATCGCCAGACTTACGCGGAGCTTCAAGTCGATATCGATGATGCTGTAGCGAACTTCTTTGATCGCTAGTCGACATCATTAACGGCGCCTAAGGAGACACGTATGGGAGAGGGCACTTTGACACCTGAATATCGGCATGAACCCGTAATGCTCCCCGAGGTGCTCGAGGGTCTGGATCTTAAACCCGGTTCCGTGGTGTGCGACTGCACGCTCGGAGGCGCCGGCCACTCGGTGAAGATGGCCGCGCAGGTGGGAGAGACCGGCCTGCTTTTGGGCATCGATCAGGATGACATGGCGCTGGAAGCCGCGGGAAAGCGACTCGAAACCGAGGCCCCCGGCACTCCGCACAAGCTGCTCAAGGGCAACTTTGGAGACCTGGACCGCCTGCTTTGCTCGGCACAGGTCCCCGGCGTGGACGCCTTCCTGTTCGACCTGGGCGTATCGAGCCCGCAACTTGATTTCCCTGGAAGGGGCTTTTCGTATCACGAAGATGCCCCCTTAGATATGCGGATGGATGCGAGTAATAATCCCTTAAAAGCAGCTGAGGTCATAAACACCTATAACGAAGCAGACCTCGCTCGCATTCTTCGCGTGTACGGTGAGGAGAAGTTCGCCCGGCAGATTGCGCGCGAGATCGTTCGCGTGCGCGCTGAGAAGCCGATTCTCACCACCTACGATTTCGTGGATGTCATCAAGGCAGCGATTCCCGCTGCGGCGAGGCGCCACGGAAAACACCCTGCGCGTCGTAGTTTCCAAGCGATCCGCATCGAGGTCAATCACGAGCTCGATGTGCTGGAACGCGGCCTTGAGGCTGCGATTCGCTGGGCAAATCCTGGCGGTCGCATCTGCGTGATCTCGTATCACTCGCTTGAGGACCGTATCACCAAGCGCCTGTTCCAGGAAAAGAGCCAAGGGTGCATCTGCCCGCCGGATATTCCGGTGTGCGTGTGCGGTCATGTGCCGGTAGTCAAGGTCATCACCCGAAAACCCCTGGCTGCGTCCGCCGAAGAGGTGGAACGCAACCCGCGGGCGAGGTCTGCGAAGATTCGCGTTGCCGAGAGGATTTGATATCCCGGCAAGGCTATCGAGTTGCCCTCTCCCGTGTATATGTAAACGAATTTAAAACGTAGCACCACGAAGACGAAGGAGGGGTTGCAG
>CAKUGM010000005.1 GCA_934654625.1 uncultured Collinsella sp. | reverse complement strand
CTCTTCAACCTACCTATAACCGTGTTTTCGCTCGGCCACCCACCCAACACGCGCGGCAAGCCCAACCCAGAACGCGAAAAGCCGGCCCCCTTGTCCGCGCACCCGCCATACAGGCGGCACGCAAACAAAAGGGCCGGCTAAAACCAACTCATCAGGACTGGGCAACGCGCCCAAATCCCCATCAGCACCTACAGCTTGCCGAGGTACTTCTCAAACTGCGGCTTGAAGCCAATATGATCGGGAGCCTGGCTCGGCATCTGCGGGAAGGCATCATGACCGGGCAGGTTGTTGGCCTCGATGAACAGCGGACCGTCCTCGGTAATGGCAACATCCCAGCCCACGTAGCCCATACCCGGAATCTTTGCCGCAGCTGCGTGGCACAGGTCCATAACCTTGTCCCACATGGGAATCTGATAGCCAGGCAACTCGGTTCCGGAGCGCGGGTGGCGCTCATACACGTGAAACTCCTTGTCGCAAGCAGCCCCTGCGATCTTTCCCGTCTCCAGGTCCACCACGGCATACATGCCACCAGCGTTGATGTTATCCACGGGACGGTCGCTGTTGCCCATACGGATGCACGCATAGATCACATGGGGCTCTCCGTCCTCGGGGCGCACCGTATACACGCGGATGGTATTCACGGAACCCGGATAGATCTTGGCCATAGCGGGATGCTGCACCACCACGTCCTCAATCAGGTCGGCACCCGAACTCTTCAGGTAGTCATACAGGGCATCCAGCGAATCAAAATCCGCCACCTTGAGCTTCTCCACGCCCTGGCCGCAGCACAGGTCGCTCGGCTTGGCGATAATCTGCTCGCGACCCTTCATAAAGGCCAGGAACTCGTCCTTGGAGCTGGTGGAGAAATGCAGCCAGCCACGATGCAGGTACTCGTTAAAGAACTCGTAGAACTCATTCTTGTTGTCCACCAGGTGGTAATACTCCGGATTATTCAGACGGCGCACGATGGTGTTATTAACCCCTCGCGTCACGAAGGTAGCGCGCTGTGCGTCGTTCATGTTGTAGAACTCCAGCAGCGAATAATCCTTGTAGCCAGCGCCAAATTTAAAGCCGCACTTCACCACGTCGGCAAATAGCCACACGCGGTTCTTGCCGCTCTTCTTGTGGCAGTCCCCCACCGTTTGGAAAAGCGCACCATAATCCATGTGCGCGATACAACGAACGATATAACCCAGCTTGCCCATAATGGCTCCTTGAATGCTCAGATAACCCAACGTGAGTATAGGCCGTCGCACACCCGCGCGGCGCGGCGGCATGCACCCTTAATAGTCCATAGCGCCTTCGCTTGCCATCCACTCGCTTTGGAACTCGGCGTAGCGGCCTTCGATAATCGCCTGGCGAGCGCGGCGCATCAGGTCCAGCAGGAAGTAGATGTTGTGCTCGGAAAGCAGAATGCCGCCGAGCATCTCCTTCTGCGTGACCATATGGCGGATGAGAGCACGGCTGTAGCCGCCCGTGCATACCGGGCAGGTGCACTTAGGATCGATGGGGCCGTCGTCATGCGCGAACTTAGCGTTGCGGAAGTTCAGGCGGCCCTGGCTGGAAAACGCCGTGCCCATGCGGCCCGTGCGCGTGGGCAGCACGCAGTCGAACATATCGATGCCCACGCCCACACCGCGCACGAGCGTGGTGGGGTTGCCCACGCCCATGAGGTAGCGGGGCTTGTTGCGCGGCATGTACTCGGAGGCGAGCGGCGTAAGCGTCTCGAACATCGTCTCGTGGTCCTCGCCCACCGAGTAGCCGCCGATGCCGTAGCCCGGGAAGTCGCCGCACTCTTCCAGATGCTTGAGTGAGCGCAGACGCAAATCCAGGTGCATGCCGCCCTGCACGATGCCGAAAAGAGCCTGGTCAGAGCGCGTGTGCGCGGCATAGCAGCGCTCGGCCCACTTGCTCGAGAGTTCCACGGCACGCTCCACGTAGGCGCGCGTTGCCGGGTAGCCGGGGCACTGGTCAAGCTGCATGCAGATGTCGCTTCCCAGCTTCATGGCGATCTGCATGTTGTCCTCGGGCGTCCAGAACACGTGGCGACCATCGTAGTCGGTCACGATAAAGCGCACGCCGTCATCGGAAAGCTTAACTGCATCGTTATGACTAAAGACCTGGAAGCCGCCCGAATCGGTAAGGATGGGGCCGTGCCAGTTCATGAAGTTGTGAAGTCCGCCCAGCTCGTCGATCAGGTCCTCGCCCGGGCGCATGCTCAGGTGATAGGTGTTAGCGAGCACAATCTGCGCGCCCAGCGCCTTGACCGTCTCGGTGGGAATGCCCTTGACGTTGGCCTTGGTTCCCACGGGCATGAAGATGGGCGTCCCGACATCGCCGTGCGGCGTGTGCAAAACGCCCGCGCGTGCGTGCGTCTTGGGATCCTCGGCCACGATGTCGTATTTGAAGAGGGACTGATCCATGTATTGGAGCTCCTTGTTGATATGCATGTACGTGCAGTAGTTTCGCACACAAAAACGGCGCGGGAGCAAAACCCGCACCGTCTACATAGCGTTTCTGCGTGAAGGGCGGCAGGCGTCACCGCGCCGGCCCCTTACGCCCCTTTATGCCGAAAGCTCGTCGGCAAGCGCCGCGATCTGCGCACGCGAATCGTCGTCGAGCGCGCCCAGAACGGTAACGCCCGCCTCGGTAAAGGTGATATCGGAGAGCTCGGCAAGCTGCTTTTTCATGACCTTGGCGGCCATGGGCATCCAGGAACCGCCCTCGACCAGCGCGATCGTGCGGTTCTGATAGTTGTGCTCGGCCAGCGTGTGGATGAAGGTACTCATGAACGGGAAGATGCCCGTCGCATAGGTGATGGAGCACAGGACTAGGCGATCGTAGCGGAAGGCGTCCTCCACCGCCTCGGCCATGTCGTCGCGGGCAAGGTCGAACAGCGAAACCTTCTGGCCACGTTCCTCAAGCGCTGCGGCAAGCTCCTCGGCAGCCTGCTTCATGTGGCCGTAGACGCTCGCGTAAGCAATGGTCACGCCGCGGTCCTCGGGCTGATAGGAAGACCAGGTGTTGTAGGTCTCCAGGTAGTAACCCAGGTTCTCCTTGAGCACAGGGCCGTGGAGCGGACAGATGACCTGGATGTCGAGGCCGGCAGCCTTCTTGAGCACCGCCTGCACGTTCTTGCCGAACTTGCCCACGATGCCAAAGTAGTAACGGCGCGCCTCGCATGCCCAGCCCTCGGGATCATCGATGTCGTTGGCACCGAACTTGCCAAAACCGTCGGCCGAGAACAGCACCTTGTCGTGCGCGTCATAGGAGAACATGACCTCCGGCCAGTGCACGTTGGGCGCCGCGACGAAGGCGAGCTTGTGCGTGCCCAGGTCGAGCTCGCTACCCTCTTTGACAACAACGCTGCGGCCTGCAAAATCGGTGCCGAAGTAGTTCTTCATCATCTTGAAGGCCATGGCCGAGGAAACAACCTGGGCCTCGGGATAGCGCTCCATGAAGGCGGCGATGCCTGCGGAGTGATCGGGCTCCATATGGTGCACAACCAGGTAGTCGGGCGTGCGACCGTCGAGCACGGCCTCGAGGTTGCCCAGCCACTCATCGACGAAATGGGCGTCGACGGTATCGGTGACAGCCACCTTCTCGGAAAGAATCACATAACTGTTGTACGACATGCCGTTCTCGCGCACGTCGTACTGACCCTCGAACAGATCGACGTCGTGGTCGTTGACGCCAATGTAGCGGATATCCTCGGTAATCTCCATGATGCTCCCATCTCGAGCTGAGCCCTGAATTCGTCATGCATTCTACCACGCACGCGGTATGACACCGGCGTTGTCACAGGGTACGCGCACGAGCGGGCCCGCACGCGACATGGGGCGGCGGAGTGCGACTCAGGTAGCGGCAGAAGGCCGAGCAGCCCCGCGCGCGGCAAGACCCTCGCCGCTAGAGGCGAAAGTGCCGCTCGACTGCGTGACCCGCAGCGGTGAGCGCCATAACGATGAGGTAATACACAACGGCTACCGCCAGGAACGGCTCGAAGGCGCGGTACGTCAGCGCCTGCACGCTTTGGGCCGCGCGCATCATATCCATAAGGCCGATGGTGGCAACGAGCGACGAGCTCTTGAGCACGGTGATGACCTCGTTCACAAGGGCGGGAATCACCGAGCGCAGCGCCTGGGGGATAATAATCAGGCGCATCATGGCACCATACGAAAGGCCGATGGCGCGTGCCGCGTCGTACTGTCCTCGGTCGACACCTTCAATGCCGCCGCGCACGGTCTCCGAAACCGTTGCCGAACCGTTAAGGCCCAACGCGATGACGCCGGCGGCAAACATCGAGATCTTATAGCCTGTGAGCTGCGGCGTTGCGAAGTAAGCCATAAACAGCAAGACGATAAGGGGCACGCCGCGAAAGATCGACGTGTAGAAGTCGAGCACCGCGCGCAATGGGCGGCAAGGCACCACCTTGAGTACAGCGATAACAAAGCCCAGCGCGAGCGCCAGGACGAGGGCCGCGGCCGTAACCTCACAGGTCACGGCCAGGCCGTCAATAAACATCGATACGTAGGGTTGCAGAAGGTAGAACTTCATCGTCATGCACGCAAGGCTAATCGGGGGCAGGGGCGGCTATTTGCCCTGGGACTCGACGGTCGAGGTGCCCGAGGCGGAAAAGTCGCCATTCCACATGAAGTCGGCGCCTACGTACTGTTCAATGTACTTGTCGATCGTACCGTCCTCGAGCATCTCGCCGATGCACTGATCGAGCTCGGTCACGAAACTTGCGCCCTTATTGGCCATCAGGCGGTAGACGCCCACATGGTCACGGGTCTCGGAGCGATCGAGCAGACCGAGCACCAGGCCCTCGTTGGCGTCGCGCATAGATTGGCCCTCGGCGCCGTCGCACAGGTAGGCGTCGATACGGCCGGCGAGCACCTCCTGCAGGCACTGGTCGCCACCGTCGTAGGTATGGACGTCGGCGTCCGGCATGACCTTGGTGATGAACTTGTTCTGCACGGTGCCAGTGGTGCAAGCGATGGACTTGCCTGCAAGGTCCTCGATGCTCTTGATGGGGTCCCCGCCCATGGTGAGTACGCCCACGAGCGGTTGATAGTAGCCACGTGTGAAGTCGTAGGTCTCTTCGCGCTCTGCATTGGAGCTCATCGCCATGGTGAAGGCGGTGTCGTTGCCCTGGATGGACGCGAGCGTGGCGGTGAAGTCCTGCGGCTCGAAGGTGTAGGTGAAGCCCAGGCGCGAGGCCATCTCGTCGGCGATGGCGATGTCGAGGCCCACGACCTTGTGCTTGCCATCTGCGTCGGTATCGATATAGCGATACGGGGCGAAGGCATCGTCACCCACAAAGGTGAGCTCGGCGCCCTTGATGCCGTCGGCGGCCGCTGCGGTAGAGCCAGACGCAGCCGAACCCGTGCCGCCGTTTTGGGCCGAGCAGCCGGCAAGAGCAATGACGGTGCCCCCGGCAAGCAGTTCGACAAAACCGCGACGAGAGATAGAGCGAGACATAGAAAGCCTTTCGACGAAAATGCAGTGTGTGCGTTGAAGCAGCACGCTCCATTCTACGGCGAGGCAGCGCGCGTTGCACCCGCCAGGAAAAGCAATCTAGAGACAACATGATTTGCCTGCATGAAGGGGCCACACGTCACGGCCGCGCCCCCACTGCTGGCGTTGCATTAAAAATGGGCTCCGCGCGAACACAGAGCCCATCGGCAATCAAACGATGCGAACAGCCGGTGCCTTCCCTACGGGCGCTGGCCCATGCCGCCCTCGAGAGTAACGGTCTCGCCGTTCATATACTTAAAGTCAGGACCGCACAGCTGCACGACCACGCGGCCGATCTCCTTCTCGACGTCGCCGTAGTGGCCAGCCGGCGGCATGTGGACGTTGGCCTTGAATGCCTCGGGATACGCAGCCTCGAAGTTCTCGAGCTGGGCCGTCCAGGCAAGCGGGCACACAACGTTGACGTTGATGCCATCGGGGCCCCACTCGTTCGCAGCCACGCGCGAAAGGCCGCGGATGCCCTCCTTTGCAGCCGCATAGCTGCACTGGCCAAAGTTGCCAAAAAGACCGGCACCCGAGGCGAAGTTCACTACAGAGCCCTTGGTCTCCTTGAGGTGCGGATAAGCCTTCTGCATATACAGGTAGGTCGCGTAGAGACCGGAGTAGACGGCGAGGTTAAACTGGTCCATCGTGTGATCGGCGATGGTCACGCCCGAGGCAGAAGCCTGTGCGTTGTTGACCACGGCGTCGATGCGACCGAACTCCTCGATAGCCTTGTCAATAACGTTTTTGACCACGGCTTCGTTATCCTGACCGGCCGAAACGTCTGCCTGCACAGGCAGCACCTTGATGCCGAACTCCGCCTCGAGGCTCTCCTTGGCGGCCTCGAGCTTGGCCACGTTGCGGCCGGTGATAACGAGGTTCGCACCCTCCTTGGCAAATGCGATGTCGATGCCATAGCCAATGGATCCAGCGCTGCCGTCCTTGAGCGTTGCCTTACCGCCGCCGGTTACGATCACGGTCTTTCCGTCAAACAGTCCCATGTGATACTCCTATCGCATCGAAGCTTCAAATCTCCACGGGCGAGGGCCCGCGGTTCAAACCATCAATGTAGCTGAGCGTTTGCGCGACGCGTGCCGAAAAAGCCGCCGAATAGGGCGAATGGCGACACGTCTCCGACATCCGGTGTTCACACACGGGTATAAGATTGAACAAAACGTTTGTAAGGTGCGCCATGTCCGCGCACACAGATAGGAGCGCCATGAGCGAAGACATCAAGACGCCGAATTCGCAGGTAGATGTAGACGAGATAGAGAATACGGATACCGAGCAGGAAAGCCTGGAGCAGACCGAGGGCACCGAGACTTCGGGCGCGGTGAACTGCGATGCAAACCACGCCGAAGATGCCGAGGTTAACGCAGACGGCGAAGAGGTTGCATGTGCCGACGACGACATCGAGGCCGATGGCAGCGCGCAGACTGAAGACGAGCCGCAAAACGAGGCATGCCCCGACGAGGAGGGCGACCTCACGCCCGCGGCCGCAGACGACCTTGCGGACGGCCCCTTCCCCACCTTCGACGGTGTCCCCGTGCTCGAGGATGTTTCGGCAACTGTTTCCGATACCGATAATATCCCCCGCTTCCTCACGCGCGATCAATACGAACAGGTCGGGGACGACCCCGAGCCCCTGCCCTCGGGATTTGAGGTCATCGACGGCGGCATCTCGGCAACAGGCGAAAGCTGCGCCTCCGCTGCCCCGGACCCCGCGGCTCAAAGTGAAGAGAATGCCCGCAAGCCAGAAGAAGGCGCCGCACAAGCCGTCGCCAAGGCAGGGGCCGCCATCGCCGACGCCGCGGCAAGCGTGGGCTCCATGCTCTCTCAGGGCATGGGCGCCGTGCGCGAGGTCAATGCCGCCAAGCGCGCACACAGCGAAGCGCGCGACCACCTGGACGAGCTCTCGCAGGTCATCGAGGAGAACGAAGACGAGCTGGCCCATCGCCGCGAGGTAGAGGAAACCTATGCCCAGATCGTTGCCGAGCAAACCGCCCGTCAGAGCAACTCCCTAGAAGCGGTCCGGGCAGCAGCGGCCGCTCAGCAGGCGATCGCCAAAGTGATTGAAGACCTCAAGCAAGATCTTGCCGCGATGAAAGACGCGGACAAGGCAACGGAAAAGCGTCTGAAATCGACCCTCGAAGCAGCCGAATCCAAAGAAGCGTCTGCGCGCGAAGGGGCGAATCGCCTGGTACGGCGCGTAACTGATGCGCAGCGCAGTCTCGAGTCGGCAAAGGCCGATCGCGAAACCAACCTGGCGGCCGCAAAGAAAGCCGTGGAAAGCGCCCAAGCGCGCCTTGACACCCTGCGTGAAGAATTCGCCGAAATCCAACGCAACCCGTCCGCGAACTCCGCTGCTTACAGTGTTCGCGGTATCGAGCTCGAAAACGACATCTCCGATGCTGCCGAGCAGCTTCGGCAGGCAAAAGACCAGCTTCCGCGCCTTGCGGCAGAACTCGATCAGTCCATCGCCGACGCCGAGGCCGTCGTGGCAGAGGCAAACAAGCCTATCGATGAGGCGCGTTCCTCGTTCCGCGATGTCTCGAACGCGACCGCCGAGGCCCGCGATGCGCTAGACGCTGCTCGAAAAGACGCCGAGTCGCGCCAAAAGGACCTTCGCGCCAAGATTGCCGAACAGGAAAAGGCCCTCAAGAATCAACAGAAGACACAACAGGAAGCTCAAGACGACGCCGACGACGCTGCTGCGATTCTTGTCGACGCAAATGACATCCATGCGCATCCCGAAATCACCCAGCAACTCGCCGCGCGCATCGAGTCCGACAAGCAATATCAGTCCCAGCAGTTCCAGCAAGTTGAATCGCTCGCCGCGACCGAAAAGAACGTCCGCGAAAAAACGCGCACGTCGCGTCTGAAACTTATGGGCATCGTGGCCGCAATCGTTGTGGTCGTCGCAGTTTTTGTCTATTGCTGGAACATTTTCTTGAAATAACGAAGGTCTGAAACCAGGGTGGCATTTGGGCCATTACGAGTCAGGGCGGGCGCATCAGTCGATGTGCCCGCCCTTTTCCGTGCAGTCTTCGTGCACGGGATGCTGTACGAGGGCGCGGCGCACCACGACGGCTCCACCAAACGCGCTCGTCGCCCGCTTGCAGTGGGTCGTTTTTCAAAACTTATCGAAGTGCGTACCTTAAATCGAATTCTCCGAGTAGCGTACCGTTTACATCAACAAAACCCCAGGATTTTGAAGCTCGAAAAGCCGGTCTACTCAGCTTTTCAAGTTTAGGGTACGCATTTCGAATTGTTTTGTACGGGTAACATTTTTTAAACAGCTATCAAATGCAGGATAAGCGACACAATCATCGTTATGTACGTTAACGCCCGACGCTTTCTTTGGGTACGAAGCGCGGAAAGCAAACTCGAGAACGCGACGTACCACTTGCTGGATAATTCGGAGCAAAGGGACGCCCATCATCGAGCCTCAGCGCCAAATCGGGCCCGAATCTTGCATCACATCGCCGGCACCGGATCGTCCGGCATCGAATCGGCAGCCTCGTCCATGCTTGCAACAACTCGATCGCCTTCACGACTAGGCAGCGACGCCACTACAACGCCCGCCAGCACGAGCACAGCCCCCAGGTAGCCCTGCGCAGGCAACGTCTCGCCCAGCACAAAAAACGCCAGCACGGCAGAAGCAACCGGCTCAATCGAAAACAGCAACGCGGTATGCTCCGGCGTGGTATGAGGCTGCGCCACAGGCTGCAGCACGAATCCAAAAGCGCTACACACCACGGCGAGGCCCAAGATGGCGCCCCACTGCGTCGGCGTCTGCGGCAGCACCGGAGTCTCGAATATAAAAGAGAACACCAGGCCATAGAGGCCGGCAAAACCGAGCTGCCAGGTGCCCAGCAAGATGCCATCGAATCCAGGAGCCAACCGGTCGGTGGCAACGATAAATACGGCGTAGAGAATGGCGCCAGCTAGGCAAAGAGCATCGCCCGGATAAAGCGCAAACCCACCGCGCAGGGAAAGCAGGCCGATTCCCGCAAGCGTCACCAGCGTGCCCGCGAGAATGGGGCGCGGGGGCATGCGATGGCGAAGCGCCGCATTGATGATGGGAACAAACACCACGGCCATGGCGGTCAAAAAACCACCATTCGAGGCAGATGTCGTCTCAAGGCCATGGGTGAGAAATGCAAAAAGACCGAACAGGAGCAGGCCGAGCACGGCTGCATATTTGAGGACGGCGCGATTGGTATGGGCAATCTTGCGGAACGACACGGCGCCCACCACGGCAAACGCGATAAGAAAGCGCATCGCGATCACCATAAACGGGCCCATACCGCCCAAGCCGATCTTCATAAGGAGGTAAGAGCTCCCCCATGCCACGGCAACCAAACCCAGGGCAATATCAGCCTTACCCTGGGTCCATGCGAACGAACGCGCGGTCTTCGTATCCATTGGGCAGCTCCCTTCCGTACTCCGCCTGCTCCATTCGACAGAACAGTTATAAACCCCCATTTTTCATTTGAGAAGCGAATGATTATTATTGAAGTCATTACAATTCATTATGGCTTCAAAGCAGTGCGAGTACATCGGCAAAACGCCCATCTAGACAGGAATCCGCACGTGAATCGTTACGAGATCTTTTTGAAAGTCGCCGAATGCGGCAATATCACCAAGTGCGCCCAGGCAGTGCACTACACGCAGGCGGGCGTCAGCCATGCCATCGCCGCCCTAGAAAAGGAGACGGGCCTCACGCTCTTCGCCCGCACGGCGCGCGGCGTCACCCTGACGGAGAACGGACGGCGCCTGTTGCCTTCGGTCCAGGCACTCGTAAACGACCAGCGTGCGCTGGCGCAGACCATCAACCAGATTGGCGGCGTGGTGGCGGGAACGTTACGCGTGGGAACCTTTACCAGCGTCTCGATGCAGTGGCTGCCGCGCATTATCCAGGCCTTTACCGAGCGCTATCCTCAAGTTGAGTTCGATCTGCAGGCAGGAGACTACGATCAGATCACCGAGATGCTCATGGCCGGCAAGGTCGACTGCGGCTTTCTGGCCGCGCCCGCACACGAGGGGCTTGAATTCTCGCCGCTCTATCGCGACCCGATGCTGGCATTTTTGCCTAAAGGCCATCCCCTCGCTCGCAAGCGCTCGCTCACGCTCGACGACCTTCTGGACGAAGAGCTCATCATTCCGGCACAGGGCTCAGATAACGACATCAATGCGGTGCTCAATGAAGCAGAGAAGCCCGCGAACATCCGCTATGTGCTCAACGACGATTTCTCTGTGCTCTCCATGGTCGAAGGCGGGCTAGGCGTGGCTATCATGCCCGAGCTGATTCTAAAGAGCTGCAAATCGTATCCCGTGGCAAGGCATCTTTCCCCGCGACGCTACCGGACCATCGGCATCGCTTCGTTGCCCAAGGGCGGCATCTCGATGCTCGCGCAGGCCTTCATTGATTTTTTGGTAGAGGACGCATCGGCGCGGCAAGCGTAGTCTTCCTGTCGGTGACGTTACCGGCACGGCGGACGCACGAGGCTCTCCGGTAGCCGTCTGCCCCACCCCGCGCGGCACCGATACGGAATTGCCACGCCGTCTTGCAATTAGCGTGAGCTATCCTCGCGTCGATGCCGAGCCGTGATGCGAAGCGCCAGGTCCACCGGTCCCGGCTGCAAGCGACGGCGCACATCGTCGAGCCGTGCGGGAATATCGATCTGCTGTGGGCAATGGCGCGCGCACTTGCCGCAGTGGATGCAATTGCTCACGAGCTTGGGAGACGAGGTGCGCACGGCACTTGCCGTGAAATACTGGGAAAGCCCCGTCCAGCGACCGTAGGCAAAACTCGCGTTGTAGGCGGCAAAGCAACCGGGAATATTGATCCCCTGCGGACAGGGCATGCAGTAGTTGCACCCCGTGCAAGGCACGCGGTTAAAGCGCTCGAAGACCTCGACCACGCGGGCGATGGTCGCAAGCTGCGCGGGCGTCATGGCATCGGCATGGGCAGCATCGGCGATTGCGGCATTTTGATCCACCTGTTCAGGCGTGGCCATGCCTGACAACAGCATGGTTACCTGCGGATGATTCCACACCCAGCTCAGCCCCCAATCGGCTGGGGTTTGCAGATGCCCGCCGCGCTCCTTTTTCAGGGTATCCTGGGCCGCGCGCGGCAGCTTGTCGACCAAGCGGCCACCCAAAAGCGGCTCCATCACAAACACGGCAAGGCCGCGCTCATGGGCCTCCATCACGCCAGCCGTACCCGCCTGGTAGCGCTCGTTGGCATAGTTATATTGCACCTGAACAAAATCCCAGTCATATGCATCGAGCATGCGGGGGAAGTCGTCGGCAGAGCCGTGATAGGAAAAACCGACCTGCCTGATGCGGCCCGCCTCTTTCTGCTGCGCGATCCATTTCTCGATACCTAGTGCCACCACACGTTCCCACTGTGCAGGACTCGTGATGTTATGCATGAGGTAGTAGTCGATATGATCGGTACGCAAGCGTTTGAGCTGCTCGTTGAAGAATCGATCGAAGTCCTCGTAGCGTTTGCACGAAGCATGGGGGAGCTTGGTCGCAACGTAGACGTCATCGCGCAGACCGAGCTTCTCGAGCACAGCGCCAACACATGCCTCGTTGCCGGGATAGAGGTACGCCGTGTCCAGGTAGTTGATGCCTCGCTCAACGGCGCGAGAGATAATATCCTCCGCAGATTTTGCATCCGGTCGGCCTAATTGATAACCCGGGAAACGCATGCACCCCAGGCCCAGTGCAGAAAGTCTGTTGCCACTTGCGGGGTCCGTCCTGTACTGCATGCGCATCCTTTCCTCGGCGTCATCGTCAATATCATACCGCGCCGCAGCGATGTGTTAATCTGCGCACTTCGGCACGGCAAACAGACATGGCGGCGCTATCATAGACGGACGCGATTCACATCACCCGACCGAGAGGAACCCACATGCGCATCGAAACCGTCGCCATCGTTGGCAAGGGAGCTGTGGGACTGCTCCACGGCAGCAAGATCGCGCGGGCAATTGGGCGAGACCACCTTGAATACGTGATGGATGACGATCGATACCTGCGACACCGAGATGATCGGATTCTCATCAACGGAGAGGCACAGGACTTTATTACCGTCCCCGCCAGTCAGACGAGCCCCGTCGACCTCGTTATTCTCGCCGTCAAAGCAACAGGGTTAGAAGAGGCCATCGACAACATGGACACCCTCGTGGGCCCCGAGACACGCATCATCTCGCTGCTCAACGGCGTGACGAGCGAAGAAGCCATTGCCGCGCGATTTGGCTGGAAGCATCTGGTGCTCGCCATCACGCAGGGCATGGATGCCGTTTTCATCGACAACGCGCTCACTTACAGTCATCCGGGCGAGATCCGTCTGGGCGCGGCGCCGCAAACCGAGCCGGGTGTTGTCGATGACATCGCCGAGCTGCTCGAGCGCGCAGGCATCTCCCACACGGTCGAGCAGGACATCCAGCGCCGCATGTGGACAAAGCTGATGATGAACGTGGGCATCAACCAAACCTGCATGGTTTTTGGCGGCACATACGGGAGCGCCCTTGCAGACAGCGAGCAAAATCGCTGCCTCGTCGCGGCCATGCGCGAAGCCAAGGCCGTCGCCAACGCCGAGGGGATCGCCCTCACCGAAGACGACCTCAACGAGATGATCCAGATTATCGCTGGACTCGACCCCAACGGCATGCCCTCAATGGCACAAGACCGCATCAACCGTAAACGCACGGAGGTGGCGCTTTTCGCCGGCACCATCATCGAGCGCGCCGAGCGCCACAACTTGTTAGTGCCACAAAACCGTTGGCTGCTTGAGCGCGTCCGCAAAATCGAATCCTCCTGGTAGCGTATCGAACCTGCTATCAATCTGCTGCCTACGCAAAAGCCGGGTGCCCCGCACATGAGGGGGCACCCGGCTTCTTGTTAAATATGAAGGAGATGTGA
This sequence comes from uncultured Collinsella sp., assembly GCA_934654625.1. Taxonomy (GTDB): domain Bacteria; phylum Actinomycetota; class Coriobacteriia; order Coriobacteriales; family Coriobacteriaceae; genus Collinsella. Next base: position 36,496 of record CAKUGM010000005.1, on the reverse strand, counting down.
AAATGTGACAGATTAAACCTGTCGACTTGGTGTCACATTAGTCGAGCTTGGCGAAGGCTTGGCTGAGGTCCCAGATGATGTCCTCGGCGTTCTCGGTGCCGATGGAGAGGCGAATCGTCGAAGGGGTGATGCCCTGGTCGGCGAGCTCGGCCTCGGTGAGCTGGGAGTGTGTGGTGGTTGCAGGGTGAATCGCCAGGCTCTTCACATCGGCGACGTTGGCAAGCAGGGAGAAGATCTGCAGGTTGTCGATGAACTTCCAGGCAGCCTCCTGGCCGCCCTTGATCTCGAAGGTGAAGATCGAGGCACCGCCGTTGGGGAAATAGCGCTGATAGAGCTCGTGATCGGGATGATCAGGCAGGCTCGGGTGGTTAACGGAGGCAACGTGCGGATCCCGGCTCAGGAACTCGACGACCTTCTTGGTGTTCTCCACGTGACGGTCAACGCGCAGGGAGAGCGTCTCGGTGCCCTGGAGCAGCAGGAATGCGTTGAACGGCGAGATGCAAGCGCCCTCGTCGCGCAGGAGGATAGCGCGGATGTAGGTTGCAAACGCAGCTGCACCCACGGCGTCGACAAAAGAGATGCCATGGTAGGAGGGGTTAGGATCGGCGAGTTGCGGGTACTTGCCAGAAGCCTTCCAGTCGAAGTTGCCGCCGTCGACGATCACGCCGCCAAGCGACGTTCCGTGGCCGCCGATGAACTTCGTGGCCGAGTGAACGACGACGTTCGCGCCATGCTCCAGCGGACGGAACAGGTACGGGGTGCCGAAGGTGTTGTCCACGACGACCGGCAGGCCGTGCTTATGTGCGATCTCGGAGATTGCATCGATGTTGGGAATGTCGGAGTTGGGGTTGCCCAGGGTCTCCAGGTAAACAAGCGTGGTGTTGTCCTGGATCGCGCCCTCGACTTCCTCGAGGTTATGGGCATCGACAAAGGTGGTCTCGATACCGAACTGCGAAAGCGTGTGCTCAAGCAGGTTGTAGGAACCGCCGTAGATGGTCTTCTGAGCGACCACGTGGTCGCCGGCCTGGGCGAGTGCCTGGATGGCATAAGTGATGGCAGCGGCGCCGGATGCAACGGCGAGGCCAGCCACGCCACCCTCGAGCGCAGCAATACGATCCTCGAAGACGCCCTGGGTCGAGTTGGTCAGACGACCGTAGATGTTGCCGGCATCGGCCAGGCCAAAACGGTCGGCGGCGTGCTTGGAGTTACGGAAAACATAGCTCGTGGTCTGATAGATGGGCACCGCGCGAGCATCGGATGCGGGATCGGCGGTCTCCTGACCAACGTGCAGCTGGAGGGTATCGAAACCAAAAGTGTGCTCGGGATTGTTGACGAACTGGGACATGATGTTCTCCTTAAACAAAATCGGCGCGAAAGCGCAGGAAGAAAAGACGGGGCGTTAACGCTCCCGGTCGCATGGCGCTATCGGGACATTCGCGAGTCGCGGGTCGTCCTCAGCGTGCGCAGCAACCGGGAGCTGTGCATTCGTTCGGCCTGACACATCTGCGGGTCCTCCCCTCTAACTCGATCTCCGCAGGGCCAATTCCCTATCGGCTTGGTATGTTTAGCATAGTAAAATCGTCGCACCCTCACGTCAATCACTAAAATATGGTAGCCAGTTATCGTTAAAATAGATAACAACGTGAGCGAAAGGATATTCATGACTCTGCAGCAACTGCGCTTCCTCATTGCGGTGGCCGAGAGCGGCTCCATCAATGCCGCAGCCCAAAACCTCTATACCGCACAATCGAACATCTCGAGCGCCGTCAAATCGCTCGAAGGGGAACTGGGGATATCGATCTTCACACGCAGCAGCCGCGGCGTCATGCTCACCGCCGACGGCACCGAGCTTTTGGGCTACGCACGCCAGGTGGTCGAGCAGGCAAACATGCTCGAAGCGCGCTATGAGCACAATGAGGCTCCGCAGGCGCGCCTTGCCGTCTCGGCACAGCATTACGCCTTCTCGGTGCAGGCGTTCATCAATGTGGTCGAGGCATGCAATGACGAGAAGTTCGAGTTCACTATGCGCGAGACCACGACGGCGCAGATTATCGATGACGTGCGCGCGTTTCGCAGCGAGGTGGGGATCCTCTACCTCGACGATTTCAATCGCCGTGTACTGGAGAAGGCGTTTGCCGACGCGCGCGTGAGCTTTCATCCGCTCTTCAACGCGCGCGTCCACGTATTTGTAAGCGAGCATCATCCGCTCGCAGCGAGGCCCTCCATCTGCCTTGAAGACCTCGCACCCTATACGCGCTACAGCTTTGAGCAGGGAACATCCAACTCGTTCTACTTTTCCGAGGAGCCGTACTCGTATATCCCCTGTGCCCGCAACATCCGCGTGTCGGACCGCGGCACGCTCACGAACCTGCTCACCACATCAAACGGCTACGCGCTGTCTACCGGCGTGCTCTCGACCGAGATGCAGTCGGGCATGGCGAGCATCCCGCTTGCGGAGGATGCCCACATGCTCGTGGGCTACATCGTGCACGATGAGCGCCGACCCGCGCCGATCCTTACGCAATACCTCTCCGAGCTGCGACGCATCATCGCCGATGCCGACCGCAACGGAGCGGTTTTGATTGCCGAGGACAGCGCGGACGCTTAAGCCTGCAAGCGATACGTCACAACCTGCGGCTGCCCCGGCACCTGAGGGTCCTCGACCTCAACGCGCACAAACTTGAGCGTTACCTCGGCAAAGCCCGCACGGTGCAGGACATCGGCGTAAATGCGCGCCTGCAGGGCGTGCTTTTCCTGCAGCTCGCTTGAAGTCTCGTCCGGAGAGCCGCCCGTCTTGTAGTCGATAACCAGCGCACGGGAAGGGTCCGCTGGATCGTAAGCCAAAGCATCGATCGCACCCTCCGCAAAGCTGCCAAAGCGCTGGCGGAGCTCCTCGTCATCGAGACCAAGCGAGAAAAACGGGACCTCGGCCAAGACGCGCGGCCAGCTAAGTAGCTCCGCGCGCACGTCCGACGCAGCCCAAAGCTCAATCGCCTCATCAAAGCGAGCGCGCTGCGAGGCCGACACCTTCCAGTACGAGCACAGCGCCTCTGCACGCGCAGCCGGCAGCGACGCAGAGCCCGTCTCGATTAGCCATTGTGCCGCAGCATGAAATGCCGAACCGAGCGCAAAGGGATCGCCCTCGCGCAAGAGCGATCGCGACGAGGCGACGTCGGAAGAAGTGAGCGTTTCTTCGAGGTCGTCAAGCGCATCTGCCCGAGGGATAAACACGAGGCTCGACCCCTGCGAGGGCAAGCGATCCTCCCCCTCCTCGTCAAGCGTTGCCGCCATCGAAGAGTAGCTATAGGAATCACGCGCCGCGCGCGGAGCAACGGTTGAGCGAAGACGATGATGCTCAGGGTACGCCAAGGTAAAAGTATCGAGCGGTCCGCCATCGTTGGGAAGAGAGGTTGCATCGGGCTCAGACGCATCCCCTGTAGCTGCAAGCTCGTCGGTCATATCGATGTAGCGAGACTCACCGTAGGAAAAATCCCCTAGCGGAATGAAGGCGAAATCGCCCTTTCGAGAGCCCTCGAACACCAGGCGATCCTGGGCAAGGTCCGCTATACCCTTGGGCAAAATGCGATCGAGCACGGCAGCGGTAAGGTCACGGTCCTCGTTGAACTTGAGCTCCGGAACCTTCCCCACCTTATGTGCCGTTCCCGCACCCGCATCGAGCGCCAAGATGAGCACCTCGCGGGCACGCGTCATGGCAACATAGAGCAGACGCGCGCGCTCCTCGAGCGAGGCCGCCTCGTCTTCCTCGCGCATGGCAACAAACTCGCCCGCGGCAGAATCCGTAGCGCACACATCATCCATAAGCTCGGGGTCAAGCCATGCAGGCGAAGAGGCACTGCCGCGGAAATACTTATTGAAGGCCTTCTCGACATCGGCGCTTGCGACAAACGTCCCGTCCGCCGTGCGACCGCCCGCAAAACGACTGGGCAGCAGCGAAACGTCGGCATGATCGGCTGCGCGGCGCATCTGCATGCGAGAAGAATTCGCATGGATGCTATAGCAGTCTGCCACCGCGACGACCGGGAACTCCAAGCCCTTCGAGGCATGCACCGTCATGATGCGGACCGCCGAGGCGTCGCCCTCGTTCAGAGCACCGGGAGCTTCCTTGCCCGCCAAAAACGCGTCGAATGCGCCCGCGATCTGTCGCGGGGCGTTTCCAAGGGCATCCTCTGCATCCTGCAGGGCATCGAGGGCCTTGAGCACGTTGGCGGCGACGGCACGCCCCTCGGGACCGCGCTGCGCCAGGCGAACAAACCATCCCGAGGCGTTGATCATATCGCGCGCAATCCGGGTAAAGGAATCGCGCCCCACGCGTGCAAAAGCGTAGCGGAGCACCTGCCGTGCGCGACGAAGTAGGGGGAGGTCACCAAAACCGGGCGCATCGTCGTCAGATGCGATGCCCGCATCCAGGTTGCGGCGGCGCGTCTCGCCCGTCTCGGAATCGTAGGTGGTGGCGAGAGCCAGAAATTCCTCGACACCGAGCGCGAACATCGGAGACGCAAGCAACGGCGAGAGGCCTTGGGCGGTGTCTGCAGGATTCGCGAGAGCGCAGACGAGCGAGTGCACGGCAGAAACCTCGGGCGCGCTTGAGAACACCGAGCCCCCGGAAATCACGCAGTCGAGCCCCTGGGCGCGAAATGCGGCAGCGTAGCGATCGGCAAAGGTCATACCGCCCAAAAGCAGTACCATGCCGCCCACGGGCTGGCCTTTTTCGGCAAGCTCTTTGAAACGCGCCGCGATTGCCGCCGCCTTGGCGTCAATGCGCTCCTCTGCGCTACCGCCGGCGACGAAAATCGCCTGACGGCGCGAGACATCCGCGGCAACCAACGCATCGCGCCTGCCATCGTGCGCCTCCAGATCCAAGAAGTCGCGCATCAAGCCGCCCTGTTCGCCATCAAAGACACGCGCCACATATTCCAGAATCTGGGCATGGCTGCGGAAGTTGCGCACGAGCTTGACGATGCGCCCTTGGGAGGGCGAGGCGTCGTTGCCGGCCGCCTGGGCAATCGAGCGCTCCTGACGACGAAACACTTCGACATCGGCACCGCGAAAACGATAGATCGACTGTTGGGCATCACCGACGGTGCAGAGCGCCTGGCCGTCCTCGCCCGTGAGATAGGAGATGAGGTCGACCTGCTGTTGGTCGGTATCTTGAAATTCGTCAATCATCACGAGTTTGAAACGGTTCTCGTAAGCCGAACGCACCGAGGGATAATCGCGCAGGGCCTCGTGGGTCATGCGCAGAAGGTCGTTGTTGTCCAAGCCGCCCGCAGCGCGCTTAAGCTCGCGGTACTCGGCCTCAACGCGACGAGCGAGCTCAAAAAGCTGCCCCGTCGCGGCGGAGCCCACCGCAACCATCGCGTTGATAAAGCTGTCTGCCGCCTCGGCCTTAAGAAGCAAAACCTGGTCTTTGGGAAACGCCTTGCTCGCACGCGGAGCGGAGCAGGCCAGCATGCAAGCACCAAGGTCCGCCATGGTCTTCTCGCTCGCCTCGAAGGCGTCGATGGCGGCGAGTGCCGTTCGTGCGCACTCAGCCGCACCGGGGCTCGCCTCCAAGCAGGGGCGGTACGCATCGGCAAGGCTATTCAAATCCGCCTGCGCCCCCACGATATGAATGTCATCCATACCGTGCGGAAGGGCACAGGACACCTCGAGCAAGCGGCGCACCAGAGAGCGCGCCGAGGCTCCCATCTCGCTACCGGAAGGGCCGATCTCGCCATAGAGCGGATACCAGGTCTTGAGCTCAGCGAAAGGATCGGCGTCATCGCCGCGCTCGTCGCGAGCCGCAGAGAGCACGTGTTCCACCGCACGGTCCATAAGGACCGCAGCCGGGCCCTCTTCCAGCACTTCAAATGCAGGGTCGATGCCCAGCTCAAGAGCATGGGTGCGAAGAATACGAGAACACATGCCATGAATGGTCGAGATCCAGGAATCGTCGACCGTCAGGGCCTCCTCGGCCATGCCGGCCTCAATAAGGGCAGCACGCACGCGCTCGCGGATCTCTGCCGCAGCGTCCTTGGTAAACGTGATAGCGAGCACCTGGTCCAGATGCTCGGCAAAGGGACCGGACTCCGGGGAGAGCGCCCACAGAATGCGGCGAGTAAGGGTGAAGGTCTTGCCCGAACCGGCGCCCGCCGACACGAACAGAGGGCGATCGAGCGTCGTCACGATCTCGCGCTGTTGAGGCATCAATGTTGAGAGATCCATGGTACTCACGCTCCCCTCCTCTCAAATCCAGACGGATGGTTAAACGAACAACGGCCAACAGGGTCTTCGGATGCGCAAACGACACCGTGGGCCATCTCATCCAGGCGCTGCGCAATAGCATCTTCAACGCGATCGAGCAGCTGCTCAAACGTCATGGTTCCGCCTTGCTCCGTCGCAGGGAAGCCGTCGCGCAAACCGGGAATCATGCTCTCGTCGGACTCGGCGCCCACGAGCGCCGCCGCCGCGGCGCCGCGCATGGCGGGCATGCGGCCCTTCGTAGCAAAATAGAGCGCAGCGGCAGGCTCGAGACCCAATGCGCGTCGCATCGCCTGAGCGTAGATGAGCGACTGCGTGTGCTCGGGAAGCCAGCGATCATCCTCGGCCGGAATGGTGCCGTCCTTAAGCGGAGCGGTGGGGTCTTTGAGCTTGAAGGGGCTCACGTCACCGCGATGCTTGTAATCAATGATGGCGGCACGGCCCTCGGCGTCTACATCCACACGGTCGATGCGCCCGCCCAGGGGCCATCCGGCATAGGTGACGCCCAAGCCGTTGAAGGAGTATTCGAGGTATGTTGGCTTAAACGGCATGAGAGCCCCCGCCTCGTAGCGCACCACGCGCTCGAGCTGCGGCAAGATCTCATCGATTTGCGCGCGCTCGCCCGCATCAAGCGGCACGAGTGCGGCGGAGCTTGTCGTTTTGCCGCGCGCGTGCTCTGCGCGGACCTCGTCAAACGCCTTGTGCAGGGCAGAAAGAGCTGCCGGCACGTTTTCGGGGCGCACGCGGTCAACGTCTGCCTCAAGCAGCTCGCTATGAAAGCGGAACATGACATCGTGAACGAAGTTGCCCTTCTCGATATTGCCAAAGCCGGCATCGATCGAGGAGGGACGCACGCGCGACGATATAAACCAGCACAGAGGGCAGGAACTGTAGCTCTCGATCTGCGAGGCGGAAAGCTGTCGCGCGACAAGCTCGCCGTCCTTGTTGCGCTGGCGAAGGACCACATAGGGAATGGCGTCGTCGCTTAGCTGCTGAGGCGGCAGGCATTGGACCTGGCACGTATCGAGCCCGACGGCGCCCGAAGGGTCGAGGTCGCGCACGATATCGCCTTCGTCGGTCTGCTCGACATTCGCTGCGGCACCCGCACGCGTGCGAAGCTCGGTCCAGATTGCAGCGGGATAGACATCCTTGGCTTGGCGATCATGCGTCACGCGCGCAAGAATCGTCGCGCCCGCCGAGGCGCGAACGGCGCGATCGAACAGCACGCGCTGATACGACGCGGGGTCGATTGCGACTGGAACCGCCGCCAGGCGTTCGCCCAGCAGGGTGGAAGCGTCTTCCTTTACCGCCAAGGAGTAGGCCTCGGCATCGACATCCAAAAAAACCATCGCATCGAAGGTGCCCGGGCAGGCCGCAGCGGCAGTTGCAAGCGTCATGAACCGCGCCATGGGCCGAGAGGCCGAGGCATCGCCGGCATCGGAGGAGCCGTCGTCAGTCTTGACCTCGTCCGTCTTTGCGCAAATGGCCACCTTCAAACCGGAAAGCACACCCGTGGCCACACTTTGCGGGACGTCGACAGCGCGCGCCTCATCCATGAGCAGGCCGATCGCCATCTTGATCATGGACACCTCGCGCTCCTGCGCCACGGCGCCATCTGCGTTTCCGAGAGCGTACGCGGGCAGCGCCTCCGCAACCGAGAGCATCGATTTGAACGCCGAGACCGGGCGCTCCCGCATCAGGTACTGCACCACCTCGGCGCACACCACGGGAACCTGAGCCCAGGGATTATCGGGGTCGAGCTTCTTTCGTTGAGAAGTCACGCGCGTCTGGATGCTCTGCAGCTCGCTTAGCACGGCGTCGACGCCCATCGCGCGCCTACCACGGATCTTCTTGTCAAAAACTCGCGCAGACCAAGCATCGCAACCCGAAAGCGGGCAGGCGAGCCAATCGGAAAGCTCGGGCGCAGGCCACCACTCGGAATCGGGAATCTCCCCCGCCGCCGCAGCCCTCATGCGCGCCACGAGGTCGGACAAGGCTTTGAACTGCGCACCCGTGCGCGTCTCTTCGAATCTGGCGTCGGCGGGAGCGATCGCCCGCACGTTTTGGGAGGCGAGGCGCTCGGCAAGCTGCCAAGCCGCTTTCACCGGACGGCGCGCCACAACAGCAACCACGGCGTCGGAGCCAGACCTCGCCCCGCAGGCCTGCGCGGCCGTGCGAGAGATGATTTGCGCGTAGGCGCGGTCGCGCGCATGCGGACCCGCCACCTCGAGAAACATCGCCGGAAGAGCCGATGCGGACGGCTCGCGCATAGAAGACTCCTCGGTTGAAGCCTCGATGCCGCGTACGGCAAACGCCTTTTCGACGCAAACGGCGGCGTCGCGCTGCTGGGGAGCAAGCAAAATGATGCATTCCCCCTCTGTCCCCACCGATGCGAGCAGGTCCATCAAATAGGCAGGCATCTTTTGCATGCCGCGCACGACCACGCAGGAAGCGCAGGCAGGAAGCTCGTCTGCAAACGAATGGGCCAAGCGGACCGCAGCGGTCGCAGGCTCCTCGAGGCCCAGGCTCGCAAGGCGATCCGCATAGCGTCCAAGCAGCCGAGCCACCAGATCCTCGGCATCCGAGGCGGGTGCTATGCGTGCCTCGTCGAGCACATAGGGCAAAAAGTCGCGCGCCATGGACGCGAGCAGAAAACGGGTGCCGAGGGTGTCACGTAGCGGCTCCAGATCGGAAGGATCCCAGGAAGCGAGGATATCGGCGATAAGCAGGCTTCGCTGAAGAGCGCTCACCGGGTGCGTACCCGTTCCCAGCAGCTCCCAAAGCGAGGCAATCCATCCAGCGGGCGTCGTGACCTCAACGCCAAGACCGCAGCCAGCCCGCGCCAGCGCGCGACGGCATGTCTCACGCTCTTCGAACGAAGAGGTGAGCAGCTCAACGCGCCCATGCGCGGTCACCGCACGGCTTATAGTCGATAGCTCCGCGCCGACCGGCTCTGCAGCAGAATCGACGATACGAATATGAACTGCCATGGTCCTCCCACATACTCTTTTTGCTACCGACCATGCTACACGCCCGCGAGGACAGGCAATGCTGCAGCGGGCGCCGCGCGCAAACAAAACAGGCCCCGCCCCAAGGGAGCGGAGCCTGATAAGCGGTCGCTTTAGATTGAAGCGGCGTCTACTCTGCCTCGTCGAGCTCGATGAGTACGCGACGGTAACCGCCAAACTCACCGTTCAGGGCCTTCGAGACGCGACTCACCGTAGTGGACGAGGCGCCGGTGCGAGCCTGAACCTCGACATAGGGCTCACCGGCATCGAGGAAGCGCGCGACCGTCAGGCGCTGGGCAAAATCGCAGATCTCGCGCGGCGTGCAAAGATCTTTAAGAAACGCCCGGACATCGTCTTCGTTCTTGAGCAGCAGCAATGCCTTGACAAGCTGGTCGACGTCTTCGCGGTCAAATAGATTTTCAGCGTCCATGAATAGGCACCTCACCGTCGTATCAAAGAGCGCGCCGACACAGGTTGCCGACGCGCTGTATTTTCCAACGGCAAGTGTAACACGCCACCACGCTAAAGCGTCCACCCACTCCGTGGACGGTCGGCCCCAGCTAAAATGCGTCACGTTTTCGGCAGTTTATTTCGATGCGTTTTCATTCATCCCGCAAATATGTGAAGAGGATGTGAAAATGTGACAAAATAAACCTGTCGACTTTTTGTCACATTAGGGGCGGGTTTGGCCGCAGCCGCGGATTTCGTATTTGTAGGTGGTGAGCGCCTCGGCGGCAAAGGGACCGCGGGCATGGAGCTTCTGGGTAGAGATGCCGATCTCGGCACCCAGGCCGAACTCGCCGCCATCGGTGAATCGCGTGCTGGCATTCACGTAGACAGAGCTCGCGTCGACCTCGCGCAAGAAGCGCTCGCCCACAGCCTCGTCTTCGGTCACGACAGCCTCGGAGTGACCCGTGCCGTAGCGGTTGATGTGCGTGATGGCCTCGTCCTCATCGGCCACGACCTTGACGCTCATCTCGAGCGCCAGGTACTCGCGGCCCCAATCGTCCTCGGTCGCGGGGACGTAATCGACGTCCTCGGCAAGACCGGCGGCAGCCGCAGCCGCGCAGGTCGCAGCGTCACCATGAATCAGCACACCATACTCGTGCAAGGTCTCAACCACTTGGGGCAGCGCCGCATCGGCGATCGCCGCATCGACAAGCAGCGACTCGGCAGCGTTGCAAACGCCCACGCGTTGCGTCTTGGCGTTGACGATGATGGGAAGCGCCTTTTGCATATCCGCATCTTCATGCAGATAGATATGACAGTTTCCCGTTCCCGTCTCGATCACGGGCACGAGCGACTCCCTCACGCAACGCTGGATAAGGCCCGCACCTCCACGCGGAATGAGCACGTCCACGATGCCACGAAGGCTCATAAGGGCTCCCGTGGCAGCACGGTCGGTGGTCTCGATGATGCTCACCGCCTCGCGCGGGAAGCCACAGGCCTCCACGGCGTCGGCTAGCGCATGGGCGATGGCGACGCAGGAGCGCTGCGCCATCGAACCGCCGCGCAGGATACAGGCGTTGCCGGTGCGGATGCAGATGCCAGCAGCGTCTGCCGTCACGTTGGGGCGCGCCTCATAGACCATGGCGACAAGCCCCAGCGGCACGCTCACCTTTTGCAGGTCGAGACCGCAGTCGATCGTACGGTGCTCGAGCACGCGCCCCACCGGGTCGGGAAGCTCGGCCAATTTCTCAAGTCCCGCAGCCATGCCTTCGATGCGCTCGTGCGTGAGCCTAAGGCGGTCGAGCAGGCCCGCGTTCGTGCCCGCCTGAGCAGCAGCGTCCATATCGAGCGCGTTTTGTTCGAGAATCGTCGTCTCGGCATTGCGCAGGGCGGCAGCCATAGCGCGCACGGCACCTGCGCGCTGCTCGTCAGAAGCAAACCCCAAAGGTCTCGACGCCGCCTTCGCCGCAGCCGCGAGCCCCTCCACATACGTTGCGATATCTTCCATGGAAACCTCCATCTATATGCCAATTGCCTCCATGGTAAACGATATGCCGTCCCGCCGTCGCAGCGAGCTGGACACATGTCCCGATTGGAAATGCGCGCCCGCCGAAGTCTGCATCCCAAGACCCATTGGCTATGATGATTACATCGAACAACCCCAAAGGAGCAACCATGACCAAACTTGCCAGCTATTACGTCCCCGGCCTCTATGTCGAGGACCATTCCATCGACGTTCCGCTCGATTGGCGCGGGCTCGAGCCGGCGCTGCTCGCCGTGGGTTCCACTATGCGCCGCGGCGCCATGCCCGCACCTATCCCCGGTGCCTCCGAGAGCATCAAGCTGTTCTACCGCATCCTGTGCGCCCCGGGGCGCGAGAATGACGATCTCCCCCTGCTCGTCTTTTTCCAGGGTGGACCCGGCGGCGAATGCCCGCGCCCCTGCTCACCCACAAGCGACGGCTGGCTCGCAGAGGCCATCAAGCACTTCCGCATCGTCTTGCCCGACCAGCGCGGATGCGGACGCAGCGGACGCATGAGCGGCAAGGCGATCGATGCCCTGGGCGCCCGCGCGGCCGCCGCCGGCGCCGACGCCGCCCGTGCCCAGGCAGATCTCCTCAAACGCTACCTTGCGAGCTCAATCGTCCGCGACTTCGAATACCTGCGCCTTACGCAGTTTGGCGGAAAGCGCTGGGTGTCGCTCGGTCAAAGCTATGGCGGCTTTTTGACCCTCACGTACCTGTCGCTCTTCCCCGCGGGCCTCGCCGCCTGCTTTACCTGCGGCGGCATCCCCCACGTTCCGGCCAGCGCCGCCGACGTCTACGCGCACACCTTTCCGCGCATGGCCACAAAAACGCACCAGTACTACGACCGCTATCCGCAGGATGTCGAACGCGTAGCAGCACTTGCCGACGCGCTCGCCGCCGCGCCCGCAATCCTTCCCGACGGCAGCCCCATGACTGTCGAGCGCCTGCAGCTCTTTGGCAGCGACTTTGGCATGAAGCCGAGCTTCGAGCGCATGCACTGGATCATGGACCACGCCTTTGAAGGTGGCGACGGTGCTCTAAGCGGCACTGAGCTCGCCATTTCCGACGGCTTCTTGATGAGTGCCCTCGCGCGCACCACCACCGCCGCGAATCCCCTGTACTGGACTTTGCAGGAATTCATCTACGCCGATGGCGACACCATGCCCATCCGCTGGGCCGCCGCCGCAGAAAAAGCGCGCCGCGCAGAGTTCGACCCCGCCGCACGTCCTCTCATGCTCACCGGAGAGGCAGCCTTCCCCTGGATGTTTGAAGAGATGCCCGAGCTCAAGCCCTTCGCCCCTGCCGTGAATCTCCTTATGGAAGACACCTCCTGGGATCATATCTACGACCCGCAGCGTCTCGCCGCAAACGAGGTGCCCTTGCAGGCAGCCGTCTACTTCGATGACATGTACGTCGACTCCACCCTGCAGCTCGACACCCTCAGCCACGTGGGCGCGTCCCACGCCTGGGTCACCAATGAGTTCGAGCACGACGGTCTGCACGGCGATGTTGTGTTCAAGCACCTGTTTGACGAGGCGCTCATGCGCGGTGACCTCGCGGGAATCCTCTAGCCGGGGCGAAAGACGCGAGAACGGAACGCGAGAACGACCATGGAACTTGATCGCAAAGAGCTCAAGCGCCTGCGAGAGCGGCACCACCGCCGTCACGGTATCCACCCGTGGCACAGCAAGGCCAGTATGCGCACGAAGCGCTTTCTTAAGCGCGCCTTCAACATTCGCGAGGGACGCGCGCCCTACAACGCCATTCGCAAACGCTTCGTCAACGGCGCACGTCTGGACGGAACGCACCTGTGCATTCTGATCGTCGCCATGCTCATCGCGAGCATCGGCCTCGACATCAACTCCGACATCGCCATCGTCGGCGCCATGCTCATCTGCCCGCTTATGGGGTCGGTCTTGGCCATCGCCTACGGTATCGCCACCCTCGACCGCAATGTCACGCGCGATGCCGTAACGGGCCTTTTGCTGCAGATGGCGTTTTGCCTTGCCACCTCGACCCTCTACTTCAAGTTCTCGCCCATCTCCACCATTACGTCCGCGCTGGTAGACAACTCATCGCCCACCGTCTGGGACTTGGCCGTAGCACTCGTAGGCGGCTTTGCAGGCGGTCTGGGCAACTCGCGCGAACAGGAGCCGTCGACGCTCATCGCAGGCGTGGCCGTCGCTACAGCCCTCATGCCGCCACTGTGCGCCGCAGGATACGGCATTGCCGTCTGGGACCTGTCGCTCTTTCTCTCCGCGCTCTATGAGTTTGGCATCAACGTGGTGTTCATCGCGCTGGGAACCGAAGCTGTCCTCCTCATGCTGCGCGTCCCACTCAAACGTGACCTCAATGACGACGGCATCGTCACCGACGAGGAGAGCGCCCTTGCAGACAAGCTCTCGCGCATCGTCCGCCGCCGCATCATCATCGGCACGGCCATCTTTGCCATCCCCTGCTTTGTCCTGACGGCAAGTTCCATCGGCTCGGCCGAATCAGGCGTCACAGACGCCTACGGTGTAGCAGAGACCACGCGCGAACTTACCGCCGTGGTGCCGGGATTTGAAGACTATACCGTGGGTGTCGAGACTTCCCTTGCAAGCGATGGCTCGCAAGACGGCACCAAGCGAGAGGTCGTCGCGCGCGTCACCACGGAGGCGGAGCTCGACAAGCGCGACCGTGAAACAGCCGAGAGGCTCATCTCCCTCAACGTCCCCGAACTCGACCGGGTGGAGTTCATTACAGAGTGAGACAGTGGCGAGGGGATCGCAGGTTGAGCGTTCGGTCGGAATACTTGTTCTTCGCTCGGTCAAATTCCACTTGTGAGGAAAGCGCCGCTTGGCGGGTCCGCCGCGCCGGTTGCGGTCTCCAGCTTGGCGTTTGAATCTCGCTCGCACACGACGATGATGCGCTTCTTGTTATGCCCGTAAGGATGACATGTCGAGAGCGTGAGTAGGTCACGTCCCTCTTGAACGGCGACCTCGTCCAAATCGGAGGGATAGATAGCCTTGATATCGACAACGCGATACACATAGGAGCCCCAAATGGTACGCAGCTGCGCCAGGTCTCCGATCTTCACGTCTTCGACCCAACGGAAATACATGCCTCGATGAGCAGCGATAACGCAGTTTGAAGATTTCTCACCCAAAGGCGCGGAAATTCCCGCCACAACCGCGGCCCCTCGAAGCATGTTCCGCTCGCTCGAGCCCAGATAGATGGGCGCCTCGCATTCCATGGAGGATACCGTCAGGACGCCAACGGAGGCATCCACAAGACCGGTCGCGGCAAACGACTGGTCGCTTTCTCCAAACGCGAAGGGGTCATTGATAAGAGGGCCCTGTCCGCAGCGCACGCGCTCGTTGTAGTCCTCGAGCCAAGGACGAGACGAAGCCGCCTTATCCGCCGCGGAAAGGACCTCGGGATCGTGCGGGGATGCCGCACCTTCTCCACCCGAAGACTCTCCATCATCGGTAAAGACGGTATCGATCGCCTTGAGGGCGATATCGGTTTGCGAGACAGATTGCTACCATCTCGAAACCACGGCTCTCGGCCATTGCATCCCTATCGGCGATGCCCCTTATGCGAACACGATCAAATTATCGCGATGAATGGCAGGCTTGCCCGCAAGCTGCGCCAGCAAGCGGTTGGATTCGATCTCTTCCTGTCGGCGGCCCGCCGCGAGCTCGAGCGTATCGGAATCCGCCTCGGCGATGCCGCGCGCCACGACCATGCCGCTTGCGTCCTTGACGTCCAAAATATCACCGGCGGCAAACGAGCCTTCGACCTCGCAAATGCCAACGGCCAAAAGAGAGGAACCGTTGTCGGTAAGGGCATGTGCCGCACCATCATCCACCGTCACGGAGCCATGGGCCTTGTCGCCCAGAGCGATCCACAGCTTGCGCGGAGCGATATCCAGATGCTTGACCGGCGGCGCAAACAAAGTTCCCACGCTCTCGCCGCGGGCGATGCGCACCAGGGCATCCGGTTCGGAACCGGAACAGATAACGCTCTCGATGCCGGCCGTCATAAGGATGCGACTCGCGCGAATCTTCGTGATCATGCCGCCCGTTCCCACCGACGTGGACGAATCGCCTGCGGAACCGATGATCTTTGCATCGATCTTCTCCACGCGCGGGATAAAACGCGCGCCGGGGTCGATCGAGGGGTTGGCGGTATAGAGTCCGTCGATATCGGAGAGGGTGACGCACATGTCGGCAGAAACCAGGCAGCTCACGAGCGCCGCCAGGGTGTCGTTGTCGCCAAACTTGATCTCCGCAACGCTCACAGTGTCGTTCTCGTTCACGACCGGTACCACGCCGAGCTCGACTAGGCGTAGCAACGCATCGCGCGCATGCAGGTAGGAAGAACGGCGAGCGGTGTCGTGACGCGTGAGCAGCACAAGCGAGGTCAAGATGTCATGCGCGTGGAACTCTTCGTCGTAAGCCGCACTCAAAATGCACTGGCCGGCCGAGGCGCACGCCTGTAGGCTCGGCAAGTCGCCCTTAGGCTTAGCGCTGAACCCCAAGATAGGATAGCCGCACGCCATGGCGCCCGAGCTCACCACCACCAAGTTCCATCCCAGACGGCGAAGCTCCGCCGCCTGGCGCGCCAGATTGGAGATAAACGCGCGGTCGATACGACCGTCCTCCCCCACCACCGTGGAGGAGCCGATCTTCACGACCATCGTCTTGAAATCGTTTGCCATGCCCTAGCCTCGCTTCTTCCACATGAGAGTCGGAGCGGTCTCGGCCATGCGCTCGCGCACCAGCTCGTCGCGCAAGCGTGCAAGGCCGGATTCCATGCCCACCATGTAAGATTGCGGATACAAAAAACGCTTGTAGACGCCGTCGAGCGAATCGAGCGCCTCGCGGCAACGTGTGCGCGCAAGCTCGATTGACTCGCGCGGAGCCACAGCGCGGCCATCGCGCACGATGGGAACCATGACCTCACGACCAGAAAGACCGGAGACATCTGCCACGAGGGCGGCATCGTCCACGCTCACAACAGAGGTGCCGCGCGCGTCGCCTTCGCCCTCCATGTACATCTCGTCATAAATCATGTCGCACACGGGGCTGCCCGCCTCGTCCACAAAGCGGCGGATGTGCTGACGGCCCGGAATGGTGCGTTTATAGGGTTGCTCGGAGAGTTTGACCACCGGAGTCCATTCATCGCAACCGGCCTCGAGGCGCGCCGAAAGCTTGTATACGCCACCAAGCGCGGGCTGATCGTAGCAAGTGGCAAGCTTGGTGCCCACGCCAAAGGAGTCGATGGGAGCGCCTTGGGACAAAAGTGACTGGATAGTATATTCGTCCAGGTCATTGGAGACCGAGATCTTGACGTATTCCAGCCCTTCCGCATCCAAGCGAGCGCGCACGTAGGCAGAGAGCTTCGCCAGGTCGCCGGAGTCGATACGGATGGCCGAAAGACGCTCGCCGCGCGCCTCCATCTCCTTCGCCACCGTAATGGCGTTCTCGATGCCCTCGCGCACATCATAGGTATCGATGAGCAGCGTACAGTTATTGGGCATGGACTTGGCGAAAGCGCGAAAGGCCTCGAGCTCGGTATCGAAGCTCATCACCCAGCTGTGCGCGTGCGTGCCGAAGACGGGGATACCGTATTTGCGGCCCGCGAGCACGTTGGATGTGCTCGCAGCGCCTGCCACGTAACTCGCACGGGCAACGGCCATGCCGCCATCAGGTCCCTGGGCGCGGCGCAGGCCAAATTCGGCAACCGGGCGGCCCTTTGCGACAGCGACCACGCGCGCCGTCTTGGTGGCAACAAGCGTCTGGAAGCCGATGGTATTGAGCAGTGCTGTCTCGAGCAGCTGGCATTCAAGCGCAGGGCCGGTCACGCGCACCATGGGCTCGCGCGGAAACACGAGGTCGCCCTCGGCCACAGCGTCGATATCGACGTGAGCGCGAAATTCCCGCAGGTACTCGAGGAACGCAGGATTGAACATGCGCCCGCCCGCAGGTGCAGAAAGCGATGCCAGATAGTCGACGTCCTCGTCGGTGAAGCGTAGGTTCTCCACCAGGTCGGGCAGGTCGGACGTGCCGCACATCACGGCGTAGGCGCTGCCAAAGGGCTTGTCACGATAGAACGCGGTAAAGCAGTCGCGCTCCTCGAGCTTGTCGTTTTCCCACAGGCCCTGAGCCATCGTGAGCTCATAAAGGTCGGTAAGCATCGCCACATCGGTGGGGCGGGAAACATCTGTCAGCGCCATGGCATCTCCAATGACAAGGGTTAATTAAACGAATTATTACTGATGGAGGAACATCCAGGCGGCACCGACCACGACAAAAAGGAGCGCAAGGCCGACGATGATCTTTTGCGCCGGCGGCATGCCGGGAATATCGTCATCATCGTTACTCGTGTCGCCTAGCACCATCTTCTGACCAAAGGTGAGATGGTCGGGGTCGACAATGGGCTTTTCTCGGACTGGAGCGGGACGGGACGCGGCCCCTGCGGGCGCGGTCTGCGCGGGGCGCTCGGCCTCCGGGGTTTTCGCCGCCTCGGCGCGCTGGCGCTCGGCGCGCAGGGCCTCGAGCTCGGCGCGTTCCTGGCGCGCACGCTCTTCTTCCTCGCGGCGGGCTTTCTCGGCGCGCAGGGCCTCAAGCTCGGCGCGCTCATCATCACTCAGGGGCGATGCCTTGGTATCAGTCATGAAAACACCTCGTTTTCAACGCTTCGCAAAGCGGCGGGCGCATGCGGAACGGCTCATATTGGCTTGCAGTATACCCGTAACGCCGAAGCAACGCTTTGCCGGCGCGACCTTCCGCGTACGGTTAACATCTGCAGCGCCTAAGCGTCGGGCGCGTGCAGCACACCGGTGGTATCAAAAGCAGGCGTGAAGCTCTCGTCGACGGCTCCGCCCTCCTGCCAAAACATGGTGGTAAAGCCCAAGTCGTCGGCGTGGTCGAGCACGCACTCGTATTCCTCGTCGGTCACCGCGCGAGCAAGGTCGCCGCCCGCAGCGCGCATGGCCTCATTTGGCGTGTATTGATTCATCACCGAGATAGGCACATCGCCCGCCACGTCCCATACCGCGTCGAGCACACGGCACGAATCGTCCGCATGGCCCGACAGCACCAGATGGCGCACGATCATTCCCTGCAGCATCATGCCGTTCTCGTCGTATACGATGCCGCCCCGGCGATCGATCTCGCGGCACATCTGTGCCAGGCCCCGACGAGCAACATCTGGGTAGTCACGCACATTCGAAAGGCTGGCGGCAAGATCAGACGAGGCGTACTTAAAGTCGGTGAGCCACACGTCCACCAAATCGCCCAGTTCATGCACGGCGCTTTCCAGCTCATAGCCGCTCGTGTTGTAAACGATCGGAATGGAAAGGCCCTCTTCGCGCGCGCGACCGATAGCCCAGGGAAGCAGATGGGCATAGTGCGTCGCCGTGACGAGATTGATGTTGAGGGCACCTTGCTCTTGGAGCTCCAGCATAATCTGGACCAGACGCTCCGGCTCGATCTTAAGCCCGAAATTCCCGGTCGAAATCTCATGGTTTTGGCAAAAGACGCATTTAAGGGAGCACCCGCTAAAAAAGATGGTGCCCGACCCGGCCTCACCGGAAATGGGAGGCTCCTCCCACATGTGAAGGGCGGCGCGCGCCACGCGCAGGGTATCGTCGGCACCGCAGACCCCTTGCCCGCCGGCAGCGCGATCGGCATGGCAAAGCCGGGGGCACAGCGCGCAGGACGCAGGGGCTATCGGTGCGGATTGAGTGGTCAAGACAACGCCTCCATATGAAAAACGCCGCTTCTACCTGCGGCGTCTTTAAGATTCTCATGAGATATGCTCGTGCCGAGAACAGCATCGAGACCTGTTTTTTCATCTTGTGACATAGATTGTCATAAGTCAAGACTGGTATTGGATATGTGGTGCCCTATGATGAAGTTGTTCCGCCCCACGCGAAGCAACTGGGTGAACCGTCGAGTTTATTTAGGGAGCCCACACAGTCGTTTCTGGTACAGGTATCCTTCGTTGTTAAGGACGCTGGAGAGAGCGATGAGGGCGCCCACCTTGTTGAGGTGGGTTCATTTTCGTGACGCGTGGGGTGGCCCTTTTTGCGTGTCTTAGTTGACAGCATTCATCATCTTGCTATCATAGACACTTGTCTTGGGGACGTAGCTCAGTTGGGAGAGCGCTGCCGTCGCATGGCAGAGGCCGAGGGTTCGACTCCCTTCGTCTCCACCTTGACGTTTCAAGCTCCAACTTTGTTGGAGCTTTTTTATTAGCCCGCGACATCGCACTCGGAGCATCATGGCAGCTGCGGCATTCGAATTGCTTATCCCCTTGGTGTGCATCGCTGCCTATATCATCTGTCGTAGACGTCACCCCCGACCCTTCACCTGCGCGGTTCCCCTTATGGCTGCGATAACATGGGCGCTCGAGCGCGCATGCATGCACGCGCCGCAGGAACTCCGCTTTAGCGCTACCATCGCGTGCATCCTGATTTGCTGGTCGTGTGCGGGGTCTCTCGTTCTCCACGTTTGCACATCGATATGCTCCCGCGGCATCTCCTCGATTGCCTGTTTAGGATGTGTCCTCGCGATTTGCGTCGCCGCCTGCCCGCTCGTCCCGGCTGTCGCAGTCGCCGCAGGATGGAAGGGCGCGGTGCTTCTCTGTGCAAACGTCCCAGGCGCATGCAGTCTTTGGTTCTCGCTGAGCGTCGCGACGCTTGATCGGTACGCCCGCACGCATCGATGCGACCCGAAAGATCGCGTAGACGTCATCATCGTGCCCGGCGCAGCGCTTAGGGGCAACCGCCCTTCCCCGTTTCTTACCTCGCGTCTTGATCGAGCGCTCGAGCTGTGGCGCAGGCAGGGATGTTGCGCGCATATTGTAGTTTCGGGCGGGCAGGGCGCGGACGAATGCGTGAGCGAAGCCGCCGCCATGCACCGGTATCTCGAGGAGCAGGGCGTGCCAGGCGAACTCATCATCGACGAAGACCGCTCCACCACGACCAGGGAGAACATGCGCTTTTCTCGCCGCCTGATCGAGGAGCGCTTGGGTGCAGGAGCGCGCGTAGCCGTCGTTTCGACCGACTATCATCTTCCGCGCTGCACGATGTATGCCACGGCCGAGGGCCTCAAAGCCATTGGTGTCGGTGCCTCCAGCGCGCACCGCGCTTGGTCGCGCGGCTACATCCGCGAGACCGCCGCCCTCACGCAAGCGATTCTTCCCACATATGCTATCCCAATACTCATCGCCCTCACCTGCGTGCTGTAGGCCCCTGCAGATCGAGGCATAAAAAAGGCGCGGCACCCGAAAGCACCGCGCCCTGAACAGTTATCTATGAGCGCCTGCCGCCGCGATCGCCCACGCGACGTCCGCCGCGCTTGCCACCGCCGTAGCTGCCACGATTATCGCGACCGCCACCGCGACCGGAGCGCGCGCCGGCGCCGTAGCCACCGCGTCCACCACGACCGCCACGGCCATACTCGCCCTCGTCATAGTTGCGCCAGGTATCGTGCTTGGCGCGACCGTTAAAGCGAACTTCCTCGCCGTTGCGCGTACGAGTATCGACATCGGAGCCATGACGACCGCGGGCAGAAAGCGCCGCACCGCCGCGACCGCGCTTGGCGCCGCCGCGGGAGGACTTCTTCTCGCGATCAAAGCGAGGCTCTTCGCTGCGCTCGTCCTTGCCCTCGCTCTTGCTCCCGCGGTCGACGGCCGGCTTGCGAGACCCGCGGCGAGAACGGTCGGACTCACGACGATGGTCGCGACGGTCGAACTCACGCTCGCGGCCGGCGAACTTCGCGGCGCGGCGCTCGGCACGGTTGCCACCCACCTCGGGGGCCTCGGCCTTGGGTGCAGTCTCGGCACCCGTGGTCTCCACGGCCTCCTCGGCACGAACGCGCACCTTGCCCGCACGCTTGGGACGGGCCGGACGATTGCTATCGCTGCGCTTGGCGGCCGCGCGCTTGGCAGCGTTCTCGCGACGCTTTTCCTTTTGCTTGCGGCGCTTGCGCTCGTTCTTGGTCGTGGCGTGATCGGCCGGCACGCGATCGGGGTTGATGCGCGGCAGGTCGGAGCCAAGGGTCAAGCCAGTTGCATCGTACATGTCGGCGGTCTTGCCCATCAGGGCCTCGATGTCAAAGAACTCAGCGATGTCGGCCTTGGTCACAAACGTGAGCGACCAGCCTTCCTCGCCGGCACGGCCCGTACGGCCAATGCGATGGATGTAGTCGGTAGGCTCCTCGGGCACATCGAAGTTGATGACGTAGCGCACGTCGGAGACATCGATGCCGCGAGCGAGAACGTCGGTTGCCACGAGAACCTGGACGCGGCCATCGCGGAAGGCGGCAAGGGCACGCTGACGCTGGCCCTGGCTGCGGTCGCCGTGGATGGCCTCGCACTTAAAGCCGCTGCGCGCAAGACGGCGCACGCAGGTATCGGCACGACGCTTGGTGCGCACGAACACGATTACGCGCTCGGGACCCTCCTTCTTGAGGACCTCGGCCAGAAGGCCGTTCTTCTCGTCCATAGAGACGGGCACCACATACTGGTCGACGGTATCGGCCGTAGAGGTAACGGGGGCGATTTCCACGCGGGCGGGCTCGTGGACCAGGTCGGTGATGGCGCCCACGCGCTCCTCGTCGAGCGTGGCCGAGAACAATAGCGTCTGGCGCTCCTCGCGGCACTTGCTCACGATGGTGCGCACCTGGGGCAAAAAGCCCATGTCGAGCATGCGGTCGGCCTCGTCCAGCACGAGCACGCCCACCTCATCGAGGTTCGCGGCGCCCTGCTCGATCAAGTCCACCAAGCGTCCCGGCGTCGCCACCAGAATGTCGCAGCCGCGGGCGAGCGCCTGCTTTTGCGGACCGTAGCTCAGGCCACCCACGACGGTCACGGCCGTATGGCCCGTGCGCTTGGCAACGGTGGTGCACACCTCGTCGATCTGCTGGGCGAGCTCGCGCGTGGGGGTGATGACCAGCATCAGCGGGCCACGTCCGCGCGCGGCGTTGCGACGACGACGGCCGCGGTCGCCCTTCTTTGCAGGAGGCACCACATGGCCCAGCTTGGACATAGTGGGCAGCAGGAAGGCAGCCGTCTTGCCGGTGCCCGTCTGAGCCGCAGCCAGGATGTCACGGCCAGCCAAGACCTCGGGGATGGAGGCCGCTTGCACGGGCGTGGGGGTCTCGTAGCCCATGTCGGCAACGGCCTGCATCACAGCGTCGGAAAGGCCAAGGTCGGCAAAGCGCACCGTCGACTCCTCCTCGACAGACGGGTTCTCGTTCGTTTCTTCAACGATAGTAGAAGGCATGAAGGTATATCCGTTCTCTCGCGGCGCACGCAAACATAAGCCGGTTCGCGACCGCGCTCGTGAGTGTTGGTATGGATTGCAATGACACCATGCGAAAAGGATGGGTTCGCATGGGGCGAATCGTCCGCGCACGAAAAAACGAGTGGAATGACAGCGTGCGCTAATGGGCGATGGAGCAGGTTTCGCCATCTGTGAAGTATAAATGGCGCGCATGAGATGCTGCGCGGATTTCGCTTGTCCACACCCGAACCCCATGTTTTCGGCAAGCGGAGGGGCTCAGGACGGCGAGTGGCGTTGGGGCAGGATGATTAAATGATTGCGGATTGCTCTTGTCGCTCGTTGACACCCCCGGGGGGTGGGGGTATGGTGAAGGTAACTCGAGAGGGGCCATCTCGCATGCAGCCACCTTCGCCTGGGCGCACGCATGCATCGATAGAAAGGAAGCCATCACCCATGGCTCACCAGAAATTCGACGTTGGAGGCATGACGTGCGCGGCATGCCAAGCGCATGTAGAGCGCGCCGTGGAAAACGTTCCCGGCGTGTCGAGCGTTTCGGTCAACTTGCTCTCCGGTTCCATGGCCGTCGATTACGACGACGCCACCTGCAGCGCAGGCACCATCTGCAGCGCTGTCGATCAGGCCGGCTATAGCGCGGCGCCGATAGCGAACGCAGGCGCCACCAGCGCCGGGGCCACCGCCCCGGCACGCGCGATGCGCACGGAGTCGCCCACCAAGAAGCTTGAAGCTGCGGCCCACGCCATGAAGACGCGCTTGATCGTTTCCATCGTCTTTCTCATCCCGCTGTTCTACCTGGGCATGGGCCACATGCTCGGCTGGCCGTTGCCCGCAATCTTCGCCGATCACGCGCATTCCATGACGCTCGCCCTCACCGAGCTCATGCTCCTGCTGCCCATCCTCTATATGAACCGTGCCTACTTTATCAACGGCTTTAAGTCCCTCGCGCACCGCGCCCCCACCATGGATGCGCTCATCGCCATCGGTGCCGCGGCGAGCGTGGGATGGTCGATCTACGCGCTCTTCGTCATGGCAGACCAACTCGCCCGTGCCGAGGTGCACATGGCCATGATGACTGCCATGGACAACCTGTACTTCGAAAGCGCGGGTACCATCCTCACGCTCGTCACCGTAGGCAAGTACCTGGAATGCCGCAGCAAATCGAAGACAGGCAGCGCCATCGAGGGGCTCATCGACCTCGCCCCCAAGGAAGCGCACCTCGTGGACTCAGACGGCAATGAGAGCATCGTCGACGCTGCACTCGTCCAGGTGGGGCAGATCCTGCGCGTCAAGCCCGGCGAATCCATCCCCGTCGATGGCGTCGTGGTTGCGGGAACCTCCGCTGTTGACGAAAGCGCCCTCACCGGCGAGCCCATCCCTCAGGAAAAGACCGCGGGCGACACCGTGTTTGCCGCCACCATCAACCGCACAGGCTCGTTTGATCTGCGCGCCACGCGCGTGGGCGACGACACCAACCTCTCAAAGATCATTCAGCTGGTCGAGGATGCCAACGCCACGAAGGCCCCCATCGCGCGCCTGGCCGACAAAGTGGCGGGCGTCTTTGTGCCCGTGGTGCTGGGCATCGCCGCCGTCACCTTTTTCGTATGGCTTGCTGCGGGCGGGAGCGTCACGCAGGCGCTCACCGCAAGCGTCGCCGTGTTGGTGATCAGCTGCCCCTGTGCGCTCGGCCTCGCCACGCCCGTAGCCATCATGGTGGGCACCGGCCGCGGCGCAGAGATGGGCGTGCTCTTCAAAAACGCCGAGGCGCTCGAGACGCTCCACAAGGTCGATGCCGTCGTGCTCGATAAAACCGGCACCATCACGCGCGGCAAGCCCGCTGTCGTCGACATCATGCCCCAAGTGCGCCGCGACGGCAGCGCCATGACCCAAAAGCAATTGATGAAGCTCGCCTGCGCCCTCGAGCGCGGCAGCGAGCACCCCTTGGCGGAGGCCATCATGGACCGCGCCGAGGAGATGGGCATCATCGCCCGCAGCGTCGAGGACTTCCGGGCCATTCCCGGGCGAGGCGTCACGGCACGCGAGGGGCAAAACGCCATCGCCGCGGGCAATGCCAGGCTCATGGACGATCTGGGCATCGCCTACGACGGCGGAATGCTCGCCACGCTCGCCGCTCAGGGTAAAACGCCGCTTCTTTTTGCCAAAAACGGGGAGCTCGTGGGCATCATCGCCGTCGCCGACGAGGTAAAGCCCACGAGCGCCGAGGCAATCCGAGCGCTCGCGAGTCTGGGCATTCGCTCCGTGATGCTCACCGGCGACAACGCCGTCACCGCGCAGGCGATTGCGCGCACGGTGGGAATCGATGAAGCCTCCGTTGTCGCAGACGTGATGCCCGCCGACAAAGAGCGCCATGTGCGCGAACTGCAGAAAGCGGGCCGCTGCGTTACCATGGTGGGCGACGGAATCAATGACTCCCCCGCCCTCGCCCGCGCCGATGTGGGCCTGGCCATCGGAGCCGGCGCCGACGTTGCCAAAGAAGGTGCGGACGTGATCCTCATGCACAGCGACCTTTCCGACGTCGCGCGCGCCATCGAGCTCTCTCGCGCGGTTATCCGCAATATCAAGCAGGACCTCTTCTGGGCGCTCTTCTACAACTCGATGGGCATTCCCCTGGCAGCCGGCGTGCTCTATCCGCTTTTGGGATGGCAGCTCTCCCCTATGTTCGGCGCCGCCGCCATGAGTCTCTCAAGCGTCTGCGTAGTCGCCAACGCGCTGCGCCTGCGTCGTTTTCGTCCGCGCAGTTGCTAATATATCTGTCAAACATAAAAGGAAGGACAAACCATGAAGTACCAGATCAAGACCCGTGGCCTGCACTGCGGGCATTGCGACGCCTCCGTCGAGGCGGCCCTGCTCAAGGTCGCTGGCGTGACCGATGCCGATGCGGACCACGAGACCAACACCGTCGAGGTTGAGTGCGCACAGGACACGACGCCCGAGACCCTCACCGCCGCTATCGAGGGCGCAAGCGAGAACTTTGCCGTCATCTCCATCGAAGCAGCGTAGGCGCCGGCCATGATGGCAGACCACGACAGCGTAGCGCGCCTGCTCAAAACCGCCCGCGGCCAAATCGACGGCATCTTGAAGATGGTCGACGACGACCGCTACTGCATCGACATCTCCAACCAGCTCATGGCCACGCAGTCACTCATCGCGCGCATCAACGCCGACGTCCTCAAAGCCCATGTTGAAGGTTGCGTGCGCAGCGCCCTGGAAGACGGCAGCGAAGAGCAGAAAGCTCAGAAGCTCGACGAGATCGGCCGCGTTATCGAAAAACTCGCTAAATAACGACCCTCTCGCGCCCTCTCGGTGCGGGGAAGTACGGTAAACTGCAGTTTTCGCGTTGCAAGTGGGTAAAACTGTGAGTATTCTTTTAACGATTAACATCTCGACCGGGAGCATTCCATGCAGGATTTCTTGAACAAACTGAAGCATTTCATGGACGACCGCTATGGCGTCGACGATCTTTCTTGCGCACTCGGTGCCCTGGGCGTGATCATCGCCCTGCTAGGAGCGCTCCTGAAGGTGGGCTTGTTCACCTGGATCGCCATCATCGTCATTCTGCTCGCCATCGTGCGTGCTGTCTCCAAGAACTTCCCCGCTCGTGAGCGTGAGAACGACCAGTTCCGTCAGCTCACCTCCAAGGCCCCTGCTCTCGACGGCCTTTTTGACAAGCTGCCCTTCAAGCACGGTGCCGAGCGCATGGCGCGCGCCGGCCGCACCGCCAAGAAGATGCTCGTCAACCGCAAGACCACGATGTACTTCCGTTGCAAGAACTGCGGCCAGATTCTCTCCGTGCCGCGCGGCAAGGGTCGCATTCTCATCACCTGCCCCAAGTGCGGCTGCAAAGCGGAGAAGCGCTCCTAACCGCTATGAACATCCTGCCATTTCCCTGCCTTCGCCCTGCTGAGGACCGTGTTATCGAGGTCCTTTCCCAACCGATTGATGTATTGGCCACAGCCGATACCGTCATGCAGGCACAGGAGGCGGGGATTTTGCTTAAAGACGCACGTCCTTCTTACTACCTGTATGAAAGCACGGCATCAAATGGCGCTCGCCAGACCGCGCTCGTAGGTATCTGCGCCGTAGAGGCGCTTGCATGCGATGTTGCGCAGGACGTTGAGCCGGCGCCGTCCGGCGCATCTCCCGCCCTTCAATGCGTGCCCGCACCTGTTGTCTACAGTCGTCAGCCGGTTTTGGACGTAATCCTTTCCGCCGCCCAGCAGGGTGCCCCTTTGTACGATCTTTACGATCCTGCAGGAGCACGTCATCGCGTCTGGCATATCGGCCGCACCGAGGCGGTTGAGGCGGTGCGCACCATGGTGCAGCAGATCCCCTCCGTGACCGACGCGTCATCGGGCATCCTTGCCTTGATGGTCGACTACGCCAAAACCGCCCGCGCCAAGGCGCAGGCGGCAGGCACGTTCACGGGGCGCGAACCCTTTAACTATGTCTTGCTTGCACTCTATCCCGCAGACGACAGTGAAACCGCCCCGCCGGCCATGCCCCTCGGTTTTCTCGCACACCAGATTGCCAAGCTGTAGCAACTCGGTCTGGCCCCTGCATTTTGAAAAAGCACCCCGCACGTGCAGTGAACAGCATGTGCGGGGTTTTCTTTGATTGCTCTGCTCGAATCCTTTAGCCAGAGACGGTTTTCTCGGATACAGCGCGCATATCCGAGACATAGCGGGGGTTGTTTTTCAAAACTTGTCGAAGTGCGTACCCTATTTCGCTTTTGACAAGTAACAACGATTTTGGCGCTCCCGAATCCTGGGGTTTTATCATCCGAGACTGCCTTCTACTTTACCGAAGCAAATTAGGGTACGCACTTCGAATTGTTTTGTTGCAACAGCATTTTATAGCGGCGCCAAACAGCCCATATTGACAGCAGAAGAGCAACTCATACGCCAAGCACAATGCATCCCCCGCTGTTTCCAACCTGCAAGGCACCGCGATCGCAACTAAATCGGCTCGATACCCAACTCACACGCA
Source organism: uncultured Collinsella sp. (assembly GCA_934654625.1). Classification (GTDB taxonomy): domain Bacteria; phylum Actinomycetota; class Coriobacteriia; order Coriobacteriales; family Coriobacteriaceae; genus Collinsella. Next base: position 8,949 of record CAKUGM010000005.1, on the reverse strand, counting down.
TAATCTTCCTGCGTGAAAATCTCCTGCAGCGCGAAGGCACCATCCTCATAGGTGAAATGCATGGTAGAAGCATTGCCAGGCACCGGCTTTAGCAAATCGGCGGCATCACCCAGCACCGCATCGTGAAACTCTTTGATGGCCGATCCATGCGAAACGGCGAGAACGCATCTGCTTTCCGGCGCTTCCATGGCATCGCTCAGCGTCGCCATCATGCGATCGCGAACTTCCTGCTGCGACTCGCCGCCAAAGTGCGCAAAGTAGTCGCCCCAGGGGCGCTGCGGCATCAAAGAGATACGCTCGCCTTCGTACTCACCAAAGAACCACTCGCGAATCCCAGCGCGCTGTTCAAACTCAATACCAGGCATGACAGCCTGAATGGTCACATGCGTGCGCGTAAGCGTCGAAGTATAGGCGTGATCGAAAACGAGGCCGCGCTGGCGCAAAAAAGCACCGGCACGGCGCGCCTGCTCGAGGCCAAGCTCGGTGAGCGGCGAGTCGGTCCAGCCCGAAATCATCTTCTTGCGATTGAACAGGGTCTGGCCGTGGCGTACAAGATACAGGTCTTTGGTCATAGTTCCTCCGGGAGCCGACAGGGACTGCGGGCAACAGTCGCGCTAGATCAAAACATCCTCAAGCGAGCGCTTTGGCACATGGTGCACCCCGGCGTCGTCGCGCCAATACTTGATGGAGCCATCCGGTGAGGCGGAAAGCGACTCCAAGCGCACCTCCTCGGCAGGCAGGCCAAAGGCGCAGACGAGCTTGAGTTCGTAGCGATCGCTGTCGAGGCCCAGAACGTCAATCAAACGCGGAGTGAACGCCTTAAGCATGCAGCCTGCATAGGAAGGCTCAGCAGAGCGAGCGGCAAGCATCATGGTCTGCGCCGCGATACCGCAGTCGACCTCGGCAATAGGCGCGGCGGGTTTCCCTGCAGCGCCGCGCTCGGCAGCGATGATCACATAACCGGTGGGGCGCTCCCCCGCTACGGGACCAGCCCAATCCTTGAAATAGCCTGCCCAGGCAAGCTCGGCGAACACCGCGTCGCACGCCGCGGGGTCGCTCACCACGCGAAAACGCAGCTGCTGGCGATTAGCGCCGTTGGCGCAAAGGCGAGCCATATCGACAAGCTCGAGCAAAAGCCCCTCGGGAACGCGCTGTCCCTCGTCAAAACGCCGAAAGCTTCGGCATGAATCGACAAGGTCGCTCATCCGATCGAGGCCGTATTCTTGACGCGCAGATGCGACAAGCTCAGCAAGGTCAGTGGATTCTGCCATGGAAGTCCCCTCTCGATTGCAAACTCGGGTCATTGTACCGCCATAGGCGTGTCTTCATGACGGCGTACAATGAGAGCGCACGATAGGAACGGAGAGAGCATGGACCAAGAAAACGCCCCTCAAGAAAACTCTTTTGATGACTCCTTTGGCATCCCAAGCGATGAGAGGGAGCCCGCCAGCGGCAGCAAGCACCTCCCCGAAGATCTCGAACTGGATGAAACGGACGATCTTGAGGATGAAGACGCGGAACCCGCGCGCGGACGTGCCCTCTTTATCGATGCCGATGCCTGTCCTGTCACGCGCGAGGCACTCGCCTGTGCCCGCGACGCTCACACGCCCGTTGTCATCGTGGGCAACACGACACAAAACCTCGAGCGCCACATCCGCCACAGCGATCCGCGCACGCCGGAAAAGGCACAGGGACGCGATGCCGATCATGACGGTTTTTGGGTCGACGTGCTCGACGTTTCGATTGGGGCGGACAGCGCCGACTTCGCCATCATCGAATGTCTCCAGCCAAACGACATCGTCGTGACGCAAGATATCGGTCTTGCAAGCATGGTTCTGGGCCGCGGGGCGGCCGCCATCGGCGTGAGAGGCCGCGTGTACGACAAGGCAACCATCGATATGCAGCTCTTCATTCGTCACGAAGAGAAGAAGGTGCGGCGCGCGGGAGGACGCACGCGCGGACCAGAGCCGTTTAGGGGTTCAGACCGGACGCGCTTTCGCCGCAATCTCGCCGAGCTTCTGCGCAAGTAGTCCCCACAAGTGACGCCCTAGAGCCCCAGAGCCGTGAAGAACAATCCCCATACGACACCGATGACATAGAGCATGGCGATGATGACCAGGTTCTCGCGCACGGAACGATTGGTGCGAAAGAGCACCAGGTAGCCCACGCCAGCAGAAATGAGCGTTCCCGCGAGCATAGGGGCAAGCGTCAGCACGCCCTCGAGATAGAGCTGCGTGATGACCACGCTTGCCGAGCAATTGGGAATGAGGCCCACCAAAGCGGAAGCGAATACAGCGAGTGCCTCGTTGCCGCGCAGTACCTGCTCCAGCACCGACTCGCCCACGGTATCCAAGATGCCCACCAGCACAAGCGTCACCAAGAAGATGAAGACGCTCACCTGCACAGTATGGGAAACGGCGCTTCGCGCAATCGAAAAAAGCATGTGTTCGCCGTCATGGGCGTGATCATGACCGTGTTCGCAGGCATGGGCATGGGAGACGGCGTGATCGTCCTTGCAAGCATGGACTGGCTCATGTCCATGGGCGTGGGCATGTCCGCCCTCGCTGCCGTGAACGCCATCGCGCCCGCAACCATGATGATGGTGATGCCCCGCATCCTCTTCGCAGCCGCAATGATCGCGCTCGCACAGCTCGTGAATGTGATCGGCACTCACACCTGCTTCGGAAATCTCATCGACGATATCTCCCTCGCTGTGGTCACCGTGGCCGCAGTTCACGTGCGCCGGATTCGAAGCGGCACCGAGTACGGTCTCGCGCAGGGCCGCATGAACACGCACATTCTTACGCAGGGTGCGCACGGCCATGTCAATCAAAAAGCCCGTGATAAGCGCCGCCAGCATCTTGATAATCAAAATGGTCGCCATGCTCTTCAAGGGCATATGCTCGGCCATAAGCATGGGCAGCATCTCGTCTGATGTGGAGAGGAACACCGCCACGAGCGTTCCCAGGGTCACGATACGCCCCGCGTAAAGCGTCGCCGCCATAGCGGAAAAACCGCACTGCGGAAAGATCCCCAGCAGGGCTCCCACGGCTGGACCAGCCGTTCCAGCGCGTCGAATCACGCCGTTAACGCGATTCCCCGCCACGTGCTCCAGCGCCTCGAGCGCCAGGTAGGTTACAAACAAAAACGGCACCAGAGCCAGCGTGTCCTTGCCGGCGTCCAGTACGATATCCGCTATCAAATCCATGCAGAGCATGCTCCCATCGATGGCATTACCAAGATTTTCGCATCTTGGTCTCAAACTGAATTATTGTACTGAAGATGATAGTTCAACAAAAAAGTTTGCATTGGTAAACTAGCACGAACCGCAAACCTTTAATTCCCCACAGAGAAAGGATCGAGCATGAACACCCAACAGGCCCTTGAGTATTCAATGCAGCCGTTTATCCCCATGTTTATCTTCGGCGGTGGCTACGAAATGGTTGAGTCCGAGCGCCTGCGCAGCGAAGAGGCTCTCAAGGCTCTCGTAGATGAATGGAACGCAAACCCCGAACCTTCCTTTGGCTACGACGTGATCATGGGCCTCGCCGACAGCAATCGCGAGCTGTGCGACCACGTGGGCGAAACGCGCCTGCGCAATAGGCCCTCCTCCATGCTCGCCCGCAGCCTCTCCGATGCCGATACCTGCGCCGCCATCGGCAAAATGCAGCGTCGCAGCGCCGCGGCCGTCATGCGCGAGATTCGCGGCGACCGCGAAGCGCTTGGCGTCGCTTTCACGCGCAAGCCCATCCAGGGCACGGTACTGGGCATCGACATCGAGACGACCGGGCGTGCACCCGAACGCGGCTACATCATCAACGTGGGCTGGGAGATTATGGAGCTCACAAGCGATGCAACTCCTCACGACGCCGAGGCGCACTACTGCGGCCTGCCCGAGATGTACCGCGAGACTGGCGTTCCGCTCGCCGAGATCCACCATATTACCTGGGAGGACATTGACGGGAAAACACCTTTCCGCGAGAACAAGGCGCTTCAAAAGCAGATTCTCAAGCTCATGAAAAAGTACCCCTATATGGCGCACAACGCCGCTTTCGAGGATTCTTGGTTCAAACTGCACCTCGAGGGCTACGCCGAGGCGCGTCGCGATGGCAAGATCATCGTCATCGACTCGCGCGAAATTTGCCGCAGGCTCGACGGCGAGGTAAAGACGCTTCCGCGCGAGAGCTCCCCTGCTGCACTCGAAAACTGGGCGCGCCGACGCGGCACGCTCGCCACCGGCGAAGCCGAGCAGCACCTGGGCCTCGACGACACCGATCTCATGCTTCGCACGGTGCAAGCGGAATTCAATGAGAAAAACCTCTTCGCCAAGTAAGCCAACATCCGGGCGCGACGGATTGTCGCATCTCCATCGCGCCCGGCCTTACAGCCCCTTAGGCCCAGATTGCCTGAACAATGGCGGCCTTGGAGTCAACAAGATTCGCTCAGCCAACAAAAGCCATCCTCCGAATGCCGATATCTCTCGAGCGAAAGCCGCGGCTTATGACATCATCGACATATGGGAATCGTTTTGTCACATACCACGGCAAAGGCAGTCTACCAGGCTGCGCACTCGATTGCATATACAGGCATCGAGCCCTGCAGCGATGCCGATATCTTAGAATCGCGCCCAAGTAGAAAACTCGTTGACGACGCAACAGAATGGCTCGCCACCCACAACGTGAAGACGGACGAAGATGCTCCCATCGAGACCATGGTCTTTGGGCGCAACGGCATGCGCAAGCTGGCAGGCTGCCGAACCCATGTCTCGACCAAGCGCTTTTCAAATTCCCGCTTCATCAAGCTCGACCGAGACATCGCCATAGTCGGAATCGAGTTATGCACCCTTCAGGCCGCAACATATCTGCCCTTTCGCGAGCTCGTCGAATACTATTTCGAATTGTGCGGGGCCTATTCGCTTGGAGCCACCGCAACGGTCTCCTATGTCGAGCGCCCAGCGCTCACCTCGATCGTGAAGCTTAAGCATTTCTTTAACACGCTTTCTGCCTGCGATGGCCTCATCGCTGCACGCAAGGCCATCAAGTGCGTGCGGGATGGCTGCCGTTCCCCCATGGAAACAGCCTTCGTCATGATGCTCACGCTGCCCAAAAGCGAAGGCGGCCTTGGGATAAGAGCGATTGAAACCGACTACGAGATCAAAGTCGCCAACGTCGCCAGAGAGCTTGCGCGGCGATCGAAGTTTTATATGGACGCATATCTCAGGCGGTCTCGCATCGATATTGAATACAACGGATTCCATCACGACACGGAAGAAAACCGAGCCATTGACGAGGAGCGTAAAAACGCACTCGCGGCCATGGGATACGGAATCATCACGGTCAGCCGCCACTCCTTCATGCACGCCGCCGCATTTGGCAGAATCATGGAGGTTATCCAACGAAAAGAGGGCATACGCCCTTCGCGCCTCCCAAAGGACTTTAAGGTTAGACAGGAAGAACTGAGGCAATTTGTGCTCAGGCGGTACCTCGAGGAAAAGCGGCAAATCGAAGAACAGCTTCGTCGGGAGCGTGAAGAGCGGAATCGAATCGAGTACGAAAACGCTATGCTACACGGAACGCTTAACGACCCGTCTATCAACGACGTTCCAGAACTTGACGACATGCAAACATTCGACCAGCGAGCGGCATGCATCGATAATGAAAACAGTTTCGCGCCCGAAGGCAGAGTCTACGGGACTGGCATTGAGGCAAAATAGCTGGGTAGACGCTCAGTCACCGTGCAAAAATCAAAGTATTCAGTCGCTCGACCAATCTGCATTAACCCAGACGTACTTTAAGCGCATTTGATTGAGGCAGTATTTCCACATCTGCTGAACGTCATGCTTAGCATCTCTCTTTTTGATAATTTAATTAGGTGAGAATCTGAATAAGAAAATGAACGACCAAATTGAATCACTGAATACTTTAATTATTGCACGGTCCCCCTCGCCCCACCCTAGTATCGGCGCGTCCCGAAGCGGTAAGCAAAAATCCCGCACCGCCACTTTTGGCATTGGAGCAAATTAGACCCGAAAATCTCATTGACATATGAGCATACATTCATACAATTTATGCTATACGTATGAGCGCATGTTCATATGAAAGGATATTAAGATGGTCACGCCGAAACAGGAAATTGCGCAAGAGCTTGAGGATCTCAATCTACCTGTGGCCCCCACCAGTTGCTCGCCCGAAGACCTTCCCGACGAGGAACTGCTCTACGACCTTGCCGACCTCTTCAAGGTCTTCAGCGACACCACACGCATCAAGATTCTCTACGCCCTCATGGGCCGCGAACTGTGCGTGGCCGACATCGCCGACGCCACGCAAACGTCCCAGTCGGCGGTCTCTCATCAGCTGCGCACACTCAAAAGCTCGCACTTGGTCAAATTCCGCCGCGACGGTCGAAACATTCTCTACTCACTCGCCGACGACCACGTCTACACCATGCTCAACCAGGGCATGAGCCATATCTGCGAATAACGCTCCGGCTCGATAACGGCGCGGCCCGCACCCAAGCCGCAAACATAGGGAAAGGAACCCATCATGAAAAAGTCTTTCAAGCTCGACGAGATCGATTGCGCCAACTGTGCCCGTGAGCTCCAGGACGAGCTCGCCAAACTCGACGGCGTCAAATCCGTGTCCGTGAACTTCATGACGCAAAAACTCACCCTCGAGGCAAACGATGCTGAGTTTGACGAGGTGCTCGACCGCGTGGTCGAATTCACCGCCGATGCCGAACCGGACTGCGAGATCATTCTTTAGACCATGCATCGGTAAGGCCGCAACAAATGCGGCCTTCATTTGCAAAGTTATATGCGCGAGTGTTCACACATTCAAATGGGAGGGATTTGAATCATGGCAGCCGCCAACTCCAGCAAGAAAAGAAAGCGCAAAAAGAAGGAAACGCTTGCACACAAGCGCAATCGCATTCTTGTGGCGCTCGTGATTTTTATCGTGGTGTACGCACTAGACGAACTGGGCGTTCTCGAATCCGCCTTTGGCGACCCGGGACACATCTACGCGAGCTTCGCACTCTTTCTTGTGCCGTTCCTCATCGCCGGTCACGATGTACTCCAAAAAGCCTGGAACAACATCCGACGCGGCAAAGCCTTTGACGAGAGTTTCCTCATGACCGTGGCCACACTTGGAGCCTTTGCCATGGTGCTGTTCCCCACCGCCGACCCGCACATGGCCGAAGGTGCGGCTGTCATGCTTTTCTACCAGGTTGGCGAGCTCTTCCAGGCTTATGCTGTGGGCAAAAGCCGCAAGTCCATCAGCGCCATGATGGATATAGCGCCTGATTACGCCAACATCGAAGATGTCGAGGGCAAGCTCGAACAGGTCGACCCCGACGAAGTGGCCTGCGGCACCGTCATCGTGATCAAGCCCGGTGAGCGCGTGCCCATCGACGGAACGATCGTCGAGGGAGCCACCCAGCTCGACACGGCCGCACTCACCGGCGAGTCCGTCCCCCGGCACGCGGAGGTGGGGGCCGAGGTCATCTCGGGCTGCATCAACATGACCGGTCTTATCAAGGTCAAAACCACCAAGCCCTTTGGCGAGTCAACCGTCTCGCGCATCCTTGAGCTCGTGGAGAACGCTAGTGAGAAAAAAACGAAGACCGAGAACTTCATCACGCGCTTCGCCCGCGTCTACACGCCCGCCGTCACCGTCGCCGCAGCGCTGCTTGCATTGGGCGGCGGGCTTATCACGGGGGCCTGGTCCGACTGGATCCTGCGCGGTCTCACGTTCTTGGTCGTTTCCTGCCCCTGCGCACTTGTGATCAGCGTGCCCCTGAGCTTTTTCGGCGGCATCGGCGGCGCATCCAAGATCGGCGTGCTGGTCAAGGGATCAAACTACCTCGAAGCCCTTGCCGAGGTCGACACCGTGGTCTTCGACAAGACGGGTACGCTCACGCGCGGCACCTTCTCTGTCGTCGCAACCCATCCCGAGAACGGTTACACCGAGTCCTCCCTGCTCGAGATGGCCGCCCTTGCGGAATCCTTCTCCGACCATCCCATCGCGCAATCCGTTTGCGCCGCCCACGCAGGCAGCCTCGACCTCAAGCGCGTCACGAACTCCGGCAACGAGGCGGGCCACGGCGTCTTCGCCACCATTGATGGCAAAAAGGTCATCGTCGGCAACGCCAAAATGCTTGCCGCTGCGGGCTTCACGGCACCCGATTGCGAAGTTGTGGGAACCATCCTTCACGTGCTGGTCGACGACACCTACGCTGGCCACATCGTGATCGCCGACACCGTAAAAGACGACGCTGAGCAAACCATTAGCGGTCTACATGCCGCAGGCGTGCGTCGTTGCGTGATGCTTACAGGCGATCGCGAGGAAGTAGCAGCCGCCGTATCCCGTCAGCTCGGGTTGGACGAATACCATGCGCAGCTCCTCCCTGCCGATAAGGTAGAGCGTGTCGAGAGACTCTTGGCGAACGAAGATGCCAAGCGCAAGCTCGCCTTCGTGGGTGACGGTATCAACGATGCCCCCGTCCTCACGCGCGCCGATGTTGGCATCGCCATGGGTGCCATGGGATCCGACGCGGCCATCGAGGCAGCCGATATCGTGCTGATGGACGACAAGCCCTCAAACATCGCACGTGCCATGCGCATCGCGCGCAAGACCATGGGCATCGTCTGGCAAAACATCGTGTTCGCTCTTGCTGTGAAGCTGCTGATCCTTGTGCTCGCCGCCCTCGGCATCGCCAACATGTGGCTCGCGGTCTTTGGTGACGTAGGCGTGGCCATCATAGCGATTCTGAACGCAATGCGCGCCATGAACGTCAAGGGGGCTTAAGGACCCCAACGCCGAGAGCCGGCATCCCCTCCCTCGCTGGTCCTCGCTTCGTTGCGGAATCGCTCGGGAGGGGGATGCCGGCTCTCGGCTGCGGGGACGTGCTCCATGCGTTCACAGCTTGTCTTGATGAGGCTCAGGGACTAAT
>CAKUGM010000004.1 GCA_934654625.1 uncultured Collinsella sp. | reverse complement strand
GGATCCCCCCGCGGCGCCCCCTTCCTTTATCCCTCTCCATCCTCGAGGGCCCTCCGGGGCCCTTTCCCATGCCGCGATCTCGGTCTATATTCTTAAGACCAGTCCTGTCGATTTATTGGGGCTTCGTAATCCTTCACCGTGCAGGGTTACTATAGTTTCAACGCTTTGTGCGTTTGCTTTTGTTCCCTTTTGAGAGGATTGCCATGAAGTACTTCGGAACCGATGGCTTCCGCGGTGAAGCCAATAATGGCCTCAACGTCGAGCATGCCTTCAAAATCGGCCGATTCATTGGCTGGTATTACGGTGCGCGCCAGGAAAAGAAGGGGCGTATCGTTGTTGGTAAGGATACGCGCCGTTCGAGCTATATGTTCGAAGCTGCTATCGTCTCTGGACTTGTCGCCTCTGGTGCTGACGCTTATATGCTTCACGTCATCCCTACGCCTGGTGTTGCCTACGAGACGGTTGACGGTTGCTTTGATTGCGGCGTTATGATCAGCGCGTCCCATAATCCCTATTCTGATAACGGTATTAAGCTGGTTAACGGCGAAGGCTACAAGATGGAGGAGTCTGTCTTGGAGCAAATCGAGAGCTACATCGATGGCGAGTTCGATGTTCCGCTCGCTACAGGCGACTCTATCGGTGCCACTATCGATTACATGCAAGGTCGTAATCGCTATATCGCCCACCTGATCTCTAGCGCTAACTTCTCGCTCCAAGGCGTCAAGGTCGGCCTTGACTGTGCTAACGGCTCTGCTTCTTCTGTTGCCAAGCCGGTCTTCGACGCGCTGGGCGCTGACGTTCGCGTCATTAACAACAATCCTGATGGTTTTAACATTAACGTTGATTGCGGTTCTACGCATCTTGACCGTCTTCGTCGTCATGTTGTCGAGCAGGGCCTCGATGTTGGTTTTGCCTACGATGGCGATGCCGATCGCTGTCTAGCTGTCGATGAACGCGGTAACGTCGTTGATGGCGACCTTATCCTTTATGTCTGCGGCGTTTACCTTAACAAGCACGGCCGTTTGACGGCAGGTACCGTCGTTCCCACCGTCATGAGCAACTTCGGCCTGTTCCGCGCTTTCGATGAAGCACACCTTTCCTATGAGACCACTGCTGTGGGCGATAAGAATGTGTATGCCTGCATGCGTAAGAACGGGTATAGCCTCGGTGGAGAGCAGTCGGGTCATATCATCTTCGGTGATATCGCTCAAACGGGCGATGGCATCTTGACGAGCTTGCGCATCATGGAGGTGCTGCGTGCCGAGCGCGAGACGCTTTCGCAGCTGTGCGCACCGGTCAAGCTTTACCCTCAGCTTCTTACCAACGTTCGCGTGACGGATAAAGATGCCGCTATGAGCGATGAGGCGGTGCTTGCATCCGTTAAGGAGGCGGAGGGCTTCCTCGGCGATCGCGGCCGTGTCCTTTTGCGCGCGAGTGGTACTGAGCCTCTTGTGCGCGTTTTGGCCGAGGCTCCCACCAATGAGCTGTGCCGGGAAGCCAGCGCCTTCATGCTCGATGCTCTTGAGAGCTTTAAGGCATAAATGTCGTTTTGTATACGATAGTCAGAGGGATCGTCTTGCACGATCCCTTTTTTGTATTGATTCTTCCTTTTGGGAAATCGGCGCGGTGCGGTTGGGCATAACAATCTAAACGTTGGATCATTAGAAAGGGGATAGAACATGGCCGTATTCTATAAAGATCAGGCGGGAAACGTTCTTGCTGCGCTTTCGAGCGATGTGCCCGCACCTGCTGGTTTTGAAAAGCTAAAGGCAGGAACGGTTGATGCGGCTCGCGAAAAACATGTTCCCGTTGTCTCGCTCGAGCGCGATGCCCATGTGATTCGCGTTACGGTGGGCGAAGTCGAGCACCCCATGATTCCGGAGCATTACATCGAGTGGATTGTGCTTGAAGCGGATGGACGCCTTGAGGTGCACCACCTTAAGCCCGGGCAGGCTCCTTCTACGTTTTTCGCCGGCGGAGTTAAGTCCGGTACGGTTTTCGCATTCTGCAATTTACACGGATTGTGGAGCGCCTCGTTCTAAAGCGTAGGACGATTGTCACTGAGGGGCGGCGCGCCTAAGCAGTGCCTGTATCCCTATTGCGGGCTTGCACTGGTTTAGGAGGCGCGGCCCCTTATTGCTGTATCGGGGAGCATGCGGGGCGAGTATGATTGATTGCATGAGAACGATGGAAGGGGCGAGATGAAGCTGGCGTTAGCTCAGATAGATACGCGTTTGGGGGACATCGAGGGCATTTGCGCCCGCGTGTTGGACCAGGCCGTGATTGCGGCGTCGCATGGGGCCCATCTTATTTGCGTTCCAGCCCCGCTAACCTTAGGTATCGCGCCGACTTCGCTCATTGAGTACGGCAACTACCAGCATGCCCTGATTCGTGCGCTTCAGACGCTTGCAGAAAAGCTCGATTCGTTGGGAATCGCCTGTCTTTTCCCCTCCATCGTTTCGTTTGAGGGCGCTCCGATTTTCGAGATTTTCATCTTGCGGGATGGCCGTGTGGTGCCTGCTCGCTCACTTATCGCGCGCGAGCGAGGTCCGCGTTCGGATGAAGCTTGGCTGCCGCCGGTTTTTGATATCGCCGGCACGCGCATCGCCGTGTCGTTTGATCTGGAGCGCGATATGGAATCGCTTCCCGTCGGCACCGATATCGTCATCTATTTTCCTGCGTATGGTTATGACGATTCCAATGAGGAGAGTGCTGCTGTTGCCGCGATCCGTGACGGCTTCTTCGTCGATTCGGTTGCAAAAACCGGTCTTTGGCTTGCCTGTATGGCACCGGTTGGCGCTTATGATGGCGCGGTGTATACCGGTGGCTCGTTTGTGATGGACGATGCCGAGCGGGTGATTGCTGCGGCGCCATGTTTTGAAGAGGGCCTCCTTGTTACGGAGATTTGCCATGGTGCCGTGCCGGATTCCATCGACCCAGACCTTCTTCCGCGTTGGAACCGTGAAGAGTGGCTGTGGGAATCGGCTCGTCTTTATTTGCGTGATGTCGTTACCAGGCAGGCAACTGCCAACGTTGCCGTCTTGCTCTCGGGCGACCTTGCCTCCTCGCTTCTCGCCTCGCTTGCGGTGGACGCTGTGGGCTCTCGAAACGTCATAGGCGTTATCTTGCAGCACGAAGAGGCGTTGACGCCTTGGGATGAGTGTGCGGAAAACGAACGTTTGCGCCTGGCGCGCGAAGCCGCCGGCAATCTCCGCATCCAGGTTATCGAGTGCGAATCGTCCTTTAGCCGCAACTGCGAGGAGATTTGGGATTCCCTCTCGCGTGAAGATAAGGTCGAGCATCTCGACAAGATCGCTTCAAATACGCGCCGTGCGGATATCGAGGCGTTGCTGCGCGTGGCGTGTCGTGTCGACGCATGCTGCGTGAGCGATATGACGAAAACCGATTATGCTCTTTGCGCGCCTTCGGCTCTTGAGGAGGGTTATCCTCGCTTCGTTTGCGCACCGTTTGGCGAGATCTACCTCTCGAGGCTTGAATTTATCGCCCGTTGGCGTAACCGCCGCTCTCGCGTGATTCCCGAGTCGCTCGTTACGCTCGCATCGGTTGAGCGAAGTATGGGCTCGATTATCGATCGTGCCGTTCCCTCATTGACCGGGGATGGAGAGTTGGAGAAAAAGGTTGCATCCGTGCTTCGCTCACAGACGCCTGCCAAGCTCGATGATGCTTTGAAGGCTCATGTCGATAAGGGCTTGGGCTTTGAGGAAAATCCGCTTGCGGAAGCATCTCCCCAGGCTTTGCGTGCCCTTATGTTGTTGGTCCAGTATGGCGAGTCCGCGCGGCGCAAGCTGCCTGCCGTGCCAGTTCTCTCCGCACGCTCTTTTTCGGAGAGAAGCTGGCCGATTTCTTTGGGATGGTCGGACATGGGCCGCGACGGCGAGGGCCTTTTGACGGTTGACGAGCTCATTCAGATGGAGCAGGCGCGTTCGTCCGAAGAGGGCTCTTCCCACCGGGCTCAGGCTCGCGAAGAGGTTATGGGACTGATTGGGAACCTCTTTGGCATAACGCCCGAGCAGATGGCGCATATACAGAGTGAGCAGGGCCAGCGCGAGATACGTCAGGGGCTTGGGGATATCGAGTCTATGATCCGCAAAATGTTGGAGGCGTCGCAAGGGGTCATGGGCCCGGCTGAGTCTGGCGGTTCTAATCAAGGCGCACAGGCGCGTGGCGGATTTCCTTTTGCGCCGGGTGGCGCGACTCCGTTTTTCTCGCAAAACTAGCGGAGTGCTTTTGCGCCAGACTGTAGCCGTGCGAGACTGCCCTTCGTGGTATAGTAGAACAAATGTTCGTGCCAGAAGGGAGGCGCATGGTTATTCTCGGAATCGATCCCGGGCTCGCTCATACGGGCTGGGGGATTGTCGAGGAGCGCGGCGGCGAGGTTCGCTGTCGCGCCTATGGGTGCATCGAGACCTCATCTGGAAGTGACCTTGCCGTGCGCCTTCGCCATATCGCCGATGACCTATCGGCTGTAGTCGAGCGCTATCATCCGCAAGAGGCGTGTATCGAAAGCGTTTATTTTGGCGTTAACGTGAGGTCTGCGATTCCGACTGCGCATGCTCGCGGGGCTGCGCTCGTGGCAGTTTCTTTGTGCGGTGTCGAGGTTGGCGAATATACCCCTATGCAGATCAAGCAATCGGTCGTGGGGACGGGCGCTGCAGATAAGGGACAGGTAACCTACATGGTGAGAAACCTCCTTCATCTTGATCACGATCCCAAGCCCGACCATGCTGCAGATGCCCTCGCGTGCGCTATCTGCCACGCCCATTTACGCCATACCGATGCCGTGACGCGCGGTGAATACGTACAGAAGAGGGGAAACGGCTACTCATGATCTCTTTGATACACGGAACGCTTATTGAGGCGACGCCTCAATATGCCGTCATCGATGCTGCAGGCGTTGGCTTTGAGTTGGGCATCTCGAGCATGACGGCTGCCTCGTTGCCGGCGCTAGGTGCCGAGTGCCGCCTGTATGCGCGTCTTCAAGTGCGCGAAGACGCTATGACGCTGTTTGGCTTTGCCTCGAAGGAAGAGCGCGCGATGTTCGATCACCTGATAAGCGTATCGGGTGTGGGGCCCCGTTTGGCGCTTGCCATTCTGTCTCGCTATAACGTGTCGCAGATCTATTCCATTGTGATGGCGGAGGATGCGACGGCGATGTCTGCGGTGTCTGGCGTGGGAAAAAAGACCGCCCAGCGTTTGATCTTGGAGCTAAAGAGCACTTTTGCGAAGGATCATTCGTTTGCTGCGGCCGAGGCTCCCGCTGTGAATCAGGCAGTCATAGCGTTTCCGCAGGAGTCTTCTGTGCTGGAGGATGCTCGCCAAGCGCTCCTTTCTATGGGATTTAGCCCGCAGGAGACGGAGCTGGCGCTTGACGGGTATGATGGCCAAGGTATGCGAGTTGAAGATCTGCTCGGCGCAGCGCTGCGCCGCCTTGGAATGGATGCATGATGTGGGAAGTCGACGAATCTGAAGACCTGTGGGCCGATGCGCCGCGGGATAACAGCGCCTCGCGGGGCAAAGAGGATGCGGAGCGTTTGGTAACGGGTGATTTGACGGCCGATGACCTTGATGTAGAGCGCTCGCTTCGTCCTCAGCGGCTTGATGACTACTGTGGTCAAGAGCATATCAAGCAGAGCCTGCGCATTCTCATCCAGGCTGCCCAAAGCCGCGGCGAGTGCCTCGATCACGTTATTTTTTCGGGACCTCCGGGCCTGGGCAAAACCACTCTGGCAGCCGTGATCGCCAACGAGCTGGGCGCGCAGATTAAAACGACGTCTGGCCCGGCAATCGCTCGCACGGGCGATTTGGCGGCGATACTTACCAATCTTCAGCCAGGCGATGTCCTTTTTATCGATGAGATTCATCGACTCAACCGATCTATCGAAGAGATTCTGTATCCCGCAATGGAGGATTTTTCGCTCGATATCGTGATCGGCAAGGGGCCCGCAGCGCGTTCGATACGCCTTGATATCCCTCATTTTACCTTGGTGGGTGCCACGACACGTTCCGGCATGCTTACGGGTCCTCTGCGCGACCGCTTTGGCATATCCTTTAGGCTCGACTACTATTCGGTTGATGATTTGGCGGAAATCGTCACGCGCTCGGCAAGTATTTTGGGTGTTGCGATTGATCTCCAATCGGCTTTGGAGATCGCCTCGCGTTCCCGTGGAACCCCCCGTTTGGCGAATCGCCTGCTCAAGCGAGTGCGGGATTATGCCCAAGTGCGCGGTGATGGCCCAATCGAGCTTGATATCGCGCGCGAGGCGCTTTCTTTCTTCGAGATCGATGAACTCGGTCTCGATTGGATGGATGTGCGTATTCTCGAGACGCTCGCCAAGACGTTTCGCGGTCGAGCCGTCGGCTTGACGACGCTCGCGAGCGCTGTGGGCGAGGACCCTTCGACACTCGAAGACGTGTATGAGCCCTATTTGCTTCAACGCGGGCTCATGATCAGAACGCCTCAGGGTCGTGTTGCCACTGTTGCCGCTTATGACCACTTGGGAGTTACTCCGCCCTCAGGGGTTTAGGCTCTCGAGAAACGTTGTATTCTAAGTACGTTGTCAACTCCGTGAGAAAGGCCTTGATATGCCGTCCGATATCGAAATCGCCCACTCCGTCAAGCCGCTCCCCATTACGCAGGTCGCCCAAGAGGCCGGTATCGATGAGAGCTATCTGACGCCTTATGGTTTTGATAAGGCTAAAGTCGACTACTCTCTTCTCAACAGCGCCGAGCATGCAGATTCGATCAATACTTCTGCGCTCGTTTTGGTAACGGCTATCAATCCCACGCCTGCGGGCGAGGGCAAGACTACGACGACGATCGGTCTTGCCGACGCCCTGCGCCGCCGCGGTGTGAAGAGCGCCGTGGCGCTTCGCGAGCCTTCGCTCGGTCCTGTCTTCGGCGTCAAGGGCGGTGCTGCTGGCGGCGGCTATGCTCAGGTTATTCCTATGGAAGACATCAACCTGCACTTCACGGGCGACTTCCATGCGATCGGCGCGGCGAATAATCTCTTGGCTGCCATGCTCGACAACCATATCCAGCAGGGTAACAAACTAGGTATCGACGTTAAACGTGTGACATGGAAGCGCGTTGTCGATATGAACGATCGTCAGCTGCGCCATGTGATCGATGGTATAGGCGGCAAGGCTCAGGGCGTGCCGCGCGAGGATGGATTCGATATCACCGTCGCCTCTGAGGTCATGGCAATCCTCTGCCTGGCTACGTCTATCGCCGACCTGAAGCAGCGTCTGGGCGAGATCGTTGTCGCCTATACCTATGAGGGCAAGCCCGTCACGGCTTCCGATCTTAAGGCTCAAGGTGCTATGGCCGCCCTGCTCAAGGATGCACTTAAGCCCAATTTGGTTCAGACGCTCGAGCATACGCCTGCGTTTGTGCACGGCGGTCCTTTTGCGAATATCGCTCATGGATGCAACTCCGTTATGGCCACGCGCATGGCCTTGTGCTTTGGTGACATTGCGATTACCGAGGCCGGCTTTGGTGCCGACCTGGGCGCCGAGAAGTTCTTTGACATCAAATGCCGCATGACGGGTCTTTATCCACGCGCGGTGGTTGTTGTGGCAACGGCACGTGCGCTCAAGTACAACGGTGGTGTGGCCAAGGCCGATCTGAACACCGAGAACCTTGATGCGCTCCGCGCCGGCCTGCCCAACCTGTTCCGTCACGTGCAGAATATCAAGGATGTTTTTGGCACCGAGGCCATCGTTGCCATCAACCATTTCCCGACCGACACCGAGGCCGAGCTTAAGCTCATCGAGGACGAGTGCTCCGCACGCGATATCTGCGTCTCCCTTTCCGACGCTTGGGCCGCGGGCGGCGAGGGTGCACTCGACCTCGCTGATAAGGTTGTGGCGGCAGTCCAGAAGACGCCTGTGCCCACTCCTTCTTTCAGCTATGAGGACGGTGCCGATGTTGCCGACGCCCTCGAAGCGATCGCGAAGAAGATCTACCATGCGGACGGGGTTGATTTCACGCCTGCTGCAAAGCGTCAGCTTTCCGAGCTGCGCGAGAACGGCTTTGGCAACCTTCCCGTCTGTGTCGCCAAGACGCAGTACAGTTTTAGCGATGACGCCAAGAAGCTCGGTGCTCCGGAGGGATTCCGCATCACGGTGCGCGAGCTTAAGGTTTCTGCGGGCGCACATTTCGTTGTTGCTCTTACCGGTAACGTTCTGACGATGCCGGGCCTTCCGCGCGTCCCCGCTGCCGAGAATATCGATATCGACGATAACGGCGTTATTACCGGTCTGTTTTAGGCGGAGATCCGTATCGGTGACGATGCGACTCGTTTGGTTTGCGAAGGTGCGGTCTGTTTGGATCGCACCTTTTTTATGGCTGGCGATAGGGAATGACGATAGCGATGCTTGCTGACAGGCTTTTAGTTATGGTCTACACTTCACAAAACCGTACAAACGCATGATGAACGTAGTGCATGCATGAGGGGCTATCAAAATGGCGCAAGTGATGATGGATAAGACGTGTCGCGAATTTGCCGACGCTCTGGCGGCGCGCGAGCCGGTTCCCGGCGGCGGGAGCGCGAGCGCCTACGTGGGTGCCCTGGGGGCCTCCTTGTGCTCAATGGTCGCTAACTACGGCGCCAGCAATCCCCGTTTTGCGGATGCCGGAGAGGACCTTCGCCATGCCGTGGCCGCCTCGGGCCGTATCGGCTTTGAACTGCTTGGGCTTGTGGAGGAGGACGTGCGCGCCTATAGCCTTGTGTCTGCAGCCTATAGCATGGATCGAGATGACCCAAGACGCCCGCAGGCAATCCAAGACGCCCTTCATGAAGCAGCGCTTCCGCCATATCGCATCATGGTCGCGTGCTCTCGTGCGCTTGCTTTGCTTGAGGAGATGGCAGACAAGGGCTCGCGCCAGCTTCTCTCCGACGTCGCATGCGGTGCTGTGTTTTGCCGCGCCGCGCTTCAAGGTGCAAGCTTGACGCTTTTTGCGAATACGACTTCGATGAGGGATCGGGAGCGTGCGGAGGAATTGGAACGCGGATGCGACGCGCTGCTCGATACCTGGTTGCCGCGTGCAGACGATCTTGCCAAACGCGCAGCCGACGCTGCGAGGAAAAGGAGCTGATATGGCCGTGCTGCTTAAGGGGGCGCCCGTCGCGCAGGCGATAACTGCCGAGCTTGCCGAGCGCGCGCAGCGGTTGGAATCTAAAGGGGTCGTTCCCACACTTGCCATTGTGCGTGTGGGTGAGCGTGCGGACGATCTTTCATATGAGCGCGGGGCTCTCAAGCGCTGCGAAAAGTCCGGTATTTCGTGTCGCCGCTATCTGTTGCCGGCAGACGTTAGCCAGCAGGAGCTGATGCGCACCGTCGCGCAAATCAACGAAGATGCGGCTATTCACGGCTGTTTGATGTTTCGTCCGCTCCCGGCGCATCTTGATGAAGATGCGGTTGCGGCCGGGCTTCTTCCGGCGAAGGACGTCGATAGCATGACGCCGGCATCGTTACTCTCCACGTTGAGCGGGTGCGGTGCTGGCTTTGCTCCCTGCACTGCCGAGGCGGTGTTGGCGATGCTCGACCACTATGGGATTGATCTTGACGGGGCGAGCGTCGCCGTGGTGGGCCGTTCGCTGGTGATTGGCAGGCCGGTTGCCTCGATGCTCCTTGCGCGCAACGCAACGGTGACTACCTGCCATACGCACACCAAGGATTTGGCCGAGGTATGCCGTCGGGCCGATATCGTTGTCGCGGCTGTTGGCCATGCGCATACGATAGGCGCGGATTTCGTTTGTCCTGGCCAAACGGTCATCGACGTGGGCATCAATTGGGATGCTCAAGCCAGCAAGCTCGTGGGCGACGTTGACTTTGAGGCTGTTGAGCCGCTTGTCGATGCTATAACGCCGGTTCCCGGGGGAGTTGGTGCGGTGACGACGGCAATACTTGCGCGCCACGTGATTTGCGCCGCAGAGGAAGCTTGCGAGTCTACCGATTGATTGCAGGCGGCCGATTTTCGCTTTCGCATATGAGGTAAGAAAAAGCCCAGGCACGTGCCTGGGCTTTTTTGTATGGGACTTTTTGTAAAGCCGTGGAGTTATCGCTGACCTAGCCGATCTTGCGAACGTTGATGGCCTGGGTCTCGCCGGGCTTCTTGCCGGGGCCGACCTCGTACTCGACGCGATCGCCCTCGTCGAGGGTCTTAAAGCCGTCCATCTGGATGGCGCTGAAGTGAACGAAGATATCGGATTTAGCGCTGTCCTGCTGGGCCTCGTCGGGTGCGATGAAGCCGTAGCCCTTTTCGCGGAAGAACGATTTTTTAAGCGTACCGGTTGCCATGAGTGACCTTTCTTTCTGCGCCCATAGGGGCAATGCTGCGCGCAAATTGCACGTTGGGCGTCATCATACTCCAGTGCGATGCAGTGGATTTCAAGAAACTCATTTGGTAACAATCGATGTTACAAAGGGTTTCCAGAGGTTTACAATCGACAATCGAGAGCAAAAGCAGCTGCCGGCGTACACCGGTAAAAAGGAGGATCTAATGCCTTGTACGACGATTCTGGTCGGTAAGCGAGCGAGCTACGATGGATCGACGATCGTTGCGCGCAACGAAGATGCCAGCAACGGCGAGTTCACGCCCAAGCAGATGATCGTTGTCGAGCCTGAACAGCAGCCCCGCCACTACAAGAGCGTCATTTCGCACCTTGCCATCGAGCTTGACGAGAAGCCTATGCGCTACACGGCTGTCCCCGATGCCCTTCGCAAGAACGGAATCTGGGCAGAGGCTGGAATCAACGACGCCAATGTCGCCCTGAGCGCAACGGAGACTATCACTTCCAACGAGCGCGTGCTCGGTGCCGATCCGCTGGTCGAGCTTGTGCCTGCACGCGGTAGTGAGGGCGAGGAGGGCTATGTTCCCGAGGTACCGGGCGGCATCGGCGAGGAAGACATCACGACGCTGGTCCTGCCCTACGCCACGTCTGCTCGCGATGGCGTGCGCCGTCTTGGAAAGCTGCTCGAGACATACGGAACTTACGAGATGAACGGCATCGCAATCTCGGACGTTGACGAGATCTGGTGGCTCGAGACGGTCGGTGGCCATCACTGGATCGCCAAGCGCGTTCCCGATGACGCTTACGTAACGATGCCGAATCAGCTGGGCATCGACTCTTTCGATCTGGCGGATGCCGAGGGGCAGCAGCTGGAGCATATGGCGAGCGCAGACCTTCGCGCTTGGATGCAGATCCATCACTTGGATCTGACGCTGCGTGAAGAAGGGGAGCCTGACGACCTGTTCAATCCGCGCGAGGCGTTTGGTTCGCATAGCGATTCGGACCATGTCTACAATACGCCGCGTGCATGGTATATGCAGCGTTGCCTTAATCCCAGCGATGGGTGGGACGGCGACGATGCCGCCTTCACGCCCGAGTCGGACGATATCCCCTGGAGCCGAATCCCAGAGCGCAAGGTGACTATCGAGGATATCCGCTACGTTCTTGCCGCCCATTACCAGGGAACGCCCTATGACCCTTACGGCACGCTCGGTACCGAGAAGACACGCTCGATGTATCGCCCCATCGGTATCAACAGGAACTGCCAGCTTGCCGTCCTGCAGATTCGCCCCTACGTTGCTGGCGACCATTGCGGCGTTCAGTGGATGTCATTTGGTTCCAACCCGTTCAACGCCTTGGTTCCGTTCTTCACCAATGTCCGCGAGGCACCCGAGTACTTGGCAAACACGACCGCGCGCGTCTCGACGGATAGCTTCTATTGGGCCAATCGCCTGATTGCGGCTCTGGCCGACGCTCGTTTTCATGACAACGCAAACGCTATCGACCGTTATCGCGAGAAAGTCGGCGCCTTTGGCCACAGGCTCATCCATGAGACCGACGGGGCATTGGCCGCTGGCTGCGAGGGGGATGTTCAGGAGCTGCTCGCGGCGGCCAATCTGCGCATGGCCGATTATCTGCGTGAGCAGACCGAGGAACTTTTGTCCAGCGTGCTCTATACCACCAGCCTTGCCATGAAGAATCACTTTGCGATGTCGGATAATTAACGGATTCGGGGTGCCGTTAGGTCACCGTTTAATGGGGTACAAGGGGAGCAATGTTGTTTGCAGCAAGCGCGTTGCTCTGTTTAGAGGAGGCAACTGATGCCCACTAAATTCGAAGAACTCATTCACGGTATGGTCAATATCGGCTTTGGGGCCGCAGCGCTTACGGCCGAGAAGAGCAAAGAGGTGCTCGATACGCTCAACGCCAAGGGCGAGCAGGTTCGCTCTGACGCAACGGCACCCGATTTCGCACGGTCTATGTCCGATATCTTCGAGCAGGCGGGCGGGACTTTTTCGGATGTGGCCGAGCGTCTGAACGAGAAGGGCGAGTCGACGGCCGAGCGCGTGCTCGATGAGCTGATCTTGGCGCGCGTTCGCTTCCTCACCAAGGCCGAGCGTACCGAGTTCTTGGCTCACGTGCGCGATTTGGTCGATTCGGTTGACGATGCAACCGTGACGGTCAAGATTGAGGTTGAGCCTGCCGACGAGAAGGCGTCTGAGGCGGATCCGGCTGAGGGCCAGGACGAGTAGCCGCATATGGCTCCCGATGTAAACGAAACACAGCCGCACGACATCGATGCCGATGTCGCAGCGGTGATGGAGGAGATGGAAGCGCAGACGTCTGACGGGAAGCATCGGCCGCGTGCGGCGGATATTTTTCCGCAGGAGCCGGAAGTCATGGCTCCCGCGGAGGAGTATAAGCTCTCTGCCGCCGGTCGTCGCCAGCGCATTGCCGAGATTATCCGCCTGGTACGCAAGTATCAGGCATGGAGCAACCTTACGCCGGTTCGCCTGCGCTGCCTGATCGAAGAGCTCGGTCCCATGTTCGTTAAGATGGGACAGATTCTCGCCAACCGCTCAGAGATCTTGCCCCAGCCTTTCTGTGACGAGCTGCGCCGTTTGCGCTCCGATGTGGAGCCTGTTCCTTACCAGGTGGTTCTCGAGTGCCTTGAGGCCGAGTACGGTCAGGAGCTCGGCACCATCTTTGATGCCATCGACCCCAATCCCTTGGGCAGCGCCTCGCTTGCCCAGGTCCATCGCGCTCGTTTGGCCACGGGCGAGGATGTTGCCGTTAAAGTGCAGCGCCCTGGAGCGCAGCAGGTCATGGCTCAAGACATCGATATCATGCGCTCGATTGTTCGCCTTGCCTCCAAGTTCGTGAAGACCGATCAGTTCGTAGACCTCAAGGGTGTGGTCGAAGAGCTGTGGCAGTCCTTCCGTGAGGAGACGAACTTCCTCATGGAGGCACGCAATCTCGACGACTTCTACGCCTATCACAAAGGGACGCGCGGTATCTCGTGCCCCCGTTCATACTTGAAGTTCTGTACCGAGCATGTCGTGGTGATGGACTATATCGACGGCATCTCCATTGGCAATCCCGATCGTTTGCGTGACGAGGGCTATGACCTGGAGAAAATCGGCGGGCAAATCGTAGAGGACTATTCTGCTCAGGTTCTCGACGACGGCTTTTTCCACGCCGATCCGCACGCGGGAAACATCATCCTCAAGGATGGCATCATCTACTTTATCGATTTGGGCATGGTCGGACGCATGTCGAGTCATGACCGCGGTATCGTTAAGGACATGATTTTCGCTGTTGCCGAGGGTGATGTGCCCAAGCTCAAAGATTCATTGATGCGTTTTGCCGTTACGCGCGGTGATTCTGCTGCACTTGACCATACGGCTTTCTTGTCTGATCTTGATTTTATCGTGGCCGATTTCGCTGGTCTCGATCTTAAGGACTTGGATATCGGCGAGTTTCTTACCTCGTTGGTGAATCTTGCGCGCAAGAATGATGTCGAGCTGCCCAGCGTGGTTACGATGTTCGCGCGCGGCATGGTGACGCTTGAGGGCCTGCTCTCCGAATACATGCCCAACGTCAATATGGTCCAGATTATCTCGACGCATATTAAGAACGAGAAGAGCAGCTACATGCGCATGCAGGAGGCTGCTCAGGATTTGGCGCACGATGCTTATCGCGCAGCGAAAGGCCAACTTGAGGCGGCTGAATATTTGGGCCTCGCTTCGCGTATGCTCACGCGCGGCCAATTAAAGATCAACGCTCAGGTGCTGGGGTCCGAAGCTGTTTTACGGCATCTTGGAAGCATTGTCGACCGCATGTCCATGGCGATTGTCATCGCCGGTCTTTTTATAGGATCTTCGGTGGTCTATTACGCAAAGATCGAACCTGTGGTCTTTGGCATCCCGGTCATCGGTTTCATCGGCTATCTAGCGGCTTTGATCTTGGCGTTAGGCCTTGGCCGTGAGATCTGGCGCAACAGCCACGGAAAAAGGCGCTAGACGGGCGCTGAGGGCATCATTTTTGAAGATATAGGGAAGCTTGGCGTTTTTACCCCATGTCCCTGCTTGTTTGGGTATGCATAGACTCCGATACAGCAAAGCGATACGCAATGAGATGGGAGCGAAGCATGTGCACTGCCGTTAGATTTACCGATGCTCAGGGGGATATGTACCTGGGTCGAAATCTTGATTGGGCGTTTGGATACGGTGAGCGCCCGCGCGTATGGGCGAAGGGCTCAACCGTGCCCTATGCATTTTTGGATGATGCCCCGGCTGCTCATACGGTGATTGGCATGTGCATCGACTATCAGGGCTACCCCATGTTCTTTGACTGCGGAAACGATGCGGGCTTGGCTGTTGCGGGCCTTAATTTTCCCGGCTATGCGGAGTTTCCTCCCGAGCCTCAAGACGGTGCCACTAATGTTTGTGCGTATGAGTTCCCCTTTTGGGTCGCGGCGAATTTCTCTACGGTCGAAGAGGTCGAGGCGGCGCTTGCGAATACGGTGATTGTGGGAAAGCCCGCGGGTGAGGGCTTGGGCGTTTCGTACCTGCATTGGATTATCGGCGACGCACATCGCAGCATTGTCGTCGAGCAGATGGCAGACGGCCTGCATGTTCATGACGATCCGGTTGATGTTCTTGCCAACCAGCCTGCGTTCGATTGGCATATGGAAAATCTCCGCACCTACATTACGGCCAATAACGGTTTTCCCGAGGCAGCCACGTGGGGCAAGGCTGAGCTCAAGCCCTTCGGCGCCGGCGCGGGTATGCGCGGTATCCCGGGCGACTGCTATTCGCCTTCGCGTTTCGTCAAGACTGCTTTTCTCAACGCAAACTACCCGGCAAAGGACGGCACGGTGGGTAACCTTGCGCGTATGTTCCACACGCTCGGCAACGTTTCGATGGTCGAAGGCGCTGCTGCCATGGCAGACGGCCAGTTCGAGAAGACTATCTACACGGGATGCTTTGAGGCGTCGACGGGGACGTATTACTACAACACCTACGATGATCCCACGATCTATTGCGTGAGCCTGGCGGATGCAGACGGAGCTGATGGATTGGTGACGCCTGAGCCGACCCGATTCGACCCGAGTTCCCGCTAGCGCGAGGTTGGTTGTCCCGATTGTGGGATTTGAAACAACGCAACATTAAGATAGCCCTGCCGGGAGACTCCCCGTTTTCGTAGATTCCGCACGAGCCGAAGAGCACTAAATGTGCTCTTCGTGCGAGCCAGGACTTGACCGAGCGAAAACGGGGAGTCTCTCGGCAGGGCGTTTTAGGTCGAGCTGAGCTAAAAAAGAAGACCCTGCACGGGCAGGATCTTCAATCAAGGCGAGACTATTTGAAGTGCGCCAAACGTCAACGTCTTAGTACTGGCTCGGATGCTTGGCAAAGAGGTCGAAGCGCGGCGGGAGCGGTTTGACGGCGTGTTTGCCGGCCTCCTCGCCTAGGGTCTCGATAAAGCGGTCCGTGGACTCGAAGATGTGGTCCCAGCTAAAGAAGGCTGCAGGGTCGATGTCGAAGTGCTCGCAGATCAGCTCGCAGCCGGCGGGAACGATGCCGTGCATGAGGATAGTTGCTACGCGCAACTCGTGGAAGGCGTTGACGAGGGCCTGTGTCATGGCATCGTCGTCCTGCGCGTTCTTTGCGGCCTTGGAGGCGTCGGACCAACGCTTGTTTGCGGCGCGGAGATACTCGTCGCACACCGAGAGGGCGTGGTGTGTCTCGAACTTGTACATGTACTGCTCAAAGGCGAGGGCTGCCTGCTGCGAAGCCTGCATAACCTCGGGGGTCGGCTCGCCTGCGGGGATGCATCCGGTCCGGTAGCTTGCCTCGTCGCCTTCCTTTACGGCGACACCGTAGAAGCAGGAGCGGGCAAGGCGGTTGAATACGCCGGTGAGAAGCGCGCCTTCTTTGAGGGCAGGGTCGATTACGCGCTTGTCGTCGCACGCGCGAATCTCATTGCCTTCCTTGTCTTTTCCGCTCACGCGCGTGTCATACGCCTTCGGGCTAAAGCTGACGGGCTTCTCGGAAAGGCCGAGCGAGAGCCAGTGGGCGCGCATTTGCTCGCAGGTGTAGTGGCTGAGCAAGTCGTCTGCCGGCGGGGGAGGCGTCTGGGAGGAGGAACTTGCCTTTTTGCCCATGTAGAGCAGGTGGTAGTTAGCGCTCACCGTCGACTGATGCAGGTCCCAGCCGAGTGCTTCCCACATGGCGGTCTGCGCGATGCAGTAGAAGTAGATGTTGTCCTGGCCGATGAACTGATAGATGGCGGCATCATCGGAGCACCACCAGTCGTGCCAATCGAGAGAGCCGTGCGTATACGCCGGCTCGGGAACTTGCGTGGAGTCAGGGGAGGGCTCACCCATAAGGGCGGCATCCTGCGCCGCTACGCCTTCGCTGATGCCCAGGCGCTTGGCGTCACGGGCAAGAACGGTGCGCGTGTAGCTGATGGGCGCCCAGAGGCTTTCCGGCCAGCACCAGCAGGTGACGTTTTCCACGTCGTCGATTGCGGGCACGGGGACACCCCAGGCGATGTTGCCGGTGATGCGGAAGGGTACGAGCGCCTTGCCGGAGCGGAAACGAACGCCGCCGCGTCCCAGAACCGCATGTGCCTCATCGCGTTCTTTCCAGCTGGGGAACACCACGGTGAAGGAGCTCTTATTGCCCTCGGGCTCCACGACAGTGTGCTCGGGCAGCTCGGATTCGATGGCATCAAATGCCTCGCGGAACTTATTTTGAATGTAGAGCTGTGCCGGGAGTAGCCACTCCTCCATGGTCTTGGATACCACGGAGCGCACCTGCGGGTCGCGGGCGAGTTCGGCGGTGTAGTCCTTCATGAAGTCGAGGTAGGCCGGCAGGTCGAAATAGAGGTTGTCGACCGGACGAAGCTCGGGGACTTCTCCGGTGAGCTGGCTTTTAGGCGCGATGAGCTCCTCGGGCTCAAACTGATGTCCCAGGTCGCACTCGTCGGCATAGGCTTTCTCGGACTTGCAGCCCTGGATGGGGCAGCGGCCGATAACCTGGCGACCGTTGAGGAAGGTGTGCGCGCTCGCGTCGTAGAACTGCAGGGTGCTGCGCTTGGAAATCACGCCGCGTTCATGGAGGCGGTTGATGACCTCGGCGGTCACGCGCTCATGGATGGGGGCTGCGGGCTCAAGCCCCGAGCCTCCGTAGATGTCGCAGCTGATGCCATAGTTGTTGAGGGTCGCCGCCTGACGGCTGTGGTTCGACTCGACGTATTCGCCGATGCTCTTGTCGTAGCCCTCGTTTTCGCGCAGCTTGCGGTAGCTCTCCATGATGGGTGAGCCATAACAGTCGGTGCCCGAAGTGAAGATCACGTTCTCGCGTCCCAGGCGATCGCGCAGGAAGCGCGCGAAGAAATCGGCGGGGACAAAGACGCCGCCTACATGGCCAAAGTGCAGGCCTTTGTTGCCGTAGGGCTCGCCAGCGGTGACGATGGCGCGGCGTGGCCAAGCGGGGCGGGATTCCATATCGTATGTTGCGGCCATAAGGCTCCTATCAATGCGTTCCCGCCAAGCGGGTTTGCTACTCTTCGGTATCCGTAGCATTATCGCACATGCGGCGCGACCTTGCTTAAAATGCGTGTATGCTGGAGGACATGCACGAAATCGGTAACATACGCACGCTTGAGGATCAGGAGTTTCTGCGCGGCATCTGCCGAGCATCCTATGCGGTGCTGTTGGCGGGAACGCTTGGGGGCGTAGCACTGTTCGGTTTCTATGGCGCTCCGTGCGAGTTGGCCCTGGCTGTTGCCGAGGGCGTCGGGGGTGTTGCCCTTTGGGTCGCCGGAGTCGCGCTGGCGATGCTTCTGTCTTTTGCGGCCCACGAGGCCATCCATGCTCTGTTTTTCAAGGCTCTCGGCCCGAAGGGCGCACACGTTACGTTTGGATGGAATCTCGAGAGCGCCATGATATATGCCTGTGCCGAAGGGGTCATCTATTCAAGACGCCGTTATCTTGCCGTCGTGCTTGCTCCGACCGTTGCGGTGACGTGCCTTGTTGCCGTTTTGGGTATCGAGTTTGGCTGCGATTTTGCTGCTTGGGTGACCTGCGTGGTACATCTTTCTGGATGCACGGGAGATTGGTCCTATGTTCGCACCATCGTTTCCGACCGGCGGATACGTTGGTGCGAAGATGAGACGTGGGGAGTTCGCTTCTATGGCGTAAGCGAAAGCGGGGAGGACGAAGGTGTGTAGCCAATCGACATTGGAAACGAAGACGCCCCTCTTGTTGCATGCATGCTGCGCTCCATGCTCGCTGGAGCCGGTTCGTCTCTTGCTGGAAGAAGGATTTGAGCCCACGATTTGCTGGACCAATCCCAATATCCAGCCCGAGAACGAGCATAGGCGCCGTCTGGCAGAGCTTCGACGTTGGTGCGCTGCCGAGGGAATTGCGCTCATCGAGGCAGACGAGGATTATGCCGCCTGGGAGCGAGGCGTCGCGCCCATCGGTGCCCAGGACCGTTCGCGTCGATGCCGTGCCTGCTATGGCCTTCGCCTGGCCGAGGCGTGCCGCGTGGCCAAGCGCGAGGGGTTTACCCATGTTGCCACGACGCTCGCGGTGTCTCCCTATCAGCTATTCGAGACGTGTAACGATGTCCTTGTTCGCCTTGCTGAATCTCATGGCCTTACGCCGGTGATTCGCGACTTTAGGCCCTGGTATCCGCAAGCAACGGCTCGCTCACGCGAGTTGGGGATGTATCGTCAGAACTACTGCGGCTGTCGATTCTCGGCCGCCGAGGCGGCGATGGATCGCGCCCGCTTGCGCGATGAGCGAAAGGCGAACCGGAAATAACGACATGCCGCGGGCGATGCGGCGCGGACGGGGCCGTTTCATTGGATTTTACGTGCGGCCCGTATGGCTTTCCCATTTGCGTGGGGCTTGCTCCTGCGACGGGGAACAATACATCGCATTGCGAGGCAGTATCGCATGCCGTGCGTGCCCATGCTCTTGGGAAAGGATGATCATGAATCGGACGTCGACTAAGAACGACGTGAATGCGGCCGGGGTTATCCGGCGTCTAAAGAGGCTTGTGCGCGCCAATTGGCGTGTTGTCAGCTGCGCTTTGTGCCTTGCGGTCTTTCTCTATCTGCTTAACGAGGTGCTTGAAGGCGAAATCATGCGCCTTGATTCTCTCGCCTACAGTCTGATTGTCGAGCGGTTGCGTAGTGATGCGCTCACCCCGGTAATGGAGGGCTTTTCTGCCCTGGCTTCACCGGTTGTGCTGGTGGTTATGACCCTTGCCATCGCGGCATTTGCGCCCGGAAGACGACCGGGATGGTGCTGTGCGGTGAATCTTGCGCTCGTTGCGGGCCTGAATGTTCTTATCAAGTCACTTGTCCAGCGTCCCCGACCGGAAGGGTTTAGGCTTGCGGTAGAGACGGGCTTCAGCTTTCCCTCTGGTCACTCAATGGCGGCCATGGCGTTTTACGGTCTTATTGTCTGGCTTATCTGGAAACACGAAAAGGATCGCCGTCAGCGCAACCTGTTCACGATCGCCTTCGGCATTGTCATCCTGATGATCGGCATCAGCCGAATTTATCTGGGTGTGCACTATGCCTCCGACGTTTTGGGTGGTTTTTGCGCCGCTTTGATCTGGCTCGCGCTCTTCACGCGCCTCGGCGCCCCGCTCTTTATGGATGAGGCGAAGGTTACCCAAGGCTAACTTATGGAGGGAGTATGAAGGTGCAAATCCAGAAGGGGGGAGCGCGTTAAGTTTACTATAGTTAACTCAACGACGAAACAGGTCACAGGCGATATTCGATCGTTTCGTCGAAGTTTGATTGCATCCCTCCCCTCTGTGCGATCAACGGTGTACTTCGAAGGCGGCCCGTCATCTGGAATCAGGTGACGGGCCGTTTTCGTTTGTGAGGTATGCGTTTGTGACGGGTTAGAAGGCTAGGGTTCCAAAAAACGTTCGACGAGTTCGGGTAGCGCTCCATCGAAGCAGGTCGAATCGAGCACGACGTCGCAATGCTCGCGGGCGTCATCGGTGACGTTTGCGACGCCGACGCCCAGGCCTGCGGCATCGAGCATGGCGATGTCGTTGGCCGAATCTCCAAAACCGATGATCTGATCAAGCCCGATGCCTAGTAGCTCGGCGAGCTTTGCAAGACCGGTCGCCTTGGTCACGCCTTGGGGCATGAACTCCATGTATCGATTGGAGGAGAACGTAATGGCTGTGCCAAGGTCCTCGGCAAAATCGTTCATTGTGGCTCCCAGCTTGCGCAGGCCATCAAAGTCCTCACTCATGTACAGCACTTTGACGATGGGCTTTTTCTCTAAAAAGGAAAGGTCCGGATGCCCTTTGCAAGTTTGGTAGCGAATCGAGGGATAACTTGCCAGGAAATCGCGCTCGGATGCGGGTGGGTCGAAGACGTTGTAAGTACCGTCGTCAAAACACACGTGGATGCAAAGCCCCAGTTCGCGACCGCGACGGTAAATCGCGTCGGCTGCTTCATAGGAAATGCCACAGGTGCATAGCGGCTTAGGGTCGCCGTAGCGATTGATGAAGCCGCCATTAAAAGAAATGATGTACGTGCTGTCGAGAAGCTTGGGGTCGAGCGTGTCGAGGTTCGCGGCGATGGAATTGTAGGCGCGGCCTGAGCAAGGAACAAAGAGCACGCCCAGCTCGCGCATGCGAGCGAGGGCGGCCTTGTTGCCGTCGGGAATGATGCAGCTGTCGTGCAGGAACGTCTCGTCCATATCGCTCGCAACGAGCTTGTAACGCGACATTAGTAGACCATTCCCATGGCCTCGGCTACCTCTGCCAGGGTCGCCTCGGCGATTTCATTGGCGCGACGGTTGCCTTCGGCGAGGACATCCTTCACGTAATCGAGGTCATTCTCAAAGCGATGGCGACGCTCGCGGATAGGCTCGAAGTAACTGTTGACCGCCTCGGTGACGTATTTCTTGAGCTGGCCGGATCCACCCATACCGATCTCTTCTGCGATTTCGACCTCGGACCTGCCGGTGCAGATGGCGGCCGTGGAGAGAAGACCCGACACGCCGGGGCGATTCTCGGGGTCGAAGGTGATCATGCGCTCGGAGTCGGTCTGGCTCTTCTTGATGCGCTTGGCGGTCTCCTCTGCCGTCATGGAGATGTTGATGGCGTTGCCATAGCTCTTGCTCATCTTGCGTCCGTCAAGGCCGGGCAGCAGGGGCGTATTGGAGAGGAGGGCATCGACCTCGGGGAAGACCGGGTCGCAGTTCTTGCAGAAACGGTTGTTGAAGCGTCGGGCGATAGTGCGCGTAAGCTCGATGTGCGGCAGCTGGTCGCGGCCGACGGGTACCACGTTGCCCTTGCAGAACAGGATGTCGCAGGCCTGGTGCACCGGGTAGGTGAGCAGCAGTCCCGTGAGCTCGTGGCCGCTTGCCTCCTGCTCGGCTTTGACCGTGGGGTTGCGCAGAAGCTCGGCCTCGGAGACGAGCGAGAGGAACGGCAGCATGAGCTGGTTTGCCGCCGGCACCGCGGAGTGCGCGTAGATCATGGTCTTGTCGGGGTCGATGCCGCAGGCAAGGTAGTCCATGACCATGTTGTAGACGTTGTCTTGGATCTGGTCGGTGGTATCGCGATCGGTGATTACCTGGTAATCGGCGATGAGTACGTTGGTGCGGCAGCCCTTGTTTTGGAGCTCGACGCGGCCCTTAAGGGTGCCGAAGTAATGGCCGAGATGCAGGCGGCCGGTGGGGCGGTCGCCGGTGAGCATGGTGTATTTTTGCGGATTCACGTCGAGGTCGGCGCGGATGGCGTCAGATTTCTTGACGGCGACCTCGTAGCTGTTCTCGTTGGGCATGCGAATAATCTCCTATCAGTTGTCGGTGCGGCTGCTGTCGCGTTTCTCATGCTTCTTTTGATGGCGAGGATGCTTGGCCTCTGCAGCGGCCTCCTCGGCGGCGAACTCGGGGTCTTCAGGGGTGACGATCTCGTCTTTATGGGTGTCGGTGTTGTAGTGGTGGCGCAAAACGGGCTCGAAAAGATGCAGGTGCATGGCAAAGGCCGCCGAGCAGGCAAGAAGCGCCACGAAGATAAGGACGCGCCAGATGACGTCCACCTGGTTGATGGCTGCGGCTCCCAACGAGAGCAGGATGCACCAGGCATAGATGAGCAGTACCGCCTGCTTCTGGTTGTACCCCTCTTGAATCAGACGGTGATGGATATGTCCCTTGTCGGCCTGCCCGATGCTTACGTGGGCGCGCATGCGCCTGATAATTGCCGAGAAGGTGTCGATGATGGGTACGCCCGCCACGATCAGCGGGATGAGCAACGAGGTGAGGGCTGCCGTTCGCGAAACGTTGAGCAGGGAGATGATGCCCAGCAAGAATCCAAGCAGCAAAGAGCCCGAGTCTCCCAGGAAGATCGATGCGGGGTTGAAGTTGTAGCGCAAAAACGCGAGGCAGGAACCCGCGACCGCAAGGGAGAGAGCGGCGGCGTCGTGCCTACCAGCGAGAACGGCGAAAGAAAACATGGACAGCGCGGCGATGCAGGAGATGCCCGAAGCGAGGCCGTCCAGCCCGTCGATGAGGTTGATGATGTTGGTGAATGCGACCAGATAGATGACGGTGATGGGGTAGGCGAACCAACCGAGCTCGATATAGGCATCGCCGACAAAGGGATTGACGATCTGGTGGATTACCAAGCCGCCCGCCACCGCGACGCTTGCGGCGACGATCTGGCCGGCGAATTTGGTCTTCGGGGAGAGCTGGACGATGTCGTCGGCGGCGCCCGTTGCAACCATAAGCAAAACTGCTACGGCGAGCATGTGGTAGTTAACGGCAAGGCTGGGGTGCGATACCAGGACGGGAGGCCAGCCAAGGCGCTCGCTACCGTAGATGGCAACCGCTACCGCGGCGATGATGCCCAAAAAGACAGCGAGACCGCCGAGGCGCGGTGTCGGTTGCGTGTTGATGCGACGCTTGGAGGGGTAGTCGACGGCGTCAAGACGCATAGCAAGGCGCTTGGCCGCGGGCGTGAAGACGAAGGTCACGACATACGCGGCAGCGGCCATGAGAATATATGGAATGAAGGGTCTCATGCGAAAAGAAATGCGCCCCTCTGCTAGATGATCGAATACATGCGGATAATGGATGCCGGCGATGGCGATTATCTGCACAAGTTCTACCATGATACCCCATATGTCACCTTGTGCGCCTGGTGCTGCGCTCATCACCATCACGCCAGATTCGTCCGCCATTTACTACGAGCAGGCGCTATCATGGGCAAAGTTCGATATCATGCGCCCCTTGGCAGCAGAGGCGAAAGGAAGAAGAGCATGGCAGGCAACGAGACGAACGGACGCAACCGCGGAGGCCGCAGAGACGGAGCTCCTCGCGATGCCAGGCGTGACCAGCGCGCACGCGAGCGCGAGTCCTATACGAAGCAGGTGGCCGTACGCCTTGCCGCCGAGATCGACCGCGCTTGCGATCAATGCCGACGCATCGAGGGCATGCCCACTCCGGTGGCGAAGGCCGCAACGGAAGACGAGCAGCCGCGCG
Source organism: uncultured Collinsella sp. (assembly GCA_934654625.1). Taxonomy (GTDB): domain Bacteria; phylum Actinomycetota; class Coriobacteriia; order Coriobacteriales; family Coriobacteriaceae; genus Collinsella. The sequence continues at coordinate 27,938 of CAKUGM010000004.1, read as the reverse complement.
TGCCCGAGGTTTGCGTCGTCGACGCCGATGCGTGCGCGGCAATTCTCGAAAACGGGCGAGGCCGCGCGCAGTTCTGCGATCTCGCTGTGCTCGATTTCGGTTCATACACCAACCCCGCCGGCGGCTTTGACAAGGGCTTTATGGGCTTTGAGCAGTCGTTGTGCGAGCATTCGTTTCTTTATAACGTTCTTTCTCAGCAGCGCGACTGGTATGCCGAGAACCGCCGCCGCAATATCAACTGCGAGCTTTACCGCAATCGCGCGCTGGTAGTTCCCGCCGTTCGCTTTACGCGCGATCGCCTCCATGCTTACGCGGACGTTGTCGTGCTTGCCGCACCCAACGTGCGCCGTGCGCGCTCCGAGTACAACATGAGCGATGAGCAGCTGGCAGACGCTATGCGCGAGCGCATTCGTTTTGCCCTCGCGATTGCCGACAGCCTGGGGCACGAGAAGCTCATCATGGGTGCTCCCGGCTGCGATGCGAGCGGTTGGGACGCTTCTGTTGTCGCCGAGATGCTTCGCGAGGAGTTGGCGGGCGGCGAGCATATGGCGACCAAGGTGATCTTTGCCGTCAAGCGCGAGCGTTTCAACCAGAATTTCGAGCGCATGGAGCATGCGTTTGCGGCCTTTCCGGCCAAAAACAAGGATTCATATGAGGACGCTCGCGCTCGTAGGGACGCTGCGGCCCAGGCTCAGGTCCAAGATGAGGATGACGATGATTGGCGTGCCTATCTGAAATAGTCCTGGCACCGGCGAGCGGGAGGATTGGGAGTCGTTATGCGCAACGCATTGTTTTTCGGAGATAGCAACACATACGGATTCGATCCCGAGTCCCGCGCTGCCGGAACCGGCGAGCGCTTCTCGGCCGATGTCCGCTGGTGCGGCGTCGCTGCGCGCGAGCTCGGCTCTAGTTGGCATGTGATTGAGGAGGGTCTTAACGGCCGCACGACAGTGCATGAAGACCCGTATCGCTTGACTACCTGCCTTTCCGGTGGCGCGCTCCTGCCAACTTTGCTCAAGTCGCATCTTCCCCTCGATGTGGTTGTCATCATGCTGGGCACGAATGACCTCAAACCGGTGTACAGCCTCGGCCTTGCGGATATCGCTCGCGGCATGGCGGTGCTCGCCGAAGCCGTCCAAGAGTTTCCGTGGCCGTCGTGTTCGCCTTGCCCGCAGGTCCTGCTCGTGTCGCCTCCGCCGCTGACGCATGCCGCGACGCGCGGTTTGCTCGCCGAATTCGATGCCCAGGGCATTGTGCTGTCCGAGCAGCTCGCAGATGCGTACCGTCAGGTCGCCGAGCTCGAAGGCTGTGATTTCCTCGATGCGGGCGAGGTGGCCCGTGTGGGAAGCTTTGACGGCGTTCATCTCGATGCCGCCGGCCATCATGCATTGGGCCTTGCCGTCGCGGCAAAACTGCAGGAAATGGCCGATCGATAATCGCTTGCCGCTCTTGAAGGCTCATGGTCTCATGCATCAAAAAGAGGCACCCTCCATCCGGAGAGCGCCTCTTTGCGTGCCGGAGAAAGCGGCTAGGTGATAAGCTTGCTCAAACGCTTCTGCTCGTTCAGGGCGAGGGCGATGGAGATGATTCCGGTGATGGCGTCGGCCACCACGAGGGCGATCCAGATGCCCTGGACACCCATCATGTTGCCCAGAAGGTACATGAGCGGCACGGAGCAGATTACGTAGCGAAGCAGGCTGCAGAACGTGGAGAGCACGACCTTCTCGACCGACTGGAAGTAGATGGATACGGTCATGGCGAGGTAGCCCAGGCATACGGCGATGATGATGATGCGCGTGGCGCTGGCGGCAACTTCCACGAGGTCGGCATCGCTTCCGGCAAAGAAGGCGCAGACGGGGGTTGCTGCGAGCCAGATTACGATAGACACAACGAGAAGAACGACAATCTGGTACTTGATGGCGCAGGAGAGCGATTGCTTGAGGCGATCCCAAGCCTTGGCGCCGGCGTTGAAGGCGGCGATGGGCTGCAGGCCGTAGGAGAAGCACTGGGCGATCATCATGACGATGTAGAGGATGTAGCCGTTGATGACGGCGAAGGCGGCGATGTAGAGCGAGCCGAGCTCGCCGCCGAGGGTGCCGAGCAGCGTGTTCGCAACCGTGTTGAAGATAAACGTTGCGGCCTGGACCAGGAAGAACGGGAAGCCGATCTTGAAGATCTGGCCGCAGATGGCCATATCGAGCTTGAGGTCGGCAAGCTTGATCTGAAGCTGAGACTTCTTGCCACCAATGAACCAGAAGGCGCCGATGGCCCAGATGCCGATGGACAGACCGTAGTAGATGCCGGCGCCCATGGTGCCGAGCTTGAAGATGAAGGTCGACAGGGCGAGCCAGATGATGGCGACGATGGCGGAGACCGTCATGAGGTTTGCTTGAATCTGAACCTTCTCGTCAACGCGCATGACGGCGGTGACCATCTGACCCACGACCGTGAAGGGCAGCAGGATAGAGAAGGTGCGAACGCCCAGGACCGTATCGGCCATGATGTCGGGGGTTGCGCCAAAGAACGCGCAGATGGGCTCGGTGAAGGCCGCCATGATCACGGCAAGGATGATCGAGACGATCGAGGTAAGCCAGAAGCCCTGGCTAAAGGCCTTGCTGGCGCCCTTGACGTCGCCCGCACCCAAAAGGTTGCCGACGATGGCGGGAACACCCGTGCCAAAGAGGTTGCCAAAGGCCAGGTTGAGGAACTCGGCGGACATAATGATCGAGACGCATGCCAGGCCATGGGCACCCAGGCCCCAGCCCATAACAAGTCCCTCGAGGACAACCATGATGATCTGGGCGAGCATGCCCTGACCGGTTACGATCGTGTAACGGCGTACCAGGCTTGGAATCGGTTTTGATGCGAGTTCGCGATCCTCCTCGTTGGCAATCAATTCTTCTGCCATTGTTCTCTCCTTTCCTTGAGAGTCAAAACGTGATGGGATCTAGGCTTCGAAAACAACTTTGCCGGCGATCATCGTGAAGGCTGAGGTTGCCTCGAGCACCTCTGCCGGCTCGCAATTGAAGAGGTTGCGGTCGAGCACGCAGATGTCGGCCTGTTTGCCGCAAGCAAGGGTGCCGATGCGATCTTCGGCGTGCATGGCATAAGCGCTGCCGTAGGTGTAGGCGCGCAGGGCATCGCTCATCGTGATGCGCTCCTCGGGGAACCAGCCTTCCGGGTTCGAACCGTCTTCGAGCATGCGGAAGACGGCGCCGTAGATCTCTTCCATGGGCTCGAGGCCCACGACGGGGAAGTCGGATCCCAGATGCACGCAGGCGCCACTTGCCAGCAGACTGTGGAGTGGCCAAGAGAGTGCGGCGCGCTCGGGGCCCACCGCATCGTCTTTGGCGCGGTCGGGCATATCGAGCAGCATATGCCACGGCTGCATGCCTGCGCTGACGCCCAGCTCGGCGTAGCGGGGCAGGTCCTCGGGCTGGACGGTTTCGTCATGTTCCATAGAGTGACGGCATGCGCCTTTACCATGGAGGCGCTCTCCTTCTTCAAAGCAATCGAGCACAAAGCGCACGGAGCGGTCGCCGATGGTGTGGATGCGCGTGTCCACACCCCACTGGGCTGCCTTGAGGATGGCGGCGCGGATGCGCTCGGGGTCTTCGGCGGGCTCGCCGCACGTCTCGGGGGCGTTCGAGTAGGGCTCGAGCATCCAGGCGGTGTGGTCGGAGCACACGCCGTCGAGGAACTGCTTGAAGCCGTGCCATTCAACCTGCGTATCGGGGAAGCTGTACTTCTCCTGGATCTCATGGAGTTCCAGATTCTCGTTCTCGAACAAATCGGTGTACAGGAAGACGCGCAGGGGGAGGTCGCCGCGGGCGTTAAGATCGGCAAGCACGGCATAGGGGTTGTCCATGCTTACGAAGGTGGGGTTAACCATGCCGACGGTCGTGATGCCCAGGGCGTTGGCGCGCTTGGCGGTCTTAGTAAACGAAGCTTCGACGACGTCCATCGCCGGGTTGTATACCTCGTCCATGAAGATGGCACCGGCGTTGTTGGAAAAGACGCCGGTAGGGTTGCCGTCTGCGTCTTTGAGAATCTTGCCGCCGGCAGGGTCGGGTGTGTCGCGTGTGACGCCCGCCTTGTTGATGGCGCAGGTGTTGGCGCTAAAGGTGTGAAGGTCGACTTGCTGCAGGAATACCGGTCGATCGCTCACGTACTGGTCGATCATAGCCGCGGTGGGCATCTCGGGGATTTCCCATTGGAACTGGATGATCTGGCAGCCTACGATCCATTCGTTGTCGGGATGGCTGTCGGCAAAGGCGCGGACGCGTTCCATCGCCTGCTCGAAGCTCGTGCAGTCGATAAGGTTGACCGCGAAATCCGGGTCGGTCATGAAGGCACCCTGCGCGAAGTGCGTATGCGAGTCGATGAGGCCCGGCATGACGAGCTTGTTGCCAAAATCGCGAATCTCGGTATCGGGACCGATGAAGGCATCGAGATACTTGTCCTCGCCGCATGCGACGATTGTATCTCCCTTGACGGCCACGCCGCCTTTGAAGGGCGCAAGGCCGGTTCCGGTAAAGACGGCATTGCTTCGAATGACTACCTCTGCTGTGTCCATAAGTGCCTCCTCAGACGTTTCTGGACTATGCATGAATCGCGATGATTCGCGCATGCGTTTGCTCAGGGCGTAGCTCTCAGTGCGGTACGTTTCGTACGCTTGGCGGGAGCCCGGCTCGTACGCTGCCTGTTGCCTTAAAGTCATTTATGCATGCTTTGTCCGCGGCGCCAAGATAGAGCGCGATGGGTGGAGAGGTTAAGCCGGTTTACACGGTTTACCAGGTATTCTATTGCAAGGGTTTATTGCTGTTCCATTGCCGCGAGCGGCCGAGGGCGGGCTGTCGCTCTTCAAAATCGATAGCGTTCAAGCGCACCGGTACGGGACGGTTGGCTTTGTGCCTTTCGATAAGGCGGGGCATGGCTAAGAGCGCCAGAAGGCCTCGATGAGCTCGTCGCGGGTCTTGACGTTCGATTTGACGTAGATGCGATGCAGATGTGCCTTGACGGTGCCGGGGCTGATAACCAGTTCGCTGGCGATGTTTTGGGCGTCGAATCCGCGCAGCACAAGCGACAATACCTCTTGCTCGCGATTGGAGAGCCTGTTTCTATCCGAGAAGATGACAATGCGGGACGCAAGGTCTTCTTGTGAATTGCGCCGCTCGGTGGCAACGTCTTCATCAGCGCGCGGATGCTTTGCGTAGACCCTCAGCATATGGGCGAATTGCCTGAAAAGTTGCGCTGCCGCCACGACCATCAGCACATTTTCGGAGATATTGCGCTCGCTCAGGTACCACAGGAAGGTACCGACCAAAGGATTGCTCATGTCGGGCTGGCAGAGCAAGATCATGTAGGTGTCCTCGACGATAACCAGAACGGCGAGGACGCAGGCGATTTTGAAAAAGGTTTTGCTTCGCGCCAGGTCAAGCCGTTCGGCTTTGTTTGTCATGTGGCGATAGCGCCAAAGCACATAACCAAGGCAAGCGATATTGCACAGGTCGCGGCTCAGCCAGAAAAGGTACTGCTGCATCGTGCTCGCAAGGCCTGGACGGGGGACCAAGAGGAGCTGAATTGCGGCAAAGGGGACCAACACAGTTGCCAGGCGCTTGATTGTCAACTCGTCGCGCAGGCGCAGGATCGTCCAGGCAAAAATACAGCCGATGATCACGATGCCCAGAAAGCAGCGCGTTCCCGGATGCTGCAGCGGCATCTCGAAACTCACGGCGTAGTCGTACTTCATGCGGTTGTACTCGTCAAAAAAGATGACCGAGAGGTCGAGCATATAGGCGAGAAAACCGATGGCCGAGACGATTGCATCGCGACGGCGCGTCATGAGCCAGACCACAAGCGCGACGGAGCTGGTCACCAGGGCTACGCCCATGATGAGGATGGTATAGATGAAGAACGAGAAGCTCATGGGACCTACCCTTGAACGGTTCGGCGCTCACTGTTCCCTTGGGGTCATGCGAGATGCTTGCGTCACATCATCGGCGATAGCGCCACATGTGGTCAAGGGGACCAGAACCCTGGCCAAGATCGAGCTGGGCCTCAAGGGCGCCGGTGAGATAGCGTTTCGCCGCTTCGACGGCGTCGGCGAGCGGCAGGTTTTGCGCGAGCCCACAGGCGATGGCCGAGGAGAGCGTGCATCCTGTGCCGTGGGTGTTGGGGTTGTCGACGCGCGGATGGGTGAACCAAGTCGTTTCGAGCTCGCCTTCCGTCGCCTGCGCCAGGGCGTCGCTTGCATCGTTGACGCGATGACCACCCTTTACCAGCGTTGCGCACCCAAATCGCTGTACCAGGTGACGGGCGGCCTGCTCTTGGGAGGCCCCGTCTTCGATGGGCATGCCGGAGAGGAGCTCTGCTTCCGGGATGTTAGGGGTAATGAGCGTTGCGAGCGGGAAGAGACGCGAGGTAAGCGCTGCCTGGGCATCTTCGTCGATAAGCCTGGCACCGCTGGTTGCAACCATCACGGGGTCGACGACAACGCGTTGCGCTTTCCAGTACTCGAGACGATTGGCGATCGCTTCGATAATCGCTGAAGAGGAGACCATGCCGATCTTTACCGCCGAGGGGCGGATGTCCTCAAACACCATGTCGATCTGGTCGGCGACAATGGCAGGGTCGACATTTTGGATGCTGCGCACGCCGCAGGTATTCTGCGCGGTGATGGCCGTGATGGCGCACTCGGCAAACAGTCCGTGCGCGGCGATGGTCTTGATATCCGCCTGGATGCCTGCCCCTCCGCTCGAATCGGAACCCGCGATGGTCAGGACGGCTGGCAGCGTCGGTGTGATCATGGATACCTCGCAATGTGAAAGCGGGCCCACAGCACCTTGCGTGGTGGTGCCGTGAGCCCGAGGAGTGCTTGAAGAGAGACGACTATTCGTCGTCCATGCCGAGGTCGATCGTCGTTCCCTCGAACACCTTGTTGACGGTGCGCACGGCGCACATCTTGCCGCACATGGTGCAGGTTCCCTCGGTCGCAGCGGGGGAGTTCTCATAGCGCTCGCGGGCGCGCTCGGGGTCGAGAGCGTGCTTCCACATCTCTTCCCAGTCGAGCTTGCGACGCGCCTGACCCATGCGGTCGTCCTCGTCGCGTGCATGGGGAACCTTCTTTGCGATGTCCGCCGCGTGTGCCGCGATCTTGGTGGCGATCAGGCCGTCGCGCACGTCCTGGGCGTCGGGCAGACACAGGTGCTCGGCGGGGGTGACGTAGCACAGGAAGTCTGCGCCCGCGCTTGCACTGATGGCGCCGCCGATGGCCGCGGTGATGTGGTCGTAGCCCACGCCGATATCGGTGACGAGCGGTCCCAGCACGTAGAAGGGGGCGTTATGGCACAGGCGCTTTTCCATCTTCATGTTGGCGGCGATCTCGTCGATGGCCATGTGGCCCGGTCCCTCGATCATCACCTGCACGCCGCGCTTCCAGGCACGGACGGCAAGCTTGCCCAGCTCGATGATCTCGGCGGTCTCCGTGGCGTCGTTGGCGTCGTAAAGGCAGCCGGGGCGGCAGGAATCGCCCAAGCTGATGGTGACGTCGTACTCGTGGCAGATGTCGAGGACCTCGTCGTAGAACTCGTAGAAGGGGTTCTCGTTGCCGGTGACTTCCATCCAGCCAAAGAGCAGCGACCCTCCGCGGCTCACGATGTTCATGAGGCGGCCGGTCTCCTTGAAGGTCTTGATGACGGAGCGGTTGATACCCGCATGGATGGTCACGAAGTCCACGCCGTCCTCGGCATGTGCTCGTACGGTTGCCAGCAGGTCGTCTTTGGTAAGTTTGACGAGCGGCTTTTCCATATAGCCGATGGCATCGTACATGGGGACGGTTCCCACCATAAGCGGGGTCTCATCGATGAGCTGTTGACGGAACTTACGCGTCTTGCCCGAGTTGGAGAGGTCCATGATGGCGTCGGCGCCCAGGTCCTCGGCGATCTTCACCTTCTTCCACTCCTCGGCGGCGTCGGCCTTGTCGCCGGAGATACCGAGGTTGACGTTCACCTTGGTGGAAAGGCCCTCGCCCACACCAAAGGCGCGCATGCCCTTTTTGATATGGACGATGTTTGCGGGAATGGCGATGCGGCCGTCGGCGACGCGCTCGCGGATATACTCGGGATCGCGGTGCTCGCGCTCGGCGACTTCTATCATCTGCGGGGTGATCTGCCCGGCACGCGCGTAGTCCATTTGCGTGACAAGATTGTCGGTCTGCTGTTCGGTCATGAACAAAACTCCCTTCGCTGGCATTACCCATGTCAGGTTCTGCGGGTCGGGGCGGGCGCGCCCAATCTCAGCCTGCCGTGTCCTGCAAGCTCCCCGTATGTGAGCGCCCCGTCTTGAGAAGATGAGGCCACGACCCAGTATACCCCGCTGCATGTTCTGTACCCTGCGCGCGATGGGGATACTTTTGGCGCTCGAGCGTCCGCTCGAAAAAGCTAGCCTATCAGCTCTTCGACCAGCTTTGCGCCGGTAACGAGGTCTTCCATGCAAACGTATTCCTGGGTGGAGTGGGGGCGCATCATGCCGCACGAGAGCACGATACCTTCGATGCCGTGCTCGGCGAAGCTGTTATTGTCGCTGCCGCCAAAGGTCTCCACGAGTTCGCCGGCGAGGCCGAGCTTTTTGCAGGCGGTGCGGAAGCGCTTGACTGCGGGGGCGTCTTCGCGCGTGCTATAGGCTTTGATGCGAATCTCGGATGCTACGGAAGCGGTTGCTCCCAGCTCCTTTGCAGCATGGGAAAAAGCGCGTTCGACGTCGCTGACGGCCGCAATGGCCTCGGCGTGGACGCTGCTGCGAATCTCACCTTGGCATGTGCAGCTCTCAGGCACGACGTTTGCCTGGGCCCCTCCCTCGATCGTTCCGATGTTCAGGGTCGTATGGGCGTTGAGGTGGCCTTGTCCGAGGTTGGATATGGCTCGCGCCGCCGCGACGATGGCGTGTATGCCGGATTCGGGTTCGAAACCGGCATGCGCCGCTTTGCCCGTAACGGTGGCGGTAAATGAGATGAGCGTAGGCGCTGACGTGGCCGCCACTCCGGGTTTTCCGGCAAGGTCGAGCACGTACGCCTCGCGGCTCCTTATGGAGGCGAAGTCCAATGCGCGGCTGCCTCCGTCGTAGGCCTCCTCGTCGACGCAAAAGACGATCTCTATTCCACGATGGGGGCGACCGGAGGCAAGAACTGCACGCACCCCTTCGAGAATCTCAACGATTGCGGCGATATCGTCGGCACCGAGCACCGTCGTTCCATCGGAGGTGATGGCGCCGTCTTCGTGAAAGATGGCCGTCTTTTTACGCCCCGGCTCGACGACATCCATGTGCCCGCACAGAAGAAGCGGGTTGTCGTCCGTCGTTCCCTCGAGCCAGGCATGCAGGTTTCCCGCATTGCCGCCAAGAGCCGCCCCGGCATCGTCTTCCTCGACTTCAAAGCCAAGCTCTTCCAGGCGCTCACGGAGCCAGTCTGCGCACTCCTTTTCGTTAAGCGATACTGAGTCCATGCTTACGAGCTGGGCGAATTCACGTCGTATGCGCTGGTCTTGAGTTTCCATGTAGATCGTCTTCTCTCTGGCTTGAGGGGGCCTGGGGTTCGCATCTTAAAAGACGAGCATCGCCTTGGTGCCGTCGTAGGAACTTACCAAGTCAAGATCGTTCTTGTCGATGGCGAGGCCGCTGGTGTCGACAGCGCTCTCGCCGTATTCGCGATCATGCCATGGGTCATCGAGGTAGAAGCGCTTGTTCCGTCGCCCGGTCACGGTAATCCAGTGCGGGCAGCGCTCTGCATGCCAATGCCATTCGTCGATAAGTAGAACCGCAATGCGTCCCTCGTCGAGGAATCGCGCGATATCCGAGGAATCGAAGTCGCCTACACGGATGGGAATCCCTTCCTCGCGCGCCTGTCGCTCGAAAGACAACTGTGTGTCGCGGGCGAGTGTCTTGTTGAGAATCCCCGTGCCGCTCGCGGGATCGAGAATGCATCCGGCGCGCGAGACATATACGGAGGGGGCAAGGCCGCGACGCTTGCAGGCGAGGGCAAGCCCATAGGGATCGCATGCGACCGCCATGGTGGCTTCGCGCCAAAGTGTGATTTCTTCATCGCGCGTAATGCGCTCGACGACGCCCTTGCGCAACAGAGCATCGAGGACCGCTACCGGACCGCAGGTGAATTCGGTCGTCTGGTGATAGTTGGCAGAGTGCGCGGTACGCGGGGCCACTGTGAGGTACTGGGATGCATCGCCGAGCTCGGTTTTGACGTCGAGACCGAGCTTTTGGGTCTCCTGCGATGCATAACGGAGGAGCTGGTCGAAAAGCGAGCTATCGCCGTCGAGCGCGCACAGCTTGAGCTGTGCGGTGTGCGGCCTTCTGTATCCCAGCAGCGCTGCCGTGCCCTCGGGCCCCGCGGCGATAAAGAGCGTACGCAACAGGGCACCTTGAGCTTTTTGGGCGGCGGCAAGGGTGGCGGTCGGCAACGCAAGGCCGGAGGGAAGGGGGTCGCGCGGGTCTGCCCCTGGGGCCAAATTGACGATTTGATAGGTTGGCGGCATGCGAATCACCTCAATCGAGCGCCGGGGGCATGGCTGCGATCAGCTTGCGCACGTAAGCGTGTTGGGGATGGTTCAAAACGGCGTCGGTCGTTCCGGATTCGATGACCTTTCCGTTTTGCATAACTGCGATGCGATCGGATATGCGGCGAACGGTGTCCAGATCATGGCTGATGAAGAGGATGGCGAGATTCAGGTTGCGCCGCAGGCCAAGGAGAGTCTGGAGAACGTGCGCCTGTATGTTGGCATCGAGCGCGGTGACTGCCTCGTCCGCGATGAGCAGACGCGGTTGGGGAGCGATGGCGCGTGCGATGGCCACGCGTTGGCACTGCCCGCCCGAGAGGGCGAGGGGCTTTCGGGCGGCCAGGTCGGCCGAAAGCCCCACCGATTCCATCAGGTTTCTGACGGCTTGCGCATCGTCTGCGCGGCCGGATGCCCGTAGCGCTTCCTTGAGGGTTTGGGCGACGGTCATGACGGGATTGAGGGAGCCAAAGGGGTTCTGGAAAACGAGCTGTGCCTGTTCCCGGGACCAAGGAAGGGGCTGTTGGGAATCCTTTTCGTAAAAGGTCACGGTTCCCTTATCGGGTTTTTCGAGTCCTGCCACGCAGCGGGCGACGGTTGATTTGCCAGACCCGGATTCTCCGACCAGTCCCAAAATCTCTCCGGCATGGATGTCGAGGGACACATCGTCTACCGAGGGCCTGGGATTCCCTTCGAAATGACGGGTCAGGTGCTCCACACAAAGCACCGTGTCTCCGATTTCGGGGTTGTCGCCGTTTTGCAGACGGCGATGCGCCTCGAGCAGCTCTTTGGTGTAGCTCGATTGGGGCGAGGTAGTGATTTTTTCGCTTGGGCCCTCTTCGACGACACGGCCCTTGTCGAAGATGACGAGGTAATCTGCGCGGTCTGCAGCCAGGGGAAGGTCGTGCGTGATGATGATAAGGGTCATGCCGTGTTTGGAGCAGATGCTTTGAAGGAGGTCGAGCACGTCTTTTTGAGTGCTGGCGTCGAGTGCCGTGGTGGGCTCGTCGGCGATGAACACCTGCGGCTGCGGCGCGAGCGCGGCGGCGATGGCCACGCGTTGGCGCATGCCTCCCGAAAGCTCATGGGGGTAGGAATCGTACAGTGCGGGGCTGAGTCCCACGTCGGCGAGAAGTCGCTCGGCTTGCCCGCGTCGCTTTGCCTTGGGCAGACGGGAGCCTGCGGCAATTTGGCTTCCGCAGGTTTGCAGCGGATTGAGCGAAGAGAAGGGGTCTTGCGGCAGCCAGACGATCGCCGATCCGCGTTGGGCCTCCCAAGTGTGCTCGGGGGCCGTGAGGTCGATGGGGGTGCCCAAGATCATGAGCGAGCCCGAGGCGTGGGCGCCGCGCGGCAAGAGCCCGGAGATGGCCTTTGCAGTCAGGGATTTTCCCGACCCGGACTCGCCGACGATACCAACCGTCGCGTTTGCGGGTATCGAGAGGCTCGCGCCGCAGATCAGCTCGGTTCCGTTGATGGATACGTGCAGGTTTTGCAGTTCAATGGGCGTCATGCGTGGGCCTCTTCTCGATTGCCTGCTGCGATGTTGTCGCCGATGACGTTGAGGGCGATCGATGTGACGATGATGACGACTGCGGGCGCGATAGCCGCGGCGGGATTGCTGTAGATCAGCGAGCGAGCGTCGGAGAGCTGCCTTCCCCAGTCCGCCTGCTGTGGAGAGATGCCGATTCCCAAAAACGACAACGAGGAGAGCGAGACCAATGCGTTGGACATATCGAGGAACACCGCAGGCACCACGACAGGCTGAATGATGGGGAGCAGATGCCGGAACATGATGCGCGCCGGACTCAACTCGAGGAGCTTGCCCGCATCGAGAAACGAGTCGTGGATGTGTCGCAGCGCGGCAGCGCGGACAAGCCTGATTTCGTAGGGGGTGTAGAGAATCACGAACACGAGCACATCGGTGGCGTAAGATCCGCCGAGGATGCCTGCGATGACGATGGCGAGCAGCAGCGTGGGCAGCGAGAGCATGAGCTCGACGATGCGCGATACGGCCCAATCGAGCGGGCCGCCAAAGTAAGCGCACGCAAGGCCGAGGACAACGCCGACCGTCATGGCTCCAAGGGCGATGACGACGGGGCCTACCAGTGCGGTGCGCGAACCGGCGAGGGTGAGCCTGACCACGTCGCGACCGAGCGCGTCGGTTCCCAGCAGATGTCCCGCGGTCCCCGGGGCGGCTTCGGTGAGGGCGAGGTCTTGTGTGAGTGCACCGTCGCTGAACTGGGGAAAGACGGTGAGCGCGACTACGATGAGCAGCCAGAGGACTGCGAGCAGAAGCGGAAGGGTCCGGCGTATACGATGGGCCATGTTACTCGGCCTCCTTTTGCGGTATCGGGCTGAACGACGGCATCGTCGCGGCTGCTCGCGACCCCTTCGCGCGCTTTCTCAGGCGCGGGTCCACGAGCTGCGCCAAGGTGTCGACGATTGCGGTGGAGATGCAGATCACGCTCGCCAGGATGAGCGTGATGGCCTGCACACAGGGGATGTCGCCAAACGTCACCGATTGCTGAAGCAGCGTTCCGATTCCGCCAAGCGAAAACATGGTCTCGACGATGACGGTTCCCGAGATAAGCGAGGCGATGAGCAGGCCGGAGGAGGTGAGGACGGGCAGCGCGGCATTTTGCAGCTGACCAAGCGTGACGGAGAGGGGGGATACCCCGCGAGAGCGTGCGAATAGCGTATAGTCCGATTCGATTTCTTCGATGAGGGATGCGCGCGAGATCTTGACGACGCTGGCGATGATGCCGATGGCGAGGGTCACTGCCGGCAAGATGAGATGCCTAAACGTGTCGAGAGGGCTTCCGTCTCCCTGGCCATAGATGGGGAAGATCTTAAGCCGTGCGGAGAGCACGTAGAGCAAAAGCAAACCGATGGCGTAGCTCGGGGCGCTGAGGCCTGCTATCGAGATGGTCGTGATGAGGCGATCTTGCCATGAACCCGCATGTTTCGCTGCAATGATGCCCAAGGGAAGACCTACGGCAAGGGCAAGGACGAGGGCCATGAGCGCGAGTGCGAGAGTGATGCCCATACGCTGGGAAATCATATCCGTGACGGGCAGCTGCGTGCGCGTCGAGGTGCCAAGGCTGCCGCTCAGGACCCCTTGGACCCAATAGAGATATTGGGTCCATACGGGCTGATCGAGGTGATAGCGCGACCGTATCGCCTCGAGCTGTGAATCGCTTACCTGTTTGGCTCCAACAAGGGAGCGCGCGGGGTCGCTCCCCGTCAGGTAGAGCAACCCGAAGGTCACGATCGAAAGCGCGACCAGCAGCACGAGAAGTCCTGCCGCGCGCTTGATCACCATCTTCAATGCTTGCATATCCATCCCGCCTTAGAGGTTCGTGCCGGGTGCCTATTCGGCGCTGAATTCAGATGCCCAAGGCGTTGCGAGCCAGAAGGTTCCGGAATCCTTGAACGTTATGCCCTGCTTGCTTGCCACAACAGCCTGTCCCCACCATGCGGGGGCATAGACAACTTGCTCAAGTGCCGCCTTTGTGGTCTCCAGCACGATGTCGAGCTGTTCTTTCGCATCGGTGAGCTGACCGATGGAGTCGGTCTTGGCCGCAACATCGTCGTCGGTCCAGTTGGCTGGGTTCGTGCCCGCACCGCCGGCGGCGAGCAGCCAGGATGTCACCTCGTTGGGGGTGGAAGTGGTGGGGTTGTAGATCATCCAGGCCACGCCCTGCTCGCCGTTGCCAACCTCGCTCAGCCACTGGTCGAGCGTCTGCTCCTGGACGTCGACGTCGATGCCGATGCTCTTGAGCTGCTCGGCCAGGGCGATCGAGGCCTTGCCGACGGCAGCATAGCCCGTGGGGTAGGTGAGGGTCGTCTTGAATCCATCGGCGTGTGCCGACTGCTTGAGCTCTGCCTTGGCTTTCTTAATGCTGAAGTCGACGGCGCCCAGATCGGCAACGAGCTTGCGCGCCTCCTTGGCGCTGCCCGCCCAGCCGGCGAGCTGCTCGGGGGAATCGATGCCGGTGGCCACCTCGCCGTAGCCTTTGAGGATGCCCGAGACGATCTTCTCTTTGTCGAGCGCATAGGCGACGGCGCGGCGAACGTGGATATCGTCGAAAGGCGCGACATTTTGATCGAAGGTCAATCCGTAATACGAGCGGTCCGAGTACTTTGAGACCGTCGACCCGTCCTGTGCCCACTCGTCAACGTTCGTCACCGGAACGGTAAGGGAAACATCGATGGATTCGTCTTGGAATGCGAGGAGGCGCGTCGAGTCTTCGGGGATGAAATCGATGCGCACCGTCTTGGGGGCCGTGATCGAGCCCCACCAGCCATCGTAACGCTCGAGTGTGACATGGCTGGACGAATCGAATTCGGTGACCTTGTAGGGGCCGGTACCCACGATGAGGCCCTTGGACGAGCCGTAGTCGTTGCCCGCCTCGTCCCAGAACGCCTTCGAGGTGACAAAGAGGCCGGCGGCGTTGGAAACCTGGTCCGGGAAATCGGCGTGGGCGGAATCGAGCGTGATCGTCACCTGATTCTCTCCTGTTTTCGATGAGCCGGTGACGTAGGCCGGCCAGTAGGTGGAAAGGCCGGGGGAGAGGGTGGCGTCGCGGGCGGTTTCGATGGAGAAGACCACGTCGTCTGCGGTGAGTGCGCTGCCGTCATGGAAGGTGACGTTTTGGCGCAGGTCGAACACCCAAGTCTTGTTGTCATCGCTGTGCCACTTCTCGGCAAGTGCCGGGATGGTTTTGCCCTCGGCGTCGAGCCCCGTCAGGCCTTCCTGGAAAAGCGCGGCCAGCTGGTAGTTTGCAGACCCGGCCTCCTGGTTGACGCTCAGCGTGCTGACAGCCGAGCCGGAGCCCAAGGTGAGCGTGTCGAGCGTTTTGGCCGATGCGGAGGCCGACCCCGCAGCCGCGGAGCCTGTCGACTGACCGCCTCCGGTGCAACCGGTAAGAGAGAAGAGGCCGAGTGCGGCAGCCGTGCCGATGCCGCGAACGAAGCTGCGCCTGCTGAGGTTTTGATTGATTACGGACATGGTTTTCTCCTGACGTTAGGGACACGATGCGAGGGAAGCATCGTGTGTTTCACGGTTATCGAGTTGTTGGGGTGGTAAAGGCGGAGGCGCCCGAGGGTCTATCGCGAACAGGCTTCGCTTACGCGCTTATTCGCTTATTCGCAGCAGAGCTCGGGCTTACACATGAAAAGCCCCATGCAGATGAGGGTCTCGTAGAGATGCTTCTTTTTCATGTGTCACACCCTTTCGATGTAAGCGCCAATCAATTCCCTACAAGACTAGTAGTTTACTAGGTATAGTCAAGAAGAAGATGCGTTTGTTTCAGGTCTGTGACGCGCCCGGTACCCAGAGGGTCCCAAAAACAAAAAATGGCGGTGCCGACTGAAAGCGTCGGCACCGCCATGCGAAAGGGGCGATTGAGCTGGGGATATGAGGCTACGCGCGCTCGAGGAAAGCCTTGTAGCCGCGATAGGCCTCGTAGATATCGGCCTTGTTGGCAACCTCCCACAGAGCATGCATGGAGAGAACGGGCACGCCGGAGTCGATGACGTCCATGCCGTACTCGGCCATGATGAAGGCGATGGTGCCGCCGCCACCCACGTTGACGCGGCCGAGCTCGCAGGTCTGGAAGTTCACGCCGGCCTCGTCCATGATGTCGCGCACGAGGGCCATGTACTCGGCGTCGGCGTCGTTGGAGCCGCTCTTGCCGCGAGAACCCGTGTACTTGTTGAAGCACAGGCCGCGACCCATGTAGGCGGCGTTCTTGGTTTCGAACTTGGAAGCGTAGCTCGGGTCGAAGCCAGCGGACACGTCGGAAGAGAGCATGCGCGAGTTGGCGAGTGCGCGACGCAGGGCAAGGGGGCTCTCCTCGCCCGCGAGCGCCATGACCTCGGCGACGGTGTTCTCAAAGAAGCGGCTGGTCATACCGCTGGCGCCCACGGAGCCGATCTCCTCTTTGTCCACGAGCAAGCACACGCTCGCGCGCTCGGGAGCTTCAACCTCGATCTGGGCGAGCAGGCTCGGGTAGGCGCAGACGCGGTCGTCCTGGCCATAGCCCAAGATCATCGAGCGGTCGAGACCCATGTCGCGGGCGGGGCCGGCGGGCACGACCTCGATCTCGGCGGAGAGGAAATCTTCCTCGTCGATGCCGTAGCGCTCGGAGAGCAGGTTGAGGAAGAGCTGCTTGACGGGATCCTTCTCGTCGGCCTCGGAGTCCTTGTCGGCCTCGTCGATCACTACGGGGCGGCCGCCTACGATGACATCGAGCAGCTCGGCGTCCACAACGTCCTTAGCAGGCTTGGACATGAGCTCGCCGGAAAGATGGATAAGCAGGTCGGAGATGGTGAAGACGGGATCGTCCGGGCCGTCGCCGATGTTGATGTCGATGACGGTGCCGTCCTTCTTGGCAACGACGCCCACGAGGGCGAGGGGGGAGGCGACCCAGTGGTAGGCCTTCACGCCGCCATAGTAGTGCGTGTCGAGGTAGGCCATGTCGCCTGCCTCGAAAGTGGGGTTCTGCTTGAGGTCGAGACGCGGGCTGTCCACATGGGCGCCCAGGATGTTGAATCCTTCCTGCAGCGGGCGCTTGCCGATCTGCATGAGCATGAGGGTCTTGCCGTGGTTCACGGCATAGACCTTGTCGCCGGGCTCGAGCGTCTTGCCCGCGGCGACCGCCTGGCCGAGCTCAACATAGCCGGCCTGCTCGGCGAGCGCGGCACCGGTGCGTACGCAGAGACGCTCGGTCTTGTTCTTGCTGATGAATTCTTTGTAGTCGGAGCAAACCTTCTCGAGCTCGACGAGCTGCTCGGGCGTGTACTTTTTCCATGCGCAGGGGCGTTCCATGTCCATCCTTTCGATGCATGCGGTCTTGTATCCGTCCGCCATGGTATCACGGGTGCCTCCCTTGAGCGTGTACACTGATGGGGAGAAACCGGTAAACGAAAGGCTTGTCCATGCCAGCTCAAGATAATTCGCGCAAGACCGTTGCCGTGGTGGACGGCAACTCCCTCATGCACCGTGCATTCCATGCGGTGCCGCCCACGATGAACGCCCCCGACGGCCGTCCGACCAATGCGGTCTTCGGCTTCTTGAATATGTTCCTCAAGATGGTCGATGAGTTTGCGCCCGACGCTATCGCCGTGGCGTTCGACAAGGGTCGCCCTCGCGTGCGTATGGAGATGCTGCCGCAGTACAAGGCACAGCGTCCTCCGATGGACCCCGATCTTCATGCGCAGTTTCCCATGATCAAGCAGCTGCTCACCACGCTCAACATTCCTATTTTGGAATCCGAGGGCTGGGAAGGCGACGACATTTTGGGAACCCTTGCCCGCACGGGCGAAGAAGCTGGCTGCGATATGTACCTGGTCACAGGCGATCGCGACATGTACCAGCTGGTGACCGACCACATCAATGTGGTGTCCACGCGCAAGGGTCTCTCGGACGTGGCAATCATGACGCCGGAGAGCGTGGATGACCTCTATCACGGTATCACGCCTGCCCTCGTGCCCGATTTTTACGGTCTCAAGGGCGATAGCTCCGACAACATCCCCGGCGTGCCGGGCATCGGTCCCAAGAAGGCGAGCGCGCTTATCACCCAGTACGGCAGTCTCGACGAGGTGATCGCCCATGCCGACGAGGTCAAGGGCAAGATGGGCGAGAACCTTCGCGCGCATATCGATGACGCTTTGCTTTCGCGCAAAGTAGCGACGATTCGCACTGATGCTCCCGTGAGCTACGATTTCGAGAGCGCGACGTTCCCTGCGTTCGACGCGCAGATGGTGAGCGAGGCCTTGGGCGAGCTGGGCATCATGGCGATGCAGAATCGCTTCCTCGCGCTCATCGACGGGGGAGAAGGGCCTGCCGCCTCCGCGTTTGAGATGCCCGAGCCAGTTGTGGTGACGGGTGCCGACAAGGACCTTCTTGCGGATGCTGCTGCCGAACTCTCCCGTGCCCTTGTGGCGGGCGAGTGGGTTTCTGCTGTGCTTGACGACGACCGCGAGGAGGGCGCCCTCTTTGGCATGACGCATACCCTTTGGGTAGCGACCGGTCGCAGCCTCTTTGGTTTTGAGCAACAGCAGATGGGCTGTGTTGCGGCAGATACCGAGGGGTTCGATTTCTCTCATGGTCTGGTTGCGGGCGTCCTTTCCCGCTTGCTGCGCGAAGGCCGTGTGGCCTCACCCGATACCAAGGAACTCATTCACGAGCTTTCGCCGATCGATTCGAGCAAATCCGAGCTGCTCGACCCGTTGACGCTCGATGGTGCTCGCCTGTTTGACACGGTGGTCGCGGCATACCTGCTTGACTCTTCGCGCGATGCCTTTGATGACGTCTATCTTGCCGATCGCTATCTGCAGGCTTCGCTGGCGCCCGCGCACGGCGAGGAGGGCGCCGAGGGTGCCGCTCCCGCCCGTGCGGCCCGAACGGCTGCCCTTGCCCTGGCGATTCGCGAGCCGCTTGCGAACGCTCTCGAGCGCGAGGGGGCGACGCGCGTCTTTGCCGAAATCGAGATGCCGCTCGTGCCGGTGCTCGCCTCCATGGAGCGTACGGGCATGCTTGTCGATCCCGACCGCCTGCGCGCTTTGTCGCTGGGCCTTGAGGGCCAGATCGATGGGATGGCGGGCAAGATTCGCGCGCTCGCGGGCGATGACACGTTCAATATCTCGAGTCCTATGCAGCTCAGCCATATTCTCTTCGATGTGATGGGCCTGCCCACCAAGGGCCTGAAGAAAACCCAGCGCGGCTACTACTCCACCAACGCCAAGAAACTTGAGGAGCTCGCCCACGATCACGAGATCGTGCGTTTGATTCTCAAGTATCGCGAGATGACAAAGATCAAGTCGACCTACCTGGATACCTTGGGGCCGCTGCGCCAGGGAGATGGCCGCGTGCACACCACGTACAACCAGACCATCACGGCGACGGGCCGCCTTTCCTCGTCGAACCCCAACCTGCAGAACATCCCGACGCGCTCCGAGCTGGGCCGCACCGTTAAGACCGCCTTTTCGGCGGGCGAGGGCTCGGTTTTCCTCGCGGTCGATTACAGCCAGATCGAGCTTCGCCTGTTAGCGCACCTTTCGGGCGACGAGCACCTGGTGCGCGCTTTCAACGAGGGCGAGGATTTCCATGCCGAGACGGCTTCGCGTGTATTCGGTGTGCCGATCGATCAAGTGACGCCGCAGCTGCGCAGTCGCGCCAAGGCCGTTAACTTTGGCATCGTATACGGTCAGCAGGCCTATGGACTTTCTCAGACGCTCGATATCCCGATGTTCGAGGCGCGCGAGATGATCGATCGCTATTACGAGGCCTATCCTGGCGTGCGCGTGTTTTTGGACCGCGTGGTGGAGCAGGCCAAGCAGACGGGCTATGCCGAGACCATGTTCGGTCGTCGCCGTCATATCCCCGAGCTCAAGATGAAAAATCCCATTCAGCGCGGATTCGGTGAGCGCACGGCTATGAATCATCCCATGCAGGGAAGCGCCGCGGATATCATCAAGATCGCCATGAATCGCGTGGCGCGCCGCCTGGAGGCGGAGGGCTTTGCCGCGCGCATGATCTTGCAGGTGCACGACGAACTCGATTTCGAATGTCCCGAGGCCGAGGTCGAGCGCCTGACGGCGATGGTGCGCGAGGAGATGGAGGGCGTCGTCGAGCTGCGCGTTCCACTCATCGCGGAGGCGTCAACGGGCATCACCTGGGCGGACGCCAAGTAAGTAGCGATTGCACTCCACCAGGCGGGGCGGATGTAAGGAAAACCCACGCACAAACGTCAACTTTTGTCCCGAGAGAGGGGGAAGCGAACGTTTCTGCGTGGGTTTTCGCGTGCCGGTGAACGGGGGCGGCAGGTTTGTGCCGGGGCGTCGCCCCTTCATGGCTGGTTTTCTATGCCTGGTCCTTCTTTGCGGCGACGATCGCGTCGATAAGGGCGAGGACGCCGGCGTCGTTGTTGCTGGGCACGCGCCAGGAGGCGTGCTCCTCCATATGCGATTCCGCGTTTGCAACGATAAAACCGTGACCCACGCGCTCGAGCATGGGGATATCGTTATAGGTATCGCCCACGGCTGCGGCGTCTGCCTCGTCGATGTCAAGCTGCGTGCACAGGTGCGCCACGCCCGAGCCCTTATCGACGCCGATATTCATGAAGTCGATCCATTCGCGTCCGGCGTTGGTGATGTACAGGCGGTCGCTAAAGGAAGGACCGTATACGTTCTCGTAGGCGGGTTCGGCATCCCAGGCGGGGAAGAACAGGCTGATCTTGTTGGCGTCGGCATCCACCTCGTCAAACGAGTCGACGAAGATGATCTGCTCGTAGTAGACGCCCACCTCGCCCGCGTGCTCGCGGTCGCGCTTGAGCATATAGACGTGGTCGAAGGCGCACAGTACGCAAGCGCAGTCGCCGCGCCGTGCGGCGAAGTTCAGCACCTCGCGGTAGAGGTCGTGGTCGAGCAGATCGCGAAAGACGTATTCGTCACGCCATATGGCGCAGGCCCCGTTATCGGAGCAGAAGGCAAGCTCATGCACGTGCGTGGAGAACATCTCCTGCAGCTTGGGCGCCGGTCGTCCGCTTGCGGGACAAAAGACCACGCCTGCCTTGCAAAGTGCGTCGAGGCGCTCGAAGAGGCCCTCGGGGAATCCGCGATCGTCGGTAAGAAGCGTCTTGTCCATATCGACGGCGAGCAGCTTGATGTTGCCGAGGTTGGGGTCCTGGAGATAGTCTGGCAGCATGGTGTCCTCTCGTTCGATTCGAATGCGCCCAGTATAGCCAACGCATCGATTCTTTGTTTCCGCCGTGTTACACGATGTTCATTGATGGGGAGGCGCATTTCGGAGTAGGGCAGGTAGAGCGTTTCGAAGAAGCGGCGGCGATGCGTTTTTGCGCGATTTTATTCATATCGCGTGTCGAGAAGGTCGAGAAGCTGCTATAACAAATAGCGCGGGTCTTCGAACGGCTCGCGGACATATTCGTTGCTCCAATAGCTATCAAGGGTGAAAGGAAGCAAACATGAGCAAGGAAAAGGTAGTACTGGCTTATTCTGGCGGTCTCGACACCTCCGTCTGCGTCAAGTGGCTGCAGGAGGAGAAGAACCTCGACGTCATCTGCGTGTGTGGTAACGTCGGTCAGGAGGAGACCGGTCTCGAGAAGAAGCGTCAAAAGGCTCTCGACCTTGGCGTTCTCGACTGCAAGGTGCTCGACTTGCGCGATGAGTTCTCCGATGAGTACCTCACTCACGCCATCGCCGCAAATTCCATGTATGAAAACAAATATCCGCTGCTGAGCGCTCTTTCGCGCCCGCTGCTTGCCGCGAAGCTCGTCGAGGTCGCTCACGAGTACGGCGCCACCTACGTGGCCCACGGCTGCACCGGCAAGGGTAACGACCAGGTTCGTTTCGAGGCCGGCGTGCTCGCACTCGACCCCGACCTCAAGGTCATCGCCCCTGTGCGCGAGTGGGACCTCAAGTGCCGTCCGGACGAGGTCGCCTATGCCCACGAGCACGGCATCCCCGTTCCCGAGGGCGCTAACGACAACCCCTACTCCATCGACGACAACCTGTGGGGTCGCGCTATCGAGTGCGGTCACATGGAGGATCCCTGGAACGAGCCTCTCGATGATGCGTGGACGATGACCAAGAGCCCCGAGGATACTCCCGATACCCCCACCTACGTGGAGATCGGCTTCGAGGCTGGCAAGCCCGTGTCCATCGATGGCGAGCAGATGAAGCTCTCCGAGCTCATCATCAAGCTCAACAAGATCGCCGGCGACAACGGCTTTGGCCGTCTCGACCTTGTCGAGGATCGTCTCGTAGGCCTGAAGTCCCGCGAGTGCTATGAGGTCCCGGCTGCCCTGACGATCCTTCAGGCGCATAAGGCGCTTGAGGACCTGACCGTCGAGGGCGACGTGCTGCGCGCCAAGTTCGCGCTTGAACAGCAGTGGGCTACGACCGTCTACAACGGCAAGTGGTTCAGCCCCCTCAAGGCGGCTCTCGACGCCTTCATGGACGAGACCCAGAAGTTCGTGACCGGTACCGTGCGCCTCAAGTTCTTCAAGGGCAACCTCACCATCGTGGGCCGCAAGTCCCCGTATTCGCTCTACGATTACGGTCTGGCCACCTATGACCGCGACACCACGTTTGACGAGAAGAGCGCCGCTGGCTTCATCTATCTCGACACGCTTTCGCTCAAGACCTGGTCCAAGGTTCAGGGTCCGGGCTCCAAGCTCGCCTAGCATAAGGCGGGTGCCGGCAGTAGTGCACCTTTTTAGCGACGTCGCAGCCCACGAGCTGCGACGTCGCTTTTTTCTATACACTAAAGCTGTTTAAAATCGATTTGAGGAGGTTTCCCATGGCGTTGTGGGGAGGCCGTTTTGAGGGTGGCGTGGCGCAGGTCACGCAGGAGTTCGGTGCATCGTTGCCGGTCGACAAGCACCTGTACCGTCAGGACATCGCGGGTTCCAAGGCTCATGCCAAGATGCTCGCGGCACAGGGAATCATCAGCCAGGATGATGCCCAGGCGATCTGTTCGGGACTCGACGCGATCGGCGCCGATATCGACGCCGGCCACTTTACGTTCGATATCAACGACGAGGACATTCACATGTCCATCGAGTCCGAGCTCACGCGACGCATCGGCGAGGCGGGCAAGCGTCTCCATACGGGCCGCTCGCGCAATGACCAAGTGGCGACCGACACGCGCCTTGGCTGCAAGGCTTTGGCCAAGGAGCTTATGGAGGCGAATCTCCATCTTCGCCAGGTCCTGATTGCCGCGGCGCAGAAGTACGCCGATGTGATCTTGCCCGGATATACGCATCTGCAGCATGCGCAGCCTGTGCTCTTCTCGCATCATCTGCTTGCCTATGCCTGGATGTTTACCCGCGACTTTCAGCGTCTCGCTGCCGCGTTCGACGCGGCTGACGCTTCGCCCTTGGGAGCTGCGGCACTGGCGGGCACCACCTATCCGCTCGACCGTCAGATGACCGCTGCCGAGCTCGGGTTCTCGCGCGTGATCCCCAACTCGCTCGACGCCGTGTCCGATCGCGATTTCCTGCTCGATCTGCATTACGCAGGCTCCGTGATGGCCATGCATCTCTCGCGCCTTTCCGAAGAGATCGTCTTGTGGTCCACATCCGAGTTTGGCTTCATCACGCTTTCCGACAGCTACTCCACGGGCTCGTCCATCATGCCGCAGAAGAAGAATCCCGATTTTGCCGAGCTTATCCGTGGCAAGAGCGGTCGCGTGTACGGCAACCTCACCCAGCTGCTCGTGACCATGAAGGGCCTTCCGCTTGCCTACAACAAGGACCTTCAGGAGGATAAGGAGGGCGCGCTCGATACCGCCCATACCCTCATGCAGTGTCTCTCGGTCATGGCTGGCATGATCGAGACCTGGACGGTCAACGAGGATGCCATGCGCCGTGAGTGTGGGGTGGGTCACCTTGCCGCAACCGACGTTGCCGACTACCTGGCTAAGCGCGGCCTGCCGTTCCGCGAGGCGCACGCCGTCGTGGGCCATTTGGTCCTTACCTGCGAAAAGCGCGGCTGCAACCTCGAAGACCTTCCTTTTGAAGTGTTCCAAGAGGCAAGTTCGCTGTTCGAGCGCGATATTACCGAGGCACTCGATATCCCCTCGATCGTGGCGGCGCGCACCACCGAGGGCGGTACGGCCCCTGCGGCCGTGGCCGAGCAACTCGCTTGCGCCCAGGAGCAGCTTTCTCGCGACGAGGCCAAGCTGTCCGGCCTGACCCCTGTTGTCGAGATGGGGCATGGGGCAAACTAGGGGCCTATACCGTCCATCGGGATCCTATCGATTCTATTTGAGGTGCCTGGCGCAGCTGCGTGGGCACCTCTTTTTGGTAGGAACGACATGCGCGAAATCGCGACGGTGCGCTGTTCTATCGTGCCTCATCGTTTGGGTTTGATATGCGGTGTTCAAGTTGCGGAGAACTCTTGTGGGACCTTTGGACGGCTTATGAAATAGTACGTTCACGGGCGGTAAGCGGCACTTCACTCGCTTGATTGCCTTGAACGATTGGACTGATGGTAGGCTGGTCGGGCTTCGAAGGCAGGGGGTTATATATATCGAACGCGCAGCAAACGGTTGTTTGCTCGTTCGGATGGAGCTCTGCTGCGATGCGGTCCACCCGGGTGCCTAAGCGCATGCGGGCACGCACCAACCTACTTGAAAGGCTCAGACTATGGCTATCGAGAAGACATTTATCATGATCAAGCCCGACGCCGTGCGCGATCGCAAGATCGGCGAGATCGTTATGCGCATCGAGCGCAGCGGTCTTGCCATCGAACGCATGGAGATGGGCGTCCTCGACCGTCCGACGGTCGAGGAGCACTACGCCCATCTGGCCGACAAGCCGTTCTTCGGCGGCCTGTGCGATTTCATGACCAGCGGTCCCGTCGTCAAGATGATAGTTTCGGGGCCCTCGGCCGTGGCTAAAATGCGCACCCTCATGGGCGCCACCAATCCACTCGATGCCGCCCCCGGCACCATTCGCGGCGATTTTGCCGTCGATGTCGATGCCAACGTGATCCACGGCTCCGATTGCGTCGAGAACGCCGGAATCGAGATCGAACGTTTCTTTGGCTAAGCAACTCGGCTCCTCAGGGCTGTTAGCGTGTGGCATGGGCGCCGCGGAGTCGCATCCGCGGCGCTTTTTCATCGTGGGTCCTTACCGCCCGTCGCAGGGCGACTTGCGGTTTTGCCCCGATTGTTATCAAATGCTAATGACCATGAGACGTTCGTTGTTTTGGACCTGTGTCCCAGGAACCAAATTAAGGAGATGGGCATGCCTGTCGATTCCATCCGTGATGCTGCGTATTGCGAGACCCTCAATCGGGAGCTTGTCTGCGCCCTCGGCTGTACCGAACCCATTGCCGTCGCCTACGCCGCGTCGCTGGCGAGCCAGGCTCTGTGCGGCGAGCCCGAGCATATGGATGTCGCCTGCTCCGGCAATATCATCAAAAACGTCAAGAGCGTGACGGTGCCCAATTCGGGCGGCATGCGCGGCATCGAGGCGGCTGCCGTTCTGGGCGCCGTGGGCGGCGACCCGAAAAGCGCTCTCGAGGTGCTGGAGAGCGTGGACGGCACCTCCCGTGCACGCGCGGGTGAGCTGCTGGCCAATCCCTCGTACTGCACCGTCTCGCTGGTCGAGGGTGTCCCGAACCTATATATCAAGGTGACGGCTACGTACGGCAGCCATGTCGCCGTTGTCGAGATCATCGACCATCACACCAACGTGACATGCCATACCCTGGACGGGATTCCCGTATGCGGCAAGTCGGCGGGGGAGTGCGCGGCCTGCGCCGAGCGCGTGGTGGCGGAGCGCGCCGCCGATAGCGCCGAGGCGCCCATGACCGTGGAGTCTATCGTCGATTTCGTCGAATCCGGTGATATCGACGCCGCGCGCGAGGCGGTCGAGCGCCAAATCGAGCTCAACGGCGCCATCAGCGCCGAGGGTCTTGCCCATTCCTGGGGAGCAGAGGTGGGGTGCACCCTGCTGGGGGCACGTGCCGCCGATGTCGCTTGTCGCGCTCGCGCTCGCGCCGCAGCCGGTTCGGATGCTCGCATGAACGGCTGTGCGCTTCCGGTGGTCATCGTGTGCGGGTCGGGCAATCAGGGTATCACCTGCTCTCTTCCCGTCATGGAGTACGCTGAGTTTTTGCGTTGCGATCACGAGCGGCTGGTGCGTGCCGTCATGTTGTCGGACCTCATCGCCGTGCATGTTAAGAGCTACATCGGCTCCCTTTCCGCCTTCTGCGGTGCCATCTGCGCCGCTTGCGGTGCGGGCGCGGCGATCACGTGGCTGTGCGGGGGCACGCGCGAACAGGTGGGCGCTACCGTCTCCAACACGCTGGGCAACGTCGGCGGTATCGTGTGCGACGGCGCTAAGGCGAGCTGTGCCGCCAAGATCTCGGCTGCGGTCGATGCGGCGATTCTCGGCCACGACATGGCCATGCAGGGCCGCGGCTTCCGCGCGGGCGAGGGCCTGATCCAAGACACGGTGGAACAGACGATCGCGAGCATGGGCTATGTGGGCCGCGTGGGCATGAAAGACGCCGACGTGGAGATTCTCAATATCATGATCGGCAAGACCCAAGTCGAATGCTAGGCGGGCCAGACGGGGGAAATAAACCATTGACCGCTCATCGACAACTTGCTACCGCCCATATTAGAGGTATTGCGGAAAAGTCTCCACACGCCTAAAAAATGGCAGTTCGCGCTTGAAATCAAAGCCGATTCACCGTAACCTATACCATCGTGATTGCATAAGCGTCACGTCAGTATCTGTTGGCCCCCGAGATATATCCAAACGGTGCGCGCGCCGGATGGCTTCTTTGTCCGTTCCTACCGCACATCTGCAGGCTTGCAATCGGGGCCCCGTAAGTTCGAAAGGGGTCCACCTTTGAGTGAGATTCAGAACACGTCCGTTTTTTCGCTGGATGAGGGTGCGGACGACGAGATGGAGAAGAGCCTGAACGACCTTCCCACCTTTGACGAGGGCGACCTTGTCACCGGTACGGTCGCTTCCATCGGTCGCGATGAGGTCCTGGTAGACCTTCACTCCAAGTCCGAGGGCGTTATTCCCGTTCGTGAGCTCTCTATCCGCAAGGATATCAACCCTGCAGATATCGTCGCTCTTGGCGATACCGTTGAGGCCCAGGTTGTCCAGAAAGAGGACAAGGAGGGCCGCATGGTCCTCTCCAAGCGTCGTGCTGAGTACGAGCGCGCCTGGAACCGTATCGAGGAGAAGTTCAACTCCGGCGAGAACGTCGAGGGCGAGGTCATCGAGGTCGTCAAGGGCGGTCTTATCCTCGACATCGGCCTGCGCGGCTTCCTGCCCGCCTCCCTCGTGGACCTGCGTCGCGTGAAGGATCTCACCTCTTACCTGCACACTTCCATCGAGGCTCGCGTCATCGAGATGGACCGCAACCGCAACAACGTCGTTCTGTCCCGCCGCGTGGTGCTCGAGGAGTCCCGCAAGGCCGAGCGCTCCGAGATTCTCTCCAAGCTCAAGAGCGGCATGCGCCTCAAGGGCACCGTTTCCTCCATCGTGGACTTCGGTGCATTTGTGGACCTCGGTGGCATCGACGGCCTGATCCACATCTCCGAGCTCTCTTGGAACCACGTTAACCACCCCTCCGAGGTCGTCAAGGTCGGCCAGGAGGTCGAGGTCGAGGTTCTCGACGTCGATCTGAACCGCGAGCGCATCTCCCTCGGTCTCAAGCAGACTACCGAGGATCCTTGGCGCGCACTCGTCAAGAAGTACCCCGTGGGCGCTATCGTCGAGGGCTCCGTCACCAAGCTCGTGCCGTTCGGCGCTTTCGTCGACCTGGGCGAGGGCATCGAGGGCCTGGTGCACATCTCCGAGATGGCCAACAAGCACG
>CAKUGM010000003.1 GCA_934654625.1 uncultured Collinsella sp. | reverse complement strand
AGTCCATATCGATATCGGGCATCTCGGTACGCTGCGGGGACAGGAACCTCTCGAACATCAGGCCGTTCTCCAGCGGGTCGAACGAGGTGATGTTCATGGCGTAGGCGACGATAGCGCCCGCAGCCGAGCCACGGCCGGGACCGACGCCGATGCCGTTTTCCTTGGCCCATTTGACGTACTCGGCAACGATGAGGAAGTACGCGGCAAAGCCCTTGTCGCAAATAACCTTGTATTCGTACTCAAAGCGCTCCTTGATGGAAACGCCGTTGATGGAGCGCGTCTCCCAGTCGTCGCCGTAGTACTTACGCAGGCCCTTCTCGCACTCACGGCGGAACTGGCTCTCATGTGTCTCGCCCGGGTCGAGCAGCGGGAAGCGCGGCAGAATGATGGAATCCCAGTCGAGCTCGACATCGCACTTCTCGGCGATCTCGAGCGTGTTGTCGATGGCCTCTTGGCAATACGGGAAGAGCGCGCGCATCTCTTCCTCGGTCTTCATGTAGAACTCGGAGCCCGTCATGCGAATGCGGTTGGGATCGTCGATCTTGGAGCCTGTACCGATGCACATCATCACGTCCTGGATGGGAGCATCCTCGCGCGTGAGGTAATGGAAGTCGTTGGTGGCGATGACCTTCACGCCAATCTGTTGAGCGATCTCGATGAGATGATGCGACAGCTGCTCGTCGGTCATGCCGTTGTCGGTGGTGATGCCGTGCTCCTGGATCTCGATGTAGAAATCGCCCGGATCGAAGAGGTCGCGCAGGGTCGTTGCCCACGACACGGCACCGGCCATGTCACCGCGGTCGATGCAGCGCGGAATGATGCCCGCAATACAGGCGGAGCTGCAGATAAGGCCCTTGGCGTGGCGGCGCAGGTTGTCGAGCGTCACGCGCGGCTTGTAGTAAAAGCCCTGCACGGCGGCCTCGGAGACCGTCTGCATCAGGTTGACGTAGCCCTCCTGGTTCTTGGCGAGCAAGATCATGTGGTAGAGCTCGGGCTTGCGGTCGCGCGCAAGGGTGTCGTCGGGGGTAAAGTAGACCTCGCAGCCAAAGATGGGCTTGATGACGGGCGCGGGCTTGAGCTCGTCGATATTGCCCTGCTTATCCCACAGCTCCATATCCTTGTGGTACTGCTCCCAGCCCTGAGGGTTCTCCTCGCGGTCGGGCTCTTCCAGCTCGTCGCGACGACCCTTCTCCAAGAAGGCCTTGTCGTGACTCCACACCTTGTAGTCGGGCGCGTTATGGTTCACCGCATCGCAGGCGAGCGCCAGCTCGGGAACGCCGTACATATAGCCGTGGTCGGTAATGGCGACGGCGGGCATGCCCAGGTCGACGGCACGCTTCACCATGTCTGAGATGCGCGTTGCTCCGTCGAGCATCGAGTACTCGGTATGGTTATGAAGGTGAACGAAGGCCATGTGAAGCAACTCCCTGATATGCGCGGCGGCAAGCGTATGTGCGTGATTATCTCTGCTCGAAGCATTCTACCGCACGCCCCAGACACGTACCGAACGCGCCCGGCCACCCCAGAAAGCCCCATAGTTTGTTCGACTCGGGAAAAGCCTGTGGCGCGGCGCGCGAGGGCGACGGCGCTCCAGGCAGCGCCGTATAATGACCCCAGCACACACGACCCTGCAGGAGGAACCTTGAAAGTCATCGTCTACACCGACGGCGCCTCGCGCGGCAACCCCGGGCACGGA
Source organism: uncultured Collinsella sp. (assembly GCA_934654625.1). GTDB lineage: Bacteria > Actinomycetota > Coriobacteriia > Coriobacteriales > Coriobacteriaceae > Collinsella. Next base: position 51,781 of record CAKUGM010000003.1, on the reverse strand, counting down.
GGCTACGGCGCCGTGCTGCGCTACACCTCCCCTTCCGGCAAGGAGCACGTACTCGAACTCTCTTGCGGCTATGAGCGCACCACCAACAACCGCATGGAGCTCATGGGCGTCATCGCCGCGCTCGAGGCACTCAAGCGTCCCTGCGAGGTGGAGCTGCACTCCGACTCGCAGTACGTGGTGAACGCCTTCAACAAAAACTGGATCGCCGGCTGGCAGGCGCGCGGCTGGAAGACCGCGGCCAAAAAGCCCGTGAAGAACCCCGACCTCTGGAAGCGTCTGATCGCAGCTAAAGAGCCGCACAACGTCACCTTCCTGTGGGTCAAGGGACATGCGGGCCACAAGTACAACGAGCGCTGCGACGAGCTCGCCACAATCGCGGCAGACAAAGGCCCGCGCATCGTCGATACCGGTTTCGTAGAGGGCGACGCAGACTGACGCCGTGCCCTGCCGCGTCCCGCGCGCTATCATGAGGTAGGACCCCGCCGAGCCATTGAACTGCAGGAGGCACGACATGCTTCGCATCGCAACCATCGGAACGAGCCCCATCACCGAGAACTTCATCGAGGTACTGCACGCCAACGACCGCGCCGTCTTCGCCGGTGCGCAGTCACGCGACGCCGAGCGGGCGCGTGCCTTCACGCAAGAGCATGGCGGCGAGCGAGGCTATATCTCGGTAGAAGAGCTTGCAGCCGACCCTACAATCGACGCAGTCTATATCGGCAGCCCCAACGTGTGCCACGCGCCCCAGGCGCTCGCACTCATCGCCGCTGGCAAACATGTGCTGGTAGAGAAGTCGTTCTGCTCCAATCGCTGCGAGGCTCTAGAAGTCTTTGACGCCGCCGAGCGCGCGAACGTCGTGGCGCTCGAAGCGATGCGTCCTCTGCACGACCCGGCCTACTATCAGTTCAAGAACGCCCTTGAGCAGATCGGCCGCGTGCGACGCGCCACCATCCGCTTTGGCAAGTACTCCTCGCGCTACGACGACGTCCTTGCGCATCGCCATACCAACATCTTCGACTGCAATATGGCTTCCGGCGGCCTTATGGACATGGGCGTCTACAGCGTAGAGCCCATGGTCGACCTTCTGGGTGTACCCAAAAGCATCGCCTTCGCCCCCATTCTCATCGACGTGCAAGCCGAGGACATCACCCACGGTGCCATCGACGCCGCGGGAAGCATCATGTGCGCTTATCCTGGCGCCATCGCCACGCTTCATTACTCCAAGTTCACGCAGGATTTCTCGCCCGTTCAGATCGAGGGCGAGCGTGGCACCATCACGCTCGATTCCATCTCCATGCCCAGCCACATGCGCATCGACATGATGGGCACGGCCGTACGCATGGCCGCCAGGACCTGCGCGAGCTCCGGCAGCACGGAGGAGATGGACCTTCCCAAGACGGATAACAGCATGTGCTACGAGCTTGCCGATTTTATCCATGCAGTTGAGCAGGTGCAGGCAGGCACCCCGGCCTTTGAGGCGACATGCGGGGCCCACGGCACTGTGGCGCACTTCCGCGACCTCACCCTTGCCACCATGGATGTGATGGACAAGGCGCGTGCGCAGGCGGGCATCGTCTTCCCCGCGGACCGCACGAGCGCCCAAGCTTAAACGCAAGCGCTCATCGCCTGCAAAGGAGAGATTCGCCATGAAGTTCCTCAGCAAATTCCGCCGCTTGACCGGACCGGATGGCAGCAAGAAAATCGCCCGCAGTGCACTTGAATGCGAACTCACTCAAAAACTGCGTGAGCGCGGCGCTGCAGGCGACTTCTCCCCCGTCCGCTGGGGCCTGCACTACACAGGCACGGTTCAAGGCGTCGGCTTTCGCTGGACCACGCAAAACATCGCACGCGAGCGCCGCCTCACCGGTTGGGTGATCAACCGCGAGGACGGTTCGGTCGATATGGAGCTGCAGGGACCGAGCGTGCAGATTGCAGCATTGATGGACGACTTGCAGGACTGCTATGCCGGATGGGGCGCGAGCATCTGCCTCTCCGCCGAGCGCGAGCTTGTCATCGAAAACGCCGAGGATTCCTTTGAGGTTCGATTCTAACCATCGCTGAATAAATCAAACTTATTAGGAACTAATCGCGATTATTTGATATAGTTGCAGCGAGCAAACATTTCCCCGGCTATAGAGGTGGCTTCGTATGCAACGCAGGAACACCAAACAACGCGCGTTGATCTTGGATATCGGTCGCGCCCATGGCGACCACCCCACCGCCGAGGATGTCTACCGCGACGTCCATGAGAAAAATCCCAAGGTAAGCCGCGGCACGGTGTACCGCAACCTCAACCTGCTGGAAGAGACGGGCGATATCATCAGCATCGAGGTACCGGGCGGGAACCGCTTTGACCGTCGCTGCGACCCGCATGCGCACGTGATTTGCTACAGCTGCGGCACCGTCTGCGACGCTATGATCGACCATGACCATGCGCTCGATAACATGGTAGAAGAGCAGACGGGCTATGAGATCTCGCGGCACGAGACCCTTTTCTACGGTATCTGCCCTGCTTGCCAGGGCAAGGACCAAGAAGTCGAGGCCGAGGGCATCGAGGAAACCGCCTAGATCAGACCCTTAGATAAGACCGAAGTGCTTGCAGGCGTTCCAGATGCCGTCGCTATCCATGTCGTCGGTCACGTAGTCGGCACGATTGCGCACAAGGTCCCATGCATTGCCCATGGCAACGGAGCATCCGCACTCATCGAACATCGTCAGGTCGTTCTCGCCATCGCCAAACGCGATGGCTTCCTCGGGAGCGAACCCGTAGCGCTCGAGGGTGGCAACGATTCCCGTGCCCTTGCCGCCCTCTTCCGGAATCACATCGCAAAAAAGCGGCGTCCAGCGCGTAGTGCGCACGTGAGCGGCCGCCTCGCGCACCAGATACTCCTCAGGAGTGTCGACAATCGCGCAGAACTGATAGACGGCGTCGCCCTTGAGCTGGGAGATATCGCCCGCCTTGGAAGAAAGGCCCAGCTTTGTGGCAAAGCCCTCGGTTCGCGCGTTGGCACGGCTCAAGAAGCTTCCCGTGCGTGTGAGGGCGTAGACGTCAAAGAGCCCCTTTTCCACAGCGTCGATGATGCCGTTCACGTCCTGCGGGTCGATGGGGCAATCGCGATAGTCGCCCTCGTTGTCAAAGCAAAGCTGACCGTTAAAGCAGATATAGGAATCAAAGCGGCCCTTGATGCACGGCGGCAGCTCAAATGATCCACGGCCCGTCGCAAGAACCGTTCGAATACCGTTTGCCTGAAGCTGCGCCAGGGCCTGCTTGGTAGATTCAAGCATCTTATGCGACGAGTCGAGCAGCGTTCCGTCAACATCGAAAAAGGCAGCTTTGATCATGGGACCTGGCTTTCTTGGTTCTAAGGGATTTTCAGTCCCACATTGTAGCAAAACGGGCGCTCTGTCCCACCGGCGGGCTTTCCCCCTTTGGGCCCGGAATCGGGCTCCGCAGGCTTCTGGAACCAGGGGGAGAGCCCGCCTTGCAATCGCGGCCCGTCGGGGTTTGGTGGCGGGAGAGAGGACGGCACACTTTGTTGCAGTCATACCGTAAATGAAGCAGAAAATCCCATTTAAAACGGTTTTATGCCGTCTAAATGGGATTTTCTGCTTCATTTGGGAACGGGACGTGAGACGCGGGCCACAACGCCAAAAGCCCGATTAGATGTGCCGGTAGATATGCTCGACTTCGGCGATATAGAGGGTGTGATGGTCGCGCTGGGGGTAGTTTTGCTCGTCAACCGATGCGTCGACAAAGCACTCGGGCTTGATGGTGTCGGCATAGAGCTTGCGACAGACAAAGACGAGATCCGCCTGCTCGTAAGTAGTGGCGCCATCTAGCTGCACCGGCATGAAGCCAACCTCGGCGATCTTATCGCCATCGCGGCCCGACTTGGTTCCCAAGACGCCCAGGGCCTGCTTATACTGCGAATCGAAAAAAGACAGCGTGAAGCGATCGTTCCCATCGACAAACTGCTTGGTGTAGCGCTGCGGGCGAATATAGATCGTCACCACGGGCTTGTTCCAGATAGTGCCCATGCCGCCCCAACTCACCGTCATGGCGTTGGACGCGTCGGCGTCGCCGGCAGCAACGAGCCCCCATTCCTTATCGAGCTTGGTGAAGGGGTTGAGCGAAACATCGCTCAACGGGAGTTCCTTAAATGCCATGGTCATCCTCCATATATAACGAAAACGGGGCAGTACGGACGAACTCCATACTACCCCGCGCGATATCGTTTAAAACCAAAACGGCAGCGCTACCGTTCGCACTCGAAATACGCAAGCGCGATGGCGCCGGGACCCACATGAGTGCCGATGGTAGCGCCAACGGAATACACCGGCAACTCGTCGCCCGGATACTCCTCCCAAAGCGCCCGACTGTCGCGGATATACTTTTGCAGCAGAGCATCGGAAAGGCCCGCATAGCCCAGTGCAAGCGGCATGGAAAAATCGATGCCGCGGCTCGCCTCGATCTGCTGGTTGAGCAGGTTGCGGCCGTTCTTGGAACCGCGCGCACGACCGAGCATCTTGACCTCGCCGTTCTCGATGGTAATGACGGGCTTGATGGAGAGCATCTCACCAAAAGTGCCCGCCGCAGCGGAAATACGCCCGCCGCGGCGCAGATACTCAAGAGTGTCCAGCAGGCCGATAACCACGACGCGCTCGCGCACCGATTCGACGCGGGTGGCGATCTCCTCAGCCCCAAGACCCTCCCCCGCCAGGCTCAACGCGTACTCGACCAAGATGCGCTCGCTCACCGTAACCTGACCGGAGTCGACCACGTACACAGGACACGACGCCTCGGAGGCCGCCATGCAGGCACTCTGATACGTGCCCGAGAGCTTTGACGAGAGCGTGATAATCAGCGGCTCGAACCCATCTTGCTGCGCGCGCTCGATCGCCTGCGCAAAGGCATAGGGGTTCACCTGGCCGGTCTTGGGCAGTTCATCACCCTCAACCAGCAGCTCGTAGAAATGCTCATGCGAAAGGTCCACGCCGTCTGCGTAGACGGTCGAGCCAAACGTGATGGAAAGAGGCAGGACGTCGAGTTGCGGGTTATCCGCGCCCACGATGTCGCAGCCGGAATCGGTAATGATACGTACAGCCATGCGGCGATGCCTTCCTGTTTGGAGGGGTCTACCCATCGTCACGCGAAATTGCGCGCAAACGTCCCAGCACGGCGCGAAGCGACGTATACATCTGTTCGCGCTCCTCGTCGCTCTGGGCGGCATACACCTCGTCGAGCACGCGGTTGATGGCGATATCGGCGCCCTGCGCACTCTTGCGACCGCGCTCGGTAAGCACCACGGCGGCGCGATAGCGCGTCGTGGCGCCCTCCTCCGTCTGAACCTCCACGAAGCCCTCGCGTTCCATGCGCGAGAGCGTGCGCGAGACAGCCGCGCGCGTGACGTCAGCAGCACGTGCAAGCTCGGCACCGGTCATGCCCTGCGGATGTTTGCCCAGGTAGTACAGGCACATGATGTCGGCACCGGTGAGCCCCAGCTTGGCGCTCTCCACGCTCTTGATGCGCGTGACTTCTTTACTGATGGCCGCGATGAGCCCGGTAAAGTCCTCGAAGCGCGCCTCGTCTCGAGATGCCGTATCCATGTGTCCCTCCCCTTGTTCGAATTGACAGCTCACCATTGTAGGGTCAAGTGTTAACAGGTCAACAATACCCACAGCAGGCACATAATCTAGGCGCGCGGACCGGCGTTGCGGATGGAATCCGGCAGATGCGGATAACGCTTCTCGAAGTTCTCGCAGAACATGGCCGCCAGCTCATGCGCGGAAGAATCGTAGAGCGACGCGCTCTTCCAGTACGTACGCGGCACGAGGATTGCGTCGGGCACGCCGTGGCACGTCACCGGAATATCGACATTGAAGATCTCGTCATGGATGAAATCGGCCTCCTCGATCGTACCGTCAAGGGCGCGCGCCACCAAAGCGCGCGTGTAGGCAAGCTCGATACGATGGCCGTGATCGAAATCTCCACCGATCCATCCCGTATTGACCAAGTAGACGCGTGTGTCGCTGCGGCGCAGGCGCTCGCCGAGCATATCGGCATAGACCAGCGGGTCAAGCGGCATAAAGGGCTCGCCGAACAACGCCGAGAACGTAGGTTGCGGCCGGGTAATGCCCTGCTCCGTTCCGGGCGTCTTGGAGGTGAAGCCGGTCACGAAGTGATACATCGCGCCCTCGGTGGTAAGGCGCGAGATGGGCGGCAGAACGCCAAAAGCATCGCAGGTGAGGAAGAGCACAACATTGGGGTTGGGGCTCACGCCGCGCGTCCAAGCGTTGGCGATGTGCTCGATGGGATAGGCCACGCGCGTGTTAGCAGTAATGGAGAGGTCCTTGTAATCGGGATCGCGATTCTCGTCGAGCACGACGTTTTCGGCCATGGCGCCAAAACGAATCGCCTGGTAAATCTCGGGCTGGCTGTACTCGTCCATGCCGTCGCATTTGGCATAGCAGCCTCCCTCGACATCGAAGATGCCCACATTGCTCCAGCCGTGCTCATCGTCGCCGATCAAAAGTCGCGTGGGATTGGCCGAGAGCGTGGTCTTGCCCGTGCCCGAAAGGCCAAAGAATACGGCCGTGGCATGGCTGATAGGATCCATGCTCGCCGAACAATGCATGGGAAGGACATTGTCCTCAAGCGGCAACAGGTAGTTCATCACCGAGAAGATGCTCTTCTTGATCTCGCCCGAAAAACCGGTGCCGGCGATAACGATCATGCGCTCGGTAAAGTTGATGAGAACGGCGGCCTTGGAGCGCACACCGTCGCGCCTGGGATCGCATTCGTAGCCTGGCGCCACCATTACGCGGAAGTCCGGCTCCTCGAAGTTCACGTGCTCGCGCACGCGTGGGCGCACGAGCATCTGCTTGATGAAGAGCGCCTGGCTCGCGCGCTCGCACGCCACAAAGAACGTGCGCGCGTAGTTGCGGTCGGCGCCGGCAAGACCGCAGGTGATGAACAGATCGCGCTGAGCAAGATAGGTCGCCACACCGTCACGCACGCGCTCATAGACATCCTGGGAGATAGGCACGTTTGTTTGCCCCCAGGCGATTCTATCGTGGACCTCGGGCGTATCGACGATAAAGCGGTCCTTGGGTGAACGGCCCGTGTAGGCACCGGTTTTGACAACGAGGGCACCGTTTGACGCCAATTCGCCCTCGTCACGGCGAATGGCATGCTCTACCAAGGAGGCTACCGGAAGGTCAACATAGCGAGCAGGCTCGGCGCCGGCCGCAGCCTCCTCGGTTATGCCGCACGCGGCCAAAACCTGATCAAGCGCTGCCTTCTTCATCTAAACCACCCTCTCTGTATCGCGCGCGAGGCGCGTTATTGCTTAAAGCACTTTATTCGGTGTACTCCAAGTGGGGGAAGGCTTATGGCACATCTCGGTGAGGCGCCCGCGTCGCTAGGCGAGCGCACCGAGCATACCTTGAACGACAGGGCGCCCCGCAAGCATGCGAGATTTCGAACGGCATTCGGCATGAAAAAAGACCCGCCTCGAGACGTTCGAAAACGAATCGAGGCGGGTCCGTAAATAACGAGGGAAACCGCGGTACAGCCTAGAGCACCAGCCCCGCGCCGCCCAGCGCGATGATGCTCATGACCACGAGAAACGCGATGCCATAGGGAATGATCGCACGCATGAGCTCGGCATCCTTGCCCACCACGCGCACCGAGGCAAGACCGATGGCGAGGGACTGCGGCGAAAGCATCTTGCCCGCCGAGACACCCAGCATGTTGAGGGCGACCATCCAGTACGGATCGGTACCCAAAGCGTCCGCTGCCTGCTTTTGCACCGGACCGAACAGCATTGCCGAAGACGTGCCGGAACCCGTGACGAACGTGCCCACAGCGCCGATCCACGGGGCGATGAGCGGATACGCCGCACCCGCGACGCCGATGCAGAAGGCGGAGATGGACGAGATCATGCCCGAGTAGCCCATCACCTTGGCGCATCCAAGGACGGAAAGCATAGTAATGACCGTCGGCATCATCTGCTTAACGGTGGCGCCCAGAACCTCAAGCATCTGCGCGGGGCGAGCACCCTGGATAAAGCCGCCCACGATGGCCGCGAGGAAAATCCAGATGCCCGGGGTGTTGACCCACATAAAGGAGAGCGTGCCCGGGTTCTTGCCGCTAAAGACCTGAACGCTCGAGGAAAGCGGAGCCAGCGCGGAGTTCACGAACGGCACGAGCTTGGAGGTGCCCATAAGCAGGATGAAGATGAGGATGAAGCAAGACCATGCGCGAAGGGCGCCGCCCAGCGTAAGTGCCTCGTGCGGCTCCACGGCAACGTGGAAGCGCTCGTCGAGCTTACCGGAGTGCTCGGCACGCATGGCGAGCAGAGCCGTGGCGGCAAGTGCGCAGATGGAACCCACGACGACGGAGAGCTCCGGACCCACAAAGGCGGCAACCGCCATGGTGGGAAGCGTGAAAGCCAGACCAGAGACGAGGGTGGGAACAACAACGCCGCGCAGGCGATCGGCGATGTTCGCGCCCTCGACCTTGCCCGCAACGAGCACAATCAAAAACGGAGCGACGATATAAAACGGGGCAAGCTGCACCATCTGCACAAAGGCAAGATGAGCCGAGTCGAGGCCCACAAGGCCCGCCAAGGAAACGGTGGGGATGCCGATGGAGCCGTACGGCGTGGGCACGCCGTTGGCAAGCAGGCACAACAGCACGGCGGGGATGGGGGCAAAACCCAGGCCCGCAAGCATGCTCGCGGGGATCGCGACGGCGGTGCCGAAGCCCGCCATGCCCTCCATGAAGCCGCCAAAGCACCAAGCGATGAGCAGCGCGAGCAGACGGCGGTCGCTCGAAATGGAGGTGATCATGCCGCCGATGACGTCCATGGCACCCGTCTTCACGCACAGGTTATAGGTAAAAACCGCGGCGATGATAACGAGAACGATGGGCCACAGGGCCATGAGAAAGCCCTCGAGACTCGCGGTGGCAACTTGATCGGCGGGAAGCTTCCACACCCCCAGCGCCAGCACGCACGAAAGGACAAACGATCCAATCGCCGCCTTCCAGGCTGGCCACTTAAACACGAGCAGGACGACGACGAGCCACAGAATCGGCACGAGCGCAAGCACAAAGGCTACGGCATCCATAGGTAAAAACTCCCTAACGATCTTGTTCCGGCGCTATGCCAGGTGTCAGATTCGGCACAAAAGGATACCGAAATTTTTTCGATAGCTCATCGAAATTATGCTGAGAAACAGAGTTGACACGTTTGAAGCGCTATAATCGACCCAACAAACACAAGGGAGGTCTCGAGCGTGGCACTCCGCCCGAAGCAAAACGAACGGCAAACGAACCACAAAGCATCGAGCGGCAGACGCATCGCCGCACGGCCGGGCGCCGCAGGCGCCGGCAACAGGCAGCGCCGACGCAACCGCCCGCCCTCCCCTCTCGCACGCCTCGTCAACCAATGGTGGAACCGTCTGATCGGTGCCGTCTACGAGGGGTCTCTTTCCGAACAAGAAGCAGAATACGAATCCGGATCCACCGGGCGCGATTACATCTGGAACACCGTGGGCACGAGCATCTGGGGCATGGTCTTCCCACTGCTCACCATCGTGTGCACCCAGCTTGTTGGTGCCGAGCAGGCGGGCATGTTCTCCATGGCCTTTGTGGCGGGCACGCTGCTGATGATTCTTTCGAACTTTGGCGTGCGCACCTTCCAGGTGTCCGACATCGACGAGGCCACCTCGTTTTCCTCCTATCAGCTCAACCGCTGGCTCACGTCGCTTCTCGCACTCCTCATCGGCATCGGCTATTGCATGCTGCGCGGCTACGACGCGGCGATGTTCACGCTCTCCATGGGCATCTACGTGTACAAAATCGTCGACGGCATGGCCGACATCTACGAGGGACGCTTGCAGCAGGCAGACAAGCTCTACCTGGCGGGCATGAGCCAGGCGCTGCGCTCGGTAGCCGTGGTCGCGGTCTTCAGCGTGATGCTCTTCATCACGCGCAGCCTGCCCGTGGCCTGTGTTGCCGCAGGCGTGGTGGCCGTGCTCTCCCTTGTTTTCATGACGTTCCCGCTGTCACTGCTCGAGACGGAGAAATCCGGCCCATGGCGTATGCGCGAGGTGGGCGGGCTCTTTCGCCAGTGCTTCCCGCTCTTCTCGACGCTCTTCCTGTTCAACCTTATTGAGAGCTGCCCCAAGTTCGCCATGGAAAGCATGATGGGCTACGACGCGCAGCTCTACTTCAGTGCGCTGTTCTTCCCCGCACAGGCGATTTTGCTCGCCGTGGGCTTTGTGTACAAGCCGCAGCTCCTGCGCCTGGCAAACATCTGGTCGAACCCACGCAGGCGTCGTCGTTTTGACCTCATCATGCTTGCCGTGATGGCCGTTGTGGTGGTACTCACGCTCGCCGTTATCGCCTTCATGGGTTGGATCGGCATCGACATCATGAGCTTCATGTACGGCATCGACTTTACCGAGTACCGTATGCTCGCGTTTCTCATGGTGGCCGCCGGCGGCCTTACTGCGGCAATCGACTTTTTGTACCAGATCATCACCGTGCTGCGCCACCAGGACCTGGCAACCAAGCCCTATCTCATCTCGTTTGGTGCTGCCATCGTGCTCTCAATCGTGCTCGTGCACTTCTTTGGCCTGCTGGGCGCCGTGCTGAGCTACCTTCTGGTGATGGCACTGCTGCTTGTTTTGCTCACGATGCAGTACGTGCGCATCCGCGGCATCATCTCGCGCACCACGGGCGATCCGTTTGCCCGCAGGCCGCACTGCAAGTAGTTGGGCACGCGGCCCGGGTTATTCTCCTTCGGCAATCGTGCCGTACCACACGTGACGATCGTCAAGGCGCATCACGCCCACGCGGCCCTCAGGCGCGCCCGCCGCGGCGGAGCAGTCGATGGCGATATGGTCGGCCACGCCACCGGTATCAAACGTGGGACCCACCTCGAGCATGCAGCCCTGGCCCTCCTCGTTGCGACCCGTACCGCACATGTTTTGGGCATAGCGCCACAGCAAGATGGAAGGCGTGTGGCCTGCAATCACCACCGGACCGCGGCCATCGGGGCCCACAAGTCCCGTGGGCACGCCCCAAAAGGCATCGCGAACCCACAGCAAATCTTCCTCGTCCTGTGCCGCCAGGGCCTGGCGCAGCACGTCGAGAGGAACATCCGCATAGCCGTCCTCGCCGGTATAGCCCGCACCCGCAAGCCAGCAGGCAAAGGCGGTGGGCTCAATGCCGGCGTGTGCAAGCAAGTACAACCTGTCCCCCACTTCGATCACATCGGATAGCGGCAGCTCACGAATCCACTCGATAATCGAGCGATACTCTGCAATAGGCAGAGCGTCGAACTGGGCCGAGGTGACATAGCCGCCGTTTCGCTCCCAGGTAAAGACATCCATCTGGTTTCCGCGCTCGATGGTGTTGAGCATCAGGCGCTCGTGGTTGCCCATCAGCACGTGAACGTTGGGCAGGCTCTGCACCAGGTTGATAACGCCCACAGGCTCCGGGCCGCGGTCGATCATATCGCCCAGCACATACACGGTGTCATCCGCGCCAGGAGCAGCCTGCTCGAGCGCTTGGTCGAGGGCGCGCAGATGCCCGTGGGCATCGGATGTGATATACGTCGCCATACGGGGCACCATCCTTAAACGTCAACTTGAACGTTATTGTATACGCATAGGAGCAGGTTGACAAAGTTTGAGGAATATCCAGTTGAGAGTTCGTGAACGGTTGCCCTAGATAGATGGGCAGGCGGTTTTCAAGCGACCATCTGGGTAGGATTAAAAGCGTTGGACCGCATCGCCCTGGCAGCCATCTCGCTGCATCGCCAGAAAGACGAGACCGCATGAACATGATCCTGCTCTTTGTAGGCGCCGTTATCATCGCCTGTATCCTGCTCAAGCCCATCGCAGCCAAGCTCCCCTTCCCTACGCTGCTCATCTTTATCGCCCTCGGCATGTTCTTGGGAAGCGGCGGCCCGCTGCATATCAATTTCAACGACTTCAAGGCAACCGAGAGCGCCTGTACCGCAGCCCTCATCTTCATCATGTTCTACGGCGGCTTTAACACCAATATCGAGCGTGCACGCCCCGTAGCCGCGCCCGCCGTCTTGCTCTCCACCGCGGGCGTTGTGATCACTGCCGGCCTCACCGCGGTGTTCGCCCGTTTTGTCCTGCGCTTTGACTGGCCGCTGGCACTGCTTTTGGGCTCCGTTATCTCGTCCACCGACGCCGCGAGCGTTTTCTCCGTCCTGCGCGAACACCGGCTTTCCCTCAAGGGCGGCACCGACTCGCTGCTAGAAGTCGAGTCTGGCTCCAACGACCCGCTCGCCTATATGCTCACCGCCGTGTTCAGCGCTCTGGCACTGGGCGAGGCTGTTAACCTGCCCGTGCTCATCGCACAGCAAATTGTCTTTGGCGCCGCGTTTGGCCTTGCGTTTGGCTGGATTGGCATGAAGCTCGCCTGTCGCATGAACCTCGAATCTCAAAGCGAGACCATCGTGCTCATTGCCATCGCGCTGCTCTCGTTTGCGGTGCCCAGCCAGCTGGGCGGCAACGGGTTTCTTTCCGTGTACCTGGCGGGCATCGTGCTGGGAGCCTCGGACATCCCCTCCAAGCACGAGATGGTGCATGTCTTTGACGTGCTCACCGAGATGGCAGAGATGGCGATCTTCTTTTTGATCGGCCTTTTGGTAACCCCCGCCCGCCTGCCAGAAGCCATCCTGCCGGCGCTGGGGCTCGTGCTCTTCATGCTCTTTATCGGCAGGCCGGTGGCGGTATGCGCGATCATGCCCCCGCGCCGGGGAAGACTGGGGCAGATCGGACTGGTGTCCTGGGCGGGCCTGCGCGGCGCCGCCTCGGTGGTCTTTGCGCTGTTCACCGTGGTATCTGGCGTACCGGGCAGCCGCGACCTTTTTGACCTGGTGTTTATGGTCGCCATCATCTCGATCGTGATGCAGGGCTCGCTTTTGCCGGCTGTGGCCAAGCGCCTGAAGATGATTGACGAGACGGGCGACGTGGGCCGCACCTTCAACGACTACCAGGAGGAAACCGACCTCTCGTTTATCAAGCTCAAGGTGGACGCCGGGCACTCCTTTGTCGGACGCAGCCTGGCCCAGATCGGCGAGGCGGCGAGCATGCTGGTCGTTTTGATACTGAGGCACGGCGCCGAGCCCGTTATCCCCAACGGCGATACCGTGATCGAGGTGGGCGACCTGCTTGTACTTGCCGCCCCCACCTTTGAGGAGCGCGCCGGGGTCTCGCTGCGCGAGCATCACATTGGCGAGCACCATCACTGGGCGGGATGCGCCCTGCACGAGCTGCCGCACGGGGGACGTCGATTTATCGTCGTGCTGCTCAAACGCGAGGGCGAGACGATCATCCCCAACGGCGATACGCAATTGCTGCCGGGAGACGACGTGGTCATAGCTACTCTGGGATAAAAGACGGGGCGGTGGGCGTTAGAATTTCGCCCGCCGCCCCGCTGCGTTAGCGTACGTTTACGCCCAGCTCCCGCGCGATACGCAAGAGCTCCTCAGGGTCCGCACGTTCGATGCGTGCAAGGTCGATAAGTGCCGGCCCTATCCCTGCGGCGAACGCCGTGCCGCAGTAGTCCATCAAAAAGGCTCGTAAACCCTCAAAGTCGAGGTTGTCGGCATCGATGTATGACATGGTTGGAAGCTTCCTTCTGTTGGGCGGCATTGACTTCCATTCTAATTCTTAGCCGTTCGGACCTACAGGAGTCGGATACAGATATCGCATAGGTTGCGCCGTGTCGCCACTGCGACACGGCGCCGCATGTTCACACGGGCACGTAGGGCTGGACATGGAAATCGAACAGCAAGGATTGCAGAGAACTCCACCAGAAAGCCAAACTCCCTGCTAGATTAACGAACATATGTTTTGTGTTTATAATAATTGCTTGAATAGACGCCCCGTCTCGTGGTATAAATGGGTTGCGTTCCTTTATGGAGGGCAGTCAAGGGCCGGGGGATCCCCCCGGCATTTTTGTTTTTAGGGAGACTGCATCGTGAAGGAGCTTTCCGTTTTCGTCGATGAATCCGGCAACTACGGAGGGCGCAGTGCTAAATACTATTTGATAACGCTTGTTTTCCACAATCAATCAGCATCTATCGTCGAACCCATCGAACATTACGAGCATGCACTTAGAACACGTGGACTTCCGGATATCCCACTCCATATGAACCCCCTAATGCACGGCAATGAATCATACAAGGCCATGGACACTCGCATGCGAAGTCGACTTCTTGCAGGCTTTGCCTCGTTTGCGAACAAATGCCCCATTACATATGCAACGTTCAGCTACCAGAGAGACAGATTCACCAACGACGAAACCATGTTCGCAAGGATGCGGCGTGATTTGGTTCTCTTTTTATTCGATACGCTGCAGTCTTTTCAAGAATACGACGCTGTCAAGATTTATTACGACGATGGACAAAACGAAGTAACTAACGTCCTCCACGCGGCGTTCGGATACGTTCTTGGGACTCAGGCGGTCATTTATAAAGAATGTGACCCAAGGCACTTCAGACTCCAGCAAATTGCAGACTATATCTGTGAAATCGAATTAGCGAGGATTAAATACGAAAAATCTGAGCAATCGAAGACCGAGCAGATCTTCTTTGGAAGCTACCGAGATTTCAAAAAGAACCACCTTAGAAAAATCCGAACCAAACGTATCCGGTAGACCGGAGTTGCAATTTAGGTTATAAAGAAATCGGTACCCTCGAATAGAGGGACCTCCAAGAGCCGAGGGATGTCCCCCGGCATTTTTATGCGCGGACCCCGAGGGCACACGTGAAGGAGCTCTCGTCCGTTATCAACGAACTCAACAAGCGCGCCGCATTAAAAGCGCCCGAAGCAAAATGCTCGTGCGGCAATTTCCATGTAACAGAATCGTAAACCATAGAGAAACACTCGGATTAGCATGCTAAAGTGGCCGTACCTCAGAGTCTGTTTTTGGAGGTTTGTTTTATGGCCCGCGTGCACAACTTCTCGGCCGGCCCCGCCGCGCTTCCCGAGAGCGTCTTGGCGCAGATTGCAAACGAGATGCTCGATTACCAGGGCTGCGGCATGTCCGTCTTGGAAATGAGCCACCGGTCGAGTATGTACCAGCAGATCATCGACGACGCCGAGGCCACGCTTCGCCGTCTGCTCGATATTCCGCAAAACTACCGAGTAATCTTCCTGCAGGGCGGTGCCACGCTGCAGTTTGCGGGCATTCCCATGAACTTCATGCGCACCGGTCGCGCCGGCTACGTGGTCACGGGTAACTTTGCCAAGAAGGCTTGGAAAGAGGCCGCGAAGTACGGTGATGCCGTCAACCTTGCCTCCAGCGAGGACACCGATTTCGATCGCATCCCCGATCTTGACCCCGTGCACGAACGCGCGGCTGCAGGCGACCTCGATTACGTCTACATCTGCCAGAACAACACCATCTTTGGAACCATGTTCCACGAGCTGCCCGAATGCGGCGACGTCCCCCTCTTTGCCGATGTCTCGAGCTGCTTCCTTTCGCAGCCGCTCGATATCTCGCGCTACGGCCTGGTCTATGCGGGCGCGCAGAAAAACGCCGGCGCCGCAGGCGTCACGGTGATTATCGTGCGCGACGACCTGCTGGAGGACAGCCCGACCTTCGCACAGACGCCTCAGTACATGGACCTGCGCCTGCAGGCTCAGAAGGGTTCCATGCTCAACACGCCCAACACCTTTGGTATCTATGTGTGCGGCAAGGTCTTCCGCTGGGTGGAAGAGACCGGCGGCCTCAAGGCCATGGCGCAGCGCAACTGGGCAAAGGCAAACCTGCTTTACGATTTGCTTGACAATAGCCGGCTCTTCCATGGTACGGCCCAGAAGGACAGCCGTTCCATCGCCAACGTCACGTTCCGCACCGATTCCGACGAGCTCAACGCGCAGTTCGTTGCCGGTGCGCACGAGCGCGGCATCGAGAATATCAAGGGACATCGCCTGGTGGGCGGCATGCGCGCAAGCGTCTACAACGCCGTGACCATGGAGGACGTCGAGGCGCTTGCCGCCTATATGCACGAGTTCGAAGCCGAGCACGCACCGTCTCCGCGATCTCTGTAGCCTGCGATAACGCGGGCCCATCTCAGCTGTATCACCATTGCCGCCACGCGCGGTATTTCTCACAAGGAGACTTACATGCGTAAAATCAAAATCATCGACGACATCACCAAAGACGGCACGGTCGAATTTGGCAACGGCTACGAGTTTGTCGACAAGACCGAGGACGCCGACGCCATCCTCATGCGCTCAACCGACCTGCACGGCTACGAGCTGCCCGAGGGCATCCGCGCCATCGCCCGCTGCGGTGCCGGCGTGAATAATATCCCCATCGAGGAGTACGCCAAGCGCGGCGTCGTGGTGTTCAACTCACCTGGTGCCAACGCCAACGCCGTGAAAGAGATCGTGCTTGCCGCGCTCATCCTTTCCAGCCGCGGCGTGGTGCAGTCCATGCAGTGGGTGCGCGACAACGCCGAGGACCCCAACATCCTGGTCAATGCCGAGAAGGCCAAGAAGGCTTTCGTGGGCCGCGAGCTCAAGGGCAAGCGTATCGGCGTGATTGGCCTGGGCAACGTGGGCTCCAAGGTGGCCAACGCCTGCGTGGATCTGGGCATGGACGTATACGGCTACGACCCGTTCATCTCCGTCGAGCATGCATGGGCGCTCTCCCAAAGCGTTCAGCGCGTGGGCACCCTCGAGGACCTTTGCCGCGGCTGCGACTACCTGACGGTCCACGTGCCCAGCAAGGCCGATACCATCGGCATGATCTCGACCGAGCAGCTTGACCTGCTGGCCCCCGGCGCCGTGCTCATCAATTACGCGCGCGAGACCATCATCGACGAGGACGCCGTCGACGCCGCCCTGCGCAAGGGCAAGCTCTCCTGGTTCTCCTGCGACTTCGCCACGCCCAAGACGGTCAAGATGCCCAACACGTTTATCACCACGCACTCGGGCGCTGGCACCGGCGAGG
This sequence comes from uncultured Collinsella sp., assembly GCA_934654625.1. Lineage (GTDB taxonomy): Bacteria > Actinomycetota > Coriobacteriia > Coriobacteriales > Coriobacteriaceae > Collinsella. The sequence continues at coordinate 34,764 of CAKUGM010000003.1, read as the reverse complement.
CCGAGGCCAACTGCGCCGACATGGCCATCTCCGAGCTCAAGGACTACCTGGAGAACGGCAACATCGTCCACTCCGTAAACTACCCCGCCTGCAGCATGGGCAAGGCGCGCGCCGCAAGCCGCATTGCCTGCCTGCACGCCAACGTGCCCAACATGATCGGCCAAATCACGGCCATCCTCGCCAAGGACAACGCCAACGTGCAGCGCATGGTCAACGAAAGCGCGGGCGAGAACGCCTACACCATGTTCGACACCGACGAGCACCTGGACGCCACGACCATCGAGGCCCTGAAGCAGATTCCCGCGATCTACCGCGTGCGCGTGATTAAGTAGCGCCGCTCCGCTGGCAGTGCCGCCGCGGGGTCTTGCTGCTTTTGCAGCCGCGGCATAACATGGACAACGCAAGCCGCCCCGCGCGTTCTTTTGAACCTGCGGGGCGACTTTTTGCTGGCAATCGGCGGTTATGTCGTGGCCGCGAACGGTCGTTTTAGGGCCGTGAATGGCAAGATGTGGCAGATTAAACCTGTCGACTTTTTGTCACATGGTTGATGGGATGAAAGATGCAGGCTAGGGGCTATGGGGCTCCTGGCCTGCATCTTTGGGTGATGTGACAAAATAAACCTGACGACTTGGTGTCACATTAGAGGGAGAGGTGGGTGGCGACTTCGGTGGCGCAGGCCATGGCGTCGGCTATGGCGTTGACCACAAGGGAGCTGCCGGTGCGCGCGTCGCCTGCTACGTAGACCGGGGTGGTCTCGTTGGCCGTGCGACGGGCCTGATGGCCCGCGTGCTCGGTTACGGGCAGAGGGCGTCCTTGCGCAGCCATCTCGACGCTCAGGGCATCGAAGACGTCATGCTCGGGGCCGGTAAAGCCGCAGGCGATAAGCACCAGCTGTGCGGGATACTCGCGCTCAGTATCGTCCAGACGTTCAGGCTTGCCATGGCTCCAGTCCAGGTCGACCACGCGCAGGGCACGTGCGGCACCTGCCTTATCAAGCTCGACCTCAAGCGTGTCGATAGCCCATTCGCGCATCTCGCCGCCCATGAGGGCAATAGCCTCCTGCTGGCCGTAATCGGTCTTTTTGACGTTGGGCCACTCCGGCCATGCGTTATTGGGAAGCGGCTTATCGGGTGCTGCGGGCAAGAACTCAAACTGGCGCACGCTCTTGGCACCCTGGCGCACGGCGGTGCCCACGCAGTCGTTGCCCGTGTCGCCGCCGCCGATAACGATGACGTCGAGGCCTTTGGCGCTCACGGCAGGCTCTCCCCCATCGAGGACGGCCTTGGTGGACGCGGTGAGGTAATCGACCGCATAGACCACGCCGGGAGCATCGATGTTTTTGGCACCAAGGCCGCGCGCGGCGCGGGCGCCTGCGGCAACGACCACGGCGTCGCTCGCTTCAAGGAGCTCCTTGGCCACCGCAGGGTCGGCCGCATCGGTATTGCAGGCAAACTCGATACCCAGCTCTTCCATAAGGTCGCAACGGCGCGTCACGATATCCTTCTCGAGCTTCATGTTGGGAATGCCGTACATGAGCAGACCGCCGGGACGGTCGTCGCGCTCGACCACACGCACGCGAGCACCGCGGCGCGCAAGCTCCCATGCCGCTGCCAGGCCGGCAGGGCCGGAGCCGATCACGGACACGAGCGGGGCATCCTCGCCCGCAGGCTCAAAGCGGCGCGGACCGCCCGTTGCCCACTCATGGTCGGAGATGGCACGCTCGTTATCGTGAATGGTCGTGGGCTCGCCATCCACCGAGCCCAGGTTGCAGGCAGCCTCGCACAGAGCCGGGCACACACGGCTCGTGAACTCGGGCAACGGGCTTGTGAGCGCCAAACGCTCGGCAGCCTCTTCCCAGCGGCCGCGGTACACCAGTTCATTCCACTCGGGGATCAGGTTATGCAGCGGGCAGCCCGAAGGGCGCGCCTTGCCAAACGAGGCTCCCATCTGGCAAAATGCGACGCCGCACATCATGCAGCGGCTCGCTTGGATGCGACGCGCATCGTCATCCAGCTCAACATACAGCTCATCGAAATCGCGCACGCGCTCGTCCACCGGACGCAGCGCATGGGTCGCGCGATCGTGCTCAAGAAACGCTCCTGGCTTACCCATAACTAGCGTCCCTCCTTCTGATTCATAGCGCATGCGGGGCATGCAGCGGGCGCGGGTGCCGCGGCATCGCGCGTGACGATCTCGAATGCAAGCTCCTCGGCCTGAGCATGGGTCTTGCCCGCACGCTCGGCGTCCGCCACGATCTGCAAAACGCGCTCGTACTCGATGGGGATTACCTTCACAAAGTGGCGCGAAAGGGCTGCGAAGCGATACAGCAGTTTGATGCCGCGCGGGCTCGCCGTATAGCGCACATGCTCTTCGATCAGCGAACGAATCTGCTCAAGCTCGGCATCGGTCGGGGCTTTGAGCTCAACGCTCTCCTGGTTGCAGCGGGAAGCAAGTGTGCCGTACTCGTCGAAGACGTAGGCCACGCCACCGGTCATGCCGGCGGCGAAGTTCTGGCCAACCTCGCCAAGTACCAGGACGCATCCGCCCGTCATGTACTCGCAGCCATGGTTACCGCAGCCCTCGACCACCACGGTGGCACCGGAGTTGCGCACGGCGAAGCGCTGGGCGGCAAGGCCGTTGATAAAGCCGCGACCAGAGGTAGCGCCAAAGAAGGCGACGTTGCCCACGATGATGTTCTCGTCGAACTTATAGGTCGCGCTCTCGTTGGGATGCACCGAGACGATGCCGCCCGAAAGCCCCTTGCCAAAGTAGTCGTTGGCGTCGCCGCGCACGTCGAGTGTGATGCCCGCAGGCAAAAACGCGCCAAAGCTCTGGCCGGCAGAGCCGTCGCAATCGATGGTGATGGAACCCTCCGGCAGACCCTCGGGATGCGCACGCGTCACCTCGCTACCCAGGATGGTACCCACGCAGCGGTTGACGTTGGCGATATCGGCACGGAAGTGCACCGGACGCAGATGGCGACGGGCATCGGCCGTAAGCGGCACGAAGAGCGTGGAGTCGAGCGCGCGCTCAAGGCCGGAATCGGCAGCCATCTCAGGCAGGTAATGCTTGCCGTCGGCACCCTCGATGTGCGCGCCGAAGGTGCACTCACCGGGTGCGAGCAGTGCAGAAAGATCGAGCAGGTTGGCCTTCCAGTTGTCCTCGACCTCAACCTGACGCAGACACTCGGGATGGCCCACCATCTCTTCGACGGTGCGGAAGCCCAGGCGAGCCATGACGCCGCGCATCTGCTCGGCCACGAACAGCATGAAGTTCTCAACGTACTCGGGCTTGCCGCGGAAGCCGCCGCGCAGACGGCAGTTTTGAGTAGCGATGCCGGCGGGGCAGGTGTCCTGCTGGCAGTCGCGCTGCATAAGGCAGCCCATGGTGATGAGCGGCATGGTGGCAAAGCCGAACTCCTCGGCGCCCAGCAGGCACGCCACAGCGACATCGGTGCCGTCCATGAGCTTGCCGTCGGCCTCGAGCACCACGCGAGAACGCAGACCGTTTTGCAGCAGGGTCTGCTGAACCTCAGCAAGACCAAGCTCAAGCGGCAGACCGGCATGCCAGATGGAATCACGCGGAGCGGCGCCCGTGCCGCCGTTATGGCCAGAGATCAAGATCTTGTTAGCAGCACCCTTGGCCACGCCTGTGGCGATGGTGCCAACGCCCGCTTCGGAGCAGAGCTTGACCGACACGCGGGCGCCCGGATTTGCGTTCTTAAGGTCGAAGATGAGCTCAGCCAGGTCCTCGATGGAGTAGATGTCGTGGTGAGGCGGAGGCGAGATGAGGCCGATGCCGGGCGTGGACTGACGCACCTCGGCGATCCAGGGGTACACCTTCTTGCCGGGCAGGTGGCCGCCCTCGCCGGGCTTGGCGCCCTGGGCCATCTTGATCTGAATCTCGATAGCCGAGCACAGGTAGCGACTCGTCACGCCAAAGCGCGCCGAAGCGATCTGCTTGATGGCGGAGTTCTTGGAGTCGCCGTTGGGCAGCGGCGTCTCGCGACGCGGATCCTCGCCGCCCTCACCGGAGTTGGAGCGACCATGCAGGCGGTTCATGGCAATAGCCATGCACTCGTGTGCCTCCTGGCTGATGGAGCCGTAGCTCATGGCGCCGGTGTTAAAGCGGCGCACGATGTCGCGTGCGCTCTCCACCTCGTCAAGCGCCACCGGCGTACGACCGGACGCGTCGAAGTCGAGCAAGTCGCGCAGGCGAACGGCGCGGCCGGCACGGTGCACGTGAGCGCTGTACTCCTGGAACAGGTCGTAATCGCCCTGCTGGCAGGCACGCTGCAGCAGGTAGATGGTCTGCGGGTCGATAAGGTGATCCTCGCCCACCACGGGACGCCACTTGGTAAGGCCAAGGGTGGGCAGCTGGTCGGGAGCAGCGGTCTTCAGGATGGCGAGCGCGTCGTCATAGCGCTTGTTCTCCTCGCGCTCGACGTCGGCAACGCCCATGCCACCCACGCGCGAAACGGTACCGGCAAAATAGCGGTCGATAAACTCGTCATCAAAGCCCACGGCCTCGAAGATCTGCGCAGAGTGATAGCTCTGCACCGTGGAGATGCCCATCTTGGACATGATGGAGACGATGCCCGCCGTCACGGCGCGGTTGTAGTTGGCGATGCCTTCCTCGGCAGAGACGTCCAGGTCGCCGCGCGCAGCGAGGTCGCGAATGCAATCATGCGCCATATAGGGGTAGATGCCGCTTGCGGAGTAGCCCACAAGAGTCGCGAAATCGTGGGCGCACAGGGCGTCGCCCGTCTCGACAACCAGGTCGGCAAAGGTGCGCACGCCGGCACGGATCAGGTGATTGTGCACGGCACCCGTGGCCAGAAGCGACGGGATGGGCACCTCGCCCGCAGCGGCGCGGTCGGAAAGCACCACGATGTTCACGCCATCGCGCACGGCGGCCTCGACGTCTTGCGCCAGCTTATCGAGGGCACGGGCCAGAGCGCCGGGAGCGTCGTCGCGTTTGTAGACCGCACGGAAGCGCGCCGTCTTGAAGCCCACGCGATCGATGGCGCAGATGGCCTCGAACTGCTTTTTATCCAGCAACGGACGCGGCAGGCGCACCAGCTGGCAGGCGGCACGGGAATCTTCGAGCAAGTTGCCGTGATTTCCCAGGTACAGCTTGGTAGAGGTCACGAAGCTCTCGCGCAGTGCGTCGATTGGCGGGTTCGTGACCTGCGCGAACAGCTGGTAGAAGTAATCGAAGAACGAGCGGTTCTTCTTGGAGAGCACGGCGAGCGGAGCATCGATGCCCATGGAAGCCAGGGGCACCTTACCCCCCTGCGCCATGGGACGCACGGCCTCGTCGACGTCGTCCCAGTGGTAACCCAAGCGCGCCATGCGCACGACATCGGGCACGTCGGCGTCCTCGCACGGAGCCTCGGTCTTGGCGGCGTCAAGGTCGTCGACATCGAGTGTCTCGTCCGCGATCCAATCGCGATAGGGCTTTTGCATGGCGAAGGCACGACGAATCTCGTCGTTGTACTTCACGCGGCCCTGCGCAAAATCGACCTCGAGTATCTCGCCCGGGCCCAGGCAGCCGGCTGTAAGCACGTTTGCCGGATCGATCTCGATGGTGCCAACCTCAGAGGAGAGCAGGAAGCGGTCGTCACGCGTCACATAGTAGCGAGCCGGGCGCAGGCCGTTACGGTCGAGGGCGGCGCCCAGGGTGCGGCCATCGGTAAAGGCGATCGCGGCAGGACCGTCCCAGGGCTCCATGAGCATGGACTGGTAGGCGTCGTAGGCGCGACGCTCCTCGGAAAGATTCGTGTTGTGGTCCCACGGCTCGGGCAGCAGCATAGACACCGCGCGCGTCATAGAGCGCCCGTTCATGACCAGGAACTCGAGGACGTTATCGAGGATGGCGGAGTCCGAGCCCTCGCGGTTGATGATGGGCAGCACGCGCTCGAGGTCGTGCTGGAGCACCGGCGAGTAGAGGTTCGGTTCGCGGGCGCGAATCCAATTGACGTTGCCCTTGAGGGTGTTGATCTCGCCGTTATGGATGATGTAGCGGTTGGGGTGCGCGCGCTCCCAGCTCGGCGTGGTGTTGGTGGAATAACGGGAGTGAACGAGCGCCACCGCCGTCTTGACTGCAGCGTCGTTAAGATCGGTGAAGAAGCGGCGCATCTGCGTGGCCACGAGCATGCCCTTATAGACCACGGTGCGTGAGCTCATGGAGCAGACGTAGAAAATCTTGCCCTGCAGGGAGAACTCGGCGTCGGCGCGCTTCTCGACGGTACGGCGGCAAACGTACAGGCGGCGCTCGAAGTCGTCGCCAGCCTCCACGTCCTCGGGGCGGCCCAGGAACGCCTGCAGGATCGTGGGCATGCAGGCACGGGCCGTCTCGCCCAGATCATGCGGGTCTACGGGAACGCGACGCCAAAACAGCAGCGGCACGCCGGCCTCGGCGCAACCCTCCTCAAATACGCGGGCTGCATCTTCGACACCGCATTCGTCCTGCGGGAAGAAGAGCATAGCCACGCCGTAATCGCCCTCGGCGGGCAAGATCTGGCCGCACTTCTGCGCTTCTTTGCGGAAAAAATGATGCGGCACCTGAAAGAGGATACCGGCGCCGTCGCCGGTGTTCTTCTCCAAGCCCGTGCCGCCACGGTGCTCCAAATTGACGAGTACCGAAAGAGCGTCATCCAAAATCTGGTGGCTCTTTTGTCCATGAAGATTAGCGAGCGCGCCAATGCCGCACGCATCGTGTTCAAACTCAGGACGATACAGTCCCTGATGGTGCTGGTCAGCGGGTTTTCCCTGCTCCTGCATCGTTTACCTCCCCGATAGCTTCTAGCTCGATCACACACGCATAGTATTCTCATGTTGCGTGAGGGCTACATACTACGGCGGTAGGTTTGCCAAGATGTTTCCCTGCTGTTTCGAAACATATGCGTAACGCACGCGCAAAAAACGAACGCGGGGCGAGACCCGATGGACCTCGCCCCGCGCTGGAGAACGTTGGATGTATCTAGCGCATGTTACTCGTCGACGCGCTCAAACTGATCGGGGCCCACGCCGCAAACCGGGCACACGTAATCCTCCGGCAGCTCAGGCGTATCGACCTCAACCTCGTAACCGCAAACAGTGCAGACAAACTTGTAGGTCTTCTTCTCTTCAGCCATGATGTCCTCCCTAGAACTGGCTGTGTACTTATTAATAGTATAAGTTCCTATTTATTAAATACAAGTTCTTTTATGCCAATTGCGAAAAAAGAAACGGCTTCCCAAAGGAAGCCGTAATCGAAAGCAATATACAGCCCACATCCTCTGCGTGGCTGAAGTGTGGCGCCCGACGATTGGCGCCGCGGTGCGGTTCCCATCTCGTCCGCGCACCTGCGGGGCTGAGGTGCCGCAGGTTGCCGCGAAAGAGGAGCGCAGCGTACGCGAGGTACGTAAGCGACGATTGAACGGCAAGATGCGGTGCCTCAGCCCCGCAGGCGTGTTTTGAGGGCTCGGTCGATTTCGCGCTGCACATCACGCTTGGCCATATCTTCGCGCTTGTCATAGAGCTTCTTACCGCGTCCCAGTCCAAGCAGCAGCTTCACGCGACCGGAATCGTTAAAATACAGCTCCAACGGAACCAGCGCGTAACCGCGGTTGCGCAGCTTGCCATCCAGGTAGTCAATCTCCTTGCGATGGAGCAAGAGCTTCTTGCGACGATCTGGGTCGCGGTTCCACACGCCACCGTTGCTGTAGGGATGGATATGCAGGCCCACGAGCCAGCACTCTCCCCCGCGGATAATCGCAAAGGTGTCCGTGATCTGGCAGGCGCGCTCGCGGATGCTCTTCACCTCGGCACCAGCGAGTTCGACACCGCATTCGATAGTCTCGTCGATAAAATACTCGTGATGCGCCGAACGGTTTTTGGAGATGAGCTTGTGTTCCTTCTTACTGGGCATCGGCGCCACCCTCGCTATCTGCCTCGCGAATCATCTTGATCAGCGCAGAGCAGGCCTCCTTGCCAATAAGCCCGTTTGCGCGCGCCGTGTACTCGGCGGCCTTTGCACGATCGCCCGCCGTGGCGGCGTCGGACGCGCAAATGAGCAAACAGATGGCAACATCGGGAGAAGGGCTCGTGGGGATGCCCTGGATCGAAAGCTCTCCCAGCACATGTTCGTCAGAATCCTGGGCGACCTCGGGATGTTCCTTGGCCAGACGGTCCATCAAGGCCACCGTGCGAGCATCGGCGGGAGCCAGGCGCACGGCCAGACGCGCGCAGCCGGAGGCGGCAACGGCGTTGTCCTGATCGATAAAGAGCTGACCCAAGTTGGAATATGCACGAGCGGCAACGCGACCATCGGACGCACGCTCAAGCACGGAATTGGAAAGCGCCGCCCACTCCTGGATATCGCCCAGGGCACGGAAGATCTCCGCCAGGTCCAAACGATACTTGCAGTTCATGGGGTTCCAGCGCACCGCCTGGATAAGTGCATCGCGCGCGCGCTCGTAATCCTGCTGTTGGATGCACACGTATGCCACGTCGGAATACAGGCGATCGAACGGGGCGGGCGCCGCAATGATACGGCGCGGATCGCGCTCGACGCGTGCATAGCATAGGCGCTCGAAAGGATCCTGGAAGCTGAAGTACTGCACCTCGTCCGTTGCCTGGCACTCCTCGGCAATGTACTCCTCAGCGAGCTCCAGATAACGCTCGAGCATCTGCGATGCCGTAGAAATGTCGCCTGCCGCCAGATAGGTCTCGGCGTACTCGATATCTTGTTCGGAAATCGGCGTTTCCACATGTCCTCCTGAATCTCGGTTCGGCTTCTCAGTGTAGCCTAAATGCTCAAGGTGTGTATCAGCTTGAAGTCGAGGTGCCCGCGCATGCAATCGGTGCCCACAACCTCCACGATTGCCCGTCGACCAAGCGAGATGACCTCGCCCGAAGACGTACCGGTAAGGGTGAGGCGACGTTCATCGAAGTCCCACCACTCGTTGCCGCCCAGTGCGCTCATGCGCACCAGGCCTTCCGCCGCGGTCTCGTCCACGCGCACGAACGCACCCATCTGGTCGATCCAGGTAACGGTCGCGGCCATGCGCTCTCCTATACGCTCGGCATAGTACTGGGCGACCTTCACCTTTTGCGAATCACGCGCCGCAGCATCGGCGATGCGCTCGCGCGAAGATGCCTCTCGACAAAGCGCCGGCAAGATATGCTCCATATCCTGTGCACCCGTACCCACCAGGCGTGGCGCTCGCTCGCGCCACACGCGAGCCCCCAGTCGCTCACGCGCGAGGAGCATCTTGAGGGCACGGTGCACGAGCAGGTCGGGATAGCGACGAATGGGGCTTGTGAAGTGGCAATACGCCTCGGCACTCAGAGCATAGTGCCCCAGGTTGTGCGGGCGATACACCGCTCGCTGCATGGCACGCAAAAGCAAGACGTTCACCATGGGCGCCTGGGAGGTCTGGGTGCTGCGCTCCAGCACGCCCTCGATAGCATAGGAGTCACCGGTCATGATGCCCAACGCCTCTTGGCGGTCAATCGCCTGCGCCTCGATAAGAACCTCTGCCGCAGCCGTCAACTCGTCAGGCGAGGGATCTTCATGCACGCGGAAGGCAGCGGGCGCGCCTGCTGCCACGAGCTTTCTTGCCACGCATTCATTGGCAAGAAGCATGGCCTCCTCCACGAGCGACGTCGCCGGCGTGCGACGGCGCACATCGATGCGCAGCGGCACGCCTTCGTTATCGAGAACCACATGGACCTCGGTGGATTCGAAGTCGATAGACCCGCGTCGACGCCTGATTGCCCAGCGCGCACGTGCAAGTTCATCGGCATCACGCAGAAAAGCAACGACATCGACCCCACAAGCGGCGGCGTCCTCGCGCGCCCGCTCGGCACGCTCCACGCATGCTTGGTCAACATCCCGGTCGCCGGTATCGTCCGCTTCTGCACGCAGCAGGTAATCGGCCGCATCGTAATCAAGACGCACGCGCGACTGAATCGCGCTCGGATACGCACGGCTCGACACCACGCGGCCGCGCGCATCGAGCTCGATATCCACCGTAAAGGCAAGGCGGTCCTCGTGAGGCCGCAGGGAGCACAGACCGTTTGAAAGGCGCTCGGGCAGCATGGGAAGCACGCGGTCGGCAAGATAGACACTCGTGGAGCGCATGCGGGCCTCAAGGTCGATAGAGCTCTCCCATGCCACGTAATGCGACACGTCGGCGATATGCACGCCGAGCTTCCACCCACCCGCAGGCGTGCGCTCAACGGAGATGGCGTCATCGAAGTCGCGCGCATCCACGGGGTCGATGGTCAGCAGGAAGCGATCGCGAATATCGCGTCGCAGCGGATCTTGAAGAGCCGATTCAACATCGAGCTCCAACGTCTCAGCTTCCGCGAGCGCTGCGGGCGCGTAGCCATCGGCCAGGTCATAGCGCGCCATAACAGTCTGAATGCCCGCGTCCGGGGCGTCCTTGCCCCCGATACGGCGCTCGATCGTCACCACACCCGACTCCATGCGTGTGGGGTAGCTCACAATGCGCGCGGCAACAAGATCACCATCGGCGACGTTTAGGCGCTCGGGAGAACGGTCGCGCGGGGGCACGAAGAAATCCTGCTTGGCGCGTTTATCCAAGGGGCGCACCACGCCCAACGGGCCCGCCTGATGATAGGTGCCCACCACCACGGTCTGGGAGCGCTCCTCCACCGATTCAACCTGCGCACGGCGCTCGCCGCCCGGGCCGCGATGCAAGCTCACCGTCACGGTATCGCCCGGCATGGCCTCGCGCATGCCGCGCTCGGTAAGGCGGAATACGCCCTCCGCCGTCTCTACCGTGGCCACGCCTCCTGTCAGATGCACCGTGCCCAGCAATCCCGCCACGCGACGCGAGCGCACGGGCGAGCGATGCGCGTTCGTTTTATGCTTACGCCCCATAGCGGGCCTCCGATCATCGATTCATAACAAACAGCAAAGGGCGGGCCGCACATACGCGACCCGCCCCTATCGTGTACCCTTTTGGGTCCTCAAGCTATACCTTGAGGTAGCGCCTCATGGCGATGGCAGAACCAAACAGGCCAATAACCACGCCGATGATAAGCAGCGCGACATAGGTGGCCAAGAACATCTGGATAGGCACCGCAAAGGTAAGGAACTTCACGCTGTTCTGCAGCGCGGGAATGCCCACATTGCGGATGATCTCCAGTACGCCGATAGCGAGCGCAGAGCCCAGTAGAGCCTGCAGGACGCCCTCGGTGATAAACGGCCCGCGAATGAAACCGTTCGAAGCACCCACGAGACGCATGATCGCGATCTCACGACGGCGCGCGGTGATCGAGAGGCGAATCGTGTTGTTGATGAAGATGAAGGCGATGAAGGTGAGGAGCGCCACGACCACGATAGCGGCGACGCGGATGTAGTTCGTCACCTGGAACAGGCGGCTGACTTCCTCCTGGCCATACAGCACGCTCGCTTCGACGTCGGCGTCCTTGTCGTCGACCTCGGTGTTATCGTCATCGACGATCTTGCGGAAGTTCGCGTCCTGTTTGATCTTCGTGGCAGTGGAGGCGACCTGCGAGGGATCCTCCATCTCGATCACGAAAGAGCGCGGCAGCGGATTTTCACCGTCGAGCGCCGACATGGTGGCATCGGCGTTGTTGGACACCCTGCTCTTGTAGTCGGCAAGAGCGTCCTCTTTGGTCTTGAAGGTCACGTTCTTGACGTTATCCCAGCTCTTAAGCTCGGTCTCGAACGCCTCGATGTCCTCGTCGCTCGCGCCATCCGAAATGAACGCGTTGATGGTGACTTCCTGCTCTACCGTACCGATTGCGGCGTTGACCATCGCGGAACCCACGACGAACAGGCCGATGATGAACAGCGACAGGAAGATGGTGATGACCGCACCCAGAGAAGTGGTCCAGTTGCGGAAGAAGTGCCTGTTGGCCTCTTTAATGGAATAACCCAGATTGCTAGGCGCCATAGTTGCCGTAACCTCCCCTCTCCTGGTCGCGAATGACATGGCCGGCCTCGAGTGCGATAACGCGACGGCGCATGGAATCGACCATAGCGCGGTCGTGCGTAGCCACGATAACCGTGGTGCCCGTGCGGTTGATGCGCTCGAGCAGCTTCATGATGCCGAGCGAAATGGCCGGGTCGAGGTTACCGGTAGGCTCGTCGCAGATCAGAAGCGGCGGGCGGTTGACCATAGCGCGGGCAACGGCAACGCGCTGCTGCTCGCCACCGGAGAGCTGGTCGGGCATGGAGTCCATCTGGTCCGCCAGGCCAACAAGGCGCAGCACCTCGGGAACCTGGCTGCGGATGACGCCACGGGGTTTGCCGATGCACTCGAGGGCAAAAGCGACGTTCTCGTAGGCGGTCTTGTTGGGCAGGAGCTTGAAGTCCTGGAAGACGGCACCGATCTGACGGCGGAGGAACGGGACCTTGCGGTTCTTGATGCGCATCAGATCCTGACCGGCTACAAGCACGCGGCCAGACGTGGGCTTGACGTCGCGCATCAAGGTGGAGAGCAAGGTAGTCTTGCCGGAGCCGGAGTGGCCGACGAGGAAGACGAACTCACCGGGATAGATCTCGATGTTGACGTCGTCCAACGCGGGCTTATTGGGCTGTGCGGCGTACACCTTGGTGAGATGCTCCAGCAAGATGACGGGCTCGACGCCGGCGTCGCGCGCCATCTTTCTGCGGGAATCGCCCTGCGGGGCGAAAACGGACGTGAAGTCCGGATTCTGCAAGGCGGCATCGAGCGAGGCGACCTGGCGCTGCTCGGACACGTCCGTGGACGTAGGATCGACCGCGCCGGCAGAGGTCATGAAGGCGCCCGTGGAAGACGGGGCGACAGGGTCTGTCGGCGAGGGGATGTTAAGCAGTCCGGGCTGCGTGACCTGCGGGTCCATATCGGCATCCACGGACGGCATTGCGATATCGCCGGTGGAGTCGACCGCATCGAACGGAACCACCGGAGCGGTCACGTCGGGCGCAGGCGTGTATGCAAAGGGATCGGTTACGGGTTCTAGACCCGTGTCTTCCGGAGCGACGATATCGTCTGCCGAGACAACCGACAACCGAGGGTCCTCGACCTTCGGCGCCGCTTGCCCGTCTCCGGGCTTACGGAAGTGGTTACCCACAAAAGCTCCTTTACGTCGTGCGTTTAATCTACATGAGCTTATCTATTGTAGCAAGACAGCCGGGACGTCATCAAAGTGGCATATGTTTGCACGCCATATGCACGAACGTGCAGCCGGGGGGCACGCCATCAAAAGGCCCCGCCCGCCGTGAAGGCGAACGGGGCGCATCAAGCCGTTAGGCGAAAGGGCTCGATCAATAGCTATGCCATGAAGGCGGCGACCTTCTCGGTGATGCCCTCGGCATCGAGACCGAACTCATGGAGCAGGTCGAGCGCAGGGCCGGAGTATCCAAAGACATCCTCCACGCCGATCTTCTTCATGGGAACCGGATGGTTCTGGACCAAGACGTCGGCCACGGCGTCACCCAGGCCGCCGATCACGGAATGCTCCTCAACCGTCACCACACGGCCGGTCTTCTCGGCACTCTTCAAGATGATGTCGGCATCGATGGGCTTGATGGTGTGGATGTTGATGACCTCGGCGTCGATGCCGCGCTCGGCAAGGGCCTCGGCGGCCTCAAGGGCGGCAGAGACCATCAGACCGCAAGCGACGATGGTCACGTCGGAGCCCTTGCGCATAAGGATGCCGCGACCCAGCTCGAACTCATAGGTATCCGGGTCGTTGATGACGGGGGCGGCAAGGCGGCCAAAGCGCATGTAAACGGGGCCGTCGAGCTCATAGGCCGCGCGCACGCAGGCCTTTGCCTCGACATCATCGGCAGGCACGATCACGGTCATGCCCGGAATCACGCGCATAAGGGCGATGTCCTCGTTGCACTGGTGCGTGGCGCCGTCCTCGCCCACCGAGATGCCGGCGTGCGTGGCGCCGATCTTGACGTTGAGATGCGGGTAGCCGATGGAGTTGCGAACCTGCTCGAAGGCGCGGCCGGCAGCGAACATGGCAAAGGTGCTCGCAAAAGCAACGCGGTCGGTGGTGGCGACGCCCGCGGCCATGCCCATCAGATTGGACTCGGCGATACCGGCGTCGAAGAAGCGATCGGGATAGGCCGCCTTGAACTTGGCGGTCTGAGTGGCTGCGGCCAGGTCGGCATCGAATACGACGAAGTCATCGTGCTCAGCGCCCAGCTCGACCAGGGCCTCACCATAGCTCGCGCGCGTGGCGATTTTCTTCACGTCTGCCATTATTCGCCCTCCTTGTCATGAGCGTCGAGCTCGGCCATGGCCTGAGCGTACTGTTCGTCGTTGGGAGCCTTGCCGTGCCAGCCAACCTGGTCCTCCATGAAGGAGACGCCCTTGCCCTTGACGGTCTCGCACACGATGCACGTAGGGACGCCATGGGTCTCGCGGGCCTCGGCGAATGCCGCACGGAGCTGCGCGAAATCGTTGCCGTCGGCAACTTCGATCACATGGAACTTGAAGGCGCGGAACTTATCGGCGATGGGCATCGCGGAGTTGACTTCCTCGATGGTGCCGTCGATCTGCAGGCCGTTGTGGTCGACGATCACGCAGAGGTTGTCGAGTGCATGGTTGCCCGCGAACATGGCGGCCTCCCACACCTGACCCTCTTCGACCTCGCCGTCGCCCAGAAGGGCATAGGTGCGATAGGTGTCGCCCCAGTGCTTGGCGGCAAGCGCCATACCCACGGCAGCAGAGATGCCCTGGCCGAGCGAACCGGTGGACATGTCCACACCCGGGGTGTCGTTCATATTGGGATGACCCTGCAGGTGGCTGCCGATATGACGAAGCGCAAGCAGGTCCTCCTTGGGGAAGTAACCGCGCTCGGCGAGCACGGCGTAGAGAGCGGGCGCGCAGTGGCCCTTGGAGAGCACAAAGCGATCGCGGTCGGCGCGGCGCGGATCGGCCGGGTCGATATTCATCTCCTCAAAGTACAGGTAGGTCATGATCTCCGCAGCTCCAAGCGAGCCGCCGGGATGTCCCGACTTCGCCGCATGGACACCGGTGACGATTCCCTTCCTCACTTCGTTGGCAAGGTGCTTGAGCTCTTCATCGCTCATGGTGCCTTCCTTTCGCACGTTGTGTCGTCGGTTGCAAACTCGTCCGCACCGCCTTGGTTCGCAAAGCGACACGTACGTTTTCCCATTATGAACCAAGCGCCCCCCATTGCCGGGCACAACCGCGCTACGGGGTCATCAATCGGCCAATGGGCGCAAACGTTTTTTCACGATATGAAGACGGCGGCGGGCACCACATGCCCGCCGCCGCATCATGCACCCAACTCTTTGAAGCCCTCGCCAAACGCCTCGGTAACGTCGGAGATGATGACGATGGCATCGCGGTCGCGCTCCGCCACGATGGCCTTGAGGGGCGAAAGCTCGCGACGCTCGAGGATCACCATGAGCACAGGCTTGTCGCTACCGCTCCACATGCCCGTTGCGCGCAGCTTGGTGCAGCCGCGACCCAGACCGTACAGGATATCGGCCGCGATATCGGGAAACTTATCGGAGATGATGAAGGCCATGCGGCGCTTGTTGCCGCCATCGACCACGGCGTCGACCACGATGCCCATAAGCACCATGGCGAGCGCGGCATAAAGGGCGTTGACGAGCGAGAACACCGGGATGGAAAGCGCGCAGACGGTGACGTCGATCACCATCGTGGTGGCGCCCACCGGCAGCGACGTCTTGCGCGAAATAATCTGACCGATCGTGTCGGAGCCGCCGGTGTTGGAGCCGCAACGCAGCACCAAGCCATAGCCCAAACCGCAGGCGATCGCACCCCACAAGGCGGAAAGCATCAGCTCTTCCCCACCAAGCGGCGTAACAAAGGGGGCGAATAAGTCAGTGAACACGCCGAGCAAGACAAATCCCGTCACCGTTTGGATAACGTAGAGCAAACCTCCCGCACGCGCCACGGCAAGCAGCAGCACAGCGTTGATCACGATGGTCTGCATACCGACGGGAAGCGTCAGGCCGTTACGGGCACCGAGCTCCTGTATGATCGTCGCCACGCCCGTAACGCCACCGGCCGCAAGGCCGTTGGGGATCATGAACATATCGGTCGCGAACGCCGCGATAGCGCAACCGAGCACGATCATCGGCAGGTCGCGAACGAAATTCGACTGGATGATGCGCTTGATATCCAAACGATGCGCCACGGTTCCTCCTCATGAGAAAGGACGCACCGCAACGTTCACGGCGCGTCCCCTTAGGTATCAGCGTATCCGATTGTAGCGGACGAAGCCCGGCGCGAGAACCGGCCCATCCGCAAGCGTAGGCTATTCGTCCAGCAAAGCATCCTGCGCAGACGGTCCCTCGGCATTGCCCGTCGCCCAACGGTGATAGCCGAAGACGAACGGATCGAGGTCGCCGTCTTCCAAAACGGCGTCGGGGTTGCCCGTCTCCACGCCCGTGCGCAGATCCTTGACCATTTGATACGGATAGAGCACATAGCTTCGAATCTGGTTGCCGAAGCCGATCGTATGCTTGGGCCCGCGAATCTCGTCGAGAGCCTCCTCGCGCTTTTGCAGCTCCAGCTCGTAGAGGCGCGCCTTGAGGATCTGCATGCACGCGGCCTTGTTCTGGATCTGGCTGCGCTCGTTTTGACAGGTGACCACGATGCCGGTAGGGATATGCGTCACGCGCACGGCGGAGTCGGTGGTGTTGACGCCCTGGCCGCCGGGGCCGCTCGCATGGTACACGTCCACGCGGATGTCGCCGGGATCGACCTCGACCTCGATGTCGTCGGGAAGCACCGGGATAACTTCCACGCCCGCAAACGTAGTCTGGCGGCGCTTCTTGTCATCCGTAGGCGAAATGCGTACCAAACGATGCACGCCCGCCTCGGCGCGCAGCATACCGAAGGCATTCTTGCCTTCGACGGTGATGGTGGCACGGTCGATGCCGATAACCTCGGCCGCGGGACAGTCGTTGACCGTCACCTTCCAGCCACGGCGGGAGCAGTACTTCATGTACATCTTGAAGAGCATGAAGGTCCAGTCCTGAGCCTCAAGGCCACCCTGTCCGGGCTTAATGGTAAGGATCGCGTTGCCGTGATCGAACTCACCGGTAAACCAGCTGGAAAGCTCCATCTCGTCGATCTTGCGCTCAAGGCTCTGCGCCGTAGACGCCGCTTCGGCCAGCAACTCCTCGTCACCGCCCATCTCGTCGGCAAGCTCGAGTGCGGCGCGCGCATCGGAGATTCCCTCGCGTGCATCCGTCACGGCCTGGATATCCTCTTTGCAGCCGGAAAGCTCGGCCATCAACGCGCGGGCGGCATCAGGGTTATCCCAAAAACCGGCCTCGGCGCTTTTCGCCTCGAGCTCCGCCACGCGGGCGCGCTTCTCATCTAAATGAAGATAGGCCTCGACCTCGGCCAGGCGCGCACTCAGTGTGTCCAGGGCCTCGGTCGAGGTCGTCATGATCTCGGTTGACACTTATCGGTTCCTACCATGGCAGTTCTTGAACTTCTTGCCCGAGCCGCAGGGGCACGGCTCGTTGCGGCCCACGTTGATGTACGGGTCGTCAGACTCGTCCTTGCGGTAGGTCTGCACGTGTCCAAAGGAGTTGGCCGCACCGGAACCTCCCGTAACGGCGGTGCGGGCGCGGGCAGCGGCCTCACGGCGCACTGTTGCGGAGGCGTCGTCGCCATCGACCTCGGCAGGGCCGGAGTACTGGGCGCCCTCAAGATCGGCAGACGGCTCATGCGCGGGCGCGGGAGCGTTCTTGATCTCGATGCGCAGGACGGTACGCAGGTAATCCTCGTACATGGTGTCGACAAGCGTCTGGAAGGCGGCAAAGGCCTCGGACTTGTACTCGACCAGCGGGTCGCGCTGACCAAAGCCGCGCAGGCCGATACCGGTCTTGAGGTAGTCCATCTCCTGCAGGTAGTTCATCCAGCGGGTGTCGATCACGCGCAGCATGACCTGGCAGTTGAGCTCGCGCATGAGGTCGTCGCCCAGGCGCTCGGCTTTGGCGTCGTAGCACTGCTGAACATATGCGAGGACTTCGGCGTTGAGTTTATCGTATGCCTCGTCGGTGAAATCGGGAGCATCGAGGTTGCCCGTGAGCTCCACAAGCCACTTGTGCAGACCCTCGAGGTCGCGCTCGCCCTCATGGCTATCGGTGGCGCAGAACTCCTGCACGCAGCGGGCCACGGTGTCCTTGATGACGTCCGAAACGTGGTCGGTAAGGTCCTTGCCGTCCAGAATCATGTTGCGCTCGCCGTAGATAACCTGGCGCTGCTTATTCATGACGTCGTCGTACTCAAGGACGTTCTTACGCATGGAGAAGTTGATGTTCTCAACCTTGCGCTGGGCGCTCTCCACGGCCTTGGAAACAAACTTGTGCTGGATGGGCATGTCGTCGGGCATATCCGCCGAAAGCATCATGTTGGAGATGCGGTCCATCTTGTCGCCGCCAAACAGGCGCATGAGGTCGTCCTCGAGCGAGAGGTAGAACTGCGTCTCGCCCGGATCGCCCTGACGGCCGGAACGGCCGCGCAGCTGATTGTCGATACGACGGGACTCATGGCGCTCGGTGCCGATGACGGTCAGGCCGCCGGCGGCAAGAACGCGCTCGCGCTCGGCCTTGCAGGTGGCAACGGCCTGCTCGCGTGCGCTCTCGAGCTGCTCGAGGGTGGCGTCGGCCATCTCGATGCCTGCGTTGGCGAGCGTCTCGCGCGCAAGCTCGTCGGGATTGCCGCCAAGCAGGATGTCGGTACCGCGGCCGGCCATGTTGGTGGCGATGGTCACGGCGCCGTAGCGGCCCGCCTGGGCAACGATAT
This sequence comes from uncultured Collinsella sp., assembly GCA_934654625.1. GTDB lineage: Bacteria > Actinomycetota > Coriobacteriia > Coriobacteriales > Coriobacteriaceae > Collinsella. The sequence continues at coordinate 15,962 of CAKUGM010000003.1, read as the reverse complement.
GGGCCTCGTGCTCGTGGAATTTAGCGTTGAGGATGGCGTGCTTGATACCGCGGCTGTCGAGCAGGCGGGAGAGCTTCTCGGAGCTCTCGATGGACACGGTGCCCACCAGCACGGGCTGGCCCTTGGCGTGACGGGCCTCGACGTCGTCGGCAACGGCGTTGAACTTAGCCTCGATGGTGCGGTAGACCAGATCCTCGTGGTCCACGCGGATAACGGGCTTGTTGGAGGGAATCACCTGAACGGGAAGCTTATAGATCTCGCGGAACTCGGCATCCTCGGTCAGAGCGGTACCGGTCATACCGGAGAGCTTGTCGTACAGGCGGAAGTAGTTTTGCAGGGTGATAGTGGCGAGCGTCTGGTTCTCCTCACGCACGAGCACGCCCTCTTTGGCCTCGATAGCCTGGTGCAGGCCCTCGGAGTAGCGACGGCCCTCCATGATGCGACCGGTGAACTCGTCGACGATCTTGACCTCGCCGTTTTGCACGACGTACTGCTTGTCGCGGTGGAACATGTACTGGGCCTTGAGCGCCTGCTGCAGGTGGTTGACCAGCTGGCCGGAAAGGTCGCCGTAGATGTCCTCGATGCCCAGGCGCTGCTCGATCTTCTTCAGGCCGCGCTCGGTGGCCGCGATGGTATGCTTGGCCTCGTCCATCACGTAGTCGCCGGTCTCCTCCTGGGGCTCGGTAGCCGCCAGCATGTCGTGCTGGACCTCCTCGCCGCGCTCCAGACCGCGCACGGCACGGGCGAAGTCCTTGTAGGTGCTTGCAGACTTGGTGCCGGCGCCCGAGATGATAAGGGGCGTACGAGCCTCATCGATCAGGATGGAGTCGACCTCGTCGACGATGGCGTAGGCATGGCCGCGCTGCACGCGCTGGCCGGCGCGCACCACCATGTTGTCGCGCAGGTAATCAAAGCCGAACTCGGAGTTGGTGCCATAGGTGACGTCGGCGGCGTACGCGGGGAGCTTGTCCTCGAGCGGCATACCGTTTTGCAGCAGGCCCACGGTCATGCCCAAGAAACGGTAGATCTTGCCCATCCACTCGGAGTCGCGCTTTGCCAGGTAATCGTTGACGGTGACGATGTGGACGCCCTTGGCGGGAATGGCGTTGAGGTAGCCGGCGAGCGTGGAGACAAGCGTTTTACCTTCGCCGGTCTTCATCTCGGCGATCATACCCTCATGCAGGGCCATGGCACCGATGAGCTGAACGTCAAAATGACGCATGCCAAGCGTGCGCTTGGAAGCTTCGCGAACGGTGGCGAACGCCTCGGGCAGAAGTGCGTCGAGCGTCTCGCCAGCCTCGTAACGCTCGCGGAACTTAGCCGTCTGGCCCGCCAGCTCCTCGTCGGTCATCTTGACGAAGTCGGGCTCGAGACCGTTGATCTTATCCACGATCTTCTCGTAGCGCTTGACGTCTTTATCGGAACCGAACGAGAGCAGCTTAGACATGAATCCCATAGATGGTGTCCTTTACTTAATCGGGCCGGCCGGGCTCGATGAATACACAGTTCAGTCTACTTTAGCTACATATGCACCCCAGCGGAGTCATATATTGCTCCCCCACGTATAAACCACGCTCGGCGGCGTAAAGCGACCGCTGGCGTATCATGGGACGCGCAAGCCACGACCCGGGGAGACAACATGCGACCGATGAGGCTCATCAAGCGTCAGGTGACAGATGCCGATGCGATCAAGGACATCGTAGATTCCGCCCAAGTGCTGCACATCGGCGCCATGGACGACGACGGCATGTTTATCGTTCCCGTGAGCTACGGCTACGAGTGGAGCCGCGATAAGAGCGGAGCGCAGAGGCTTTCGCTCTACCTGCACTCGGCGCAAGAGGGCCGCAAAGCCGAGGCATTTTGCGCGGGCGGAACCGATGGCGTTCGTGTGGCGATTGAGCTCGAAGAGGACCGTGGCAACATCACGGGCACGTTTGCCTGCGCGTACTCGCGTTCATACCGCTCCATCATGGGTTCGGGCATCGTGTTTCCGGTCGAGGATCCGGCAGAAAAGGAACGCGCTCTTCACCTCATCATGGAGCACGCGGCGCCCGATATGCCCTCCCCTACCTTCACGCCCGAGGCGGTCGCGCGCGTGGCGATCTTTCGCATCGATGTCGACACGTTCTCGGCCAAGGAGCGCGCACCCAAGCAATAGGCGGAACGTCAGCGCGAGGCAAACCCGCAACGGCTTGCCTCGCGCCTATTCTTAGTTGCCGTTAGAGACCATCGGCGCGATGGCCGAGGCCAGGTTGGTGACGGGCATCGTCTGCAACCAGATACGGCCCGGGCCCGTGAGCACGGTGTTGAACAGGCCCTCGCCACCAAAGACGATGTTCTTGGCGCCCTTGACCATCTGAGCATCGATTTGGACCGTCTCTTCGAAGCCGGCAACGTTGCCGGTGTCGACAATCATCTGCTGCCCCGGGGCAAGCTGATATTCAACAAGGTCGCCGTCGATCTCGGCAAAAGCGATGCCGTTGCCCGTAAGCTTTTGCATGATGAAACCCTCGCCGCCAAAAATGCCGGTCTTTGCCTTCCTATTGAAATGAACGCTCAGCTCGACGCCTCTCTCGGCAGCAAGGAACGAACGCTTCTGCAAAACCCAGCTTTTGTTAGGACCGATCTCGATCGGAACGATACGGCCCGGGAAGCACGAGCCAAACGTGATCATGGCGTTGCCGTGCGCGGTCCAGATGTTTTGAAACATGCTTTCGCCCGAGACCGCCTTTGAAAACATCTTGCCAAGTCCGCCGCCTGTGGTGGACATCTCCATGTTGGGGGTCATCCAAACCATGGCGCCGCTCTCGGTGATCATCGACTCACCGTCAGCAAGATTGCACGTAACAACCGGGAAGGTTCCCCCAAGGATCTTGCACTGCACGATGTGCTCCTTTCGCTCGATGCCGCCCAACGTATAGGGACAGACTTTTCCATCTTGTTAATTATTATCGGACAAATCCTTCTCATCTCGACGGCGGAACAGCAACCCGATGCCCCAAATCGACGACCGCTCCCGGCCCCTCGCGTGCACCCTATTAAAACGAGTGGCGGCAAATCACTCATTTCGAAATGAGCGGCGGTTAATCGTGCAGCAGACCATCGATTTCGGCCCCAAGGCGTTTCAAAAACCGCCACTCGTTTAAAAAAGTTCGAAAAGCCGCCACTCATCAGCCATCAGTCGTCACCCGGCCGGCCATCGCCCTCATCCGCATGGGGCAATTCACAATGCCATAGAACACGACAACCCGGTAAGACCCCCAGACGTCCTGAAACCGAAGCCATTCCGATAGAAACAGAAAAAGGGCTGCGACCCATAGGATCGCAGCCCTTACGCGCACGCTTTGTTGCAAGCAGCAAATGCTACTCAGCAGCCTCGGTGGTCTCGGCCTCAGCAGCGGCCTCCTCGGCCGGAGCCTCAGCGGCCTTCTTGGCAGCCTCAGCAGCGAACTTCTCAGCGCGCTTGGCCTTCTCGGCAGCCTTAGCCTCAGCGGCGGCCTTGCGAGCGGCCTCGGCCTCAGCAGCCTTGGCGGCCTTAGCGGCCTTAGCCTCCTCAGCCTTCTTGAGCTGAGCAGCGGCGGCGCCACCGAACTTGTCGGCGAAGCGCTGGACGCGTCCACCGGTGTCGACGAACTTCTGCTGGCCGGTGTAGAACGGGTGGCACTCGTTGCAGAGCTCGACGGTGATCTCAGACTTGGTGGAGCGGGTCTTGAACACGTTGCCGCAGCTGCAGCGGACGGTGCACTCGACGTACTCCGGATGAATTCCTTGCTTCATGGCAGGGCTCCTCTGGAATCGCGCCCTGGTTTCCGACCAGGGCTAGGGGTGTCTTGGTTTCCGACCAAGACAAGACAGCCTGCCTAGGATAGCACAGACGCAATCGCCCTCGCCATACCCACAAAAGCACCATGCCAAACCCGCACGAGGCACGACGCCAGCATGCACAGCGCCCCCTTCCGGTTTCCGCCGTGTTACCCCCATGAATGGCACGCGCAAAGCGCACCGGTACATCTACAATGGTGAGTATTGTTATCTCTGTGCGCGGCGCCGTACTCTGCGCACACGTCGAAGGGACTCTCATGGCCGAGACCGCCTCCAGCCGCATCGTCATCACCGTTTTGGGCAAGAACCGCCCCGGCATCGTCGCCGGCGTCACCCGCGTTCTGGGCGAGGCCAACGTCGACATCCGCGACATCACGCAGTCCATCCTCGAGGGCATCTTCACCATGACCATGCTTGCCGACCGCTCCGAGTCCACGCTCGACTTCACCGAGCTGCAGGAGGCCCTCTCCCAGGCAGGCGAGCTCTCCGGCGTAAGCGTGAACATCCAGCGCGAGGACGTCTTCAACTTCATGTACCGCCTCTAAACCCAGCGGCATCCAACGACAAACTAAAGCGCCTTGCGAAAGGAGCCCGCCGTGGCATACGACGCTCAAAAGATCTATTACCGCTTTGACGACTATCTGAGCCGCCTGGTACTCGACTACGAAGCGAGCCGCCAGATCGACGAAGAAAGCGAGCGCCTGTACCACGGTTTTCCCAATGCTCCTTACGACGAGTCGCTCTTCGAGCAGCACAACGTCAAGCGCGGCCTGCGCAATGCCGATGGTTCCGGCGTCGTCGCCGGCCTTACGCGCATCTCCGATGTGCATGGCTACAACAGGGTCGACGGACAGGTCGTCCCCGATCAGGGCCGCCTGAGCCTGCGCGGCTACAGCATCGACGACCTGGTGAACCACGCCCAGGCAGAAGACCGCTTCGGCTATGAAGAGGTCGCCTACCTGCTGCTCACCGGCTCCCTCCCCAACAAGGAGGAACTCGAGGGCTTCTGCGAGCGCCTGCGCGCCTTCCGCCACCTTTCCGGCGACTATATCCACGAGTTCCCGCTCACCACGCCTTCCAAGAGCATCATGAACACGCTGGCGCGCGCCGTGCTGCTCCTGTATCGCTTTGACGCCGAGCCCGACGAAATCTCGCCCGAGCACGAGATCGACGTGGCCATGTCCATGATTGCACGTCTGCCGCGCATCGCCGCGCTCGCACATATGGCGCGCGTCGCCCAGCGCGAGGGCCGCATGCCGCAGATTCCCCAGCCCTCTCCCGGCCTCTCCACCGCCGAGAGCGTCTTGCAGGTCCTGCGCGGCGGAGACGATTTCACCCATGACGAGGCCATGCTGCTCGACGTCATGATGATGCTGCACGCCGAGCACGGCGGCGGTAACAACTCGACGTTCGCCTGCCGCGTGCTCTCGTCTTCGGCAACCGACCCGTACTCTGCCTACGCCGCTGCAATCGGTTCCCTCAAGGGCCCGCGCCATGGCGGAGCGAACGCCAAGGTCGTTGCCATGCACGAGGACATTCGCAAGCACGTTTCGAACTGGGAAAACGAAGACGAGCTTGCCGCGTACCTCACGCGCATCCTCAAGCGCGAGGCCTTTGACGGCTCCGGCCTCATCTACGGCATGGGCCACGCCGTCTACACGCTTTCCGACCCGCGCGCCGAGCTCTGCCGCACCTATGCGCGCGGCCTTGCCCAGCAAAAGGGTCTGGGTGACGAGTTCGCGCTTATCGAGCGTATCGAGAATCTCGCCCCGCAGCTCATGCGCGACGTCTGCGGCATCACCAAGCCCATCTGCGCCAACATCGACCTGTACACCGGCTTCATCTACTCGATGCTCGGCATCCCCGAGGCGCTCTTCACGCCGATGTTCGCCGTTTCGCGCATGGCGGGTTGGGCCGCACATCGCATGGAAGAGCTCTTCTGCGCGCACCGCATCATCCGCCCCGGCTATCAGTCGGTCTTGGACGATGTCACCTACCTGCCTATCGACGAGCGCCGATAGGCACCTACCCTCCCGCTCCTCCGAAAGGCCCCCATGATCTTCTTCTCCGATATGGACGGAACGCTGCTCACCACCGACAAGCGCATCACGCCCGAAACCTGGACCGCGCTCGATGCGATTCATGATGCCGGCATGCAATTTGTCCCCTGCACGGCGCGCGCCTTCAACGGCGTGCCGGCAGAGCTTCTGGCACATCCTTCCGTACGCTACGTCGTCGCCTCGAACGGCGCCTCGGTCGTGGACCTGCAAACGCAAACGCAAATCCACGCCGTGCATCTCACGCGTCAGCATGTGCTCGATATCTACGAGGTGGCACGCGGCTATCGCGACATCACGTTCGACATCTTCTCCAACGGTGCCTGCTATGCCGAGCGAGCCCGCTACGATCGCCTAGCCGAATTCGCCGGCGTACTCTCCACCCTCGAGTCGCTCCAAAGCAATCGCACGCCCTACGACGAGCCCTGCGAAGAGTTCATCGCCACGCATGACGATTTTGAACGCATCACCATCTACTGGAAAAACGAGCGCGACGCCGCCGAGCTCAAGGCCGTCTATGCACAGGACCCCACGCTCGCCATCGTGCGCTCCGCCCCCAATAACATCGAGCTCTCCGACCTCACGGCAACTAAGGGCGGTGCCCTAACATGGCTGTGCGGGTACCTGGGCATCGATATCGCCGACTCGGTTTCTTTCGGCGACAACATCAACGACATCTCGATGATCAAGGCCGCAGGCTGCGGCGTGGCAATGCAAAACGCCGAAGCCGAAGACATCGCGGCGGCAGACCTCGTGGCCGATCACAACGATCGCAACGGCGTCGCCAAGGTGATTATGGAGAAGCTCGGGCTGTAGACGCAGCCGCCTCTCGGACATATATGAATTCAAGGGCCCTCGGTTCAACGATCTGAACCGAGGGCCCTTGAACGTAACCGTGCGCAAACGAGTGGCGGTAAATCGTGCATCCCGCAGCCATTTTCGGGCTCAAAACGTTTCAAAAACCGCCACTCATCTCAAAGCGGCCCGTAACGCCGATTTTCGGCCCGCAACCTCGCCGTCAAACACCGAGAGGCCTTACTTTCCCCTACCGCTGTTGTGCTCGGCATCGGTGGCATTGGCATAGCCGTAGTGGCGCGCGATATTGTCCATGTTCGCAATGGCGAGGTTCACACCGTTATGCCAGCACGAAATCGCATAGCGCTCGTAAATCGCGATCGTGCGAGCGGAATAGCTCTTGAGCTCGCCGCGCAGGTAGCTCTCGAACGAGGTCGAATCGGGCTTGTCGTCCTCGGAAAGAAGCGGCCGGCCGCCCTCTGCCATGCGCGGAAACAAGACGTTCGCCTGCGCCTGCCACACCAAGAAGAATTTGACGATATGCTCGATGCGCTCGCATACCTCGTACGGCAGCAACGGAAGCCGAGATTCGATCTGCTTAAACGCCGTGTCGTCGGTGTTCTCCATCATCCAAGCGTATTTCTCGGTCATCAGGGAACGACCAGTTGCCGAGGCGGTCGAGACATCGTCGAGATACGACTCAAGAAGCTCGTCCGAATAAGTCTGCAAAAGCGAGGTGCGCATGATCTTGAAGGTATCGGGGCGTCGCTGGCAAGACGCCACACCGCCTTCGTTGTTCACATGCAGGAAGTCCTCCCACTCGATGCGTACGATAGTGTCGATAAGCTCTGCTCTGGACATGATAGTCACTCCTGTCTCTAGTCGCGCGGCATCGCACACGGCGCCATCCCCGCCGCGGTGCCCAATGTCCTGATGGTATTCACATGGTCCAGCAAAAAGACCGATGTATCATCCGTAAGTTCCTGACGCGCAAGCTCGGCCACGATCAGCGCAGCGGCATCGTCGAGCCCGTTTTGAAGGGCGCGCGCGTTGCATGCTCCAAGGGCGCCCGTAAACGAACCGGCTGTGCGTAGGTGCCCGGCAACAGCACGACCGAGCTCCCCGCAGCGGCGCTCACACGAAGTAAGGGCCCATTTGTAATACGGGCAATAACGATGAGAGAGCTCGTGCACAAGCAGGCAAGCGGCTTCGACAGCGCGTGCATAGGCCAAGCAGCAACCCACCCCGTCGCCGCGAATCGCCGCGCGCACCAGGTTGTACTGGCCCGCCTGGGCATAATCCATACAGTGCTGCGCGATGCGCTGCAAACGGACAGGTTCGGGATATCCCGAGAGCAACCGTTTGCGGATACGCGAGAAGTCACCTGGCCCATCGTAAAACACACCGCCGTTGGTTGCCGCCGCAAGAGCATGCTCTGGCGTACGCGCCCACTCGGCAAGCGTGCGCGGCCCCTCGGCGCATCCCGTAAAGTACGCGTAGTGGGTAGCCACGGTCCAAGCGCCGGCCCTTCCCTCGGGAACCGGGACATGGAATCCCAAGATGGGATAACCGCAATAGTTCGAAGGAAGCGCGCGCAAGATCTGGTCGGCAGAGGCGGCGAGCGCCTGCTCTCCCTCACATGTCCAAACGCACAGGGAAACGCCCCAGTCATGGTCGCGGGAAACGTCGTCATCGAAGCCAAAACGGTCCGAACCGTCTCCCACGCTGCCAACGGCGATACGCGAGAAAGCATCGTCACCCAGGCCACGGCGCAACTCGGGAAGTGCCACCTTGGCGGCATATTCACGCGTCAGATCAAGACCTTGCATTCAGGTCCTCCCGCACGCGCTCGATATTTTGGCAGACCACGGTATAGGCGCGCGATTCGGTGCCAAACAGCTCGCCCGCGATCTCACGCGACTCTCCAAAAAGCTCGAGCGCACGCTCGGGCTCCCCTTGATCTGCAAGGAATCCCGCCACGTTGTTGAGGGCGGTCGCGTAGCTTGCACTCACACGGCCGTTAAGCTCAAGCGTCATCGCGCGCCCACGCTCAAAGAGGTCCCTCGCACGCGCGATATCGCCCGCATGCCACACACATACACCAAGATTCATGAGCGTCGTTGCAATGGAATTGGGATGCTGAGTGCCGGCAGCCGACCCCTCGAGCAGCGCCAGGGCACGCTCGTGACACGCGCGAGCCTCATCGTAGCGGCCCTGGTCTTGGTAGAGCAGGCCGATATTGTTGTGGCAGCTGATGGTACGCCAGTCGTCTTCGGGCAAGCTCGACCGATAAATCTCAAGAGCGTGCTTGAACGTTTCCTCGGCTTTATCGAAATCTCTGTAGAGGCGGTAAAGGCCGGCCAGGTTATTGACCGTCGTTCCGTACTCGGAATTCGTCTCGCCCCAAGCCTCGCGCAAAATCTCCCCCGCTTCGATAAAGTGCTCGCGCGCATCGTCGTAGCGGCCAAGATAGCGCTCGACCGAAGCGGCATCGTTCAAGGCGATGGCCAGGTGCACATCGTCCGGAGCGCAGATGGAGCGCGCACATTCGAGCTCCTCGCAAGCCACAGGATATGCAAGGGCGTACTCGCCGCGCATCATATGAGCCTGAAGCCGCTCAGCGATCTGATTGAGTTCTGCATAGTCCGGCTCGTCTACGTATCCCATAGTCGCACCTGTTCTCACGCACTTGCCATAGTTGATATGAAATTCTACGGAGAAGAAGGAGTATCTCTTTGTGCACCCTGCCCAAAATCCTCGGCAGCGGTCGAGAGATTTCGGCGTACGGAGCTGCGGCGAGAAATAAACAAGTTGCCAAAGGATGCCGTGCGAGGCCCTGATACGCATCCCTCCACGCGCAGTTACGCAGAAAGGCCTTGGTTCAGCAAAGCTAAGCCAAGGCCTTTCGAGTATGTTTGAGCATGGAGGATGCGTATCAGGGCCTCGCACGGCCAAGCAGGAAAACCTTACTTCTGTTCCTCCAAAATGCGGCGCATCTCGGCCTGGACGGCTTGCTCGTAGTTGTAGCCAACCACGCGGTCGGCCACGGCCTTGAGGGCGGGGCGACCGTTCGCCATGGCGCAACCACAGCCCACCATGCGCACGATCTCGTAATCGTTCATGGAATCGCCGAAGGCCATGACCTCCTCGGTCTTGATGCCGTAATGATCCATGATCTGAGCGATGCCCGAAGCTTTGGTCACGCCCAGCTGCAAGGCGTCGATCCAAGCGTTACCGGAAGGCGCGAACACAAACTTGTCGCCCAACTCGCGCTGAAGCACATAGGCGTTATCCATCACATTGCCGTCATCGCAAAAAATCGCAGCTTTGAGGATATTAACCTCGGGATCGGGCAGCTCCCAGATGCGCTCGGCATTGGGAAGATCCTTGTCCACCTCGCGCACGAATTTGCTCTCGTCGTCAAGCAAAAATGACTTCGTTCGATCGAAGAGCACCAGGTGCAGGTTGTCGAACATCTCAATCACGCGGGCGAGCTCGCGGATGGCCAGATGCGAGTATACCTCGCGATCGATCAGCTGGCCTTCCGCATAGACCTGCGCGCCGTTTGACGCCACGAAATCCATGTGATCGCGTACCGGCTCGAAGAACGTGCACAAGCGATCGTAGCGACGCCCGGAGGAAGCGGCAAAATGGACGCCCTTCTCGCGCAAAGCCTCGATAAGCTCGAACGTCTCGGGCGGAACCTCCCCGTGCTCGTTGAGCAGCGTGCCATCCATGTCAGAAGCGATTAGCTTAATCATTCTCAAATGCCTCCTCAAAAGCATATGCAGATAGCTTTCTTTCACGCTCAGCATACCCATTTCGCATCAACGGCGCATCAGCAATGCGCCCGCTTGCAACAATCGTCACAAGCGGGCGCACGCGAAAAAGGGGGCAATGTTAATGCAACGTCTGGTGCACGCTATGCAGAAATCAAGCGCTCGTAAATCACTTCAAGGTCGGCGGCCGTCAGCGGTTTGACCGTATTTGCCGGGCTGCCCGAATCGATGGCGTCCTTTGCCATCTTAGGAATCTGCGCGCGGAACTCGTCCACATCGATACCGTAGCCGGCGAGCGTGGGAATGTTGAGCTTACGCAGCAGGTCGGCGATGACATCGAGCAGCTCATTTGCCGCCGTCTCGTCATCGTCCGCAACAGAGGCGCCCACTTCGCGCGCCACGGCGGCGAACTGCGGGTAGGCACCATCCACCACATAGCGCAGACACTCGAGCATGATCATGGCGTTGGAGAGGCCGTGCGGCACATGGAAAAGCGCACCGATGGGACGGCTCATGCCATGGATGATGGTCACGCTCGCGTTGTTGAAGGCGATGCCCGCCTCGGTGGCGGCGATGGCCATCTGCGTACGCGCCTCGACGTTATCGGGCTCGGTAAAGCACGTGTAGAGATTTGCCAAGATACGTTTGATAGCGCTAATCGAGAAGGTGTAGCTCATGGGCTGCATCTTCTTGGACGTGGCCGATTCAAGCGCATGGCACAAAGCGTCGACACCCGTGTTGGCGGTGACGCTCGCCGGCGCCGTACACGTGAATTGCGGGTCCACGATAGCGACATCGGGCAGTACCTTGGCACCCGCGAGAAGCATCTTGATGCCCTGACGCGTGTTGTTGATAATCGTGAACTGCGTGGCCTCCGAGCCCGTGCCCGCCGTGGTGGGAATGGCCACGAGAGGAGGACGGTCGAAGTCGAGGACGACACCCATCTGCTCGTCGATGTCGCCATCGCAGGCAGCCATCATGGCGATGGCCTTCATGGCGTCGATGGGGCTACCGCCACCGAGGCCCACGTACATATCGCAGCCGGATGCTTTGAATGCGGCGATACCCGCCTCAATCATAGTGTCGCTCGGCTCGCCCGTAATCTGGTCGAATACCTCGAAATCGAGCCCAGCGCGAACGAGGGCGTCGGTCACCGTCTTGCAGTTGCCGAGCTTGACCATCATGGGGTCCGTCACCACGAAGGCCTTCGTGCCCAGCTTGCCCAGAATATCGAGAGAATCGTCGAGCGCGCCCTCGCCGGAGACAATACGCGAGGGAGTGAGAAACAAACGTGCCATTGCACAACCCCTTTACTGCATGACGACGGTCGTACGGTAGCCGCCCGGGATGACCGCGTTTTCAAACGCCTGCTGAATCTGGTCGAACGGGTACTCCTTGTCGACAAGCGGCGACACATCGATCTCGCCCGAGCCCAGCAGGTGGCAGGACTCCTTGAAGTCTGCGAACTCGCCCAGGAAGGTGCCGAAGATCTGCATCTTGCCGTAGTGAATCTTGTTGGCGTCCACGCCCAGCTCCGGCGCGGGATAGCCGGCGGCGAACATCAAGACCTTGCCGTGCAACTTCTTGAGCATGGCGAAGCCCTGTTTGTTGGCGGCAGTCGCGGCAACTGCCAAGATCACGGTATCGGCGCCGCGACCGTCGGTACGAGCGCGCACCTCTTCTACAGGATCGACCTTGGAACCGTCGATAACCTCGAGCCCCAGCTGCTCGGCAACGCGGATCTTCTTCTCCATAAGCTCTGAGACCATCACGCGAGCGCCCTTTTGCTTGGCGACGAGGGCGTTGAGTACGCCCATGGTGCCGCCGCCGATGACCACCACGGTCTCGCCCTTCTTGATGTCGAGCTTCTTGATGCCGTTGATCACCGTGGCGAGCGGCTCCAGGAAGCCCGCCTCGGAGGGACGGATCTTGTTCTCGAACTTATAGATGGACTCCTGCGACTGCACCAGATACTCGGCGCAGCCGTCATAGCGTCCATAGTAGCCGTCGGGCCACTGGGTATCGTAGGGCTTCACGCCGGGGGCCTCGGAAGTGCGGCCCTCGAGAGCCTCGGTGGAGTACGGGTCGAACGTGTAGGATCCTCCCACGAAGTCGCCCACGGCAAGACCGGAAACCTTCTCACCCACCTGGATAATCTCGCCCGCCCACTCGTGGCCAAAGGTCATGGGCAGCGGCTTGTTGGTACGAGCGCCGCTCCACAGGCCGTACTCAGACGTGCACAGGTTGCAGGACAAGATCTTGATAAGCACATCGTGCTCGCCCAGGTCGTGGATGGGACGAACGACGATCTGGGCATCGTGGGCAGCGTTGATGATGGCGGTACGGGTTTCGGTAACGATGGGTTTCATGGTCTCCCCTTTTCTATTGAAGATAATGTCGTTGGTGCCGCACGCAGGTGTGGGACGAACGGAGCGGCTCGGGCGGCGGGACTAGATGCGCCCGGCAGAGCCGAAGAGCTCCATGTAGTGCATGAGCTTCTTCTGATAGCCGTTCTTGCAGCTATCCTCCATAAGCTGGGTGATCTTCTTCTTGGCGTTCTTGAACTCGTCCTCGGTGACCTCCTCGGCCGTGCCCTCATGGATGGCGATTTCGCGCTTGAGGGCCTGCAGCCAGGCCTCGCCCAGGTCGGTATAGAGGTTGACCTTCTGGATGCCCGTCCTGACGGCGCGCTGGAGATTCTCGTCGCCGGTACCGGAGCCACCGTGGAGCACGAGCGGAATCTCAAGGTCCTTGGCCAAAGTAGCCAGCAGGTCGAACTCAAGGTGCGGCGTGCCCTTGTAGACACCGTGCGAGGTGCCCACGGCCACCGCCAGGCAATCCACACCGGTGCGCTCGACGAACTCCGCAGCCTCCTCGGGATGCGTAAGGCCCGCGTCGCGTGTCGCCTTGTACTCGACGCCCTGCCCCACATGGCCCAGCTCGGCCTCGACAGAAACGCCCACGGCATGGGCGATGCGCACCACGTCTGCAACCTGCGCCACGTTATCTTCGAACGAAAGCGTCGAGCGATCGACCATCACGGAGCTGTAGCCAGAGCGGATAGCCAGGATGACATGTTCGAACGGGCCACCGTGATCGAGGTTGAGTGCCCAAGGGATACGCGTATGCTTGGTACCGTAGTATTTGGCGATCTCGCCGGTCTCCTCGATACCCATGGCATAGCCCACGTCGAGAATCACCGGGGAGTCCAGCTCCTCGGCGGCGTTGAACGCGGCCTCGACGCTCTCCTTGTCAAACACGTTGGGCGCGGGCACAGCGTAACCGCCGCGCTTTGCCTCAACCAGCAAGTCCTTCATGGGCTCGAGCATTCGGATCAGTCTCCTTCATCTCGTTTAGGACGGCCGCACCCCCTCTCGCAATGCGACCGAGCAAGCACCTCTCTGCTTGCCTTTGACTATAGAAATTTATAGTTTTGATTTTAGAAACTGTAAAACTACGCTCTGTAAACGGTTGATTTTTACCGTTTAACGGTTATTTTCTCTAATTTACTCTTTAGAATTTGATTGTTTAGGCCATTTCTTTTGCAAAAACTATAATAAGAAACGTCAATCGTTATAGTTTCTAAAACAGGAGACCCAATGGAAGAACGTCGTCGCGCCATCGTGGAGCTCGTCAACAAGATGAGCAGTGTGTCCATCGCGCAGCTTAAAGAGGCCTTCCCCGAGGTCTCTGAGATGACCATCAGAAACGATATCAAGGCGCTCGACCGCGAACACAAGCTCGTACGCGTCTACGGCGGCGTGCGCTCGCTCGAGTTCGCCGTGGGCGCCGACGGCCTTTTCGACGTGCGCCGCAACCAAAACGTCGACGCCAAGACGACCATCGCGGCAAAGGCGGCAAAGCTCGTGCGCCCCAACACCACTATCTACCTTGATTCGGGCAGCACGCTCGCCAAATTTGCCGCCCAGCTCCCCGACGAGCACCTCATGGTCTTTACCTGCGGCATCTACAACGTCATGGAGCTCGGCCATTTTGACACCGTAGATGTGATCGTGCCGGGCGGAACCCTCAACCGTTACAACATGTGCCTGCACGGCAGCCGCGCCATCCGCGAGATTCGCAAGCTGCGCTTCGACCAGGTCTTCATCGGCGCCGCCTCATACAGCAAGACGGCGGGCCTCTCCTGCGGCTCCGACGAGGAGGCCGAGCTCAAGCGCGCGTGCCTCGAGCAGGCGGAGCAAAAGGTACTGCTGCTCGACTCGACCAAGCTTGGTAAGATCTCGACCTTCGCCATCTGCGACATCGACCAGTTTGACGTCATCGTCACCGACGGCAACATGCCGGCTGATTTCCTCGAGCGCTGCGCCGCCGCGGGAGTCGATGTCCTCTAGACCAGCCCGCAACGTCCCAATTCGATATAAAAAAGAAACGGCGCCACCGATGTGACGCCGTTTCGTCGTTTTAGCTCAAATAGCAGAGGAAACCTGTCCCTAGATCAGCTTGAAGCCCTTGCGCTTGCCCACCGAGAGGGTGTCGCCCGCCTTGAGCTCGGAAGGATCGATGTTGTAGCACTTGGGCGCCACGGCCTTGCCGTTGATCCTCACGCCGCCGCCGTCGATATCGCGACGAGCGGCACCCGCGCTGGCAGAAAGGCCCAGATCCTTGAGCAGGCCAGCGAGATAGATCTTGCCCTCGTCGTTAACGGCGAGCTCAACGTGCTTCTCGGGGAAATCGGCAAGCTGACCTTCCTTGAACACACGGTCGAACTCGGCCTGGGCCTCGTCGCCTGCACCGGCACCATGATAGGTGTCGCACAGGTCGCGGCCCAGAGCGCGCTTGAGCTCGTAAGGATCGGCAGAGCCGTCGGCAAGAGCAGCGTCGATCTTGTCGACCTCGTCGGGAGATAAGGAGCTGGCCAGACGATAGTACTTGCCGATCATCTCGTCGGGAATCGACATCGTCTTGCCGAACATATCCTTGGGCTCATCGGTAAGACCGATGTAGTTGCCGTAGGACTTGGACATCTTGCGCACGCCATCGGTACCCTCGAGTAGCGGCATGGTGAGCGCAATCTGCGGCTCCATATCCATCTTCTCCATGAGCTCACGGCCGGCGAGCAGATTGAACAGCTGGTCGGTGCCGCCCATCTCGACATCGGCCTTGATCATGACCGAGTCATAGGCCTGCATCACGGGGTAGAGGAACTCATGCAGGGCGATGGGGGTCTGGGACTGATAGCGCTTGGTGAAGTCATCGCGCTCAAGGATGCGGGCGACGGTGAACTTGGAGCACACCTTCAGCAGGCCGGCCAGGTCCATGGACAAGATCCAGTCGCCGTTGTGCACGATAGTGGTCTTCTCGGGGTCGAGGATCTTCATAGCCTGGGAAACATAGGTCTCGGCGTTGGCCTCGATCTGTTCTTGCGACAGCTGCGGACGAGTGGAGTTCTTGCCCGAGGGGTCGCCGATCAGCGCGGTGCCGTTACCGATGATGAGGGTGACGTTGTGGCCCAGGTCCTGGAACTGACGCATCTTGCGCAGGGGCACGG
>CAKUGM010000002.1 GCA_934654625.1 uncultured Collinsella sp. | reverse complement strand
CTTATTATTGACGAAAAGTTGTCGTTTGTGCGCGGGTTTTGATTTGGCACCGAGCATCACTCCATCGCAGGCGCCCAGCCCGCCCGAAAGCACCGTCCAATTTGTTGCTCAACTGATTTGCGAAGCGGGAGGAGACCATAGAGAAGTCAGCATTCGAAAGGAGCAAATCATGCACGACGCCAACGAAGAGACCGCATCTCCGAAGCATTGTCCCCGTTGCGGAGCAGAACTTGAAGACGGTATGCCATTCTGCAATGGATGTGGCCTCAAAATTGAGGAACAGGGCGCGGAGGATAACAAGGCGAACGAACTCATCAGCCATGAAGGGAAAGCCTTGGATACCACACAAAATGAAGACGAAGAAGTCGTCTCGAATGGACAGTCACCGGCCGAAATGAATAAAGAATCGCTGGCAGACGCGGAATCCCGAACTAAATCTTCCACACACGACAGCGACAACTCTCCCCTTGCACAAAATGCCAAGAAATCCCCAGCGCCGGCAGTCAATACGATAGGGAGCGGCACCGCTCCCTCAATGGCCCCATTCCTTCCCCTGGCAAAGTCTTCCGACAACAAGCAAAAGCTCGTCAATATTATTGGCGTTTGCGTGGGAATCGCTATCGTTATCGCCGGCTTCCAAGTAATCGCCAGCGGCAACATCTCAATCGGAATCCAGCACATCAGTTCCTATACTTTTGGCGCCGACTTCTATACAGAGCAATACGCCGCAACAACAAGCGCTGTCAACGAACTCAACGAAATCGCGCAGGGGCTAACGGAAGGTATCAACATTCTTATTAGAGCCTGTGGAAGTATCATTTCCGCCATCGGCGCCTCCCTGTCCCTCCGGTTCGCCAGTGCACTTCTCTCTGGCTCCAAGAAATAGGAGGTACTACCATGGTGTGTCCCCATTGCGGCAACGAAACAAAAGAAGGGGCTGCGTTCTGCAACAAATGTGGAGCGCAGTTGAATGCATCCGCCACCAGCATCGGCCATCCCGCATTCAATGCTGCGGATCCCACAATCCCTCGCCCTTCCAAAAAACCGAGCGGAAAGTTTATCGCAGCAAGCATTGCCGTCTTGGTCATCGTCGGAGTCTTGCTCGTCAATGTACTTATGCCTCTGGTCTCACCGAAACCTTGGTGTGTCGGCACATGGTACGTTGCTGGCATTAGCACCACAGGTATTGAAAACATAGTTCACACCAATAAGCCTGACTCGACCCTCATTCTCGATAAAGACGGAAGCGCTGAGCTCCGCCTCGCAATCGGCACCACTCAGTACGCCATTTACACGGGTACTTGGGAAGAAGACGAGGAAAACGGTTCGAAACCCCATACGGTAACAATCAGTCTTGCAAACAGCTCTGGCATAAGCGCCCTGGCAACGCTCGTTTGCGATAATCCCGAAAACGCAAAATCGCTTAGCTGCCTTGTTTTCTTCGCTGAAACAGACAATGTTTTCGCATTCTGTAGAGACAAGGGCGAAGTTGAATCTTCCGCGTGGAGCACATCAGACCTTCCCTCGCTGGACGGTCTCTCATAAGGTGGCCGAAAGCAGCTCGTTAAGCGACTGAACAAACGTCCCCTGAACCAATCCACGACGCGACAGCAGCGCTCGGCAACCGGTGTTGCCGTCAAACCCATGAGTAGGAGATTGCCATGATTTGCCCCCATTGCGGCCATGTATCCAAAGAGGGAGCTACGTTCTGCACCGAATGCGGCTTTCGTCTGGATGAGACGGCAACCGGAGCATCGAACAACTCACGAGCGGAAAACGTAGACGATGCGAGCGCCCAGGAAAGAGGAGACAGCTCTCCCGCCGAAGACGCGGTGCGCTCCGCCGATCACACGGGAAACGTCGCCAACCCCAGCGCTAGCCAGACCGTCCCTAGCACGCCAAACGTCCCGACAAGTCCCATCACCACGCCAAAAAAGCCAAACGGCAAACCCATCCCCCGCATCGTCGCCGCCCTTGCCGCCGTAGCCGTCTTTGGCATCCTGCTTGTCAATGTTCTGATTCCTTTGATCTCTCCCAAACCGTGGTGCATTGGCACTTGGTATTGTGCCGGCGGCACCACCTCGGGCATCGAGAACCTGCGCTTTAGCGATAAAACTGATGCGACCCTCGTGATTGATGCGAACGGAACTGCGAAACTTCATCTTGGTTCCGACAATTGGACTGGTTCCTGGGAAGAAAACGAGCACGACAACGGAGATTATCGCTCGGCAGCACTCCGCCTCAGTGACGATGGCAAAGCCCCCTTCATTCAGTTCACACTATTCTGCAGTAATCCCAATGACAAACAGTCGCTCGCTGGCCTTGTTACAAACGGTGAGACCGATGTGATCCTAACATTCTGCCGAGATAAACAAGCAGCGCAGTCCAGCCCCTGGAGTCGCTTTGATCTCCCCTCGCCAGACAGCTCTTCGCCGACCAGCAGTTCCCATTCAAGTGACAGCTCATCCTCCCGTGAGCATTCCAGCTCCCGCTCGGGCGAACGCTCATCCAGCTCTTCCGCAACCCTTGGCCAGAGCAATGCTCTGGAAAGCGCGCAGGCCTACCTCCACAATGTCGGAGGCTTTTCCGAATCGGGACTGCGCGATCAACTCGAATACGAAGGATTTAGTTCATCAGAGATCGACTACGCCATCGAACACTGCGGTGCAAACTGGAACGAGCAATGTGCCGAGTGCGCCCAAGACTACCTGGACTCCATGAGTATGTCGCGTTCCGAGCTCTACGACCAGCTCGAATACGAAGGCTTCACCTCGAGCCAAATCGCTTACGGTCTCGCCGCCGTCGGATATTAAGTCCCGCGTTCTTACACAGTTCTCATAGTAAGTTATCAAAAGGGAGCTCGTTTTTATGAGCTCCCTTTTTAGCTTGGCATACGCTATGAGCTTCATTCAAGTTGCCGCAGACTCTTTTACGTACCTATGCAACCAACCCGGACACCATTGCCTAGGATGCGGAGTTAAAACTGGCATTTTCTTGCTGCTACATGGAAATATCCAAGCGGCAATCAAGTCGAACCCTCTCGTGTTGATACTTGCCGCATGCACAATCGCCGCCGCTATCGATACTGCTTGCATCATTGCACGCGCCGCAAAACGCAGCGTGAAATAGATTGCCCTATCCGCCGCGACAAAAAGAAACCCACGCACAAACGTTCACTTTTCCTTATTATTGACGAAAAGTTGTCGTTTGTGCGCGGGTTTTGATTTGGCACCGAGCATCACTCCATCGCAGGCGCCCATCCGCTCAATGCCTCCGCTCAATTTGTTGCTCAACTGATTTACGGAGTGGAAGGAGACTATAGAGAAGTCAGCATTCGAAAGGAGTAGGTTATGAACAACGACAACCAAATCGCACCCGACACGGCAAGCGCCCCGGTGGAGCAGCAACAAAATACCCCCCCCCCACGAAAAAGCGCGGTAGGTTCATTGTTTGCATCACCGCAGTCGTTATCGCCGTTGTAGCCATCGGTGGAATTCTGCTTGCCAACATTTTGACTTCGACGCCTTCGTCCCCAGCAAAATGGGTATCTTCGTCCTCAAAAACGAAATCAAAATCCACAAGCAGCTCGCATTCGGGCCCATGGTATGTCGACACATGGTATGGCATCGGAGTAACCACCACGGGCGTCAACGATATGGACCTTGACGACGCCCACGTCAAAGCCGCCATGCAAACGACCCTCGTACTCGGCCCTGCCGGTACAGCAGAACTTAATGTCAGCGGCTCCTATGATTCGACCTCTTTCACGGGCACCTGGGTAGAGGATAAAGACTCGGACCGCGATGCCGTTACGCTCTTTCTCAAAGAAAGCGGGACGAACAACGTTTCTCGTTTCACATTAGTCTGCGACGACCCCGAGGATGAAGGATCGGCTAGCTGCCTCGTCCTTTATACGAATACCGACCTCGTCTTCGCATTCTGCCGAGACAAGAAAGTAGCGGAATCTTCCACGTGGAGCACATCAGACCTTCCCTCGCTGGATGGTCTCTCATAAGGTAACCGGCATCTCATGGCAAGCCTTCCCAAATGGAGCCCGTCACTGCGGGCTCCATTTTTAGTAAACCCGAATTTGGAACGAGGCGCCCTCTGCGGCAATGCGCCAGTACGGCACTCCTCTTGTCATTGCAACAGCACCGCCCAATTTGTTGCTCAACAAATTCTTGCCCTAAAGAACGAGAATTAAAGATGGCAAATACCAGACTGTTTCTAAGAAAGGATAGCAACCATGCCAACCCCCCCCCGAAAATCAGAATAAACAGCCCGGTCGCGAGCACTCGATTCTAAAAACCGGTGCGCTCATCAATATCGTCGGCGGCGCCGGCTTCCTCCTTTTCGGTCTCGTAGCGTGGCTAGGTTCTGCACTTGGCCCGACAAAAAACGAGGCCGAGGTTACTGTTAGTGTCGACACGGCATACCCCACGTTATGGAATGCCACGCTCGTTATCCTGTTTGTCATTACGGCACTTTCCATCGTTATCCTGGTTGCTAAAATCCCAAAGAAATCCCTCAGAATCGTCTCTTGCGTTCAACTTGCCTTGGCACTCTTCAATTTCGTTGCTTCCATTGTGATTTGGAACGTTGGCATCTGCTGCGTTGCCTGGATGTTTGAATGGGCGTACGTCCTCCAACTTATCGGATCAATACAGTGCCTCAGGGGAATATGGAAGCTCGATGACTAGCCGCTCGAGCCGTTGCGGCGAGACGAGCATGTCCAGTTGGCGCCGAGCGCGCTTGACGGTCTACCTAGCAACACTCGCGCTCGGCGCCATCATGCTCACCACGGACCCTTTTATGTACCTATGCAACCAACCAGGACATCGCTGCATAGGATGCGGAGTTAAAACCGGCATCGTCTTGCTACTGCATGGAAATATCCAAGCGGCAATCAGGTCGAACCCTCTCGTGTTGATACTTGCCGCCGCCGCGATTGCTGCCACTATCGATACCGCTCGCATCATCGCGCGCACCATAAAACGCAATATGCAATAGATGGCCCCGCCCGCCACGCCAAAAAGAAACCCACGCACAAACGTTCACTTTTCCTTATTTCTGGCGAAAAGTTGTCGTTTGTGCGTGGGTTTTGACCTTGACTGCACGCATCGCTCGAACGAGGGCTCGGCACCGCATGCGCCGCCCTAGGCCCTATGCCCAGCGCTCCGGCGTGCCCTCTACCACGGCAAAAACGGTGCTAGCGCCCAAACGGAGTTCATCGCCCGCATGCAGCGGAACCGCAGCGTCTCCCTGTACCTTGTTTTCGGCGCGATTGGCACCGTCCACGACGAGCGTTCCATTCGAGGAGCCCAGGTCCTTGATGAGCCAGCCATCGCGGTCGCTTCGCCAGATGTGTGCATGCTCGGCCGAAACATCAGAATCGACATCGGTGATATCGCTATCGCCCAGCGCAAGCGCACCGAGCGTCACGCCCTCCTCCGTCGGCTCGATCCAATACGGAGCGCCGCATACATAACCATCGCGTACACGAATGAGTCCCAGGCAAAGCCCCCACACCTCGCTCGGCGAAAGATCCGAGGTTTCAACCTCCGTCATCACCGGCGTGGACATAAGGTTCACATGCATGGAACGCACGTAGTCGGCCGTATAGGCAACGGCTTTGCCAACGTTGCCCGAGCAGCCAACCGCCACAAACAGCACGAGCGCGGCCTCGGCGCGCTCCCCCACCGTCGTGCCGGAGCTCAATCTAATGCGATCGAGCATGTTGCGATACAGATGCGCATCCTGATGGCACGCAGCAAGCGCCACATCCATAGCCTGGCCGGCATCACCGCAAACCACGTCCAAAATCTGTTGAGGCTCAAAAACCTTTGAGCCGCGAGTCCGCAGACGGCTCATGACGCGCGCGGCCGCGCGACCGTAATCGGCAAAATAGCGCTCCTGCAGCGAACCTGCGGGCGCGTGCACGATAAAGCGCGAAACCCAAGAACGGTCGGAAGTACGGCTCTTTGGGCTGCGGCCGTCGGAAAGCGGACGGCTGGAGAGCACCATTTCGGCAAGCTCGTTGTGCTTGATGCCACAGGACCGCTTGAACACGTCAAACATCACGCCGCACGGCGTCAATTCATCAGAAAAAGCCATGACCTATTGCTCCTCGTTATTCGAACCCGCCGAAGCTGATTGAAGTTCTGCCACACGTCCCGCTTGGGCACCGCCAAATGCAGCAGTACGACGCTCGCTTGCCGCCGCCAAGCGCCGGCGACGTTCATGCAGCATCGCGGGAACAACCGCCATCGCGTAATCCAGCACGATGGGGCACCAACCCGCCGCGCTCGCCGTAAAGAGCGCCGTCACCATGCCGCGGCCACGTGCCGCAGGATCGACCGCCGTGCACGCAAGCAGGCCCATGATAAAGGCAGCACCCACAACCAAACCAAGCGTACCGCGCAAAAAGCCCTCGCGCGTGCAGCGGTCGCGTCCCCGCGCCGCAAGTGCCATCACCGGCGGCAGGGCCAAAGCGGCAAGCACCTGCAGCCAGCCAAGTTCGCCCGCCCAAACCATCGTGTCAAAGCGCAATGTAGCAGCCGTGCCACGCAGCAAAAACGCGGTAGTGAGCGCCACCGCGCACCAAATGGCGGCCGCCACAGCCTTTCCCATCGAGCGCACCACGCGGCGCACCGTAAACGGCGAGGCCGAGTCAAGCCACGACGCCCCCATCATGCAGGGAATAAGCGGGTCGCCCGCAACGGCCCTCTGGACGTTTTGCGCATAATGCCTGCAAAACGCCGCCAAGCCATCGCGTACGGCGCGCGCCTCGGGACGTTTGTCCTGTGCCGTCACCAAGCAGGTCATCACCATCTCGGCAAGTTGATCGTCAACAAGCTCTAGGCAAAGGCGCAAACCTTCCGACTCCGGCAAAAGCGGCGTATCGATCGTGGCCTGATAGGCGGCAACCGCCACCTCGGGCTCGCGCACCAAAACCGATTTCATATCAGCCCCAGAGCAATGAGCGCACACAAGCTGAGCGGGAGCCGTATCGACCTTCACGCGATAGGCCGAAGCGACGGGCTGGTCGCCGTCTTCGGCACCGCGCAATGCCTGGGCATAGGGCGTCTCGCCAGACAGCAGCTCATACACCACGCTCGCGGCTGCGTACACATCCACAGCAGGAGACGTGCGCAGACGCTCCACGTGCGCGATATCGTCCGAGAGCATCTCGGGCGGAGCATACGCGGGCGTAGCGCGGCGCGCTGTAGAAAATCTCTCGGTAAAGGTAGGGTCTGCAGGCTGCACCATGGACGAAGAGCCAAAGTCGATAAGGCACAGATCGAACTTGCCCTCGTCCGATTGCCGTTCAAGCGAAAGGTGGCCTGTGCGCACCATAATATTTGATGGCGAGATATCGCGGTGGACAAAGCCGTCCCCCGCAAGATCCATGCGCGCCAGCAGCTCAAAAAGCCCGCGGCCAATCTGCGCCGCCGCAAGCGGCGACAGGCGACCGTCGTCATCGACCGCAAGCGCATAGCGCGCCTGCGCGAGCGTCATGCCCTCGACCCACTCCATAATGATGGCGGGGGCGCCATCCACAAAGCCATAACCGTAGAGGCGAGGGAAGCCCTTGAAGCCCGAAAGCGCGCGATGACACTCGTACTCCTTGCGAAACGCGATGCGCAGCAGCTCATCGCGACGGTCGCAGGCGGCAGCGTCCTCATCGGCGGCTCGCTCGGGCATGACGAGGGTCTTGCATGCATAGCATTCGCCCAGCGCATTGGTCACGTAGGTCACGCGGCCCAAACCGCCGCGGCGTGTACGTGCCTCGTCTGCAAACAAGGTGGTGAAACGACGGCGACACGCATCGCGCTCCCCATCGGAAAGCGGTGCGGCGGATTCAAAATCTTCAACGTGGATAACGCGCAGCGGACGAGCAGGCTCAACATGCGTGTCCGCAGCCTTGAGAATCTCCTCCGTCATAGCACGATCCCCGCGCGCTTGGGTCCGTACTCGGCGAGATATTTGTTCTGGCCGCTTTCATTCATAGTTTCTGTCAGCGGCTCCATGAACTCGCTCACATGCTGAGAGGGATCGGCGAAATCGAGATTGTTGGACCAGGCGGCGTCGAGACAACCCAGGTAGTCTCTCAGGCATCGATACGAGCCAATGAGACGCGATCGTTGATCTATGAGCTGCGAACCTGCAGGCGTGACATGGCCGTTAACCGTCTTGCTAAATTCGATCCAAATCTTTTCGTTCGCCCTCTCCACCCTGGCAGCAGCTGTTTGACGAGTAGCCAAATCTGTACTCAGAGCGCAACGGTTGAACTCCTCGGTCAAGCTGTTGACCTCGGCGGCAAGTTCATCCAACCTCGTCAGGCGGCCGAGCATCCACTGACGGTACTCTTTGTCCGCCTCACTCAGTTCCAAACCAGGCTTGTCGTCCTTACCATCATCCTTGCCGGTATCGTCTTTTCCCGTATCGTCCTTGCCGTCATCGGGCTTGGAGGGAGTATCGGGAGCAGAGGGCGCAGGATCGGTTTTGCCCTCATCGGAGCCGGGAGTCTGCCCGGCATTGGCCTCATCCTTCTTGGCCTCGGCATCTGCAACCGTTGTGTTCATAAGACCGGAAAGGGAAATACCGGTCATGCTCCCCGCAGAACCAGCACCGGTGTCGGAGCCCGTCTCAGAGGACCCCCCAGCAGCATCCTCGCCAAACATCATCTGGCGAAAAAGACTCGTCCACATGCCAGACGCAGAAGAGCCCGCCGTGCGGCCCGCGGCGTCAAGCAGCACAAACGACTTTCCCTCGGGATCTTTCATCAACGAGGGAAGCGATACCGTATAGGCCGCTGCCCCCACAAAAAGCAAGGTAAACGAAAACGTAACCAAGCCCATCATTGCCGACGGCAACAGTGAGCGCAAACGCCGACGCGTCGTCGACGTTCTCAAATTAGGCAAGGCCTTCATTGATACCCCCCCGCTGCAATTGCGCGGGAAAATGACACACTGTTCGTAATCATAGCAGCACGCCTTCGGAAATCGTGCCGAAGGCGTGCCAAAAGATCGGCTATTCGGTTATCGGACAGTTTTTGCCCGTGAGTACACGACCAAACCCAAATCTACAGCGTGCGACGGGCCTCGATAGCACGACCGAGCGTAAGCTCGTCGGCATACTCCAGGTCACCGCCCACGGGAAGACCGCTCGCCAGACGGCTCACCTCGATGCCAAGAGGCTTGATGGTGCGCGCCAAATAGCTCGCCGTGGTCTCGCCCTCGATATTGGGATTGGTGGCGATAATGACCTCGTGAATATCCTCGGTTCCCAAACGCGCCAGCAACTCGCGGACATGGAGCTGCTCGGGACCGATCTTGTCCATAGGGCTGATCACGCCGCCGAGCACATGATAAAGACCGTGATAGGACCCTGTGCGCTCGATCGCCGTAACGTCGCGAGGCTCGCCCACCACGCAGATGCGCGTGGTATCGCGCGTGGAGTCCTCGCAGATGGCGCACTCGTCATCCGTAGCGTAGTTAAAGCAACGGCTGCAAAAATGCACCTGCTCCTTGACGGAGAGGATGGCGTCTGCCAGGCGACGTGCCTCCTCAACGTCGGATTCCAGCAGGTAATACGCGATGCGCTGAGCCGACTTGGGGCCAATGCCCGGAAGTCTGCCCAGCTCATCAAGAAGAATCTGTAGGCTATGGTCTGCCGTCATGATTTAGAACGGCATACCCGGGATGTTGAGACCGCCGGTGATGGCGCCCATCTGCTTGTTGGCAAGCTCGCCCACGCTGCGGATGGCCTCGTTGACGGCGGCCATGATCATGTCCTGCAGCATCTCGACGTCCTCGGGATCGCACGCGTCCGGATCGATCTTGATGGACTCGATCTTCATGTCGCCCGTCATGGTGACCTTCACCATGCCGCCGCCTGCGCTGGTATCGACGGTCTGGGTCTTGAGGTTCTCCTCGGCTGCGGCGAGCTGCTCTTGCATCTTGCGCGCCTGCTTCATCATCTGCTGCATGTTCATACCGGCCATGATGGCTCCTTATCTTCGGCGTTTTAACCAGAAGAATCGTACCATGCACGCGGGGCGGCAACCACAAATACCTTTCCGCTTACACCATTACGACGAGCGACGCGGTGTCGCCGTGACATCCGCGCCGCATTGCCGGTACTATTTAGTATGAATCGCGTGCCCGCCAAAGCCGTTGCGCATCGCTGCGACCGCCTTGTTGGCAAACGAGTCCTCGATATGCGAGGCGTTGCGCGTCATGAGTGAAAGCGCAATCACAGGTACCGGGACCTCCAAATCAAGGGCTGTCTCCACCGTCCACTTGGCTTCGCCGCTTGCATCCACTATGCCGCGGATATCCTCCAGGCCGGGATGCTCGCCAAGCTGCTGCTCCATAAGCTCCATAAGCCAGCTGCGAACAACCGATCCGCAGTTCCAGTTATGAGCGACGGCCTTGAGGTCGTAATCAAAGTCGCTCGCCTCCATGAGCGCAAAACCCTCGCTGATCGCCTGCATCATGCCGTACTCGATGCCGTTGTGGACCATCTTCATGAAGTGACCGCTGCCTGCACGACCGGTGTACAGCAAGCCGCCCTCGCACGACATGTCATCGAGCATGGGCTCCACATACTCATATGCGCTACGATCGCCGCCAATCATGAGGCAGGCGCCGTTGCGAGCACCGGACTTGCCGCCCGACGTGCCCGAATCCATAAAGCGGATACCGTGGGCAGCAGCCTGCTCGGCATGCGCCACGGAATCGTGGTAGTTGGAGTTGCCGCCGTCGATCACGATATCGCCCTCATCGAGCATCTCGAACAGCTCGGCGAGCACCGCATCGGTAATGGGACCGAAAGGGACCATGGCCCATACAACACGGGGAGTGCCGAGCGCAGAAACCAAGCCCGCCATGGAATCGACCGTCTCGATATCTTCGGCCTCGACTGCGGCGCGGGCGGCCTCGCTCATGTCAAAGCCCACCACGCGATGTCCGCTGTCTTTCAGGTTCATCGCGATGTTTGCGCCCATCTTGCCCAGACCGACGATTCCGATCTCCATGCTGCCCGCCCCTTTTCCAACAAAGACCACACTGCCAAACATAAGCCGGCGTGTCGTGGAGAGAAAAACGCACGCCGGCTCCCCCGTTATCACACCTCCGTGCGCCCCATGCAAGGGTGAAACGTCGTCTTTTTTGCTTGTGGAATTGGTCAAACGTCTTATCAAGATCATTTTTTGAGCGGTCTTCGCAAAGTCTCGACAATTAATCGCGCCGAATTCGAAAAAATTTTTGTCTAATGGCGATAAAACGTTGCTAAAAACAGGGGGATTCGTCACTATATATAATGATGAAAGGCCGAAAAAATAATTTCGGCATTAATGTCGTTTGTTAACAGAAAGTCATGTTTGGCAACGCGGTTTATGAGAGAGAACCGCAAGAAGGGAGCAATCGTGACCAGAGCAATTGACAAACTCGAGCCGTTCCAGAGGGCCATTTCCAAGGCACACCTCGCTTCTGCAGGCGTAGCCGTCGATTCCCTCGAGAACCCCGACAAGCCGTTGATCGTTATCGCCAACAGCTGGAACGAGATCTGCCCGGGCCACGAGCCTCTGCGCCAGCTCGCTCAGGAAGTCAAGAAGGGCATCCTCGAGGCCGGCGGCGAGCCCATTGAGTTCAACACCATCGCCATCTGCGACGGCCTGGCACAGGGCCACGCTGGTATGCACTACAGCCTTCCCCATCGCGAGATCGTCGCCGATTCCTGCGAGGCCCAGATCATGGGTCAGAACTGCTTTGACGGCGTCGTCTACATGGGCAGCTGCGACAAGATCATCCCCGGCCTGCTCATGGCTGCCGCTCGCATCAACCTGCCTGCAGCGCTCGTGACCGCCGGCCCCTGCTATGACGAGGTCAAGCCCTCCTACTCCAAGAACCTGCGCGCCAAGTTCCTCCGTGGCGAGGCCACCGAGCGCGAGGTCATCGAGGGTACGCTCAAGTACTACACCGGCCCTGGCATCTGCCCGTTCCTGGGCACCGCCAACACCATGGGCTGCCTGGGCGAGGCCCTGGGCATGGAGGTCCCCGGCGGCGCACTGCAGCCCGCTCCCTCCGCTCAGCGTCGCTTCATCGCCCGCCGCACCGGCGCCGCCGTCGTGGAGCTCGTCCGTCGCGGCATCAAGCCGAGCGACATCATGACGCAGGGCGCCATCGACAACGCCGTTGCCGTCCTTGCCTCCATCGGTGGTTCCCTCAACGCCCTGCTGCACCTTCCCGCCATCGCCGCCGAGCTTGGCCTGAAGTGCACCTGGGCTCAGGTTGCCGAGGCTACCTCCAAGCTTCCCGTCGTCTGCAACGTTGTCCCCAACGGCGACATCTCCTGTGTGAACCTTTACAAGGCTGGCGGTATCCAGGGCGTCCTCAAGACCATCGAGGGCTCCATCGATACCTCCGTCATGACCGTCAACGGCCACACCATGGGCGAGAACCTCGCTCAGGTGGACGTCGAGAAGGATATCGACCGCTCCGTCATCCGCACTCAGGACGATCCCGCTTCCGTGACCAATGGCATCCAGGTGCTCTACGGCAACCTGGCTCCCGAGGGCACACTCGTCAAGACCTCCGCTGTCCCTGCCGACCAGCACACCTTCGACGGCCCGGCTATGTGCTTCAACAGCGAGGAAGAGTGCTTCGAGGCCTACAACAAGCATGAGATTCCCGCCGGCACCGCCGTCATCATCCGCTACGAGGGTCCCGTGGGCGGCCCTGGTATGAAGGAGCTGCACCGCGTCACCGAGATCATGAAGGGCATCCCGGGTTCTGCCGTCATCACCGACGGTCGTTTCTCCGGCGCTTCGGGCGGCCTCTCCGTGGGCTACCTGTGCCCCGAGGCTGCTGAGGGCGGCAACATCGCTCTTATCCAGAACGGCGACATGGTCCACATCAACCTTGCCGACAACTCCATCAACTTCGACATCACCGACGAAGAGCTGGAGCAGCGCCGCGCCAACTGGACGCCCGTCGTGCACCCCGTGCCCGGCAAGCTCCTCAAGCGCTACCAGAAGATGGTCGGCCCTGCCAAGGACGGCGCTCTGCTGAGCTGCTAATCGCCAGCGGAAACATCGTTCCCCCTAGTAAAAGCCCGGAAGGCCTCGAGTCTTCCGGGCTTTCTCCATACGTCGCACAATTCCGAACGCCTTTTGCAGAGCGCAAAAGAGGGTTCGTCCACACCGATGGCCCCCGCTCTAACCCTCTCAAACCAAAAGAGGCCTCGCACCAACCGGTACGAGGCCTCTATACGAGACTCGATTAAGAGCACGCAGACGAACTACTCGCCGCAGCCACCCTTGACGAACTCGACGAGAGCGGCCACAGCCTCGTTCTCGTCCTCACCGTCGGCAGCGATGACAATCTCGGTGCCGCAGGTCAGGCCCTGAGTCATGAGGTTCAGGACGGACTTGGCGTTCACGCCGTCGCCCTCAGCGTCGGCCTTCTTGACGGTGACGTTGGACTTGAAGCCAGCGGCCATCTTGGAGAACTGGGAAGCCGGACGGGCGTGGATGCCAGTGGCGTTCACAACGGTAACGTTCTCAGAATACATAGGTGCCTCCTATTGATTGAGCAGAAGCCGGCGTCGCGCAGACGCCGGCTCTACCTAATGACGAAAAATGATTTTACACCATCTCGCGCACGGCCTCGTGCAGACGCTGACGATCTGCCGGATCTGTGCTGTTGTAGTGACGGGAGTTCACGATGTACTCCTCGATGGTGTTGAGGTTCTCCTCGGTGGGCTCGATGCCGATCTCGCCAAGGGTCAGCGGCAGGTCCATCTTGCGCATGAACTCGCGCAGCTCGGCCTCCTTCTCCTGCAGGCCGTTGAAGTACAGCTGGCAGAACAGACCGATAGCCACGATCTCGCCGTGAATGGCCTCGGCAGCCTCATGCGTGAAGTGAGTGCGCACGCCGTCGTAGATGACGTGAGCGAGCTCGGACTGACGGAAGCTCTTGGTGGTGTTGGCGATAACGCCGGTGGTGATCACGTTGAGGAAGGCAACGTCGCCGAGGGTCTTGGTGCACTTGCCCTCACGGTTGTCGGCAATAGCCTGCTGACCGTAGGTGTGGAGCACGTCGTAGACGTAGGCAGCCATGTTGTAGGCGGTATAGACGTCGATGGGGTTCTCATCGATATGCATCTCGGGACGACCGTTGAGCATCTCGATCTTCTTGGCCATAGCGTCCATGATGCCGGCGGCGTTGTAACGGATCGGGCACGCGGCGATAACGTCGAGGTCCATGTAGACGGCGTCGATCTCGTGATCGAAACGCCAAGAGGTCTTCTTGCCACCCTCGGGGGTGTACATAACGCTCATGCAGGTGAAGGGAGCGCAGGTGGAGGCAGAAGTCGGGATGTTGACCGTACCCAGCTGAGCGGTCTCGCCGGTAGCCTTGGCAAGGTCCATGATCTTGCCGCCGCCGACGCCGACGATCTCCTCGGCGCCAAAGGCATGTGCCTTCTCGGCCAGCTCGTCAGCAGCCTCGTTGGAGCACCAGCCGGTCCAGATCTCGAGCTGGTAGTCAACGCCAGCCTCCTTCAGTGCAGGCTCAAGCTGATCCTTGATAGCATCCCAGGAACGGGGGCCGGCAACGATAAGGACCTTCTTGCCAAAGCGAGCGATCTCCTCGCCCAGCTGCGGAAGCAGACCCTGCTCGCAACGAACACGACCGGCACCGAACTTGATAGCGGTATCCAACTTAGGTTGATTGCTGCTCATTGAAATCCCCTTTTCGTGTAGCAACCATATCTTCAGCGCCCTGGATAAGGCGCCTCGAACACGCGTGAATAGAGCCTAGAGCGAACCCTAGCCGCGGACCTTCTTGACCACAGCAGCGGCCTCAGCGGTCATTTCCTCGACCTTGGAGAAGTCGCCGTCTGCGAACAGAGCGGGCTTGACCATCCAGGTGCCGCCAGCAGCGATGATGGACTTGGAGCCCAGGAACTCAGGCAGGTTCTCGAGGTTCACGCCACCGGTGGGCATGAAGCGGTGACCGACGAAGACGGCAGAGAGCGTCTCGGTAGCCTTGAGGCCGCCGTAGAGGTTTGCCGGGAAGAACTTGGTGATGTCGAAGCCACGGTTGATGAGGTGCGTGAGCTCGGCGGGGGTAACGGCACCCGGGATCAGGTTGACCTTGTTCTCGAGGCAGTAGTCGATGATGGCGTCGTCATAGCCCGGGGAGACGATGAACTTGGCACCAGCCTCGACAGCGCGCTTGCACTGCTCGAGGTTAACCACGGTGCCGGCACCGACGAGGATATCGGGGCATTTCTCGGCCATCTCATGGATGCAATCGGCAGCGGCAGCGGTGCGGAAGGTCACCTCGGCGGCAGGAAGGCCACCCTTGACCAGAGCGTTGGCCATAGGAACAGCGTCCTCGACCTTCTCCAGCACGACGACAGGCACGACGGCCGTCTTCTCCAGCTGCTCGTAAAAGCCGTTCTCTTTCATGTACTCGGTCGACATATCGATTTCCTCTCTCTTCATGTCGAACTTGTAGATAAACGTAAACACCGCAGGTCTAAGACCCAGGCATTAAGGAATGCAGGTACACCACACTTCCTGGTTATGGAAGATGGAGAAGTCATTGAAGCCCAAACGTTCTGCAGCCGGCTCGGCGCCATCGCATACGTCCTCAAGCATCTGATAGAGGCTCTCGCCCAGTTCGGCGATCGTCGAGGTTCCCTCGACGGCACCCGAAGCGTCAAAGTCGATATTGTCGCTCATGCGAGCATAGGTCTCGCAGTTGCCCGTAACCTTAATGACCGGAATGAGCGGGTTGCCAATGGGCGTGCCGCGCCCCGTGGAAAACATGAGAACCTGAGCGCCGCCGCAGGTCATGCCCGAGACAGACTCGATGTCATAGCCAGGCGTATCCATGATGGTAAGGCCGCTCTCGGTCGGACGCACGCCATAGGGAACCACCTGAGTGATAGGCGTGGTACCGCCCTTGCTGATGCCGCCCAGAGCCTTCTCCTCCAGCGTGGAGAGACCGCCCTTCATGTTACCGGGCGAGGGATTGGCGCCGCGAACGTCAACGCCGGCCTCGACAAAGCTCTGCTCCAAGCCGTGAACGATCTTGTAGATGTCATTCGCAACCTCGGGCGTAGCCGC
This sequence comes from uncultured Collinsella sp., assembly GCA_934654625.1. GTDB lineage: Bacteria > Actinomycetota > Coriobacteriia > Coriobacteriales > Coriobacteriaceae > Collinsella. The sequence continues at coordinate 64,408 of CAKUGM010000002.1, read as the reverse complement.
GCGGGAAGCCAAGATATCCTCGGTACCGATGAGCTCAGTCGTCTCGCCGAGCATCACCGTGCCGCCTGCAGCGACAACTTTGTCGCTTACGACGCCGATAACAGGATTGGCGGCAAGACCGCTCGTTGCATCAGATCCGCCGCAGTTGGTGCCCAGCAGCAAGTCGCCAAGCTCCATCGGCTCGCGCTCGACCTTCGAGGCGTCCTCGACAAGCTTACGCGCAATCTCGACACCACGCTCGAGGGCGCGCACGGAGCCACCGCAGTCCTGGATAGTGATGACCTCGAGGGGCTTCTCGCTCACCTTGCGAATCTCTTCGGCAAGCTCGTAGGGCTTGGTAGTTTCGCAGCCGAGACCCACAATCAGCGTGCCATAGACATTGGGGTTGAGCGTAAGGTTGAACAGGCAGCGACGCATAATCTCGCGTCCCGAACCAACCTGGCCGCAACCCTTGGAGTTCTCAAGCGCTACAGCGCCGGGAACCTGAGCCGCGATCTTGCGCACCATCATGTTGGCGCAGCCGACGGTCGAAAGAATCAAAACGTGGTTACGAATGCCAAAACGGCCATCGGGCCTGCGATATCCCTTCATCGTTCCACCCCCGTCTTGATGCTCTCGATGTTATGAATGTGCACGTACTCCCCGCGCTTGATGGGAGCCGTAGCCTCGCCGATAACCTGACCGTACTTGTGCACGATGTCGTGTGCGGCGATATCGCGCAAAGCGATCTTGTGGAATCGGGGGATGTCGTGTGCGGAGACGAGCTCCTCCACGGCCTCTCCCTGCTTGGTCTCGACGGCAACCGTGTCGCCCGCGCAGACCGCCTCAATCACGGTTGCAACGTCATCAGCTTCTGCCATAAGCAGCGCACGCTTTGCCATCTCGCACCTCCTTAGAATTTCTTTCCGAGTTTTGCCAAAGGATCTTCGAAATCGACGAACTTGACCTCGCTGTTGAGAGCGGGGACGGTCTCCTTCATCCACTCAAAGGTCTCGCGAATATCCTTGCGCGCAACCCAAAGGCCCGAAACCTCGAGAGCGTAATAGGCCTTGTTGTCGTTCGCAGCGAGCTGCTGACGGATCTCGGGCGTGATGCTCTCGAGCTGATCGGCGGTCTTATAACCCACGATATTGAGCATCAAATCGTTGCTATTGGCGGCCTTGAGGCCCACGCTCACCAGTTGATCCCACGGAAGCGTGATGATGTCCTCGGGCTTGGAATAATCGGTCACGCCGTTCTCGTCAAAAACGAACAGCGGCTTGCGATTGAGCATCTTGCGAAAGGTAAAGACGAAAGCAGCGGCAATAACCACGTCGATCAAGACGCCAAAGATCTTTAAGATCAAAAGATCGGTCTGCGTAAAGACAAGGGCACCCACGGCGATGGCAATCAGCACATAGGAGACCATGATCATGATGGTCTTTCTGATGCTGGTATATATCTCGCGCTTTTCCATGTCCAAAAACCTCGCTTACTGCCGCACCGAATGGGCTTTCTCCAGGTATCCGATAACGTCATCAAGCGTATCAAACGACAGGTCCGCAACAGCGCGAACATCATCAACGCTCATAAGGTCGATAAGGATCGGAAAGCCGGAATCGACCGAACCGGCAAAGGACAGGTCGTCGTAGACGAAACCAGACATGAAGCCACCCGCATTTGCAGCGGTGATACCTGCCAGCCCGTCTTCGAGAACCAAAGCATGCTCGGAATCGACGCCCAAAAGGGTCGCCGCCTTAAGAAAAATCTCTGGGTCGGGCTTGCCTCGTCCCACCTGGGAGCCATCGACGATATTCGTAAACTCGTGAAGCAGGTACTCGCTCTCGAGATACGAATCGATGGTCTGCCGGGTGGAAGAACTCGCTAGAGCGAACGGAATGTTGCGCTCGTGCAAGTAACTCAGAAGAGCAAGGAGGCCGGGGCGCTTGCCAACGCGGCCCCCCTGCGTCTTGCGAATGGAAGCTTTCTGATCACGAAGGTAGGCACGCCAAGCGCGAACATCTTTGTCCTCGCCGTACATGCGCTGCATCTGCGTGACGCAGTCTTCTTCCACACGTCCCGTCAAATTAAGGTGCATCAGCTCATTCATCTGAAAACCGAAATGTTTGGCGGTGCGGATAAAAGCCCGCATGGTAATGCGCTCGCTATCAAAAACGAGACCATCCATGTCGAATATAACCGCATGGATTGAGCGCATTTTCCCTCCAAATTTCGATTTTGATGGGGCTAATTACGAAATAATTTCGATTAATTTCGAAATTAAAATCCGCATCCCCCAGCCAGGGCCAGGAGATGCGGATGTCAGTGCACCTTACGCAAGCTTGGTCTTGGCGTTAACCGGAGCCTCGCCGTTGACGAAGCGCTCAACGTCACCCACGCACTTCTCGCCCATGCCGCGCAGGCCTTCCTCCGTGTAAGCGGAGATGTGCGGGCAAACGAGAACCTGAGGATGGTTGAAGTACGGATCGTCGGGCAGCGGCGGCTCGTCGTGCATAACGTCGATAGCCAGAGCCTTGACCGTACCGTCCTCGAGAGCAGCGAGCATAGCAGGCTGATCGATGAGGTCGGCACGAGCGTTGTTGACGACGTAGCAGCCCTTCTTCATCTTGGAGAACGCATCGGCGTTCAGGATGTGGAAGGACGTGGGGTTAAGGTCGGCATTGAGCGTCAGGACGTCGCAGTTGGCAACAACCGTGTCGACATCGGTGTACTCAAAGGGAACGCCGAGCTTAGCAGCCCAGTCGTCATGATGAACGGGATCGCAAGCAAGAACCTTCATGTCATAGCCGCGAGCAAGAATCTCGACAACGCGAGAACCGATGTTGCCGCAGCCGATGATGCCCAGGGTCTTACCCGAAAGGCCGTTACCGACGAAGCTTGCGCGCTCAGCCCAACGGCCCTCGTTGGCGGCGACATGGGAATCGCTCACGCGACGCATGGCATCGAGCAGGATAGCGACGGCACCCTCGGCGACCGGGTCGCGCTCAACGAGCGGGGAAACGGTCGTGACGAGGCAGCCAGCCTCTTCGGCAGCGGGGATATCGATGTTGTTGTAACCGATACCATGACGGGAAAGCAGGACAAGATCGCGCTTGTTCTCGAAGAACTCCTTGTCGAAGAACGGAGTCACCGAAGAGATGACAACGTTAAAGCCCTCGAGAGCCTTAGCGAGCTCAGCACCGCAGCACGTGCCGGCAACGCGGACGCGCTCGACCTCACCGATCTTGCGGAGACGATCCATCTGATCGGGGAAGCGGGTGCCGAAGGAAGAAGAGTTAACGATTGCGATACGGTAATCCATGTTTTGAACTAGCCCATCTTTGCGAGTGCAGCGGACAGAGAAACGTTCTCAGAAGAAGGAATCTTCTGGAAGTAGACCTTGACGCCAGCAGCGTCGAGAGCCTTGCAGAGCTCAGCGTCGTCCTTGGAAAGACCAACGGACTCGATGACCTTCGTGGTGCCGGGCTTGATGGCGATGCCACCAACGTTCAGCTCCTTGATAGGCACGCCGCCGTCAACGGCCTTCTTGGCGTACGCGATGCTCTTGAAGATCAGAGCAACATTGTCGTCGCCGAACTGGTTCTTGTTCCACTCGTCAACGATGGAGTCGGAAGAGAAGACCTTGATGGCGAGGCCGCCCGTGGACTGGGTGGACTCGTAGATCTCCTTCATGAACTCATCAGCGGCGGTGGCGTCATCGATGACGTAGGCGGCGTTGGTGCCATGGCCCTTAGTCCAGACCTGCATGACCTGGCCGTGAACCAGACGGTCATCGATGCGAGCGAGGGTGATTTCTGCCATGTTTAGTACTCCTTAGGCTTGTGCGTGCTTCTTCTCAGCATGGTTGATCAGCCACATACCGTTCTGGCCCTCGGCGAAGGCGCTCTCGGCAAGCTCCGAGTCCTCCTGGAAGGTCAGGCCGGAAATGGCAGCGATCAGCATCGGCATGTTGACACCGACGAGTACGTCACAGTCGACCTCCTTGAGGCACGTCATAAGAGCGACGTTGCTGGGGGAACCACCCATGAGGTCAACCATGACCACGGTGTGAAAGCCGTCAGCCTCGTTCTTCTTGACGATCTCAAGTGCCTGAGCGTGGAGCTCGTCGACGGACTGACCAGGGATCAGACCAAGAGCCTCAACGTTCTCCTGCTCGCCCATGATCATCTCAGCGGACTTCTTCAGCTCGATGCCAAAGAGACCGTGCGTAATGATAAGAACCTTGTTCAGCATTCCGAGATACTCCTTAGAGAAGGCCGATAGCACCGAGGACGATCAGGATGGCGGTGAAGCCAAGCATAGCCTTGGTAACCTTCATGCCCTGCTTCTGGAAGAAGAAGAACAGGCCCAGAACTGCGCACAGCGGGAGGATACCGGGCAGGATGCCGTCGAGGATGCCCTGGAGGTTGAACGCCTTACCGGACATCTCCCAAGCGAGCGGGGTGGACAGGGTAACGTACTTCGCAGCCATGATACCCATCATGAACAGACCCAAAACACCAAGGGCGTTGATGATCGACTTAATCTTGCCGCCCTTCATGATCTCGAGCGCGGCACGACGGCCCATGGTGTAGCCCATCTTGGTGAACAGGAAGCCGTAGATGAAGGTTGCGGTAGCAAAGCAAACGAACGGCAGAACGGCGCCGAGCCAGCTGCCCTCCTGGGCCATACCCAGGAACAGAGCGATGAAGATGTACTGGACGGTACCGGAGTCGATGGAGTCGCCAATGCCGGCGAGCGGGCCCATCAGACCGATCTTGGTGTTCTGGATCATGGAAGCATCGATGGCACCATCCACGTCGCCCTCGTTCAGAGCCTTAGCGCGCTCCTCCTCGAGAGAGACGGTGATACCGGAGATGATGCCGCCGCCCCAGACAGCCTGGGTGTTGAAGAACTGGAGGTGACGCTGATAAGCCTCGCCGAGCATGATGGGGTTCTTGTAGAGCTTCTTCAGAACCGGCATCAGGCCGAAGGTGAGGGAAGGAGCAACCATGCGGTCGAAGGAGTGCGGGACCTCGTTGCACCACCACCAGCGGAACCAAACCTTAAGCAGGTCCTTCGTGGTGATCTCCTCGGGCTTGTTCTCCTCGCCCAGCATCAGACGGGGATCGGCGACGATCTGGCCGTCCTCGTTGAGGTAATCGTGATAATCCTGAGAAAGCGGGGCCTCAGCCACAGCTTCGTTCAAAATCTCTTCGCTCATGCGTATTCCCATCCTTTCTTTAATCTAGAAGGGTTGTTACTCAGCGGACTTCTCGGTGAGCTGCTCGTAGACGACAGCGATGATCACGCCAATGATGGCCCAGAAGATCATCGGAACGCTGAAGCTACCCTTAACAGCAGTCAGCTGCGTGTTGAGCATGTTGGCAAACACCTGCATGAAGTAAGCCAGGAAGAAGAACGGCAGCAGCTTGCGGTTGCCGATGACATGCATGGTGATGGCGATACCGAGAGCAGCAAGGCCGCCACCGACGGTGCTGAGCACGTGGAGCACAGGGCCGTTGGAAATGGTGTCCATGAAGCTGGAGACCACGGGAGCGCCGAGGTACAGAGCGACGAACATCAGGGGCACGAACAGCACGAAGGAGAAGATGGTGGGCATGAGGCCGATCCACATGGCAAGACCACGAGAGTCAGCCTTGACGGCGCAGGCATCCATCTTGGTGACCGCGAAGGTGTTCATGAAGAAGCGGAGCTGATACAGGTAGCTGCCCAGCAGGCCGACAGGCACGGCGATGGCGACGGCGGCCTCAGGCTTGAGGTTACCGACGATAACCGTGGAAACTGCCATCGCGGAAGCGATGCAGGGCTCGGACGGCATAGCGCCACCGGGGGCGACAACGCCCATGTAGATAAGCTGAATGGTTGCAACCGTGGTCATTGCGAGGGGCATGTTGCCCAGAACAAGACCAACCACGAAACCCGCCATCAGCGGCGAGAAGCGCATGGTAAGGGTTGCGTAGCCGAGGGCACGCGACTCGACTGCTGCGACGAAAAGTGCAATCAGCAGTGCTTGAACGACACTCATTGGCTCTTCCTTTCTCTCCTCTTTCTGGGATCGGGGTCTCTTTAACCCGCTCCCTCTTTCACGAAGTCCGACGCTGCGCCAACAGACAGACTCCGTGCCTTTCGAAAAAAAATTTTATGAGCAAACACGATTCATTCATATATTTAATTTTGATTTTCCGGCAAACGGTATGTAACACATCGTTCACAGAAATTTTATTGAAGGTAAACGGTTGGGGAATTATAATTATTTAATTTGATATCTTAGGGTGTTGGAAAAAACATTTTTTGTTTTGGTTTCGAAATATCGCTCTTTTGTCATCGAAACCTTCTATTGCGCTTCTTTTATCGCCTGGCCATCCCCTATGGTCAAAACAGCATTATGCAACCCCCTATACAGCCAATTACCTGCCAATACTGTTGGTAATTGCTTTAACAAATCCACATACATATATATAAGTGAGCACCGTTCAATCGCCTGGAATGCAACTCATCGAAAAATTTTTGTCGACAGCATGCTTTCTTTTGGTTTCGGTCTACACTGCCGTATGAGAAATGAGTTTTTTCTGACCAGGAGCACCGATGGCCGACGCCGTTTTACTAAAAATCAAATCCCTCATGCCCAACCTTTCCGCCAAAGAGCAAAAAATCGGGCGCTTTATCCTCGACGACCCGCGCGCCGCATCGCGCATGACCATCTCGGAGATGTCCAACACGCTCGACATCGCCGATTCAACGGTCTTTAAGTTCACGCGCAGCTTGGGTTATAACGGATTTCGCGACTTCCGCAATAACCTGCTCTCGGAGGAATTCGACCCCGAGATCTCGATTCACGAGAACGTCCGCCCCGACGATAGCGCCCTCGATATCGCAAAAAAGGTATTTCATTCCTCGGCGACCTCGCTTTCCGACACGCTCGCGATGATCCGCGGGGATGACCTGGAAAAGGCTCTCGAATATCTCACGAATGCCCGCGTGGTCTCGTTCTACGGTTGCGGCGAATCAGCCGTCGTGGCACTCGACGCATATCAGAAGTTCCTGCGCTCTCCCATCAACTGTCATTTCATCATGGACTCTCATATGCAACTCATGCACGCCTCGCTCACGCGTCCCGAGGACTGCGCCTTCGTGGTCACGCACACGGGCGTCACCAAAGAGATGCTCACCGTGGCGCGCATGGTCAAAAGCGTGGGCGGAAAGGTTATCGTGATCACGAGCTACCCCAACGCAAAGATCTCCGAATTCGCCGACGTGACCTTTGTCTCCACGTCGGAAGAAACGGGCTACCGCTCCGAGTCGCTCTCCAGCCGCTACCCGCAGCTCGCCATCATCGATTCGCTCTACACCACGCTGATGTTCCGCAATCCCAGCTCCTCCGAATCGCTGAGCCGTATCCGCACGATCATCAGCACCACCAAGGAAGACCACTGATAACGAGGCATCGAACCGATTCCGTTTCTTATCGCATGTGCGCCCGACCATACTCGAGATATGGCCGGGCGCACTTATGTATATATGCGTTGAAGAACCTCTTGCCTATTCGTCGGCAGGCTTGAAAACGACCCCGTCTCCAAAAACGCTATTGAGCAGGTCTTTTCCTTCTTCAAGAGTTTGCGGCCGGGTGTCTTGCGCTATGACGTCGCCAAAGGGGCTGGCAGCAAATGGCGAGGTATGGGCCGGGGCAGGGCGCTCCTCTGGAGCAGCGGTCGTCGCGGCAGAAGTTACAGGGGCGGCAAAAGCCGAGGCAACAGACTGGGGAGCGGGCTCGTCAAAAGGAGGCTCCTCGACATCGGAGCCAGCGATCATGGAGTCGTCGTAGGGAACCTGATCTTCTTCTTCCCAGGGCGCTTGTTCGCTCGGGTCGTTTGCGGGAATTGCGGGTGCGGGAGCTGCAGCAGGTGCGGCTGGCTCGGGGACAACGGGGGCAGGCGCGGCAACAGGGGGCTGGAACGGCGATTTGGGTGCCGGGGCAGCAGGCGCCGGCACGACTTGAGCGGGCGCGGGAGCAGGCTTGGCGGTCTCGGGCCCAGCGACCGCAGGTGACAAGGCTGCAGTGGGAGCGGCGGTCACGGGGGCCGATGCAGGGGCGGGTTGCTCCCCGGCGTTGGATACAGATTCGGAAGGCAAGGATACCTCGGCAGAAGGTGCCTTCGCAGCCTGCAGCTTTTGAGCGCCGGGCATGACGTACTCGACGGTTCGCGAACCGAAGATCTCGCAAACCACCGGCACGATAGCCTCGGAGGAATCCGCTCGCTGCAGCATCTTCATGGCAAAGACAGAGCCCGCAGGAAGCTCGATGGCCAAACGCGACCCATCATCGGACTGCGCGCGAGCATGGAGCAGCAAGGCGCCGCGCGAGGCCTTATGCGCCGTCACGCGTTTCACCACCTCATTCCATTTGCGCTGAAGATCGGACTCGTCTTTCACGGCAGGGGTTTGAGGGGCGTCGGCGACGGCTCGCTCGGCGGCGGCAGATGGCTTCGCCTCGGTCTTTGCAGCCGGGTTTGTGACAGCAGGAGCGAACTCGGGTGCCGGAGCCGGAGCGACAGCGGGCTTCTGCACCGTTTGGGGCGCCGGCCGTGAAACGGAAGGTTCCGGCTGAGGGGCGTGAGCAACAGGAATCGCGAACGCAGAATTATCCCGAGCCTTGGTCTGCGCCGAGGCAGGCTTGGGCGCCGGTGCCGAATTGTTCCAGGGAGCCGCATTCGAAGCAGGCTTGCTCGCCGGTGCAGCAACAACCTGCGACGCAGCCTTTTGCCCATGATTTGGCGCAGGCGACGGGGCGGCGGAGGCGCCCGACGCGGCAGGAGCCGCAAAGGAGGCGGATGAAAGCTTGGCCTCGAGCATATCCAAGCGCTCCGCCAGGGCCTCGAGCGTCAGATCGGTCTCGGGGCGCGAGAGACGCGTGAGGGCGATCTCGAGCACCAATCGAGCATCAGAGGCGTTGCGCATCTCGATAGCGGCATCGTCAAGCACCGTAAGAATACGTGCGAGGCGATCGGACGTTTCGAAGCGTGCCGCCTCCTCACCCAAAGCGGGAATGTTCTCTGGGGGGCAATCAAAAAGCTCAGAAGCAGTACCCGCCACACGCGCCGTGTAGACATCGCGCATATGCGAGACAAGATCGCGCGTGACCTCCAGCAAATCGTTTCCCTCTTCGACCTGCGCGCGAACCAACCCAAAAAGCGTCGCGATGTCGCGCTTGGCAATGGCATTCGAGAACTGGGTGAGCACCGCGCCCGAAGCCTCACCCAAAAGGGAGCGAGCATCCCCTACGCGCACGGCCCCATCGCCAAAAACAGAAAGCTGTTCCAAGGTAGAAAGGGCATCGCGCATGCCACCTCGAGCATGGCGCGCAACGATCTGCAGCGCCTCCTCGTCGTACGCAAACCCCTCCTGCTCGCACACGTAGCGCAAGCGGCCCTCGATGTCCTCCATCGAGATACGGTGGAAATCAAAACGCTGGCAGCGAGAAAGGATCGTCTCCAAGATCTTTTGCGGATCGGTGGTGCACAGGATGAACACCACGTGCGCAGGCGGCTCCTCAAGCGTTTTGAGGAGGGCATTAAACGCCGCCGGCGAGAGCATGTGGACCTCGTCGATGATATAGACCTTGTAGGCACCGCGCACGGGTGCGAAGCTCACCGAGTTGATGATCTCTTCGCGCACGTTGTCGACACCGGTGCGCGAGGCGGCATCGAGCTCGTAGACATCGGGATGCGTTCCCGCGGCAATCGCCTCGCACTCCGAGCACGTGCCGTCGGGCATGCAGCCCGATGCTCCCTGAGCACGAGCCTCTTCTGCCCGCTGGCACAAAAGCGCTTTGGCCAAAATGCGCGCCATGGTTGTCTTGCCCGTACCGCGCGGACCGCAAAACAGGTACGCGTGAGACAGGCGCCCCTCCGTCACCGCGTGCTCGAGCGTCGACACGATGTGGCGCTGTCCCACAACGGAGTCAAAGGTAAGAGGGCGATATTTTCTGTAGAGCGATTCCATGGATGCTCCCTCAACTCAAATGGTAACGGGGTCTATTCTACCGTGTCGCGCGACGCAGCACCCATAGCGACCGTGCTAAACTAACGGCAATCACTACACCCGCACGCACCGCGCGCGAACCGAACTCAAAACGTACCAGGTGACTTCATGCCGCTGTTCTCGCAACATACCCCGCAGCAAAACGGCGCCGCAACTCTTTTGCGCCGTTACCGCCCGCTCGAGACGCGGGCGACCGGTGGCTTCGGCAGCGTCGAGATCTGCCTCGACACGCGCCTGCAGCGGCGCGTCGCCATCAAGCGCATCCCCCTTGCCGCGGAAGGCATGGCAGCACCGACGGGTTCCACCGCATCGGCACTTGCCGAGGCCCGCACCGCGAGCATGCTGCAGCACCCCAATATCGTCTCGGTCATCGACTTTACCTACGACGCCTCATTTGCATACCTGGTCATGGAGTACGTAGACGGGCTTTCACTTGAGGAGTTTCTCGCGCAGGTCGACGGCCACTCGCTCACTTACGACGAAGAGGCGCACATCGCCGACGCCTTGTACCAGGCGCTTGCCTACGCGCACGAAAACGGCGTGCTGCACTTGGACATCAAGCCGGCAAATGTGCTCATCGACCATAGCGGTCATGTCAAACTCGCCGATTTTGGCATGGCGTGTCTCACGAGCGCCGCGGGCTGGGGTGGCGCACGAGGCGGAACCATCGGATATATGTCGCCCGAGCAGCTCGACGGCTCCACGGTAGACGAGCGCTCCGATCTTTTCTCACTCGGCTGCGTGCTCTACGAATCGCTTTGCGGCTACAAACCGTTTGTCGCAGCGACGCCCGCAGACTCGCTTGAGCGTATCGAGGCAGGCGTCGAGACGCCGAGCGATCTTTTGCCCGATATTCCCGCCTCTGCGGAACATGCGCTTTTACAGGTGCTCTCCCCCTCGCCGGAATCCCGACCCCCTCGTGCAGAAGACTTCGCCGACGCGTTTTTATCGGAGATGGGCAATGCGCGCCAGGGCAAGAAGAGCCTCGCGCGCATGATAGCGCACATGACTTCCGACGAGGTTGACCCCGCAGAGCTGGTCGAAGATGACGAGCCCGTCCCCACCGACCCGGCAAAAGGCCTTCTTGGGACTCGATACCCCCGGGCGCGAATGCTGCTGGGCGCCGTCGCATCGGGCCTTTCCGTAGCCGGATCTTCATTTGCCATCCTGCATGCCATGGGCCTGTCCCAGCTCCCAGCCATACTCTCCGCCATCGCCATCGGCGCCGCCGGCGGCGCGGCTCCTCAAATCGGATCGGCCCTGTTGGCGGCCGGTCTCTTTACCATGGTCGTCAACGCGACGCCCCTCATCTCCGCCTTGCCCGCCCTGGCCCTTACCGCCGCAAGCGCAGCATCGTGGTGGCTCGTATGGGGACGGACCTCGCGCCATGCCTCTACGGCATTTGTTGTGACCTGCGCCCTGGCCGCGACATCGCAGCTCCCAATCGAAGCCTGTCTGGTCGGGTCCTGCACGGCCGCTTATCTCGCCTCGCCCGTCGAGGCGGGGGTCTCGTGCGCGCTCGGCGTTCTGTTTGGAAAGCTGACGCTGCTCGCCTGCGCGACAGGAGGGTCCCTTGATGCCGCTACGCTTGCCCCGGAACTGATCGACATGGCGTTTATCGCCCCGCTCCTTATCTGCGGAGCAGGGGCGGCGGGACTGTCACGCCTGCTCGATAGAGGATGGTCCAACCATGAGGAACAGGACTCTCGCCTGCTCTTTTACGTCGCCTGCGCATGCCCGCTCCTTCTTGCGATAGCCCTCCTTTGTCTTGCGCACCCTATGGAAATTGCCAGCTTACCGCCCGAGAACATCGCATATGCGGTTGGAGCCGGAATCGTATCCTCTATAATCGTTTGGATTGACATGTATCTATTTGGCTATGAACACGGCCCGTCGAAAGAGTGATCGCTCGTGAAGTTTCTGAACACCTTCGAAGACCACGTGGCAGGCATCCTCGGTGCCGCCCGCGCCCCGTTTTCCTTCAAGAAGCTCGCCAAGCAGGCGGCTCGCGAGATGGAAGACCAGACGCTCGTGGTCAACGGCGTCAACACCGCACCGGCACTCTACACGATTCTGATCGCCAACGACGATGACCCTTTGATGGCCCCCTACTACCCGCAGCTCTCGCGCGAGGTGAGCGAGTTCGTCAAGGCTCAGGCCGAAAAGAAGCGCTACACGTTTGTGGGCGAGCCCCTGGTGCGCTTTATGATCGATCCCTCCCTCAAGGGCGGCAAGTTCTCTGTCTTCGCCGAGAACGTCGACGCCCCCACGTTGGGACGCCTGTACGAGGAGGAGCGCGCCTACCAAAACGGCGTATCGGCCCCCATGCCGCGCCAGCAGCAAGCGCAGCGTCCGGTCCAGCCCGCTCCCGCCGCACAGCAAAACCCCGTCCAGCCCGCGCCCGCCCCGCGTCCCGTGACGCAGGTGCCCAGCACGGATATGGCAGAGCGTGACCCCTTTGCCCCCAACCCGCCCGATCCCGCGGCGCCCATCCCGGTGCCGCAAACCGTAACGCGCGAGGCCATCGCCGGCATGGGCGGAGCGGCAGCGACCGGCGGCGCCATCGGCGCCGCGTCGAGTATCGCCGCCAACATGGCGAATGCGCGCGCAAACCAGGCCCCCGCACGGCCCCTGGCACAACTCGTCGACGTGGTGACCCGCGAGACCCTCGAGGTCAACGCAGCTCACTGCACGATCGGCCGCGAGCGCTCTGCTGCAGACGTGGTCCTTCGCGACCCCAACGTCTCTCGCCGCCACGCCGAGCTCACGTTCACGGGCTCCGATTGGTCCATCGAAGACCTCAACTCCACCAACGGCACATTCGTGAACAACCGTCGCATTACGCGCTGCCCGCTGCGCAACGGCGATCTGCTCACCTTCGGTCTTAGCAACTTCGAGTTCAGAAGCTAGAGGCAGTTTATGATCGATCTGGTTTTGTTCACGGGACGAATCGTCCTCATCGTTTTGCTCTATATCTTCCTGTTCGCCGTCATGAAGACCGGTGTCGGACTGGTGCGTGGCCAGCGCCGCGATTCGGCGATCTGGACCATCGACGTCGACAAGGGCCCGCGTGGCATCCGCGGCATCCATGTGGATATGCTCGGCCCTGTGATCGTGGGCCGTTCGCCCTCTTCCGACATCTGCATCAACGAGCCCTTCGTCTCGGCATCGCATGCGCGCTTCACCACCCAGGGTCCCGCCCTCGTGATCGAAGACCTCAATTCCCTGAACGGAACGCTTGTTAACGGCCGCACGCTCACCGAGCCCGCCACCCTGCGTGAGGGCGACGAGGTTCAAATCGGCGATGTCGTGATGAAAGTGAACCGCCGATGATCGACGAGGAGAACAACCTCTCTTTCGAAGGCGCTGCCGACCTTGGCGCCGATGACGCCAAGCCAGTCCTGCACGCTGCCCATATGGCGCCCTCCCCGGTCGAGGCCGCCGATGTTCCGGCGATGGGGGCCCACATGGCAGAGCCCGCTATCGACGCCCCTCAAGACATCGCGCCCGTCGATGATGCCGACCGCACCGCCGTGCATGCCGCCGCCCTCGATATTTTGAACGAGGACGCTGCCGTGCATGCCGCTGCTGTCGACATCTTGAACGAAGACGTCGATTTGCCCGAGGAAAGCACCTCGATTGGCGAAGAGGCAGCCCCCAGCGCCGAGGTCCCCGCGGAGGCTGCCCCCGAGCAGACGTCCGACGCACCCGACGCAGCGCTCGGAAGCGAACCCGTCGTCCCGGCCCACGCCGCGCCTGAGGCGCGCCCCCTGCCCACGGCCTCGCTCGACGATACCGCCGAGATCGATGTCAAAGCCGTGGAAGCGCAGCTCAAAGATCCCGGCAGCACGCAAAGCTTCGCACCTATCACCGAAGAGCGCATCGACACCGATTCGACCTACGACGCCGGCACCACCACGACGCTCATGTGGGGTGCCCGCTCCGACGTGGGCTGCGTGCGTTCGCACAACGAGGACTCCTACCTGGTTCAGTCGCCGCTTTTCTGCGTCTGCGACGGCATGGGCGGCCACGCCGCCGGCGAGGTCGCGTCTTCGCTTGCCGTGGAAACCATCGCCAAAACCTCCCCGAATGCCGCCGACCCAGCGCTCCTCGCCGCATCGGTCGAAGCGGCCAACGCCGCCATCATCGAAGCCGCAGCTAACGGCCTGGGCAAATCCGGCATGGGCTGTACCGCGACCTGCGCCTATATCGAAGGCAACACTATCGCCATCGCCCATGTGGGCGACTCGCGCGCATACCTGCTACATGAGGGCACCCTCATCCGCGTAACCCGCGACCATTCCTATGTCGAGGAGCTCGTGGACGCGGGCGAGATCACCGCAGACGAAGCACGCGTGCACCCCAACCGCTCGGTCATTACCCGCGCGCTCGGCTCCGACCCCGCCATGTACGCCGATCACTTCCAGCTCAATATCGAAGAAGGCGACCGCCTGATCCTATGCTCAGACGGTCTTTCGAGCATGGTCCCCGATGGAGATATCGAGACCATCGCGTCGCAGTCCTCTACCGCGCAGATCTGCACCGACAACTTGGTGGACGCGGCGCTTGCCGCCGGCGGCGGCGACAACGTGACCGTCGTCGTGGTCGACGTGGTGGACGATGGGCGCATCAAGACGCTCATCAGCAAGCGCCGCCGAAACCTCATAGCCGCGGTCATCGCGCTCGTGGTCGCGCTTGTCCTCGCGGGCGTTATCGCCGCCATCTCTATCGCCCACTCTGTTTTCTTGGGCGTGAACAACGACGACACCGTAGCGATCTACATGGGCATCCACGCCGACTTCTTGGGCATAAAGCTCTACCACATAGAAGACACCACGTCGGTCAAGCTTTCCGACCTGCCCGACGACACGCGCAATCGTCTTGAAGAGGGAATCGCGCAGGATAGCCTCGAAGACGCGCGCAACACGGTCTCGGAATACCGCGCCCAGATCGATGCCGCCGAAACCCAGCAGGTGATTACCGCAGAGGCAATTCGCAAGAGCGCGGACGCAGACGCGGGAGACACCGATTCGGGAAGCACCGACCCCGCAAACACCGGCAGCTCCGCTGCAACCGATACGACCGATACGACTCAAACCACCAAAGGAGGCGCATGATGGGAAGCCGCCGCAATACCGAGCTTTTCTTGCTCATCGCTTCCGCGTTCCCGGTAACGCTCCTGTACGCACTTTACGTCACAGGCACCGGTGCCGCGCTTTCATTCCAAACGCTCGCCGTGCCCATTGGCCTGTTCGCCGCCTTCACCGCGGCGCACATCGCAGCGCGCATTTTCGCACCCGGTGCCGATCCGGCGATCCTGCCCGTCGTCTTTCTCCTTTCGGGTATCGGCATCACCTTTGTCACGCGTTTGGCACCGAGCCTCGCCATGAGCCAGCTGATCATCCTGTTTGCGTCCATCGCGCTCATGATCATCACGCTCGCGCTGGTCAAAAATCTCGACATCGTGAAGCGCTATAAGTACACGTTCGGTGCCATCGGTATCCTGCTGCTCATCTTGCCGATGTTCATCGGTACCGAGATCTACGGCTCCAAGCTGTGGATTAGGATCGGTTCGTTCACCATCCAGCCCGGTGAGTTCGCCAAGATCTTCATCGTCTTGTTCCTCGCCGGCTACCTTTCGGAAAACCGCGAGCTCCTCTCGATCTCCAGCCATTCGATTCTGGGCTTCAAGGTTCCGCGCCTGCGTCTGCTCACCCCGCTGTTCCTCGTGTGGGGCGTTTGCCTTTTGGTCGTCGTCTTCGAGCGCGACCTGGGCTCGGCGTTGCTGTTCTACACCATCTTCTTGATGATGCTCTACGCGGCAACCGGGCGCGTCTCCTACGTGGTTATCGGCTTTTTCCTGCTAGGCGTTGGAGCCGTGGGCGCTTATCACTTCCTCTCCCACGTCCAGGTGCGTTTCCAGGTTTGGCTCAATCCGTTTGCCGACGCGCAAAACAAGGGTTACCAGATCGTGCAGTCGCTCTATTCCCTCGCTGATGGCGGCCTGTTCGGCGTCGGCGTGGGCAAGGGCCTGGCCAAGCTCATCCCCGTCGTCGAGTCCGACTTCATCTTCTCTGCCATCGGCGAAGAGATGGGCCTGCTCGGTGGTGCCGCGGTTTTGCTCGGCTTCATGCTCTTTGCCGTTCGCGGCCTCACCACTGCCGCACGCGCTAAGTCCGACCTTGCCGCCTTTACTGCCACCGGTCTTACCGCAGCCATCTCGTTCCAGGCATTCCTGATCGTCGGCGGCGTGACCAAGCTCATCCCGCTTACCGGCGTCACCCTGCCCTTCATGAGCCAGGGCGGCTCCTCGCTGCTTGCAAGCTTCATCATCGTGGCGCTGCTTATGCGCGCTGGCGATGAGGCCACCGGCCGCAGCGTCGAGCTCGCAGGCACGGGCATCTCCACAGCGCTCCCCGATAGTGCTGTTGCAGGTGCCTCTACCAGCAAGAACGGCACGAGGTTCTTCACGGGTGGCACTGGTGCCGCAGGTTCGCACGCTCGCCCCAATTCGCGCATGCGCCGCCGCCTGCTCGACACGCCCGAATCCGGCGTGCTCGGCCGTGTCGCGCTCGCAAAGCGCCTCACGGTCACGGTGTTCGTCTTCACCGGCCTGTTCGCCATCCTCATCGGCAACCTCACCTATGTCCAGGTGTTCCAGGCCAAGAACATCCAGAATATGTCGAGCAACAACCACACCATCATGCGTGCCGCCTACGTCAAGCGTGGCTCGATCATCACTTCCGATGGCGTGACGCTTGCCGAATCCGTCCAAAATGCCGACGGCACCTACTCGCGCTCCTACCCCAACGGCAACCTCGCCGCTCACACGGTGGGCTACTACTCCACGCAATACGGCTCCACCGGTATCGAGGCCTCCATGAACGAGACCCTCACCGGCTCGCGCGATTATTCCAGCTGGAAGAACGCCGTCAACTCGCTTGCCGGCATCACCCAGCCCGGCAACACGGTGAAGCTCACCATCAACTCGAGCATCCAGCAGGCTGCCGAGCAGGCGCTCGCCGGCAAGAAGGGCGCTATCGTGGTGCTCGACCCGCGCACCGGAGCCGTGCTCGCCAAGGCAAGTGCCCCCAGCTACGATAATTCGAACATCGACGAGCTCATGGGCGAAAATAGCGGTGCGACCGAAGGCTCGCTCGTCGACCGCACCACGCAGTCGCTCTACACGCCCGGCTCCACGTTCAAGGTCGTCACGCTTGCCGCTGCGCTCGACTCGGGCAAGACGACCCTCGGCCAAGAGTTCGAGTCGCCCTCGTCTATGAAGATCGGTAACGCCGACGTCACCAACCACCTCAATGCCGATCACGGCACCGTGAGCCTCAAGCGCGCCTTCGCGCTCTCGTCCAACGTCGCCTTTGGCCAGCTCGCCACCGATATCGGAGCCGACATGCTCACACAGTACGCACGCGCCTTCGGCTACGGTCAGTCACTTGGTCAGGATTTTGGAACCGCGGAGTCCATCATCCCCGACGCTAGCGAGATGACGGAATGGGAGCTCGCTTGGGCGGGCGCCGGCCAGCCCGTCGGCCAGGGCCACACACCCGGCCCGCAGACCACGGTGATGCAAAACGCCGTGATCGCCGCCGCGATCGCCAACAACGGTATCGCCATGAACCCCTACATTGTTTCCCAGACGCTTTCGCCCGAGGGCACCGTGGTTAAAACCACCCAGTCGCGTTCGCTCGGCCAGGCCGTCAGCGCCGACACCGCCGCAAAGGTCAAAGAGGCCATGCTCGCGGTTGTCGAAGACGGCACCGGCACGCTCGCCCAGGTCTCCGGCGTCAAGGTCGCCGGCAAGACCGGAACCGCAGAGGTCGGGTCGAGCACGATTAACTCGGTCTTTGTTGGCTTTGCGCCCTACGATACGCCCACCGTGGCTATTTCCGTTATGCTTGAGAATTACGACGAAGACAGCGACGAGCCCAATGCCGCCGCCCTTGCCGGTCAGGTTCTCAAGGTAGCCTTGGCCGTTCAGGGTGCGTGATGATATATGAATACCATGCAGACGATGCATTTGAAGTGTGAGGAGTAAGAATGGCGGAGCAACAGCACTTGCTGGGAGGTAGGTACCTCCTTAAAGAGAAGGTCGGGACCGGTGGAATGGCCACGGTGTTCCGTGCCCAAGACCAGGTTTTGAACCGTGCCGTAGCGGTCAAGATCATGCTGCCCCAGTATGCAGGCGACCCCACATTCGCCGCGCGCTTCAAGCAGGAAGCCCAGGCAGCCGCAGCCCTGCAGAGCCCCTACATCGTAGGCGTCTACGACTGGGGCAAAGACGGTGACACCTATTACATCGTCATGGAGCTTCTGCACGGCACCGACCTCAAGAGCGGCGTGCGCAGCCACGGCGCTCTTGACCCCAAGAAGGTCGCACAGATCGGTTCCCAAATTTGCGGAGCGCTCTCGATCGCCCATAAGCACGAGATCATCCACCGCGACATCAAGCCGCAGAACATCATGGTGCAGCCCGACGGCAACATCAAGGTGATGGACTTTGGTATCGCTCGCGCAAAGAACAGCCACCTCACGCAGGACAACAACGTCTTGGGCACCGCCCACTACGTAAGCCCCGAGCAGACGCGCGGCCAGGACCTCGGCCCCACCTCCGATATCTACTCGCTCGGTGTCGTGATGTACGAGTGCGCCACCGGCCGCGTGCCTTTCGACGGTGACGACGCCATCTCTGTTGCCCTGAAGCAGGTCAACGAGCTCCCCATTCCGCCGAGCCAGATCAACTCCAACGTCGACGGCGATCTTGAGCGCATCATCCTCAAGTGCATGGAAAAAGATCCCGCAAACCGCTTCCAGACGGCAGATGAGCTGCGCCAAGTCCTCAACTCCTATCTCGCCGGCCGTACCGTGGACGTCCCCGAGCCCACCCGCGTTATCGGCGCCGTGGCAGGCGGCGGCACCGAGGCGATGCGCATGGGCGACAAGACGCAGACCATGGTGCGTCCTACCGCCCCCGGTGACACGGCATCCAATCCCGTGATTCATCCCACGAATCAGATCAACACCAGCTCTTACGACAACGAGAAGCACGGCATGGGCAAGGGCAAGATCGCCGCTATTGTGGTCGCGGTCGTCGCCTTTGTAGCCATCGCCATCTTTGCCGTCTCGGGTCTCATGAACGGCGGAGAGCAAAAGAACGTCCCCAACCTCTTGGGCATGGAGCAGGAAGCCGCCGTCGCCAGCATCAAGGACAGCGGTTTTGAGCCGGGCAATGTAAACCAAAGCTACAACGACCAGTACCCCGAGGGACAGGTGTGCGAGCAGACGCCCGATGGTGGCAAGACCGCTGCCGCCGGTTCGAAGATCGACATCGTGATCTCCAAGGGCCCGAAGCCCATCGATCAAGTCGAGGTCCCCGACCTTTCGACCGCAGCTGACCTCGATGCCGCAAAGAAGATGATTGAGGACGCCGGCCTTACCGTGGGAAGCACGACGCAGGAAGCAAACGACGCCGACGAGGGCAAGATCGTCGACCAAAGCCCCAAGGCTGGCGAAAAGGTCGACAAGGGCTCTAAGGTCGACATCGTTCTTTCCTCCGGCCCCGAGACCGATTCGGTCCCCGGCGTTGTGGGCAAGTCCGAAAGCGATGCCACCAACACACTCAGCAACGCCGGCTTTAGCGTCAACGTCGAGAGCGGCGGCACAAGCGATACCTACGCCAAGGGCTACGTCATGAAGCAAAGCCCCACCGGCACCGCCAAGAAGGGTTCGACGGTTACCATCTACATCTCCGAGGGCAAAGACACCTCGAGCGATGAGGTCGATGTCGACGCCCTGGGCCTGACGGGCATGAGCGCGCAGGAAGCAGAAGACGCTATCGCCAACGCCGGTCTCAAATACGATCCTCGTGAGCAGTCCAACAGTTCGGTCGAAGAGGGCCATGTCATCAAGTACAGCCCTGGTGGCAAACAGCCTGCAGGCACGGTGATCATCCTCTATATCTCATCCGGACCTGCTAACTAAGCCAAGTTCACATCGCGCGAACGCAGGAGCGCATCCCCTTCGGGATGCGCTCTTTTTTGTATGACGGCCTTCACCGGCCGCGCGGAACATACCGTGTTGGCGAAATGGGCCCTGCACGCCCGCGAGAGCGGCGGACGCACAGGACCCATCATGTGATGGCGGAGCAGCGCATCGGGCCGTTCCGCCCTTTTTATCGTAATGCGAATCAGAACTCGCCGATGCGGCGTACCTCAGGTTCAAGATCGACGCCAAACTGGTTCTTGACCTGCTCTTGAATATGCTCGATAAGCGCGCAGACATCGGCAGCAGAGGCATGATCGGCGTTGACCACGAAGCCGCAATGCTTCTCGGACACCTGAGCCCCGCCCACGCGCACGCCACGCAGGCCCGCGTCCATGATGAGCTTACCCGCGAAGTACCCCTCGGGGCGCTTAAAGGTCGAACCGGCGCTCGGCATCTCAAGCGGCTGCTTTTCCTCGCGGCGCGCTTGGTAATCGTCCATCGCGCGGCGAATCATATCCGGATCGTCGGGCGTCAAGGAAAACGTCGCGGAGAGCACGATCCAGCCCTCGTCGTGGATGCGGCTTTTGCGGTATCCCATGCCAAGATCCGCCACGGGAACCGTACGGACCTGGCCGCTCGCACGGGTGCCATCCTCAAGCTGAGTACCGGGAATGTAGACCTCGACGGATTCCAAAACGTTCGCCGTGCAGGAATCGTACGCGCCGGCGTTCATAAAGCAGGCACCGCCCACCGTTGCCGGGATGCCCCACAGGGGCTCCAAGCCGGAAAGGCCGGCATCGGCGGCAGCAAGCGCCACATCGCGCAAAAGCGCTCCGGCCTCGGCATGAACGCGCTGGCCGGCAATCGTCACCTCGCTATAGTTATCGCGCAGAAGCACGCATGCGCCGCGCAGCCCGCGATCCCCCACCAACAGGTCCGATCCGTTGCCTACGATCTCGCAGGGAACGCCTCCCGTCAGGCAGATGTCGAGCACGCGTACCAGCTCGTCGCGTGTGCGCGGCAGAATCATCGCATCGGCGGGACCGCCGATCTTAAACGTCGTGTGGTCGCGCATGGGCTCGGCCATCAGCACGCCGTCCTCGCCCACAACCGATGCGAGAACGCACAGGAAATTAGTATCGAAGCAATCGTCAAATTCATGCATGGTATACCGCCTTGAATCTAAATAAACTGCCTAGACTATACCGCAAGCCCCCGGATGCTATACCGCGTGGCGGCATTCGCGACGGCTCCGGCGTCGACGCTTGATGGAAAACTTAACGAGCTTCCCAAAATAAGCTATTCTAGATACACATATAGCGCTCCCGACATATAAACGAACAACCAATGGAGAACGTATGTCACAGCATCCGTGCAAAGGCGATAGCCCGAAGGCTAACGCCAAGTACGTTAAATCAACCTCTTACATCTCATATGGAATGACGCGCCGCGAGGCGCTCAAGTTCGCCTTTGGCGCCGCAGCCGCCGCCGTGCTCTATGGCATCCCGCGCACCGCCTCGGCAGCTTCGGCTACCAAAGAGACCACCGATGCCCTCAACAACGCCCAGGCAAAGTACAACGAGGTCCAAAGCCAGCTCAATGCGATCGCCAGTGAATATCAAGCGCTCGCCGAGGACCTTAACAAGACCATGGGCGACATCGAGTCGGTGCAAAACGACATCGATGCCACTCAGGCAGAAATCGAGAAAAAGCAGGAAGAGCTCGAACAAAAGCAGAGCAACCTTTCCTCCCGCGTGAGCGAGAGCTATAAAACCGGCGGCAACGACACGCTCTCCCTCCTGCTCTCCTCCACCTCTTTTGATGAGCTCATCTCGAACGTGTACTACCTTGACAAGATGAACGAGCGCGACCGCGCGACGATCGCCGAGGTCCAAGAGATCCAGGCCGAACTCTCCGCAAAGAAGGAGGAGCTTGAAAAGCAAAAGAGCGACCTTGAAGCACTGAAAGACGAGCAGACTCAAAAGCTCAACGAGATGAGCGCCAAGAAGGACGAGGTCCAGACCATTCTCAACGGCCTCGATTCTGACGTTAAAGAGCTGATGGCAAAGCGCGACGCCGAGCTGCTCGCCTCCCAGCAAGACGAAGAGGCCGCTCGCAAGCGCGCGGAAGAGGCAAAGAAAGCCCAACAGTCGAGCGGTTCCGGGTCGACTGGCGGCTCCGGATCCTCGGGCGGGTCGAGCAGCTCGGGCTCCGGCAGCGGCGGCACGGGTGGCGGCGGCACAGGTTCCGCTTCCAAGGTCGTCTACTGGGCGCAGCACACTCCCTCGCCAGGCTCGGGCCTGTGCGCTTGGTGGGTGGCAGACGTCTTTTGCAACGCAGGCCTGGGCAACGTCCCCGGCAACGCCTGCGATATGTATGCCAACTACTGCTACAGCTCAAACCGCAGCAACCTGAAGACCGGTATGATCATCGCCGTCTCCTCGCACCCCTTTACGAGCGCCGGCGCCATCTACGGTCACGTGGGAATCTACGTGGGCGGCGGCACCGTCATGGACAACATCGGCTACATCCGCACCTGTTCCGCCGACTATTGGATCAACTTCTACGGCACGGTTGTCACGCCGCGCTGGGGCTGGGCCAAGGGCATCGTGCTCTCGTAGCGCCACGGGTATAGCGCTGCGACTCGGCGATATCATCGGCATGTACCAACCGGTCGCTCTCACGCGACCGGTTTTTTCATGCCCAGGGAAACGCTTACCGTGCTCTCGCTAAACATTCAGACCGGTGTTCTATACTGATTCACACGGCAACCATTTCCGAAGGGAGACATATATGTCCCAAATGCTCGAACCACAGGATACCTGCGTGCTGGTAACCGGCGGTGCCGGTTTTATCGGCTCCCATACCGTTGTCGAGCTGCTCAACTGCAACTACCAGGTTGTCATCGTAGACGACCTTTCCAACGCAAGCGAGGTCGCCGTATCGCGCGTGCGCCAGATCGTCGGAAACGAAAAAGCCAAGAATCTCACCTTCTACCAGGCAAATGTACTTGATCGCGAAGCCATGGAGAAGATCTTCACCGACCACAAGATCGACCGCGTCATCCACTTCGCGGGCTTCAAGGCCGTAGGCGAATCGGTGACCAAGCCCATCGAGTACTACCACAACAACATCGAGAACACCCTGGTGCTCGTGGACGTCATGCGCAACCACGGCTGCAAGTCCATCGTGTTCTCCAGCTCGTCGACCGTCTACGGCGATCCGGACAGTCTGCCGCTCACCGAGGAAAGCCCCAAGAAGAGCGCCACCAACCCGTATGGCTGGACCAAATGGATGATCGAGCAGATCCTCACCGACCTGCATACCGCAGACCCCGAGTGGAACGTCGTCTTGTTGCGCTACTTCAACCCCATCGGTGCGCACCCCTCGGGCCTTATCGGCGAGGACCCCAAGGGCATCCCCAACAACCTGGTGCCGTATGTGGCGCAGGTCGCCGTGGGCAAGCGCGAAGCCGTGCAGGTGTACGGCAACGACTACCCCACTCCCGACGGCACGGGTGTGCGCGACTACATCCACGTGTGCGACCTTGCCTCCGGCCATGTATCGGCCCTGCGCTGGATGAACGGCCGCGAGGGCGTTGAGGTGTTCAACCTGGGCACCGGTACCGGCAGCTCGGTTCTCGACGTGATCCACGCCTTCTCGAAGGCCTGCGGCAAAGAGCTCCCCTACGTCATTCGCGAGCGCCGCGGAGGCGACATCGCCGCAAACTGGTGCGACGCCAGCAAGGCAGAGCGCGAGATGGGCTGGAAAGCCCAGTACGACCTTGCCGACATGTGCCGCGACTCGTGGAACTGGCAGTCCCGCAACCCCAACGGTTTTGCCGACGCCGAGTAATAGCTAGCAGCATTCGACGTGGGACAAGTTCCTTGTACGGGATTTGTCCCACGTTTTATTTACCCCCATACGCCACCGACCGGCATCCCTCAACTCACCCGAAAGAGCCTCATCGTGCAGAGTTCCTTTACCGCGTTTCTTAGCGACCACGTCAACGAGATCAACGCCTATCTGGACACTTATTTTCGTCACCAGACCGATAGCGCCGATATCGAGCGCTACCTGTATGCGCCCCTCGGCCACTATTCCGCCAACGCGGGCAAACGCCATCGACCGCTTATCTGCATGCTCGCCTGCCGCGCTGTCGGTGGGGACTGGAACCGCGCGGCCTCTTGCGCCGCCGCAATCGAGCATTTCCAAACCGGCGCGTTGATTCATGACGATATCGCCGATAACGGCCAGCTCCGTCGCGGCGAACCCTGCCTGCACATCACCGAAGGCGAGGGCATCGCCATCAACTGCGGCGACTACGCGCTCATGCTCGTCAGCGCCGCGGTGGCAAACGATCCCGACCTCGACGCCCCTCTCAAGGTGCGCCTTATCCAGGAGCTCACCTCCATGACGGCACGCACCATCGAGGGGCAAGCACTTGATCTGGGGTGGGTGCGCGACGGCCGCTTTGATTTGAGTATCGAGGACTACCTCACCATGGCCACGCATAAGACGGCCTTCTACAGCGGGGCCACCCCGCTTGCCTGCGGAGCCATCATCGGCGGGGGCAGCGAGGAGCAGATTTCCGCTCTTCGCACCTTTGGCTTGCACACCGGCCTGGCGTTTCAGATTCAAGACGATCTGCTCAACCTCGTAGGCAAAAAAGAGGCGCGCAACAAGGATTTCCGCTGCGACATCACGGAGGGCAAACGCACCCTGGTGGCCGTTCACGCCCTTAACTATGCAGACGATGCCTCGCATGACGAGCTGATGGACATCCTCACAAGCGGCACCACCGACCCTGACCGCCTGAATCGCGCGGTCGAGATCTTCGAGCGCACAGGCGCCATTGCATACGCGCACTCATACTCTCTCGATCTCACCGCCCACGCCAAGGCTGCGCTGGAAAGCGTCGAGCTTGACCCTTCGTGCAAGGATTTGCTCCTTGGCATGGCCGATTTCTTTGTCGAGCGACTGAATTAGATGTAGAGGAAGATGAGGGTGGCTCCCAGCACGGCGAACAGCGCGATGGAGGCCAAGGCAGCGCGGTCCTGTAGCAGCGGAACAACATCTGCCTTCGTGCCGTCGTCCATCGTCAATACTTCGCCCCAAGCCTCGCTCATAGCGCGCCTTCCTCTCTCGAACGTGTTTTCTTTAGGCTATGGGACTGAAGATAAGGAAGTGTAAAGGGCACCCGAGCGTTTTGTCAGGCCCCGGCAGGACGAGCGTTCGTGGTTTTACGCGCAACACCGAGCCGCAAATGTCGTGCAACTTCGCGCGCGACTCGTTAACTTGATACACTGGTGGGTAACTTTGAACGCAGACCGCCCGCAGGCGGCTTGCGCCATATTGCATATGAAAGGGGTTCTCTTGGATCCGATTACAAAGGGCATGCAAGGACCCGCAGTCGAAGATATTCAAACGCGTCTGGCTGGCCTGGGCTTTGCCATCGACGAACAGGAGAGTGCGCAGAAGCTCTACGGCGATACGACCGCACGCGCCGTGGCGTCGTTTCGCGTCACCTCGGGCCTCGATGCTCTGGGCGATGTCGACATCATCTGCTGGAGCGCGCTGGTAGATGCCTCGTACAAGCTGGGCGACCGCACGCTGTACCTGCGCCTTCCCAACTTCCATGGCGCTGATGTCACCGCGTTGCAGCAAGCGCTGAATGCCTTGGGCTTTGGCTGCGGCGATGTCGATGGCTATTTTGGTCCGCACACCGAAAACGCCCTGCAGCAGTTCCAGGAAAACGTCGGTCTCTTTGCCGACGGCATGGCCTTCCAGGACACGTTCCGCTATATCAATCGCCTGCGCCACGTATGGGAGGGCAAGCCTTCCGTGCTGGAAGCCGAGGAGCGCACCGGCTTTGCACGCGCCGCAAGCGTGCTCGAGCATTACCGTATCGCCGTAAGTGGCCAGGACGCCATCGCGCGCAACATTGCCTCGCGCATGTGGAACATCGCTTCGGCAACGACGGAGAACAGCGGCATGGTGCTCAGCGAGGGCGAGGCCCCCGAAGGCATGGACTTAGTTCTTGAACTTGCGAGCGACGAGCTCCCCGAGAGCGCCGATCCGCGCCCCACGCTTACGCTTGCCCAATGCAATAACCTGGCCAAGCGTATTGGCACCGCCTTCGCAGCCGCAACGTCTAAACCTGCGCATCTACGTATCGAGCTCACCGGCCTCACGTGCTACAACGGCACGTTTACATCGAGCGACGCACAGACGCTTGCCGTGCGTATTCTCGATGGGGTTTGCGCTGCCTTGAGTGATTAGGTAAACTAGACAGGCTGCACTAGCAGCACGTCCGCATTGGGGTATCGTCCAGCGGCAGGACCCCGGTTTTTGGTGCCGGTTACGGGGGTTCGAATCCCTCTACCCCAGCCCTTGCCTTGATGAGCCCCGGCCATGGCGCCGGGGCTTTTTGCTTGGAGTTGCAACTCCCAACAAGTCGATATCCCCCGTCGATGTCTCCCCTACAGCCCTTGAGCAGACGGTTCTCCGCCCAAAACCATTTGAGCGAATCATAAACTTCCTGATTTCAGTAGCAATCTAGCGCTTTTGCAAGTAGAAGCGTTATTTTGATCAGAAAAGACCAGATAAATAGAGCTTGAAAGACCTGTCTACTTCGCATAATGCAATACTGCTACTGAAATCAGGAAGTTTGTAGAAACAAGGCCTTTTAATCGATTTTTTAACCGCCTTTTTCTCAAAGAGAGAGCCTGAGCAGGCGTGGCAATCAACCAACTCACGTCAAATCCCCTGCTCTCCGCAATAACCAGTTTGTTTGCAGCATTTTGAAGAGCCGCTAAGGAGCAAATACCCTAAACCATCGGCACCACATGCAATGGTATCCTTGTTGACCCGTTGCTCAAACGCACCAATAAATGCAAGGAGCCTTATGGATCTTATCGCTCAGCTCGCCCAAGAGCTCAACCTCAAAGTCGCCGACGTCGAGGCCGCCGTCAAGCTCATCGACGAGGGAAACACCGTTCCGTTCATCGCGCGTTACCGCAAAGAAGCCACCGGAGGCATGGACGATGTCGCGCTCCGCACTCTCAATGAACGCCTGAGTTACCTGCGCAATCTCGAGCAGCGCAAGGAAGACGTCATCGTGCTTATCAACGCTCAAGGCAAGCTCACGCCAGAGCTCGAGAAACAAATCCGCGAAGCCGAGCAGCTCCAGCGCGTCGAGGACCTCTATAAGCCCTATCGCAAGAAGCGTATGACGCGCGCGCAGAAGGCGCGCGAAGCAGGCCTCGAACCGCTCGCAAACATGATCATCATGCAGACCAACCCCAAAGGCGGAGGTTCGGCAATCGATGCCGCCACAGCGTATATCAACGAGAAAGCCGGCTTCGACACGGCGGAGAAAGCCCTTGCAGGAGCTTCGGATATCGTGGCAGAAATCGTTGCCGAAGACCCCGAGAACGTCGCCGACCTGCGCGCCTTTACCCAGAACACCGCAAACATCGTAGTTGAAGCCACAGACCCCGCCGAAAAGACACCTTACGAACCCTATTACGCCTACGACGAGCCGCTTCGTCGCATCCCCAACCACCGCGTCCTCGCCATCGACCGCGGCGAACGTGAGGGAAAGCTACGCGTCCGTGTCAGCATCGATAACCAGGCGGCAGTCGCACGCCTGGGAAGCCGCTGGCCGCGCCGCCAGGGCGTATTCGCTCCCGTATTCGACGCAGCCATCGCCGACGGCTACAAGCGTCTCATGGCACCTTCTCTTGAGCGCGAAGCGCGCGCCAAGCTCACCGTGCGCGCCCAGGCCGACGCCATCAACGTGTTCGCCAAGAATCTCGAGGGCCTGCTCTCGGCCCGTCCGGTTCGCGGTGCACGCGTCCTCGCCCTCGACCCCGGCTATCGCACCGGCTGCAAGGTCGCTGTCATGGACGAGACCGGAAAGCTCCTCGACCATGGTGTCGTCTACCCCACCAAGCCTCGCCACGACGTGGCAGGCACCAAACGCGAGCTGGCACGCCTGGTTAAAAAGGACAAGGTCAACACCATCGTTATCGGCAACGGCACGGCAAGTCGCGAGACCGAGGAAGTCGTGAGCGAGTTTATTTCCGAGCAGGCGCCCGAACTTCGTTACACCATCGTCAACGAGGCCGGAGCCTCGGTCTACTCGGCATCCGAGCTGGCGAGCCAAGAGTATCCGGACCTCGATGTCACGGTGCGCGGAGCCCTCAGCTTGGGACACCGCCTACAAGACCCCCTAGCGGAACTCGTCAAAATCCCGCCCCAATCCATCGGCGTTGGCCAGTATCAGCACGATCTTGACCAGACGGAGCTTTCATACTCACTGGGCAATGTCGTTGAGGACGTCGTCAACCGCGTGGGCGTCGACGTGAACACCGCGAGTACAAGCCTGCTTGGTTACGTCTCGGGCATCACGCCAACCGTCGCTCGCAACATCGTCGCGTACCGCGAGGAAAACGGCCCCTTCACCGACCGGACGCAGCTCAAGAAGGTGTCAAAGCTCGGTCCCAAAGCATATCTCAACGCTGCGGGCTTCCTGCGCATCGCGAGCGGCAAAAACCCGCTCGACGCCACGAGTGTCCATCCCGAAAGCTATGCCGTTGCCAACGAGGTGCTCAAGCGCGCAGGCGTCAAGGCCGACGAACTCAAGCGTGGCGGCATCCCCGATATCGAGAGGCGCGTAGGAAGCATCGGAGAGCTTGCCGGGGAGCTCGGATGCGGCATCTTGACCCTCATCGACATCATCGACGAGCTCAAAAAGCCTGGCCGCGATCCGCGTGACGACGCTCCCGAGGTTGTCTTTAGCCGCTCGGCCCTTTCGATTGACGACCTTGAGACCGGCATGAAGCTCAAGGGCACGGTACGCAACGTAGTAGACTTCGGCGCATTCGTCGATATCGGCGTGCATCAAGACGGCCTCGTCCACATCTCCAAAATGGCCAATCGCTTTGTCAAGCATCCCAGCGACGTCGTACGCGTGGGCGACACCGTCGATGTATGGGTCGAGAAGGTCGACCGCGACCGCAAGAAGATCTCCCTCAGTATGGTGGAGCCTCGATAGCTAAAGCAAGGCGCCCGCACTGCAGTTCAGTTTGCAGTGCGGGCGCCTTTTATGAAGGACTTATGAAAATGTGACAAAATAAACCTGTCGACTTTTTGTCACATTGGCTAGCTGTTGAGGATGCGGTCGAGGTTGCCGGAGCTTGAATCCCGGTAATCGGCCGAAGTCAGAATCTCCTGCGGGATACGGCCTCCCTCGCGCAGGATATTGCGGAACTGCACGCGCGTGGCCATAGGCAGGTCGGCGATCGCACGCGCCAGGTTCTGCGGCACACCCTGGTTCTCGGAGGCGCGCTCCACCCCGCGGCCATCTTTCAAGCGGCGCTTGTGGGCCGCCAGCATGGCCTTATACATGCCCGCATGCATGCGAATCTTCGTATTATTTGCCGCACGAGCCTGCTCGACGATACGCGCGCCCTCGCGGTCGATATCGCCCGCATAGTACACATAATCGTATCCGTAGCCGATATCGGACAGATAATCGTCCAGCGCGTGCGAGACGCTCGCCTTGCAGCCGCTGCCAAAGATAACGCCGCTTACGCGGATACCAAAGAGCTTGACCGACGATTTACCGCGCAGCAAGCGCGCAATCTCGTCGTACGTGTCGATATTCTCGACCATGATGAACGGCTTGTTGGCACCGATGCCAAAGAAGCTCGTGAAGTGATACGGACGCGAGGGCGTGATCTTGAGTGCCGCCACATTGACGCCGCGGTCGTTGAGACGCTTGAACAGACGCTCGCCGCGCTTGCCGTCAAAGGCCTTCTCGTCATTGAAGATCTCGAAGGCACGCTGGCGACGCGAGGCGTACGGCGTATCCATGGCGCTCGTCTGCTCGATCCACGTAGTGATGGCTTCGAAGTCATGAGCGAGCTGCCGCTTGGCGTTTTGAGGAGCCCCCTCGTGCTCGGCGCCCTGGGCCGTCGAGCGGCTATCCACGCGCGTAATCTTGGCATACTGAACGCGATCTTTTTGCGCCGCAACAGAAAGCGGCAAAACAGACGCCACCTTCGCAAGCTGCCCGCGAATCACGCGAACGATAGAGCGAGGCTCGGACGAAGCCGGCGCATTCGCACGAACGGCATCCTTTGTAGGGGCCGGCGCCGCCTCTTGCTTACGGGCAGGCTGGGCCCCCTTGCGGCGTTCAGGCCTTTCCCTGCGCCTCTTGCTGGCAGAGTTTTCCTTTTTTACCGAAGCGCTGGCCTGTTCATCCTTCGATGCCTCGCGCTCGCGTCGGCCCTCATGCACAGGAGCCGCATTGTGGCCATGCTTTTCCTCCCGTGACTTGGGAGCAGCGTCCTTCTTTGATGCGGGAGCGCTCTTCGAAGCAGTCGCCTTCTTCTCTGCCGTCTCGACTATCGCGTCTAGCGTCGAAGGTTGCTTCTTCTTGGACCCCATAGCATGAACCGCAGGCTTTTGGTCCTTTACCGCGACATCGGCATCCTTCTGCTGCTGTTCAGCATGATCGCGCTCGGAACCCTGAGCGGGCTTTTGCGCATCCATGCGACGATGCACTCGTGCGCCGCGGCCGACCTTCGAAACAAACGGCACCGGCTTGTCATCTGCCGCGCTCCGCGCCTCCTTTTGGGCAACCTCGGGAGACGCAGCGACAGGCGTCTGCTGCCTTTCGCGAGCGTCGTGCGCCAGCTCCGTAACCGACTCCCCGGCCTGCACCTTCCCCGCAGAGCTGTCCTTTGCAGGAACATCTCCCTTGGCTTCCGGCGCGCCCTTGACAGCATCCGGCTCGCCGGCAGGTGCCTGCTCTTCCTCGACATCGAACCCGTCGTTCAGATCCTCAGCGCCCTCGACAACGATAAGCTCCGAGACCTTTGCGTTGATCGAATAGATGGCGGGGCGACCATCGACACCGGTCTCGTCGATGCGCTCGATCAGGCCCGACTTGATAAACTCGTCTCGCAGGCGCTTGGTATCGATGTCCTTATCAATCGAACGAAACAACCCGCCCAGCGAGCTCGATTTGATCTTGAGAACCTTACGGCCCAGCAGTCCGCGCGAGATGACAGCAGCCTGCTTGGAACTCAGCGAAGTGAGAGCGGCGACACGTCGCGCCAAAGCATCGACGTCGCCCTGGTTATCGCTATACAAAGATGAAGACACACAAGCCTCCTCGATTACAAACACAAACGTCTGTATGGTACCCCATGGAAACGGGGCGAGGCTTCTTGCCGGGCCGATTCCACGCGGAGTACGGCACGTCAAGGCGGTAAAAACGCATGCGCTCCGCAGCGCCAGCCAGCATCAAAACAAAAACGCCCGAGTGCGGCTGCAGAGCACTCGGGCGAATGTGACGATATGTGCGACAGATGCGCTCGGGCGCGATTAGGCGTTCTGGGCAGCTCCATCGGCGGGAGCCTCGACGGAAGCGCGGCCATACTCGGCACGGCCCATCTCGGTCCACTCGGGCTCCTCGTCGGGCAGGGAGCCGGCCTCCTTGCCGAAGAACTCCTTAAGGCAGTTCACGGCAACGATCAGGCCCAGAACCATCAGCAGCACGGCAAAGAGCAGCTGAAGGCCCTTGGTGGCAAGCACGGGAGTCGCGGCGGCACCGGCGGTTGCTGCCGGGATCGAGCCAAACAGACCGTACGCCTGGATGGCGGCCACACAGCCCAGGGCGCTCTGCACCAAAGAGGTGAAGGTGCAGACCAGCAGGAATGCCACGGGCACGTAGAGCATCCAACCCTTGCGGCCGGTGCACCTGCAGAACACGGCGAGGGTGATCATGGTCATGCCACCGAGCAGCTGGTTGGAAGCACCGAACAGCGGCCAAATGTTGGCATAACCGCCAAAGGCGAGGGCAAGGCCCGGAAGCAGGGTCACAACGGTGGCGAACCAGGGGTTGCCCAGGACCTTCATGACGCCGGTCTTGGCATTGATGGCCAGAGCGTCGTTGGTCTTGGCGAAGAACTCGGAGAACGAGGTACGGGCGATACGAGCGACGGCGTCAAGCGAAGTGAGGGCGAGCGCCGAGACGTTCATGGTCATAAAGACAGTGGCGACGGTCTGATCGACGCCAAAGGACGTCATACCGCGGGCGATGCCGGCGGCGAAGATCTGGAACGGGGTGGAAGCGAGGCCGCCATTGGCCACGTTCACGGTACCGGTACCGGCGGTGTTCATCGAAGAGAACATGATGCCGGCAACGACGATGGCGAGGATGCCCACGAAGGACTCGACGATCATGGCGCCGTAGCCAACCTTGACGGCGTCGGCCTCCTTCTCGACCTGCTTGGAGGAAGTGCCGGAAGACACGAGGCTGTGGAAGCCGGAAAGCGCGCCGCAGGCAACGGAGACGAACAGGATGGGGAACATCATGCCGGAAGCGGTGGAGAACCCGGTGAAGACGGGGGCGGTCATCGTGGCCTGGCCCTGAGCGCCCAGGACGAAGATGCCCAGCACGGCACAGACAATCATAACGATCATCATGATCGAGGTGAGGTAGTCACGCGGGGTCTTGAGCACGCTGATGGGCATAGCGCCGGCAAAGACCAGGTAGACCATAACGACGGCGAACCACTGGAACTTGTCGAGATACACCGGGAACTGCATGCCCACGGCAAACATGAGAACCATCAGCACAACGCCGGTCGCGAACTCGGCAGCACCGGTGAGGTTGAACTTCTTCTGGGCATAGCCAAAGGCGATAGCAACAAAGGTGAAGAGGATGGAGATGGTGCCAGCGCAACCGGCGGCATAGGACTTGGTGAAGTCGATGGCAGCGGTAGCCACGCCATCAGCGCCCATGACCGGGGTGAACTTGAACGTACCGCACACCATGTCGGTGAAGGCAGCGATGACGATGATGCAGAACAGCCAGCAGAACAGCAGGAACAGGCGACGGCCGGTCTTGCCGATGTACTTCTCGATGAGCTGAGCCAGCGACTTGCCGTTGTTCTTCATCGAGGCATACAGGGCACCGAAGTCATGCACGGCGCCAAAGAAGATGCCGCCGACGAGCACCCACAGCACGACGGGCAGCCAGCCAAAGGCCATGGCCACGATGGTACCCGTGACGGGGCCTGCGCCGCAGATCGAGCTGAACTGGTGCGAGAATGCGGTGAATGCAGAGACGGGCGAGAAGTTCTTGCCGTCCTTCATGCGCTTGGCGGGAGTGAGGACCTCCTTGTCGACGCCCCACTTATTGGCCAGCCAGCGTCCATACCCGAGATAGCC
This sequence comes from uncultured Collinsella sp., assembly GCA_934654625.1. Classification (GTDB taxonomy): domain Bacteria; phylum Actinomycetota; class Coriobacteriia; order Coriobacteriales; family Coriobacteriaceae; genus Collinsella. The sequence goes on along the minus strand of CAKUGM010000002.1, from coordinate 31,117 downwards.
GCAGGCGAGAACCGCCGCGCACACGAGCATGACTACAACTCCGTTCATACTATCCTTCCTTCTGAGGTCTCCCCAACACTTTCGATTTCGATAAAAAACGAGGGCCGTCGATTTTCGATTCGACGGCCCTCGTCTTTTATCAGCCGCCCGCATCTGGCACGGGCTGACTGTTTATCGCCAACCCGCGCTAAATAATGATCACGCTAATAATGTGTAGCTGGCTAACAAACATGCTGTGGCATTCCTCTACAAAGTGATGGGCTCCTGTGGAATTCCCATCTCCCTACGTTGCATTAATGCAGTCTACGCTTTAGCTCGATGAAGTCAAGCTGGGCTTGAATTGTTTCCTAACCGTTTCATAGAAGCATACGTCTCCATGCCGATCAAAACCGCGCAGCCGGACGCCCCTCACGCACCCACGCCATGTCCCCTGCTCAAACGTAGTCGTCGTCCCAGCCTGCGCTTAACAACCCCTTACTTTCGGTTTTACGCTCTTATCTTTCGAGTTGTTGATGGGTTTCGTTTTCGTTTCAACCAAAAAGGGGCCGGGAATTACTCCCGACCCCTAAAAGCAAGCTATCGTTTGTCGATTAGCTCAGCAGAGCGTTGGTAATCTCATCCTCAACGCTATCGGACTCGGTCCAGTTGCCGTCCTCGTCGCGCTCGCACTCAAGATCCACATCGATCTCGCGCGTCTCAACGCCACGAATGGCGTCCATCATCAACTCGCCAACCTTCTTGTAGATTTCATCCTCGCTAAGGCCCTCATAGTTGGCAGGATCATTCATGAAATCATTGGCTGCACTCTCAAGGGCATCCATCACGTCCTTCATGGACTTGGCGGTGAGCGTCACGTGAGCCATGGCGGTATCGTTATCCTCGTCGACATCAACCGAGGTGATCTCGTAATCAAAGCCATCGAACAAGGTGTTGACAAACTCCTCGGCATCGATGCCAAACGTAGAGAGGTCAGCTTGCTCCTCGATATCGCTGATCATCTCATCCCAATCGTCACCCTTCCTGTTGACGATCATGTCGAACTCTTCGGAGAGGCCCTCTCGAATGACCTCCTCCGCCGAGGGGCCGCTGTTGCAAGCGCACAGCGCGAGCATGCTCAGCGCGGCGAACAAGACGAGCGCGAGCGTCGTGAGTTTCTTCTTCATCAGTTCCTCCGAACGTGGTCGCGGGCCGGCCATGACATTCGCCATGTTTCCCCCCAAGCCCATTTTGCACAACAGCTTGAGCATATCAGACCGCAGGTCATTGCAAGCCCCGCCCCCCCCATTATTCGAGGAACGGCGTCGTCCCTTACCGGAGCATGAAAAAAACGAACGCCCCGAATACGGAGCGTCCGCTCAAAACGCAATTGACAGCACGCGGGGATGCTACTCCTTGGCGCCGTACTGCTCGTAATACGCGTCGATAGCAGCCTTGAGGGTATCGTCGATAACCACCTTGCCGTCGACCTCATGGTTGTAGAGCACCTCGACGACCTCGTCCATCGAAACGATGCTTGCCACAGGGAAGCCGTACTTGGCCTCGATCTCCTTCTGAGCCGTGGTAACGCCGCCCTTGCCCACCTCCATGCGGTTGAGGGAGACGATCAGTCCGCGAATCTCAACATCGGCAGCAGCGGTGACCTTGGGATAGGTCTCGTCGATGGACTTGCCGGAAGTGGTCACGTCCTCGACCATCACCACGCGGTCGCCGTCCTTGGGCTCATAACCCAGCAGGTTGCCCTTGTCGGCGCCGTGATCTTTGGCCTCCTTGCGGTCGCAGCAGTACTTGACCTCTTTGCCGTACAGCTCGTGATAGGCGATAGCAGTTACCACGGCCAGGGGAATGCCTTTGTAGGCGGGCCCGAACAGCACGTCGAAGTCGTCGCCGAAATTATCGTGGATGGCCTGAGCGTAGTACTCGCCCAAACGCTTGAGCTGGCTGCCCGTCACATAGGCGCCGGCGTTCATGAAGAACGGCGACTGACGGCCGCTCTTGAGCGTGAACTCGCCAAACTTGAGCACGTCGGACTCGACCATGAACTTGATGAACTCTTGCTTGTAAGCCTCCATGCGAAGCTCCCTTCGGTTGCGAGCGAATCTGGTGCCCATGATACCAGTGAATGACAAACGGGGCGGCAACGTTTAGCGTCACCGCACCGTCCTCGAAGCGTATCTTACGATCGCGCTATCCGCTATAGCGCGAAAGGAACGCGCGCGTGCGCTCGTGCTGCGGGGCGCCCAGTACCTCGGCGGGCGTTCCCTCCTCCACGATCAGGCCGCCGTCCATAAAGACCACGCGGTCAGCGACATCGCGAGCGAAAGCCATCTCGTGCGTGACGATGATCATCGTCGTGTCCTCAGCCGCCAACTGGCGAATCACCTTGAGCACCTCGCCCGTCAACTCGGGATCGAGCGCGCTCGTAGGCTCGTCGAAAAAGAGGATGTCGGGATTGAGACACAGAGCGCGGGCGATACTCGCGCGCTGCTGCTGGCCGCCGGAAAGCTGGCACGGGACCTTGTTCTCGCAGCCCGCAAGGCCCATCTTGGCGATAAGCGCCTGGGCCTGCGCCTCCACCTCTGCGCGCGGACGCTTTTGCACCGCGATGGGAGCATCGCAGATATTGCGCATCACCGTCATGTGCGGAAAGAGGTTATAGCCCTGGAATACCAGGCCAAAGCGGCTCTTCGCCGCACGCAAGTCGGCACCCTTGGCATACGAGACAACGCCGTCCTTAGAAGAGGCGACCGTTAGGTCGCCATAGCGCAGCGAACCCGCATCGATAGTCTCGAGCGTGGTGGCACAGCGCAAAAGCGTCGACTTGCCGCCACCCGAGGGTCCGATGATGGCCACGGCCTCGCCGGGACGCACAGAAAGCGAGATATCGCGCAAAACGCAGGTCTTGCCAAAGGATTTACTCACATGCTCCATCGAAAAGACGGGAGCCGCGCAGCGATTGGAATCGGTCATCGTTACCCCCTATCAGTCGTGGTAATAATCGAGCTTTTTCTCCAGCGCGCCCATGAGAACCTCAACCAAGAAGTTGAAGACCCAGTAGAACGCCGCGGAGATGGCAAACGGCATCATGCTCACCTGAGAGGCGACGAGCGCCTTGGCGGTCGAGAACATCTCGGCCACACCAATCGCAAAGGCGAGCGATGTGTCCTTGACCAAGGTGATCACTTCGTTGCCCATAGCCGGCAGGATACGCTTGACCACCTGCGGCAGCACGATGCGGAAAAACGTCTGCACCTTGGTGTAGCCCAGCACCTCGGCCGCCTCGTACTGGCCGCGCGGGATGGACTGGATGCCGGAACGATAGATCTCGGCAAAATAGGCAGCATAGTTGATGATGAAGGCAAAGATGCACGCATACCATTTGGAATCCGGCGTCAGACGAATACCAAACACATAGTACGGCGCAAAATAGATGGCAAACATCTGCAGCATCAGCGGCGTACCGCGCATAACGGAGATATAGACGCGCGCGAGCAGCGCGAGCGGACGAATCTTACTCATGCGCGCAAGCGCCACGGGCACCGCCAGGGGAATCGACCCCACGAGCGTCAACACAAAAATCTGCAGCGTCGTACCAAAACCCGAGAGCAGCATTCCCGACATCGTTGTGATATCCATGCTCTACCTTTCTATAGACACGCAACTCCCGATGCCGACCAGCCGGCATCGGGAGCGCTGTCCACCCATTACGGGGCGCTCAAGCGAGCGCCCCGAATGAAGCAATCCTTACTCAAGTACCCAGTTGTCGTAGCTGATGCCGTAATCCGCGTACTTCTCGCACAGGTCCTTGATGAAGCCGTCCTTGTCCATTTCCTTCAGGGTCTCGTTGACCTTGGCGGCAAGGGCATCGTCACCCTTCTTGAAGCCCACAGCGTAGTGCTCTTCGGAGAGCATATCGTCAAGCTGGACGTACTCGTCGGGCTTTGCAGAGAGCTGATACTGAGCGATGGAGAGGTCGCAGGCAACTGCGTCGACAGCGCCGGATTCGAGCTGCATGAAGGCCGTGTTGTAGTCGCCGATGGTCTCGAGCGAAGCGAACGTGGCGGTAAGATCGGCCTTGTCGCCGTTCAAGACGTCCTCGGCAGCGGAATCGGTCTGGGTGATGACGGTCTTGCCGGCAAGATCGTCCAAGCTCTTGATGCCGCTATCCTTCTTGACCACGACCACCTGGCCGTTGAGCATATAGGGATCGGAGAAGGTGTAATCGTCCTCACGGCCCTCCATGGTAAAGCCGTTCCAGATGCAGTTGATGGCACCGGAATTAAGCAGGCTGTCCTTGGCGTCCCAGTCGATGGGCTCGAGCTTGAGCTCCCAGCCGCAGCGCTTGGCGACCTCGGTGGCAAGCTCGATATCAAAACCGGTGAACTCGCCGTCGTCGCCCACGAAACCATACGGGGGATAGGACTGGTCAAAGCCCACGGTCAGGGTCTTGATGTCTACGGAGCCGTCGCTGTCGGCAGCGGCGGAACCTGCGGCGGAACCTGCCGTCTGGGAAGAAGTGCCGCCACAGCCAACCAGGGCAAAGGCGGCAACGAGCGCGAACGCGCACGCAATGACGGCCATAAGGCGCTTCTTGTTCATAGGCAATCCTCAATCTCATCGCAATGCCAACGGGTCTTGCGCCCTCTGCGCACCCCATCGGCCTCTTTTGTAACGCGTTTCACTTTAGCCGAGTGGAGTGTAAGACGCAAGGCATTACTTTAGCTAAGTGGAGAAAAACGTCGCACAACCGACTGGCTAATAAAAGAAGCCGCAGCTCAGATGCCACGGCTTCACGCAAATTCGTTTGTTACAAGATGAATGCTTTAACCTCTAAAGCCATCCTCAAAGGGAATCTTCTCGGCAGAGCGGCGTTTGCCAACCGCCACGGCGCCGATGCCCGAGGCCGAAAGCGCCGCAGAGACCATAAGACCGATCGTGCCGGCATCTGCTGTTGCGGGGAGCTTCTCGGCATCATCCGCCTTTACGGCACCCTTATCAGCGCTCGCCTTGGCATCGCCTTGACCCTTTGTGCCTTTGTCGCCCTGGTTCTGATCTTGCGCGTCACCCTTGCTCGAATCGCCGTTGTCCTTGCCGATATCTGGTTTCTCGCCCGTGCTCGGCACCGACGTGGAACCCGACCCCGCAGTGCCCGCATCGGTTGAAGGGGTGCCGTTGCCGGAAGCATCACCGCCCGTCGCGGTGTCGTCACCCGACCCGGCATCATCGGCGGAATCTCCCCCGGCATTTGTAGAACCGCTCGAGGCAGCACCACCGTTTGAAGGGGCGTTGCTCGGAGCATTTGAGGTCGAACCGCCGTTCGAAGTCGAGCCGCCATCGGCATCTGCCTTATCTCCCGTACTCGGCGAGGAGGAAGACCCCGTGCCTGCATCGGTAGAGGGAGCGCTCGTGTTGCCACCCGCAGGCGTCGTGACGGCACTGCCTGTGGAAGAAGAGCTGTCACCCGTCGCACCTTCGCCTTGCGACGGCTGATCGGTCGAGCCAGAACCCGAACCCGCGCCGCTATCGGAACCCGCACCTGTGCCGGAACCGCTGCCGGAGCCCGCGTCTGCACCAGCGTCCGAGCCGGAATCAGCGCCCGCACCCGTGCCGGAACCCGAACCCGCGGTGTCCTTGTTCGCATCGTCTTCAGCCTTATGCTGTGCCAGATAAGCCAGGCACGTCTTCTTTTCGCGTTTGTAGCGATTCGCATAGCTGCTGGCGTATTGATTGGTCGACGTGTTGGTCATGTAGTCGATCAGCGCATCGCAGATGGCGCTCACCGCCTGCTCGTCGGTCATATCGTTGGAAAGGTTCGCCATCTTGAAGAACTTTTGGCATCCGCCCTGGCCAAACAGGTTGCTCATGCCCCAGCACAGGCCCTTGAGGCAATCCGCGCGGCCCGAAAGATCAAGCCCGTACTTGCGAACGATGCCCTCGACCGGCAGGTAATACTCCTGGTATCCATAGGCATCCTGCAAGGCCGAGAACTCCTGCGGATCGGCAGCGTACGCGGCATGCCAAGCGTCCTCGGCAAGCTGGCCCAGCTCGGTGAGCTTGCGGGTCTTCTTGTCGTAAATCACGTTATCGGCATCGCGTTTGAGCTCGCCACCGCGGTCGATGACCGCTTTGAACATGCTGTACTTCTGCGGATTGTAGTTGTAGCACTCCTGCATGAAGTCGACGAGCACGTAGCGGCGGTCAAACTGGTAGAAACCCATGGCGTGATAGCCGTCGCCATAGCTAAAGCCTAGATTGTAATTGCTGCCGCTCTCGTTTTCGGCAAAGTACTTCATCTCAGAAGAGAGCGCCAGGGGCTGCAAACTCGAGGAACTTGTTGCCATGACCGAATTAAAGGAGAGCGTCATGATGGAAGTGGCGCCCATGCCCTCCGAGTATTCATCAGCAGGATCGTAATCGGAAGGGGCGGGCTGCGTCGCATCGACATCGGTGATGGGATCGGCGCCAGCATTGCCAACGGCATCCTGCTGCTGCGCGGTATCGGTCTGTGCAAGCATGGGGATAGGTGCCGCCACGCCCAGCGTGAGCGAAAGCGCGAGTCCGGCGACGATAGCCTGATGCTTAGGCTTCATGGTTCCTCCCTGGTTCTGCGTCCCCTTTGCGGGGATGGTTACGTTTAAGGTGCGGTTGCGACAGAGCGCAAGAGGTATACCTAGTATGTTGAATCTCGTCTGTTTTTGCAATCCCCTATCGAGATGCGGCGCAGGTAAACGGCGCGTTTTCGCACTTTTGCGCCGCATCTCGAAAAATAGAAGCTTAAAAGCCGCAAATCACCTCGGAAGTCATGTGCGAGATGACCTCGACGGCCACGCGGGCGCTCTCGATTACATCGTCGATGGCGCAAATCGAGGTAGCCGTATGGATGTAGCGGCACGGCACGCCCGAAACCACGCAGGGCACGTCCATGAGGTGCACAGGGCCGCCATCGGTGCCACCGCCCTCACGCACGCTCTCCTGCGTCCGCAGGCCCGCAGCCTCGGCCGTGTCCAGTACAAAGCGCTGATAGCGGGGATTCGTGATCATGCAGCGATCAAAATGCCTGAACATAGGCCCGCCATGAAGCGCCGTCTGCACCTCGTCGGGGGCCAAGAAGGTGTCGTCTGCAGGGCAGCCTTCGAACATGTACGCGACATCTGGGTCGAGCGCCCGCGCCGCTGCCGCCACGCCGCGCTCGCCTACCTCCTCCTGGGCAGAAACGGATGCGACCACGTCAACGGCCAAGTCCTTGCGAGCGGCAAGCTCGCGCAGAGCAATCAGCATCGCTGCCACGCCCGCGCGGCAATCGAATGCCTTGCCCACCGCGATGCCGCGCTCGGCGTCGAAGGTAAACTGCGTCGCCACGACAAAAGGCTCGCCGATGCGCAGGAAAAAGCGATCGCGCGCCTCCTCGGCACTCGTCGCACCCACGTCGAGAATCAGCTCGGGCGGTACATGGGCGGCTTTCTCGGCAGCACTCGTAAAATGCGGCGGCTTGACGCCGATGGTGCCGTGCAGCCACTCGCCGCGAGCGTTGCGCACCAGCACGTCCTGGCCGCATAGGGCCCCTTCGGGAAAACGTCCCAGCGTCACAAAGCTCATAGTACCGTTTGCGCGGATAGCGCGCACCATGCCGCCCACCTCGTCGCCATGAGCATCCATCATCACACGCGGGCGAGCGCGGTCACCGTCAAGCTCCACGCCGTTCGGCACGATCAGGCCATCGCGCAGCGTATTTTCCTCCACCGTTGCCCACCCGTCGCAAAAGTCGCGAACCACGTCGATGACCTCGTCCTCAAAACCCGAAGGCCCCTTGACATTCGAGAGGCGCTCAAGCAGCCGAACAGCCTCGTTGCGATCGATCTCCATCGCTGTCCTTTCAACAAAAACGACCCCCGCAGGCCAGCGCCAGCGGAGGTCGAGCATGCAAACGCTATCGGTAAATCTACCTTAGCAGACCTTGTAGACCCAGTTGTGCTTGTCCTCGACAGCACCATCCTGGATGCCGGTGAGCGTCTCGCGGAGCTTCTTCATCACCGGGCCGCACTCGGTGTGGCCACCGGGGAAGACGACCGTCTCGTCGGCGCCGTAGACCTTGTTGTCGATCTCGCCCACCGGGGAGATGACGGCAGCGGTGCCGCACATGCCGCACTCGGAGAACTTGCCCGAGGCAACCTCGGCCCACTCCACCGGGCGCTCATCCACGACCATGCCCAGGTCCTGGGCCACCTGTACGAGGGAACGACGGGTGATGGAGGGCAAGATGGAGTTGGTGTGGCTCTTGGGCACCACGAGGGTGTTGCCGTCGACGAACAGGACGTTGGCGCCGCCGGTCTCCTCGACGTAGGTACGGGACTCGGAATCGAGGTAAAGGTTGTCGGCGTAGCCCTGTGCGTGAGCCTCGACGGAAGGCTTGAGGCTCATGGCGTAGTTGAGGCCGGCCTTGATGTTGCCGGTGCCATGGGGCGCTGCACGGTCGTAATCGGAGATGCGCAGCTTAACGGCCTTGAGGCCGCCCTTATAGTACGGGCCAACCGGCGTGACGAGGATGCGGAACGTGTACTCAGGAGCGGGAGCGACGCCGATCACGTTACCGGAACCGATCATGAACGGGCGGACATACAGCGTAGCGCCCGAACCGAAAGGCGGAACCCATGCGGCGTTTGCGGTAACGACCTGCTTGACAGCATCGACAAAGCGATCGACCGGGAACGGGGGCATCTCGAGACGCTGAGCGGAGTCGTACATGCGCTGAGCGTTCTGGTCGGGGCGGAAGCACACGACGCTGCCGTCCTGAGTGGTATATGCCTTGAGGCCCTCGAAAACCTCCTGGCAGTAATGGAAGATACCGCCGCACTCGGAAACGTGCATGGTGTGGTCGGTCGTCAGGCCGCCCTCGTCCCACTCGCCATCTTTCCAATGTGCTTCATAGCTATAGTCGGTCTGCATGTAACTGAAGCCGATGTTGCCCCAATCCAGATCCTTCTTCTCGACGGTCATACTGTGCTCCTTCTCTTGCAATAGTCCACGCGCCGCGTCGGCATTTGGACCACGCATGCCTGCAGCACATGTGTGGGCTTTCCACCAAGACGGTCGCATGAAGGGAATTCTACTCCCACCACCGACCTGTGGCACATTTTCTTTCGTTTGAGGGCAACCGAAATACAACCGTAACGTTTCACACGCGGAGTTGCCAGCACAAGCAGGGATGCCTTCCTCATGGAGAGTTGATTTTCCAGTGCTCATTAAAAAGACGAGGTGCCGTGCGGTCGTCCAGCGCCAGCGCCGTCGCACGGCACTTTGAGGCCGCAACAATCTCTATACTGAAGGCAAGCATCCCGATGTTGCAACGGCAGGGAGAGCCGCATATGACCGTCACCATGGAAAAAGAGCACCTGACCGAAGACCTGCTCAAGCGGCTGCTGGCAAGCTCGAGCGTCGAAAGCTATCTCGATACACATGAGACGGTCAACACGACGCTGACGGAATTTCTTCGCGAGTTAATCGATGCTCGCAGGCTCAAAAGATCCGAAGTTGCACGTGAATCGGGCCTCAACCCCACAGTGGTGTACGACATTTTCGCCGGCAAGAGCCGCCCCGGTCGCGACCACGCCATCATGCTGGCGCTCGGCATCGGCTGCACACTTCGCGAGACGCAGCGCCTCCTAAGGCTCGATAACGTCGCCGAACTCTGGTGCAAGGACCGCCGCGACGCCATCGTCATCTGGTGCATCGAGAACGGCATGAGCCGCGCCTGCACCGACGATGAGCTCTACCGCTTGGGTGAAAAAACGCTGCTGGGAACGAATCCGCTCAGATAGAACTATCTGAGCGCGGACCCGCGCGCTCCTGTCTCCCCCGCACAATTCAGTTGCCAACTGAACAAACAAAGCAGTCGTTGACATATCATTTTTGAAGTTTTTGCCCAGCTAACATGAAGGGAGGACGGCTTGAACGACAGCCAGCTCATGCATGCCATGAGCATCGATGACACCTATCGCGTCGAACAGGTACTCGCGCGCGGCGAAGACGGCATTACCGAACTCGTCACGATCGACGGAGCCGGTCCCTTCGTGCGAAAAAAGATGCGACAGGAACTCGCCCGTCGCAATGTTTGGTCGGCCCTCACGGAATGCGGCTCGCCCCGCCTCCCCCGCGTCGAGGCCACCTACGAGCTCCCCGAGCACTTTGTTGTCGTATACGATTTCGTGCCGGGCCAATCGCTTTCCAAAATTATCGAAAAGAACGGGCCGCTAGCCCCAAAAGACGTTACATCGCTCGGGATTGAGCTCTGCGAAGCAGCCGGAGAGCTTCACAAGCACGGCATTATCCACCGTGACATCTCCCCTAACAATATCGTGATCGCCGCGGATGGCGCGCACCTGATCGACCTTGGCATCGCCCGCATGCGTGTCGAGGGGGCAAGCAAAGATACGACCTCTCTTGGAACTTGGGGCTTCGCCTCACCCGAGCAATACGGTTTTGCCCAAACCGACGCGCGAAGTGATGTCTACTCGATTGGGCGTATTCTTGGCTTTGCCCTCACGGGTATCCGACCAGATGATGAGGCCTACGAACACGCACTGGAGCACGCTCTCAAAAGCACATCTGCAGAGCTCGAGCACGCCATCAGACGCGCATGCTCTTTTGAGCCGAGCGCGCGATTCCAATCTGCAACCGAGATGGCAAAAGCGCTCACCGGCTTGCCTTGCCCGGAAAGCGGCGAGCAATGTTCCGGCGTAGACAGACAAACTGGTGGCGTCAAAAAGCAGGGACAACCACAGAAACCAAAAGCGGTGTCCGGCAGATCCAAGCTGCAGGTCCCGGGCCGTCTTCTGTTCAGAACATTTCTCGCCTGCGCGATAATCGCCGGGCTGTTAACAGTCGGCGGGATTGCCATTTCGTCCTTCCAAGCCGCTCGGGAAAATAGCAGTAGCCCCGCGCCCTCGTCGCAAACCGACCAGTCCAGCAACGCCTCGACTTCCGACAAAGCGAATGCAACGAGCGATACAGGCCACGGGACCGCCGAGCTCTCAATCGTTGAGTCAGGCTGGTCTGCAGGTGAGGATGGATACGTCCATCTTGGCATCGGGCTCAAAAACTCCAATGGGTCCGCCGCCATCGCATTCCCCACCGTTAAGATCTACGGATACGACGCAAACGACAACGTGATCTTTACGGACGAAAAAATCTACAGCGCCATCGAGCCCGGCCAGACCGTTTATTTTGGTGACCAGACGGGGAATGGCACCGTCCCCGCTCGTATCGAATTCGAAGCCGTCAAGCCCAGCGGTGTTGCACTTTCCGCTGCCGCCGAAGCACCGGTATATAAGATTATCGATAGCGCCGAATCCTCCGGAGCGGACGGCATGTATTCGTTCTCGGCAAAGCTCAAACTCCAAAGCGCCCCGAGCGATTTTGATAAGACCCAGGTCTTTCTATCGGCCATCCTGCGCGACGAGCAAGGCAAAATCGTTGCCGGCTATGACAATTTTTGCGACTGTCCCACCGTTGGCTCTACGGTCCCCGTTTCGGTCGACGTCAACAATCCGCCCGAGTACGCAAGCTGCGATATCTACGCCGCTCAATGGTAGATTCGTCACGCCGTTCCTAAGATTCAGTTGCCAACTGAGGACTCACAACGTCCGTATCTTCACAATTAAATAGCCAGTGTTGTCAAACGGACACCGAGCGCATGCAAGGGTTTAAAGCGAAGCTGACCCCAAGTTCTTTTGGGTCTTCCAAAGGCAACTCATAACCCGTGCGTGAGCAAAATCCGCCGACCTGGTACACATGAGCATGTAACCCCGAAGGTAGGCAGATATGGCTTTTTGCCCAAAATGCGGAAATGAGCTACGCCCCGGTCTGCATTTTTGTCCTAAATGCGGTTCAGAGATAGACATCGCCAGATGCACTCCAGAAGCCCGTCGACCCGCTCCCGTCGAGCCCGTTTCCGACAACGCCTCCTCTGGCAAGGCAAACAATATCCCCCCAATTCCCCACAGCCCCGCAAACAATGGCACCGCAAGCGAACTGTCTGATAGCCTGGCAACTGCCGCGGACGCGCTTGGCGGACTAGCAGCAAAGGCCGGAACCATCGCGGCCGGTGCCGTGGGCGAACTCGCTAGCCGCGCAAAAGACGCCCTTAATGACGCGACGACAAGCACCGCCGACAAACAGGAAACGGACTCTACGGCGAATGATTCTCCGGCCGAATATCGCGATGCCGCCGAGTTCGATGAGTCCTTTGAGGCACAGCTGCCAAAAAGAGCTCACGGCAAAGGCGCCTCGAAAGGTTTTGATTCCATCGCCCGCAAATCCTCAGCCTCGATATCGCAAGCGCGGAAAAAACTCAAGGCAAATCATACGTCCCAGCACCCTTGGCGAATCCTTGGAATAGCTGGTATCGGCATAGCGATGATAGTCGTCGTCGCAGCCGCAGCAATCGCGCTCGGTGCAAATGACTCAAAGAAAGCCAGCAAACCCGTTCAGGATGCCTCGAGTTATCAAGTGCATCTCTCCGTGGATTGCAGCGAGAATCTCCTCTTCTCTCGCTACGACCTTACCATCTACGTTGATTCGGAAGAAATCGGCACACTCGATCACGGAGCCGAAGATTCATGGGACCTAACGCTCGACAAGGGACAGCACACGCTTAGGGTCCAGAAAAAGGACGACTCAAGCGTCGACGGAAGAAAGACATTTAAGGTCGATCAGAACGAAAAAGTCAGTTGCACCGTATATCCAAAACATGACCAGATTGAAATCAGCCTAAAAGTTAAGGCATCAACCGATGATGGCGGCAGCACAGAGGCGCCATCGCAAGCAACTAAAAAGAAGGAAGAGAAAAAGAAAACGGACAGCAAGCCTTCCCAAAAGAAGGAGACCGGGGAACCAGAAGCGGAGGATACGGACTCTCCCGAGCAAAATGCCGAAGCCGCGCAGCCCGCTTCCGATCAAGACACCGTACTGACAACGGCCAATTGCCCCGATCTTGCAACCTTGCTCTCCTCCAACGACATGGACGCAAGCTGGTTTGTATCCAGGTACGCGGGCAGGACTATTGAGTTTGACGGTAACATCGCCTACCTCTCCCCACACGCAAATTACACCACGCGCTGGGATGTTTTGATCAACGCCGGCGACTACGATCCCGACCATGCTCAAGGTCCCGAAATGCAGTACGAAAACGTCAACACCTTTGACATGGGATTCGATGACAGCCTCGATGAGATCCTCATCGGCACAAACGTGCACATCAAGGCGAAAGTTAAAGATTACAACGCATCGACGTGTCTGCTTCACCTGGAGCCTGTCTCGATGTCAGCACGCTAAGGAGTTGATAATGGCCTACTGCACAAGCTGCGGGACAAAGCTCGTTGATGGTGATGTCTTTTGCGGAAACTGCGGGAAGCGCATCGAGGCAGCTACGGCACCTTGCGAACCCGTTTTCCCGCAAACACCTGCCATGCCACAAGCTCCTGCTCCCCCGCAAGCAACCGAAAAACCTGCTATGTCTACCGAGGAGAGCAAGCCCCCAATAAAAGAGAGGGAACCAAAATCCAAGATTGCGCGCTGTCCCGCTTGTGGTGAGATTGTCGACAAGAACGCAATCATCTGCCCGTCGTGCGGCTACGCAATCCGTGATGTGGCGGACGGCTCGATTGCGCTGCTTTCGCAGAAGCTCGACTTGATCGAGAGCAAGCGACCTCAAAAACGCAAGAAGGACGAAAACGGCACCATCTCCGCAACCGATGAACGCAAAATCAGCCTGATTCGCAGCTGGCCCATTCCCAACAATAAGGATGACCTTATTGAGTTCGCCGCCATGGCCAGCGGCAACTGTATCGCTCCACCAAAACTTGGCGTCGACCGCATCGCCGCAGAGGATGCGCTTGCCGAAGCGTGGCGCTCCAAATTCGATCAGGCATATGCAAAGGCCGAACGTCTTTTTGGCAAAAGCGAGGACTTTGCGTTGATCAAAAACCTCAAAGCTGACATTCAAAAGAGAACGCTTATCTCTAGGCTTCGTGCATGGGGACCTTGGGTCGCAGCCGTACTACTAGTGTTCTTCATGTGGGTCCTCCTATTTCTACTGCAATCATATTCAGGGGAGTAAATCATGGCCAATCAAAATCGCGCCGGTATGATGGATGAAATCCGCTGCGACGAGAAGGACTATCTCATCTGGAAATGGCGGCCCGCAAACAACGCACGCCGTGAAAACGCGATTCGTTGGGGATCATCGCTCCGCGTACGCGAGGGCTCCGTTGCTGTGTTCGTCTGCCGTCGCAAAGGGCAAACCGCAATCCAAGAGTTCATCGAAGGACCTTTTGACGAGACGCTCAAAACCTCCAACCTTCTCATCATTGCGAGTTTTGTCGCAGCAGCACATGGCGGCGGCACCCCGTTTCAGGCAGAGGTTTACTTCATCAATCTTGCCAAGGTTATTCAATCGCGTTTTGCCGTGCGCTACTTCGATGTATTTGACCAGCGGTTCCCTGATTTTGGAGTTCCCGTTGCCGTGCGGGGGACCCTTACTTTCAAAATAGCCGACTACCGTGAATTCATCGAACTCCACCGTCTTGATGAATTCACGCTCGAAGACTTTCAAACCCAGGTTCGAGATGCGGTCTCGCGTAGAGTTAAATCTCTCGTCGCCACCATGCCTTCAAACCTTGGGATTCCTCTTTTGCAGCTTGCTGGCCGCACCGACGACCTTTCGGAGCTCGCCGACGACGACCTTTCTCCGCAGCTGCGCAAGGTCTTTGGCATAGAGCTTTCGTCTTTGGACATCGCCGCCATCGACGTGGACGAGGAGAGCGACGGCTACGCTCGGCTCATGGCGGTAACACGCGATGTGACCGAGGCCACCGTTCGAGCCCAAACCGAAGCCAACATCAAGAACATCCATGACATGCAACGCGTTCAAATGGAAAACCTGCAGGAACGCCTGCGTATTGAGCGCGAGGAAGGGCAGTATCGCGTCCACAAGCAAACTCAAACTGCCAACTTCCCCGCCTACCAGGTGGAAGCGCAAACCGCCGTTGGCGTCGCTGGCGCAGAAGCACTCGGCCACATGGGCGAAAACGGAGCTGCGGGCATCGACCTCGGCGGCGGCAACGGAGGCATGGACATGGCGGGCATCGCCGCAGGCATGGCCATAGGTGGATCTATCGGTCGCAACATCGCCGGAACGATGGACAGCATGATGGGCAACACTTCGGCGGGGATGTCTGGCTCCCCCGTTCCCCCGCCCATTCCGCAGCAAAATCGTTTCCACGTTGCCATCAACGGCATGGCAACCGGACCGTTCGACCTCACCACGCTGAGCTCCATGGTTGCCTCAAGATCGTTAACTCCCGAATCTCTCGTTTGGCAAGAAGGCATGACGAACTGGATGCCCGCGAAAACCGTTCCCACGATTGTGGCGCTCTTCAACAACGGACCCACCCCGCCGCCGATTCCAGTTGATTAGCCTGTCATCACGCCATTTGTAACCAAACGCTACGCGCACGCACTTCCTCTCCAACGCAAACGGGACCCGTCAACTCCAGGCGACGGATCCCGTTTTGTTTTGGGTTATGTAGTGCAACTGTTAGCGCACAGGTTTTCGCACGCAGATACTATGCGCTCTTCTTGCCAAACTTTGCCTTGAGCAGACCCACAACCGTTGGGACAACCGAGACGGCAACGATACCCACGATCAGCAGCTCAAAATGCTCCTGTACAAAGGGAATGCCGCCAAAGAAGAATCCCAGCAGCGTGAAGACCGTCGACCAGGTGATACCACCCAGTACATTGAAGAGAACGAAGGAATGCCACTTCATGCCGCCTACGCCGGCGAGAAACGGCACGAACGTGCGAATGAACGGGAAGAAACGGCCCAGGAAAATAGCCAGATGGCCCCATTTGTCGAGGAACGCCTCGGACTTTTCGATACGCTCGAGCGTCATGACCTTAACCTTGCCCGAAGCGATGATCTTCTTGCCAAAGAAGTGGCCGATCATGAAGTTGCACTGGTCGCCCAGAATCGCCGCGCACCATGCTACAGCGAGCAGCGTAAAGATATTGAAGCTGCCGTCGGCAGCAAAGCAGCCGCTGGCAAACAAAAGCGAGTCGCCGGGCAAGAACGGCATGAAGACCACGCCGGTCTCGATAAAGATAATCAAGAAGATAAAGCCATATGCCGTGAGCGGACCGGCAGCGATCCAGGCAGAAATCGCCGTACGCGGATCTTGAAGCAGCTCGACAATCGTGTTGATGAAATCCATGGAGTAAAAACCTCTCTGCTTTGGGCGCGGAATACGTCCAGGCAGAAAAGTATACGTGCGGATCTGCAGGCAGACAAAAAGCTGACGCGATCAGCAGCAACTATGCATAAGTAACAGGCGTAGCTATCGGACTTACCCCTCGAAAGCAAAGCGAAATCTGCTTTCTTGTGCTCTACACGAGTATTAATCCTAGTGATTCGCTATACTTAAGCGCATCGTTTGTGCAGGAGGGGTGCAAAGATGAGCTTCATCACGACTATTCGCGAAGACATCGCCAACGTTAAGCGGGAAGATCCCGCCGCGCAAAACGGCCTTGTCATCTTTCTTACCTACCCCGGCCTCCACGCCAAATGGAACCACGTGCCCGAGCACTGGCTGTGGAACCATGGCTGCAAGAGCCTCGCGCGCATCATGTCGCAGATCACGCGCCACATGACCGGCGTCGAAATTCATCCCGCCGCGCAGATCGGCAAGCACTTCTTCATCGACCACGCCATGGGCGTCATCATCGGCGAGACCACGATCGTTGGCGATAACTGCACGCTCTACCAGGGCGTCACTTTGGGCGGCACCGGCAACGAGGTAGGCAAACGTCACCCAACGCTGGGCAATAATGTAACCGTTGGCTGCGGTGCCAAAGTATTGGGAAACATCACCATCGGCGACAATGTGAAGATCGGTGGCAACTCCGTTGTCGTCAAGGACGTCCCCGCCAATTGCACCGTGGTGGGTGTGCCGGGACGCATCGTCAAGCGTAACGGCTGCCGCGTCTTTGAAGAGACCTTCGACGCCAAGCGTCATCGCGAGTTCATGCCCGACCCCGGCGAAGAGGCATCGGCCCGCAATCGCGCAAGCATCGCCGAGAATGCCCGCCGTGTCGCCGAGCTCGAGGCGGAGGTTGCCGAGCTCACCGCTCTCGTGCGTCAACTGACCGAACAGGCTACCAAAAAGTAGCCCTCACGCTCGCACAAACAGACCTTCATACCGCATCAAATAAGGCGAGGTGCCAAACCCGGCACCTCGCCTTATCTCATTTACGCAAATTGGCTCTGGTAGAGCGTCGCATACGCACCGCCCCGTTCGAGCAGCTCCTCGTGCGTTCCCTGCTCGATGATGTTGCCCGCATGCATGACCAAGATCAGATCGGCATCCACGATGGTCGACAACCGGTGCGCAATCACAAAGCTTGTGCGGTCGCGCATGAGCGCCGACATCGCACGGTCGATGGCCCGCTCGGTGCGTGTGTCCACACTCGACGTCGCCTCGTCCAAAATCAAGATCTTGGGATTTGCCAGCAAGACACGCGCGATGGTGAGCAGCTGACGCTGGCCCTGGCTGATATTCTCCGCATCGTTTGCCACACGTGTATCGTAGCCCGCAGGCATGGTGCGCACAAAGAAGTCGACCTGTGCCGCACGGGCCGCAGCGATAACCTCCTCGCGCGAAGCATCGTCGCATCCATATGCGATATTCTCGGCAATCGTGCCGTCGAACAACCATGCATCCTGCAGCACCATGCCAAAGTTCGAACGCAGCTCCGAGCGACTCATGGCATGCGTATCCACGCCGTCAAGCGTGATGCGACCGCCGTCGATCTCGTAGAAGCGCATGAGCAGGTTGACGAGAGTGGTCTTGCCCGCGCCCGTCGTGCCCACGATTGCAATCTTCTGACCAGGCTCCGCCGTGAACGAAACGTCCTTCATGAGGGTCTTTTCGGGCGTATAGCCAAACTTAACATGCTCAAAGCACACGCGACCCTGAGTGGGCTGCGGCACGTGCGCCGCCAGCTCGGGTGCCGGATCGGGTTCGATCTCGGGCTCGTCGAGCATATCGAATACGCGCTCGACACTCGCTAGCGCGCTTTGCATCGAGTTGATGGTGTAGCTCAACTCAGTCATGGGCTCGCCCGCTGTATAGATGTACTGGAAAAACGCCTGGAACACGCCAACGGTCATGTGCCCGGCAACGAGCATGCCACACCCCACGACGGCGATGATAATCTGCGAAAGCCTGCTCAGGAAACGGATTGCCGGCCCCACCGCATTGGTGTAGAAATCCGCCTTGCAGCCGGCATCGGCAAGCTGGGCCGCCTGCGAGCAGACCTCATCTGCACTCGCCTCCTCACGACAGAAGGAACGAATCACCAAACGCCCGCTATAGGCTTCCTCAACGGCACTGGTCAGGCTGCCCAAAAGCTCCTGACGATGCGCCGCAGCGCCAAGGGTCGCATTCGAGACCTTTGCGGTAATAGCGAGAGAAATTGCAGAAAAGACCAGGAAGATCAAGGTAAGCTCGACGCTATAGGTGAACATCATGATCACCGAGCCGATAATGCCGCCCACCGCGGTAAGCAGCGTGAGCACGCCGCGCTGCAGCACCTCGCTCATCTTGTCCAAGTCGTTTGTGGCACGGCTTACAACCTCGCCGGGTTTGTGCCCGTCAAAAAACTTCAGCGGCAGGCGATTGAGCTTGGCGGCCAAGCGATTGCGCAAATTGAGGTTAAGGCGCTCGGCAAAGCTCGCCATGCACAGACTCTGCGTCGAATAGAAAACAAGTGCCGCGGTCCAGATTCCCAGGTAGATAAGAATCTTCTCGCCGCCCGTCTCCCATCCAATCGAAAACTGCCTGCCGGCGGCATCGGCCGCTTGGACCTGCGACCAGATGTAGTCGATAAGGTGAGCGGAATAGGCGGGCGCGGCAATCGAGCCCACCGTATAGAAGACAATGGCGATGATCACGACCACGAAGCGCCAGCGCTGGTCTGCGGCTTCGTTCCACAGGCGACGCACCGTTGCCCAGGTGTTGCGAGGCTTGAAATCCTCAAGGTCGCCCTCGTCCGAATCATGCATGTCGGCCAAGCGCTTCTGCTCGCGCCTCAGCTCCTCGCGCTCTTCCTCGGCAAAAAGCTCCTCGGCAGAGAGGTACTTATTCTGCTCATTCATGTGCCTCGCCTCCCCTCATCTGCGACTCGGCGATAGCGCGATATACCTCGCACGTTTCCATAAGCTCCTCGTGACGCCCCTGTCCCACAACTTCACCGTCCTTGAGCACGATGATCTGATCGGCATGCAAAATGGTCGAGATGCGCTGGGCGATGATAACGAGTGCGGCGTCACGCATCTCCTGCGTCAGAGCCGCACGCAGGGCCGCGTCGGTCTTGAAATCGAGCGCCGAAAAGCTGTCGTCAAAGATATAGAGGTCTGCAGGCTTGATAATCGCGCGAGCGATGGCCAAACGCTGACGCTGGCCGCCCGAGAAGTTCGTTCCCCCCTGGGCCACCACGGCGTCAAGCCCGCCGGCGAGGTCGTAGACAAACTGGCTCTGGGCAACATCGAGCGCATGGCGCATCTGATCCTCGGTTGCATTGGGCAAACCATCGCGCAGGTTGCTCGCCACCGTGCCCGAGAAGAGCCACGCCTTCTGGGGCACGTACGAGATACGCGCGCGCAGATCCCGTTGCGTGATGTCGCGCACGTCACATCCACCCAAAAGCACTCGCCCGCGCGTAACATCATGAAGACGAAGCAAGAGCTTTGCCACTGTCGACTTACCCGAGCCCGTCGATCCGATAATCGCCGTGGTCTGGCCGCGACGGCAACAGAAGTCGAGATCGTGCAATGTGTCTTCATCGGCATCGTCAAAGCGGAAGCTCGCGTGAGCAAAACGCGCCACAACATCCTGCTCATCCGGATGTGCACAAGCAGGCGTCGACACAGCAGAAGACGCCTTGGCATCCTCGGTATCCACGATAGAAGGCTCGAGGTCCAGCACCTCGCGAGCGCGGTCCAGGCACGCCTTCGCGCGCGGCATGGTCACCATCACCATCTGCGCCGTCATGATAAAGAACAGGATGAGGATGGCGTACTCGAGCACCGCCGAGATGCTGGCAATCTGCATGGCATGCGCGCCCACGCGGTTGCCGCCAAGCCAAATAACACATACCTCGACCATGTTCATCACGAAGAAGCACGAGCAATCGAGTCCCGAGAACACATAGTTCACGCGGATGGCATTTTGCGCGTAGTCTTCGAAGACGCGCCCCTCGCGCTGCTCCTCGTGCTTCTCGCGCCCAAACGCACGGATCACGCGGGCACCGATGATGTTCTCGCGCAACACTACGTTCATATTGTCGATGAAGTTTTGCAGATGGATGAAGATCGGGGCCGTCTTGGCCACGGTGACCACCGCAAGAACCATTACGATGCCCACGGCGATCAACAGCATAAGACCCATCTGGTAATCGATCTTAAAGGCCAGGATAATGCCCACGACGGAAAGGACCGGCATGGGCAGCACCATCTGGCACGTCATGATGATCGCCTGCTGGATCACGTTGATATCGCCGAGGGTACGCGTGATCATGGCGCCGGTTCCAAACCGATCGAAATCGCTTGCCGAGAACTCCAGGGATTTACGATAGATCGCGCAGCGGATATCGCAGGCAACCCGCGAAGCCAAGCGCGCCGCCAAATAAGATCCGGTCACCGCGCCACCCGAGGCCATAGCGGTCGCCCCCAGCATGAGCAGGCCGTTATTCAAGAGGTATTCGGTCGACCCCGTCGTTATGCCTACGTTGACCATATTCGCGAGCATCGTGGGAACCAACAACGTTCCCGCGTTATCGATCAACAGGACGAGCAAGGTGAGGGCGATAAGCCCCTTGTGGGGCTTGAGGAAACGCACGAGCGTTTTCATACAATCCTTTCTTCCGTTATCGCGTTTCTTCTAGAATCGCGGCTTTGAGCTGTGTGAGTTCGGCCGTAAGCGCCGCATCGTATTTGTTCATCAACGCCTCGAAGCGCTTGCGCTCAAGCTCCGTGAGCGTCGAGAGGGCCTTTACCTCGGCATCGAGCGCTGGGGCGATAAAGCGTTCGGAAAAGCGCCTTCCCTGCTCGGTCAGCTGGGCGACCTTGTGCTTCCGGCTCCCCTCCACATAGACCAGGTCCACAATGCCGCACATCGACAACAGCTTGAGCGCCGAGTTGATGGTCTGCTTGCTATAGCCCCACTCCGCGCAAAGAGCGGCAATGGGACGAGACCCCCCATGTTGCACGATGTCGTAGAGCATCCAATACGGGCATTCCGGCAGCCCGCAGGCCCGAGCAACTTCGTAGTAGAGCTTATCCAGCTGGTTGTAGCCATGATCGAGACGCTGCGCCATCGCAGCGAGTTCGCTCTCCCCCACGCCGTTCACGCCCCTCCGAGGATTCATCTGGCATAAATAATCCGAAATCGGACATTTCTTTCGCAGAGAATAGTCCGGTTTCGGATTATTGTCAAGAGGAGATTGAGCTCCGAGTATGGCTCTCGGGGAGATACGCTCGGTATGAAAAACCCGCCAACGGATGCTGACGGGTAAGGGGAAATCGATTGTTGGAACGCGGTCCTTTTAGTCTTCTTGTATCGACTCGTAGAACGTGGCGCCTGCACACAGATCGTGAATGCTCTTGCCGTTGTGCCACGGAAGCTCGATAAGCTCAGACAGGGTGTTGACCAGCTCGGAGCAATCCGTAAAACGACCCTTTTCGTTCAGCTCATTGCAATCCTGTACGCGCCAGTAACCATCGGTATGCGTGATGTAGTACTGGCCGCCGTCAGCATCCATGAAGATGCGCGTCTTAGACCGCAGGTAGCTCAGGAGATCCTCGAATTCCAAGGATATCGTCTCGTCTGCCTTCAATCCCATGATGACCTCCCAAATGGTCGAGGGCCGATGCGGAAGCTCCATATGCAACAGAGCGCTCTCTTCAAATAAACCCGTTTATCGCCCCGTGCGACAGGACATTTAGGCAGGCGGCACAGACATACACGCAAACGGAAGAAAGCGAAAAATATATGGCAATCAAATGTGCATGTCGCACGGTCCGGCGCCCTGGCGTCGTCAAACTTTCCAAGCTCCAAGGCTATATTCTCATGGGTTCGGTGGGTATAGATAGCCCCGTATACTCATCTCATATCGAAAGGAATCGCCATGGATGCTCTTGATGCCCTAAAGACACGCCGTAGCTGCCGCGCATACCTCGACCGCTCTGTCGACGCCCAAACGCTCGATACGATTATCGAAGCGGGACGCTATGCCGCAAGCGGCATGGGCCGCCAACCAGTTACCTTCGTCGCCGTGACCGACCCCGCCACGATCAAGCAGCTTTCGCATATGAATGCCCAAATCATGGGCACCGACACCGACCCGTTCTATGGGACGCAGACGGTTGTTGTGGTGCTCGTCGACGCAAGCGTTCCCACTTGCGTGGAAGACGGCGCCCTTGCCATGGGCAACCTGATGAACGCCGCGCATGCCTTAGGAGTCGATTCGTGCTGGATTCACCGTGCGCGCGAGGAGTTTGAATCCGAAGAAGGACGCGCGCTTCTGGCTTCGTGGGGCCTTCCCTCCGACGGCTCCCTGCGCGGCGTGGGCCACTGCATCCTCGGTTATGCCGCAAGCCCCGCAGCAGAAGCCAAACCGCGCCGTGACAACGTGGTGTACGTAAAGTAGCCCTTGCCTTCCAATGCTCTTTGCATGCAAGCGGGCCTGTCCGCACATGGGACAGGCCCGCTTTCTCATACGCCCTATGCTATCGCGCTATTTGCCCTTGACCATACCGGCAATACGGTCGGAAATCGATGTCTGGCCGCGACGGTCCTCGCCCCAAAAGGAAATGGACACCATGCCCGGTCCCACATGGCAACCGATCGTGGGTCCGATGTTCGTCTCGAGGAACATCGTAGTGTCGTCCTGCTTGGCAATCAGCTCGCGTAGGCGACGGGCATCGCCAGCGGCGTCGGCGTTACCGATAGCAGCCACGTTGGAATACAAGTCGGCATTGCGGCTCTTGCAGTAGAAGTCGGCCATGCGTCGCAAGCCCTTTTTGCGCCCGCGAACAACGCCCACAACGGCAAGCTTGCCATCGGTGTCGAAGGTAAGCAGCGGCTTGACGTCCAGCTTTCCGCCCACAAGCGCCACACCGGCGGGAATCCTGCCGCCGCGATGCAGAGCATCAAGGTCGTCGACCATGAACATCGTCTGCACGTAATAGCGTGCCTCCGTTGCCCACGCGGCAAGCTCGGCAGCCGTAAGGCCACGGTCGCGCTGGCGCACCGCCTCGGCGATGATCAGACCCTGGGGCGTAGATCCCAACTTAAGGTCGACGATGTACATGCCCAGCTCGGCTGCAGACTCGGCCCCACACTCGCGACAGATACGCGAAAGCGCGGTGCTGGCGCCCTCGTACGCACCGGAAAGACCACTCGAAAACGCCAGGTATACCGCAGGCGTACCGGAATCGATCGCTTCATTGAAGGCGGTCTCGAAGGCAAGCTGCGAAGGCTGTGAAGTCATCGGCTGCGCGCCATGGCGCATGGCCTCGTAAAAATCGTGCGCCGAGGTGCTCTCGTACATATCATCCACGCCCGTTAGGCCGTCTTCGCCCTTGACCGTCTCGGTATAGGAGAAGTTGAGCACACGCAGACCCGCACGCTCGCAGTACTCCCGCGAAAGCTCGCAGCAGGAATCGACGATGATATTGCAGACAGCACCAGAGGTGGACATAAAAAGACGCTCCGCTCAAATTAAGAAACACATGTGTTCGATTGTGACAGCATCGGTGATTGTACGCGGTCAAAAGCAGAAGTTGCTCATATACCGAAACAAATAGACGTTAAAAAGAGAACGACCCCGAAAGAATCGGGGTCGTTCTTTGTTCTTGTGTGGATGGCGTCCGCAAGAACAGGAAGGGTGCCAACGGGGCGATGAGGGCACTCGGCGGGCTTGTCCGCAGTGTTAGTAATATCGCTCACCATCGCTGTGCGCATCGATTTGATCTTCGTTGCCGCACGGCGATGGCGGGCGTTGCCAAGGGCCCTCATCGCCCAGTTGGAAGCTGCCGGTCAGCCAGGCCGCCAGGCACCTCCAATCGGTGCATCACTATAATCGCGCCTCGGCTTTTTCTGCTCTATACTGACAAATGCGAATTATCGTTTAATTTTGAAACACTCAGCGAGGCACTCCATGAGCACTCGAGACATAGCCGAATCCGGTGTCAGCCATCTTGCCCCCGAGTCTCTGCAGGGACTTCTTGTCGGCGCACTCGCCGACGCGGGAATCGACATCATCGCGTTTGACAGCGACGCCTCGCTCGCCTTCACCACACTCGGCTCCACGCAGGAATACCGCGACGCGCTGATCGAATACGCGCGCGACCACCGCGGGCAAACATCCGAGGGTGGCCGGCTGCTGTTCACACGCGAGGGGAAGCTCTTCACGCTCTATCCTCGCAGACAAGATATGGGCGAGCATACACTCGACGTCTTTACCGTGCGGCATCGACGCAGCAGCACCGTACGGCCCGGCATCGATTGGCTCAACGCCGAGGACGTGCGCGTCGATTTTGAGCAGAGCGCCTTTGGCATCATCGAGGGAGCAGATGCCCTCTCCCCGCTCGTGCTCGCCTCCTACGAGCACGGCACACCCGTGATGCTGGAGGGCGAGGCAGGAGCAGGCAAGGACCAGATAGCGGAGCTCCTCTATCTCTCCGGCTCCCTTTCCCGCCAGCCCTTCGTTCGCATCAGCTGCGACATCTTGAACGACCGCTCCTGGCATCATCTGCTCAAGTCGACAGACTCGCCCCTCTATCAAACCGACATGACCGTCTACATCAGGCACCTGCACGCCTTGGGAGAGCGCCGTCACCGCGAGCTTCTGACGACACTGCGCGAAGGGGCCTTGACCGAACGCTGCCGCGTGATCCTCTCGGGCAACGACATTCCTGGTGGCGGTGAGTGCGACGCCGTGGCCCAATGCGCCGAGCAGCTCAACTGCGCGGTCTGCATCGCCTCGCCCATACGTGAGCAGGGTGACGCAGCGCGGCGTGTCGAGCGCTATCTCGCGCATCTCGCACATGAATTCGAAATGGAAGCGCCCACGATCGAGGCGGGCGCTGCAGAAGTCTTGGATGCATATGGATGGCCGCGCAACTACACGCAGCTGCGTGAAGTTGCCGAGCGCTTGTTGATCCTGGGCGGCGATGCCCCGGTGAGCGAGGCGAATGCGAACGCGGTCCTCGCGCAAGAAAACGTGATACGTTCCGGCGTCTTCTCGTCGCCAGCGTTGGAAACCGACCTGTACATCTTGCGGCCACTCGCCGATACCGAGCGCGACGTCGCGCAGCTGGTTGTCGACCATCTAGACGGCAACAAGACCAAAGCCGCCGACGTCTTGGGCATCAGCCGCACCACCCTATGGCGCCTTTTGCGCCAGTAGGGTGGCCAACGCCAACCGACAGGACGGGCGCTACTCCTCCTCGAGAATCACGTGTCTAAACGAGCCATTCTCGTAGATGCCATAGCTATGCGTCCCGTCCTTAGGGATAGAAACGCTGCCCGGATTGAAGAGCCACAGGCCCGGATGCGCTTGGCTCTCCTCGTTGACCTTGATATGCGTGTGGCCGTACACCAGTGCAGAGCCTTCAGGCAGCGCCGGCGCGTTGTCCACGCTGTTGTGCATGCCAGCGCCAAATACATGGCCATGTGTGCAGAACAGCTCGCGGCCATCGCTATCCATCACCGCAGTGCTATCGGCCATGCAAGGGAAATCGAGCACCATCTGGTCGACCTCCGCCTCGCAGTTGCCGCGCACAGCAATCACGCGCCCGCTCTTGGCAAGGTCGTTGAGCAGCGGAATCACGCGCTTGGGAGCGTAATCGCACGGAAGGTCGTTACGCGGCCCGTGATAGAGCAGGTCGCCCAAAAGGATAACGCGGTCGGGCTGCTCGGCCTCGATGGCAGACATCAGGCGCTCGGCCCAGTACGCGGAGCCGTGAATATCGGATGCGATAAGAAACTTCATGGTTGTTCCAATCTCAAGATGTTTCGCGTGACGTCGTGCTAGCGCAGGGCTTCCTTTGCAACGGCGCTCGCGCAATAGGAGATACCGGCGATAATCAACGCGTTGATGACAACCGACACGACGGCAGTTCCGCCCAAGATGGCGAGCACCACATCGGCGGCATTGACGAACAGGCCAACAAGCGCCACGGGAAGCAGGCCACGAGCGCGAGCGGGAACGTTAGCGGCAGAGATGCCCTGCGCCCCCAGCAAAAAGGCAAAGAGCACGACGAAGCCCATCACGATGGAATGCAAAAGGTCGGGCGCCTGGTCTCCGGAAGTGTTGAGCACGATAAGAGTGATGAGCAGGTCGATGCCGCCAACCACGGCAAGAAGGCTCAGGACCTTCAGGGCTTTTCGCATGGTAGACATAGGGTCTCCTCTCCCCGCTCGACGGCGGAGCAACATTCATATACGCGAAGCATTGTACCCCGCTCCTCCAGACGCGAACGTACCCAGAGGCAAAGCGCGCTATCGATTATGGGCGGCCTCGCGTACGACATCCATCACCGTCTGCAGCGCGATGCCCTCCTCGCGCGCGATGCGCGCGCAGGCCTCGTACTCGGGCGTTGTGCGCTGTGCGCCGTCGGGCAGGCAAACGGTCTTTGTCGCCACCTCGCCCCAGGGCGTCTCCACCGTCTCGATAGCGCGGGGCAGGCAGGTGCGTTCCATCTGCTGGCGACGGATGCCGATAGTCGTGGTTTCGCTAAAAATGATCTGCTCCATGATCGAGACATCGGCCGGCTCGGCGATGACCTGCAGCTGATAGGCGGGGCGACCTTTCTTGCAGAAAATCGGCAGCCAGTGCACCTCACGCGCACCGGCCTCGCGCAGACGCTCCACGGCATAGGCCAAGATCTCAGGGGAGGCGTCATCGATATCGCACTCGAGCTTGACGATATGTGTGGGAGCCTCGGTCTCGTTCGAAAGCGAGGCCGGTGACTCTAGGCCAGAAGGAGATGCGGGCGAGGCAAGCCCCTGGACGATCATCGCACGCAGAATCGATGGGCGCTCGTAGGAGCGTTTGCCCGCGCCAAGGCCCACCGCGCGAATCGCATAGCGCTCGGGCAGCGAGAACTCGGGCTCCAAAGCGGCGACCAGCGCCGCGCCGGTCGGGGTAACGAGCTCGTCTTCGACCGAGCTCGATGCCAGCGGCAAGCCATGGGCGATGCAGATATTCAACGTTGCGGGAACGGGCACGGGAATGATGCCGTGCTGGCAGCGAATCATCCCATGACCATCGGTAAGTGTGGGAACGATCACGCGGCCGATGTTCAAAGTATCAATCAAAAAGGCGGACGAAAGGACGTCGACAATGGAGTCGACCGCGCCCACCTCATGGAAATGGACCCGGTCGATCGGCAGGCCATGGGCTTTTGCCTCCGCCTGCGCAAGGATACGAAAGGTTTTGCGGGCTAGCTCACGCGCGCGTTCGGAAAGCGGAGCGCCGTCGATGATCTGCTCGACCTCCGCCAACCCGCGATGGGCATGGTAATGGTCGTGGTCGCAGTCGTGGCCGTGGCCGTGGCCGTGGCCGTGGCCGTGGCCGTGGCCGTGGCCGTGGAGAGCCTCGCCCGAACCATGCAGATAGGCCATATCATGGTCATGATTCTCGTGTTCGACATCCAGCTTCACATCAAAGTCGCAGCAGTCAATGCCGGCCTTTTTCACGCGCGTCACCGCAGGCGAGAACCCTTCAAGAGAAAGCTTCCCAAGCATCTGAAGCAGGTGCTCCCGTGCAGAGTCACCGCCCAAATCCAGCAACGCCGCAACAAGCATGTCGCCCGCGATTCCCGTCTGGCAATCCAGGTAGAGCGTCTTCCCGCTCCCTGCGCTCACTGTGCTCAACGACATATCCACGCGACCCCTCTCGGCCTCAATCGCAATCATTCTTTGCCAACGCTACCACAGCCGATGCGCAGCGCAAACAAACATCCCCGGCACGAAAAGCAGTCCGTCAAAACAAAACGACGCCACCACCGCACATCACGATAACCCCATGCCTCCGTGTTATGCTTTGCGCCAATAATTGCACTCAACACACCGGTACACACGAGAGGCACGCATGTCCCAAGAAGATATCAAGCAGAGCATCCACGACGCCTTTGATGAGGACGATCAGGACACGCAGAAACCGGCTCCCAAGCCCGGCTCAGGAAACCCTGGGCTTCCCATCGCATCGCTCATCTTTGCCATAGCGGGTGGCATTCTCGGTGGCTACGTTAGCTGGATCTTGAGCGTAATCGCCGGCATTGTTGCCATCGTGCTGGGTGTCATGGCTCGCAAGCAGGCATCACCGCGCCTGGGTCTTGCGCTCGCCGGCATCATCATCGGTGCGCTCTGCATTATCAGCAGCCTCGCGCTTGTGGGTATCTACCTGTTCCAGCTCAAGAGCATGGGCCTGCTGTAGAAAACCCACCATACCGTAAATAAAGGAGAGTCCATGTCCCGTTGCCCGCTAGTCGACTGCCACACGCACACGAGTTTTTCCGATGGCACTTCATCTTTCGAGGAAAACGTCCGGGCAGCAGCGGCCGCTGGTTGCGAGATCATGGTCTCGACCGACCATCTCACCCTTCCTGCCAGCATGGACGCACCGGGGGACGTACAGGTCACCGCTGCAGACCTTCCGGCCCATCGCGCCGCTTTCGACGATGCGGTTAAGCTCGCGTCCGAGCTCTCCCCCTCGCTCAAGCTGCTCTATGGCTTTGAATGTGACTGGTACCCAGGGTGCGAGCCGCTGGTCGAGGCATGGTCGACAGGCGCGGCCGTGCGCCTGGGCAGCATACACTGGCTCGGCGATCCGGGCAATATCATGGCAGGTGCCGCCGGCGCTGCCGGCACCGAGAGCGTACCCCGCGCCGACCTTCCCGAATCCGATGCCGGATGGATCGACTATGATGCAGACCTGCATGTTTGGAAGAACCTCGGTGTTCACGAAGTCTGGCGCCGCTATGTCGACGCCTGGTGCTCGGCCTGCGAGAGTCCGCTCGATTTTGACGTGATGGCGCACCCGGACCTCCCCATGCGTTTTGCCAACGAGGGGCTCGCGCCGGATTTTGATCTTGCCCCCTTATGGGACCAGATGGCCGCCTGCGCACATGATACGCACCGACGCATAGAAGTCTCCACCGCCGGCCTGCGCAAAAGCGTAAACGATTATTACCCCACCCATGGTCTGCTCGAGCGCTTTGCCTATGCAGGTGTCCCCATCACATTCGGATCAGACGCGCATCGCGCCTTCGATATCTGTTGGGGCATCCGCGATGCCTACAAGTACGCATACGACTGCGGCTATCGCTCGTTTGACATCCCCCGCGACGCCGGAGTATGGGAGAC
The DNA here is from genome assembly GCA_934654625.1 of uncultured Collinsella sp. GTDB lineage: Bacteria > Actinomycetota > Coriobacteriia > Coriobacteriales > Coriobacteriaceae > Collinsella. Next base: position 1,634 of record CAKUGM010000002.1, on the reverse strand, counting down.
CGTCTCCCTCTAGGGCGCCAATCTTTCCGCAAAACATCGTTTGCCATCGCTGAAAGCGCCCAGAAAGGGCACCGACGGCACCGCATCGCGGCGTTGTCGGCGCCTGCTCAACCAAAAAATACGGGTATAGGTAGGTAAAAGCCACAACCCTAAAGTAGACCTCTTAAATCGACAGCGTTTCCGCAGGTCGCCGACACTCGAAAAGAGCGTCTACTCGAGCACTCGATTTCAACCTACCTATACCCGTAAAAAATGGGCGGGCGCCATCCTCGAGGAAGGCGCCCGCCCGATTGCTTCATGTAAATAAGGCTACTTCATGCGCGCGTTGAGCTCGCCGGCCAGCTCATCGAGGGTCACGCCGTAGCGCTCGAGTGTCACCAGCAGGTGATATACCAGGTCACCTGCCTCGTAGCGAATGTGGTCATGGTCCTTGTCCTTGCAGGCCATGATCACCTCACTCGCTTCCTCCGCGATCTTCTTGAGCAGCTCATCCTCGACATCGGTCAAAAGGCGCGCCGTATAACTCTTTTCGGGAGAAGACTCGCGGCGACCATGAATCGTCGCAGCCAGGCCCTCCAGAGTCTCGCCGATATTGCCGTCTTGCACGTTAGCGGTACGTACGCCCATGCCTTACTCCTCCCTAAAAGGCAACGCGGCGCCCCCGCGCCGCACGCCAAATCCCGTTACTGTTCGACGCGCTTGAAAAAGCAGCTGCGTGCACCGGTATGGCACGCAGGACCGGGGCTATCCACCTTGACGAGCAGTGTGTCGCTGTCACAATCGGTCCACAGTTCGCGAACTTCCTGCATATTCCCGCTGGTAGCGCCCTTATTCCATAGCTCTTGGCGGCTGCGGCTCCAAAACCATGTGGTCCCGCGCTCAAGCGTGAGCCCCACGGATTCCTCGTTCATCCACGCCACCATCAACACCTCGCCGGTGTCGTACTGCTGGACCACGCAGGGAATGAGCCCGCGCTCATCGTAGGTGAGCTGCGCGGGCGTTGTAACCTCGATCATCTAGAAATCCAATCTCACCGGAATACCCTGGCTAGCCATGTACTCCTTCACCTGGCGAATGCTAAAGGTCCCAAAGTGGAACACGCTTGCCGCCAGGACGGCATCGGCCTCGCCTTCGATAACGCCCTCGGCAAAATGCTCGAGCGTACCCACGCCGCCGCTTGCAATTACAGGAATGGAAACCGCACGGGCCACGGCACGCGTGAGAGCCAGGTCAAAGCCCTCTTTGGTGCCATCGCGATCCATGCTCGTGAGCAAGATCTCGCCCGCGCCGCGGCGTGCCACCTCCGCAGCCCACTCAACGGCATCGATACCTGTGGCGTTGCGACCGCCCGCGGTAAAGACCTCCCACTTGTCGGCGCCGGGCTTGCCGGGCGTGCCCACGCGCTTGGCGTCGATGGCGCACACGACAGCCTGGCTGCCAAACGCTGCGGCCGCCTGCGTAATCAAACTCGGGTCGCGCACTGCGGCCGAGTTGAGCGAGACCTTATCGGCGCCCGCCGCAACCATCTGGCGCATACCGGCAAGATCGCGAAAACCGCCGCCAACCGTATAAGGGATGGAGAGCTCCTCGGCCGCGTGCGACGCCATATCGATCGTCGTTGCACGGTTATCGCT
>CAKUGM010000001.1 GCA_934654625.1 uncultured Collinsella sp. | reverse complement strand
AGTTGGTGATGTCGACGATGTTGTTGTGAGGACGGATACCCAGGGCATTCAGACGCTTGACCATCCAGTCGGGCGACGGACCGACCTTCACGTTGCGCACGATGCGGGCAACGTAGCGGTCGCACAGGCCCTCGTCGGCGATCTCGACGGAAAGCTCGTCTGCCGTGGCGCGGCCGGTCTCGGCCTTAATGGAGGGCAGCTCAACGTGGTAATCACGATCGAAAATGGCGCCCGTCTCGCGCGCCATGCCGATCATGGACAGGCAGTCGGGACGATTGGGCGTGATCTCGCAATCGAGCACGGTGTCGGACGAGCCATAGTACTCGCCAAAGGGCATGCCGACGGGAGCATCCTCGGGCAGGATCATGATGCCCGCATGGTCGCCGCCGATGCCCAGCTCGCGCGCCGAGCAGTTCATGCCAAAGCTCACGACGCCGCGAAGCTTGGATTTCTTGATCTTGATACCGCCGGGCAGCTCGGCCCCGATCATAGCGGTCACGATATGGTCGCCGGCCTCGAAGTTCTGCGCGCCGCAGACGATCTGCAGCGGCTCGGGATTACCCTCGGCGTCGACGTTCTTATCGCCCACAGAGACCTTGCACACGTACATATGGTCGCTATCGGGGTGCGGCGCCTTCTCGAGCACCTGAGCCGTGACCACATGGTCAAAGCTCTCGCCCACGACGTCGATAGCCTCGACCTCGGTACCGGTGCGAATATACTCGTCCGAAAGCTCTTTAGGGCTCTCGGGCACATCGATCATAGTCTTGAGCCAGTCATACGAAACGCGCATTTAGCTCTCCTTTTTATCTAACCCCATACGCATGGGAATGAATTACAGCAGCGAAGATAATAAAAACCAGCCACGTTTACGGCTTTCCCAAGTGCGGCAGATCGGCCCGAAAGAGGAGCGCCGCGTACTTAAGGTACGCAAGCGACGATTGAGCGCCGAGGTGCCGTGCTTGGGGAAGCCGCGGGGACGGATTCCCTTAAAACTGGTTGAGGCAGCGCATATCACCCGTCATCAGCGTGCGCAGGTCGGGCAGGTCGTAACGAAGTGCCGCCACGCGCTCGGCGCCGATGCCAAAAGCGAAGCCGGTATATTTCTCGGGGTCGATGCCGCAGTTGATAAGCACGTTGGGGTCGACCATGCCGCAGCCCAAAATCTCGATCCAGCCGGAATGCTTGCAGAAGTTGCAGCCCTTGCCGCCGCACACGTGGCAGCTCACGTCGACCTCGCAGGAAGGCTCGGTGAAGGGGAAGAAGTGCGGGCGATAACGCGTCTTGCGGTCCTCGCCGAACATGCACTTGACAAAGTAATCAAGCGTGCCCTTAAGGTCGCCGAAGGTGATGCCCTCGTCCACCACAAGGCCCTCGATCTGGTTGAACTGAGGCAGGTGGCAGGCGTCTGCCGTGTCGGGACGGTACACGGTGCCCGGGCAGATCATGTAGATGGGCGGCTTCTGGCTCTCCATGGTGTGGATCTGCACGCCCGAAGTCTGGGTGCGCAGCAGGATGTCGGACTCGCCATGGGCATGGGTCTCGGGGTGTGCCACGCTGCCAGGGTTATTGTCGACCACATAGAAGGTGTCGCGCGCCGAGCGGCTGGGGTGATCCATGGGGGCGTTGAGCGCGGTGAAGTTGTAATAGGAGGTATCGACCTGCGGGCCGGACTCGACGGTGTAGCCGATACCGCAGAAGATGTCCTCGGCCTCCTCGATGATCTGCTTGATGAGGTGCTGATGGCCGATCTGCGGACGGATGCCCGGCAGAGTGATATCCACGGCGTCGTGCTCGAGCGCATGCTTGAGGGCAGCAGCCTTCATCTCGGCCTTGCGCTCCTCGAACAGGCCCTCGACCAGCTGGCGCATCTCGTTGGCGCGCTTGCCCATCACGGGGCGCTCCTCGGGCGAGAGCTTGCCCATCATGCGCATCAGGCCGGTCACACGGCCCTTGCGGCCGAGCAGGGCCACGCGGGCGGCCTCGAGCTTCTCGGCGTCGTCGGCGTTGGCGATAAGTTCCTTTGCCTCCGCTTCGAGCTTGGCCAGATCATCGATCAGACTCATCTATCTTCCTTTCCTGTCTGCATGGGGTGCCATGCCCCGTCCGCCCGCACTCGGCAACAAAAAACCGTCCTTGGGCGCTTCTCGCTTACCCAAGGACGGTTGAATTCCGCGGTACCACCTTGTTTGGCAGCCGGATGTCCGGCCCGGCATGCCCTCTTTTGACCTCTTGTCGCGAGGCTCACGGCTCCCCTACTCAGGTAATGCCCGTTCAGGTCGCTGCTCGGGAGTGAACGTTTAGCCCTTGCCAAGGTGAAGAGGCTTGCAGCCCATGACCTCTTCTCTCTTAAACCCGGCGCGGCGGACCAAACCCTCTCCGTCAACGCATTGGCCAGAATGATAGCACAAGCGAGTCAACGAACGCGTAGCATCCAAAGGCCGCGCGCCCCTTTTCCGCGCGCTTTGCACAATGAGCCCGCGGGACGCCCCGCCGCAAGTCCGCAGCCCGAGCGCAGCGAGTCTGAAGACCTCGTTAATGAATAAAACCGATGCTTTCTTGCATAAAAAATCGCAAGCCGGCGCCGCCGCGTCTTTTAGTGCAGCGAAGCCCGATCAAAATGGTGGAAAAGTCGAAATATGTACGATGATCGGCACGCCGGCGGGCTTTACAAGGGGCCAAAACGCCCCTGCAGGAACCGTGAACGTTGTTCACACTTCCGTCCGTTGCCGATTTTGACGTCCATACCCTTATACATGTCAAAAACGAAGCCCCAATCGTACATATTTTGACTTTTCCGCCACCTCAAGCGAAGCCGACGCCCACTCAAGGATTCAACACTCACACAACCCGCCCTCCACGCCCGCACATGGGTACACTTGGTGTGTTTTGACACCACGCGATGGGAGCGAACATGGGAAAAAAGAAAGACCAAGCAAAGAAGGCTGCCGCCTCTGTGCGCAAGCTTGAGCGCAAGCTTTGGTGCCGCAGCTACCTGATGAAGATCGCCGAATTCGATGGCGCCACCATCGCGCCCGAGAACGGCGCCGCCGCACGCACCGAGGCGATGGGCACACTTGCTAGCGAATACCACAAGCTACTCACCAAGAAATCCTCCGTCAAAAAGGTTAAGGACCTGCTCGACGCCGTAGAGTCCGGCAACGTCGAGGACGAGCAGCTGCGTGCCGAGGCCCGCGTCCTCGCTCGCGACCAGCACGAGGCACTGGCCATCCCTACCGAAGAGGCCGAGGCCTGGACCCGCCTAACATGCGAGGCACAAGCCGTTTGGCACAAAGCCAAGGTCGCCAACGACTGGGCAAGCTTCGAGCCCTACATCGACCGCATCGTCGATTCCCTTAAGCACCAAGCAGCGCTCATGGATCCCCAGGCCGACCCCTATGACGTCTGGCTCGATCAACACGAGCGCGGCCTTTCCGCCGCATCCTTTGACGCCTTCTGCGCCCAGGTCAAAGACACTGTAGTACCGCTCGTGCACGAGATTGGCGAGCGCAGCCAGCAGTCAGAGGCTCCCTTCGCCCACGCGCATGTGCCCGTCGAGGTACAAAAGGCCCTCTCCCTCGATCTGATGAAACTCGTGGGCCTCGACCTTGCCGACACCACGCTCGCCATGACCGAGCACCCCTTCTCCGAGGGCTTTGCCACCGGCGACGCGCGCATTGCCACCCACTTCTATGAAGATGACGCCCTCTCCAACGTGTTCTCCATCGTCCACGAGGCCGGGCACACCATCTACGAGCTGGGCGTCAACCCCGCTTACGCCTTCACGAGTCTCGAAGGCGGCACCTCGATGGGTATCCACGAGAGCCAGAGCCGTTTCTTCGAAAACACCGTAGCGCGCAGCCGCGCCTTTATGGGCCCGCTGCTGCAGGTCCTGCGCAAGCACATCCCCGAGGTCTACGGCCAGGTGAGCGAGGACGAGCTCTACCGCGCCGTCAACATCGCACGCCCCTCGCTCATTCGCACCGAGGCCGACGAGCTCACCTATCCCCTGCACATCATGGTGCGCTATGAAATCGAACGCCTGCTCTTTGCCGGCGAGGCCACGGCACGCGATATCCCCGCCCTGTGGAGCCGCTTTATGAACGAGTACCTGGGCGTCGAGGTTCCCGATGACGCCCGTGGCTGCCTGCAGGACGTCCATTGGTCGGGCGGATCGTTTGGCTACTTCCCCACCTACGCCTTGGGCAGCGCGTACGACGCGCAGTACGTGCCCGCCATGAAGGCCGACGGCGTGGACATCGACGCCGCCTGCGCCGCAGGCGATCTTACGCCCGTCTGCACCTGGCTGGGCAACAAGATCTGGCAGTGGGGCCGCGCCAAGGACGCGCCGGAACTTATCCAAGACGCATGTGGCGCCCCCTTCGACGCACACTTCTACTGCGATTATCTGAACGAGAAGTTCCGCTCGCTCTATAGCCTGTAGATCCACAGGGCAAAACGCGCCCTTTGCACCCCTGCGCCCGTCGCACAGCCGGCCACGATAACAAGCGGCCGCGCGGCGGGCGTTTCCCTTGCGCAACGCTGACCCGAAACCGGGAGTCGTTATCTGCCACATCGGGTAAAATCGAGAACAATATCGGCCCGTTCTAAGGAACAGACATGATCTTTGCAGCCATCGGCAGCATCCTTTGGATTCTCATCCTTCTCTTTATTGTCTTTGCCCTCACCGGCAACGTCTTCTTCGTGGTCAAGCAGCAACATGCCGTGATCATCGAGCGCCTGGGCAAGTTCAACAAGATCGTAGGCGCGGGCTTCCACGCCAAGATTCCCTTTGTGGACCGCAAGGCAGCCACGGTAAGCCTGCGCACCATGAAAAACGGCTTTGACATCGACGTGAAGACCGAGGACAACGTGACCATCGGCCTGGAGGTCTCCGCGCAGTACCACGTGAGCTACGAGCTCGGCGCCACGCCCGAGCAGTCCGGCGTCTACAAGAGCTACTACATGCTGCAGCAGCCGGTGGCTCAGATGCGCGACTTCATCACCGACGCCCTGCGCTCCTCCATCCCCGTCTACACCCTCGACGAGGTCTTTGCCAAGAAGGACGACATCGCAAAAGACGTCAACGCCACCGTGTCCGAGCAGATGGACGCCTACGGCTTCACCCTGGTCTCGACGCTTATCACCAAGATCGCCCTGCCGCATGAGGTCGAGGACTCCATGAACCAGATCAACGCCGCGCAGCGCACCAAGGCCGCCGCTCAGGACCTGGCCGAGGCCGACCGCATCCGCCGCGTGACCGAGGCCAAGGCAGAGGCCGAGGCCATGGAGAAGGCCGGCGAGGGTATCGCCAACCAGCGCAAGGCCATCGCGCTTGGCATCAAGGATTCACTCGAGACCATCCAGGAGACAGGCGTGGGCAACGACGAGGCAAACCAGCTGTTCATGTTCACCCAGTGGACCGAGATGATGAACGAATTTGCCAAGAGCGGCAAGAGCGCCACCGTCGTTTTGCCGAGCGACTACAAGCAGGCATCGAGCATGTTCGAGCAGATGCTGTGCGCCGGCGAGGCCAACCGTCAGGGCAACGTCCCGCCTGTGGACCCGCAGCAGTAGCGGCCCCTTCCGCAAAGCGGCACACACCCTTCCGCACCCGCGTATGGACCCACGTCCTGCGCGGGTGTTTTTATGCCCCGGGATTGCCGAGGAAGATGCTTCTTACACCGTCAGGAACACCATGATGATGATTGCGGCGAAGCCCGCGATATCGGCGCCCGAGAAGGCAACGCCCAGCAAAATGGCGCTCGTCACCGCCGCAGAGACAGGTTCCACCGTGGCGATCATGCTCGCACGCATGCCGCCCAGGTCCTTGACGCCCTGCATATAAAGCATGTACGAGAGGAACGAACCGGCCACGATAAAGACCACCAGGGCCTCGATGCCCGCAAAGTCAAGCGCGGGCGCGTTGTTCCACGGCTGCACGAAAGCGCATGTGATGATACCCGAGAGCATCATGGCCGAGCCGGTGACCACCGGAGAGCCGTATTCGGGCAGCAAGCTTGCGGGAATCATGACCGTCGCCGCCGCAAAAACCGCGGTCAGCAAGCCGGCAACGAGGCCCGCAGGCGAGATGGCAAGCGCCGAGATATCGCCGCCCGTGGCGATAAGGAAGGTTCCCAGCAAGGCCAGCACGAGGCCTGCAAGCTCGCGCCTGCGCGGACGGCGCGCCTGGCGCACGCAGGTGATAACCATGATGATAATCAGCTCGAGGCACTGCAAAACCGTTGCCGTGCCCGCATTGGTAAGGCGGATGGCAATCAAGTAGAACAGCTGATTGGCAAAAAGACCGAACAGAGTGAACAGCAGCTGCGTGCGAATATGAGCCGGGTTGGTCCACAGGCGCACAAAACGGTCGCGCGCCGTGAAGGCGATGAGCGCCATGAACAGCAGGCCGGCAAAGATCTGGCGCACGGAAAGCAGCCAGAGCGTATCCACGTGATAGACATCGAACAACATGCTTGCCGAAGTGCCCGAGAAGCCCCAAAGGCACGCGCCCGCCAGGGTGGAAAGCACGCCTATGAACGTCTTGCGCGATTCGCGACCGTTCAGGCGATCGCGCCATGCGCGGCGGCGCTTGCGCGACTCCGCATCGGTTCCCGTCGATACCGTCTCTTTCTGTGTTTGCCCTGCCGGCACGCCCACGTGCATACCCCTTCGCGCGATCATCACTCTATTTCTGCGCAGCAAAGGCCCTAACGGCACGCCGCACTTGTATAACCTTACCCCACTAAACGCCGAAACCGCGCGTTCGCCCCACGCCAAATTTCAACGTTTTCGCAGGTACTGCACTCAAATAGAGTATGTGCTCCCCGAATGTCGCGCGAATGTCGGCGACACGCGTGCGTACTTGGGGGTATAAAGGGGCACAGCACATCTTCACCACGACTCCTGGAGGCACCATGCCCTCAACCGAACCGATGAGCGCTCGCGCGCACGCCGCCAAGTTGCTCGTCCCCGGCGCCACCCTAAGCGGATTTAGCGTTAAGAGCGCCGAAACCATCGACGAGCTGGACGCCGAAGCATACGTCCTTTCCCACGAAGCATCCGAGGCGCGTCTGCTCTTCCTTGCCTGCGAGGACGAGAACAAGGCGTTTGCCATCGGCTTCAAGACCCCGCCGGCAAACGACACGGGCGTCTTTCACATCCTCGAGCACTCCGTGTTGTGCGGATCAGCCAAGTTCCCCGTCAAAGAGCCGTTCGTCGACCTCATCAAAAGCTCCATGCAGACGTTCTTGAACGCCATGACCTACCCCGACAAGACCATCTACCCCGTGGCGTCCACCAACGAGCAAGACCTGTACAACCTCATGGACGTGTACATGGACGCCGTGCTGAACCCTGCTATCTATACCAAGAAGGCCATCTTCGAGCAGGAGGGCTGGCACTACGAGCTGGACCGCGCCGAAGACGGCACGCCCCAGCGCCTGCGCTACAACGGCGTGGTGTTCAACGAGATGAAGGGCGCCCTCTCCGATCCCATGGACGTGCTGGACAACGCCATGAATCGCGAGCTGTTCCCCAGCACCGCCTACTCCCACGAGTCGGGCGGTAACCCGCGCGCCATCCCCTCGCTCACCTACGAGCAGTTCCTGGACACGCACGCGCGCCACTACAACCTGGCAAACAGCTACATCACGCTCTATGGAGACCTCGATCCCGAGCGCGCCCTGGCCTTTTTGAACGAGCGCTACCTCTGTGACGAAGCCCGCGCAAACGACGCCTCTGCACGCGGCGCGCAGACTGCCGCAACCCCCGGTGCCCCCAACGCGCTCACTCGCCAGGAGCCCATCGTCTGCGACTACACGAGTATCGATATGGTCACCACCCCGGACAACGCCCTCGTGGGACTGGGATATGTGCTGGGCGACGCCCTCGACCGCAAGCGCGTAATCGCAGCAGACATCCTGTTCGAGGCGCTGCTCGGCACCAACGAAGCACCCATGAAGAAAGCAATCCTCGCGGCGAACCTGGGTGGCGACGTGACGAGCTATACCTCGGCCGCGTGCCTGCAGCCCTATGAGCTCATCATCTTGCAAAACGCCCAACCCGAAGTTGCCCGCCGCCTGCGCGAAGTGATCGAGCAAAGCGCCCGCGAGCTGGTAGATGCCGGCATCCCCCGCGACCGCCTGGAGGCCGTGATCTGCGGCAACGAGTTCGACCTGCGCCAGCGCGACTACGGCACGGCCGATGGCGTCGTGATTGCCTGCGATGCCCTCTCCACCTGGCTCTACGACGACGACGCCGCAACCCTCGCCCTCAAGTACGGCCCGGTTTACGAGGAGCTTCGCCAGGAGCTTTCGGGCAGCTACTTTGAAGACCTCCTGCGCGAGCTCGTTCTCGACACGAACCACAGCGCACTTGTGGAGCTCAAGCCCCAGGAGGCATCCGAGGGCGACGACCCCGAGGCGACCGAGCTTGCAGCCATCCTGGCAAAGGCAAGCGACGAGCAGCTTGCCGCCATCGACGCCGATGTCGAGACGCTGCGCGCCGCCCAGGAGGCCGAGGACTCGCCCGAAGCCCGCGCCACCCTGCCGCGCCTGCATGTCTCGGACATCGGACCCGCTCGCCCCGAGCCCGCACTCACTGTCGACGAAACCACACCGCTGCCCTGCCTCAAACACGCCATCCCCACGCGCGGCCTTTCCTACGCGCTCGCGTACTTTGACCTGAGCCATCTGTCCTTTGACGAGCTACCCTATGTGACCGTCATGACCAACCTGATGCGCAGGCTTCCCACCACGCAGCACACGGCCGACGAACTCGATAGCTTCATCGGCGCCAACCTGGGCTTTTTGAGCCTTTCCGCCGAAGTCATAAGCGGAAGCGCTGCCAACGAGGCCCGCCCGGTGCTCACCGTTTCCGCCGGCGCCCTTTCCGAAAAAATCGAGTCGCTTGCCCAGATCCCGCGCGAGGTCTGGGGCGAAACGCTCTTCGAGGACACCGAGCGCATGCGCGACGTCATCACTCAGATGCGGATTGCCCAGGAGCAGCGCTTCTTGATGAACGGCCACAGCGCCGCCGTCGCGCGCTCCTACTCCTATACCTCGCCTGCCGGTGTGCTTTCCGAGCAGCTCTCGGGTGTGGACTTCTACCGCTTCCTCCGCGAGCTTGTCGATCATTTTGACGAGCGTGCCGAGGACCTGTGCAACAAGCTGCGCGACCTGCAGAAGCGCATCTTTGTGGCAGACGGGACCATCGTGAGCTTCACCGGCTCGGACGACGACTATCGCACGTATTGGAACGCGGCGGACACGCTCGGACTGGGCGAGCGCGCCGACGCCGAAATCAACCTGCAGATTCCGGCCCCCGTCGTCAAAAACGAGGCGTTCATCATCCCGAGCGACGTTTGCTTTGCAGGCAAGGCCATCGACCCGCGCCAGCTGGACCTTGCCGTCGACGGCACCTGGGGTGTCGCCGCGGGTGCCCTCTCGTTCGATTACCTGTGGAACGAGATTCGCGTGAAGGGAGGCGCCTACGGTTGCGACTTCCGCTGTGCCGCCGACCGCCAGCTCGCGTTCTACACTTATCGCGACCCCGCTATCGACCCCTCGCTCGAGCGCATCGGCCGCGCCGGCACGTGGTTACGTTCGTTTGACCCCGCACCCGAGGTCTTTGAGGGCTTTATCGTCTCGTGCGTCTCGAGCCACGATGCACCCGTGAAGCCCTATGGCCTGGCACGTCGTCAAGATGGCGAGTTCTTTGCCAAGCGCCCGGTAGACTGGCGCGAGAGCCGTCGTCGTGCCATGCTCGCGGCCACGCCCGGGAAGGTTCGCGCCCTGGCAGACGATATCGAGCGCATCGCCGCAAAAGCCCCCGTCTGTGTCTTCGGCGGACACGAGATCATCGAGGCGAGCACGGCAGGCCTTATTCCCGTCGACCTTTTGAAGTAGCGCCCAGCGGCGCGGCGGATGCTGTCTCCGCCGCGCCGCTTTTCTTTGCAGAGGAATGAACCAACGGATTCTTCCGTGCATTATCAACCCACCTATTGGGTATAGAAGTAAAGTTACTGCGTAAGCAGCCCTGCTTACACCATTTAATTGAATGAAAGGATACGAGACGATGAACAACCTCTCGAACTCCCTCAACGTTTCCCGCCGCAGCTTCTTGGCAACCACCGGTGCCACCGTGGCAGCCATCGCCGGTCTGGGTCTTGTTGGTTGCAGCGACAGCGACGCCCCCGCCGGCAGCGCCGGCACCGACTCCGCCGCCGAAGAGCAGGTCGTGTCCATGGACGCCAATGCATACGACGAGCTAATCGCCTCCGGCGCCGTGGCGGACGCCTCTGCAATCGCCGGCAGCACCTGGGCCTCCGCCGTGGCGGACGCCGGTACCCTGCGCGTGGGCGGCGTGCAGACCTCGCTGCTGTTCAGCCAGCTCAACGAGGAGGACAATGTCCTGCGCGGTTTTGACGCCGGTCTTTCCCAGCTCCTCGCCCGCTATATCGTCGGCGACGAGACCAAGATCGACAACACCCAGGTGACCTCCGACACCCGCGAGTCCGTGCTTCAAAACGACCAGGTCGACGTTGTCTTTGCCACCTACTCCATCACCGACGACCGCAAGAAGGTCATCTCCTTCGCAGGTCCCTACTACACCACCCAGCAGTCCATCCTCACCATGGCTGACAAAGAGGACATCAAGAGCGTGGACGACCTCGCCGGCAAGACCGTTGCCGTGCAGTCCGGCTCCACCGGCCCCCAGATCGTCGCCGATGTTGCTCCCGACGCCACGCTCCAGGAGTTCAAGACCGACGAGGAGGCCCGCAAGGCCCTTGAGCAGGGTCGTGTCGACGCCTATGTGATCGACAGCACGATGCAGATGGGCAGCATGGTGCGCAACCCCAACAAGTACCGCCTCGCCGGCGACCCGTTTGGTCCCGAGGACAAGTACGGCATCGGCCTGCCCAAGGATGCCGACGGCGTCCAGTTTGTCAACGACTTCCTGCAGAAGATCGAGGACGACGGAACCTGGGCTAAGCTCTGGAAGATCTGCATCGGCGACCGCGCGGATATCGCGGACGCCCCCAACCCGCCCGCACTCGAAGCGTAAGAGCCGGCACGTAATCTGTAGGACACATGGCGCCACCGGACGCACTCGGGGCGCGCGGTTTTGCTAGACTGCAGAACACGGGTATGCATCGGGGCCTTCCATGTCACGCGTGGAAGGCCCCGTTATCGTTGAGGAGATACCAATGGGGCTCACCGAGCTTCTTTCCCTATATGGTCAAAACTACCTTCAGGCGCTTCTGACCACCTGGCTCATGACGATCGAATCGTTTGCGCTGGTAATGATCATCGCCGTGGGCATCACTGTCATGCGCGTCTCGCCGATGCGCCCTCTGCGTGTGGCGGGAGACCTCTATGTGCAGATCTTTCGCAACATCCCCGGCGTCGCACTCCTGATTATCGTGGTGTATGCGCTGCCCAGCCTGCGCGTAGTGCTCGACTACCGCGTATGCGTAGTGGTCACCACCGTGCTTCTGGGCTCGGCTTTTGGCTCCGAGAACTTCATGAGCGGCATCAACACCGTGAGCGCCGGCCAGATCGAGGCGGCACGCGCCCTGGGCCTCTCATTTGGCAAGATCTTGCGCCGCATCGTGATCCCGCAGGCACTGCGCTCGTGCGTGCTGCCCATGACCAACCTGCTGATCGCCGTCATGCTCACCACTGCCCTGGGCAGCCAGGTGCCGCTCAATCCCACCGAGCTCACCGGCGTGGTCTCCTATGTCAACACGCGCGTTACCGGCGGCATCGTCGCCTTTCTCATCTCGGCTATCGGGTATGCGGGAACGGCATTGGTGATCGGCGCCATTGGCAACCGTATCGATAAGAAGGTGAGGATCTACCGATGAGTACTTCCGCACCCGCATCGCGGTCCGTGCGCGACGCCCTCTACGAGGCACCCGGTCCGCGCACGCGTCGTCGTGTGCGCATCGCCACGGCAGTCTCGCTTATCCTGGTCGTTGCGGCTCTCGCGGCCATCGGGTATCGCTTCTACATCACCGGTCAGTTTGCGCCTCGCTACTGGACGTTCTTTGCCAAGGCGACCACCTGGAAGTTTTTGCTCCAGGGCTTTGCGGGCACCGTACGCGTAGCGCTCACTGCGGGCGCCATCGCCCTTGCGCTGGGTCTTCTGCTCATGTTGGGGCGCATCTCGCACCTCAAGGTTCTCTCCGCCGTCTGCCGCGTGATCACCGAATTCTTCCGCAGCCTGCCAAGCCTTCTGCTCATCTATTTCTTCTTCTTGGTCGTGCCCCAATACGGCATCAAGATGTCTTCCTTCTGGATGCTCACCTTACCGGTGGCGCTCGCAGCCGCGGGCGTGCTCGCCGAGGTCTTCCGCGCAGGCGTCAATGCCGTGCCTAAGGGACAAATCGAGGCAGCGCTCTCGCTGGGAATGTCGCCCCTGCGCACCACGTTTAAGATTGTGTTGCCCCAGGCGATTCGTTTTGTCATCCCCTCCCTCATCTCGCAGCTCGTCGTGGTGGTCAAAGACACCACGGTGGCATACGTGGTGAGCTACCCCGACCTGATGCAGAACGCGCGCGTGCTCATCACCAACTACGATGCGCTCGTCTCGGTCTACTTCACCATCGCCATCATCTACATCCTCATCAACTACGCTATCAACCAGGCAAGCATCTACGTCTCGCACCGCCTGGGCGTAAAGATCATCCGCTAGCCGAACAAAGGTGGAACGCGATATGACAGACGCAACTACCCAGCAGCCCCTTATCGAGCTCAAGCATGTGGATAAGCACTTTGGCTCGCTCCATGTGCTGCGTGACATCAACCTCTCGGTCGCTCCCGGCGAGGTCGTCGTGGTCATCGGCCCGTCCGGCTCGGGCAAATCGACCCTCTGCCGCGCTATCAACCGTCTGGAGACCATCGACTCGGGCGAGATCCTCATCGATGGCGAGCCCTTGCCGCAGGAAGGCCGCGAGCTCGCCGCCATGCGTGCCGAGCTCGGCATGGTGTTCCAGCAGTTCAACCTCTTCTCGCACATGACCGTGCTGGAAAACGTGATGCTCGCCCCCACCGACGTGCTGGGACTCTCGCGCGAGGAAGCGCGCACCCGCGCCATGGACCTGCTCGAGCGCGTGGGCGTAGCCGAGCAGGCCGAAAAAGTGCCCGCTCAGATTTCGGGCGGTCAGCAGCAGCGCGTGGCCATCGCCCGCGCCCTCGCCATGCATCCGCGCGCGATGCTCTTTGACGAGCCCACCAGTGCGCTTGACCCTGAGATGATCAACGAGGTGCTCGAGGTGATGATCGGTCTCGCGCGCCAGGGCATGACCATGGTGGTGGTGACGCACGAGATGAACTTCGCGCGCCGCGTTGCCGACCGCGTGGTCTTTATGGCCGACGGCGCTATCGTGGAGGAGGGAGCGCCCGACGCGTTCTTCGATCATCCGCAAACGCAGCGCGCCCGCGACTTCCTCGACAGCATCAATAATCATTAACCCCGGGTCGCAGCAGCACGACGTCAGGTGTCGTTGCTGCGCCCCTTGTTTCGCCCCAACGACACCGCGGTAAATGAACCTGACGCATTGCCGCACCATGAAAGCAACCTTATGCAAAAAGACCTCGAATGCAAACGTCCCGTCATTTTGGTCGCCCCGCGCTGGGAAGAAGGCCGCGTCGTAGGATGCGAGACCCTCTCGCCCAACGAGAGCATCGCCAGCGTGTTCATGGATGCGATTCTTGCTGCCGGCGGACTGCCGATGCTGATGTCGCTCACCGACGACGATGCCGTCATCAAGCGCTATGTGGAGATGGCCGATGGCCTTGCCATCCCCGGTGGGCCCGACGTGAACCCCAAGCGCTGGGGCGTGGCCGACCCGTACGACCCCACGCTTTGCTGCGAGATTCGCGACTGCTTCGAGTTTCGCCTGGTGCGTGAGGTTCTCGCGCAGAAAAAGCCGCTGTTCACCACCTGCCGCGGCATGCAGCTGCTCAACGTCGCCACCGGAGGCACCCTCTGCATGGACGTGCCCAGCGTGAAGCCCTGCCAAGGCATGTCTCAGTGGCGTCATGCCCATTCGCTTACCGAGCCCTGCCACCCGGTGGAGGTTGAGCCCGATTCGCTCCTGTGCCGCGCGATGGAAGGCCGCACACTCGTGCAGACCAACTCGGCACACCATTGCTGCGTCGAGAGGGTTGGGTCTCGCACCCGCCTTGTCGCACGCGCAACCGACGGCATGCCCGAGGCTATCGAAGTCGAAGGGCAGCCCTTCTGCCTTGGCGTACAGTGGCATCCCGAGTACACCTGGCATACCATCGAAAGCGATTTCATGCTGTGGAAGGCCTTTGTCGCCGCCGCTGCCGGCCAAACCGTGTAGCGACGATCGCGCAACCTTTATCACGGCAACGTCCTGGGAGGGATGATTCGGTGTCCACCTTTTTGAATGATAGCCCCCTCTTTGGGCCCGTGCGCAGCCGGCGCCTGGGGCTCTCGCTCGGCGTCAACATGATGCCCGCTTCGAGAAAGATCTGCACCTTTGATTGCATCTACTGCGAAAACGGCTTTAACGCCGAACGTCCCTGCCATGAGGAGCACAACGACGCCGCAACCGTCCTCACCGCGCTCGAGGAGCGTCTTCGCGCGATGGCCGCTGCAGGCGAGCTACCCGACGTGATCACCTTCGCCGGCAACGGCGAGCCCACAGCAGCACCGGAGTTTCCCCAGGCAGTTGCAGGTGCCGTACGCCTGCGCGACGAGCTTGCGCCTACTGCCAAGATCGCCGTGCTCTCCAATGGCACGCGCGCCGACCGCCCCGCCGTGCACGACGCCCTCATGCTCGTGGACGATAACATCCTCAAACTCGATACGGTCGATGCCGCCTATATCCAGCGTATCGACCAGCCTGTCGCCGCATACGATGTGGAGCATCAGATCGAGACCTTCGCCAGCTTCGCCGGGCACGTGATCATCCAGACGATGTTCCTCACGGGGACCTGGCAAGGGCGTGACATGGATAATACCGGCGACGCTTACGTGAAACCCTGGCTCGACGCCTTGGCTCGCATTCGCCCCCAAGCGGTCACCATCTACACCGTTGCGCGCGAAACCCCCGCGAAAAGCCTCCTCAAGGCGCCCGCCAAGACCCTCGACGCCATCGCCGTGCGCGTGCGCGAGCTTGGCATTCCCTGCCAGGTGAGCTACTAGCCCCACGCCAGCCGCCCCGTACCCTGCGTTTCCCCATGCGCAGATACGTGCCGTCCTCCTCTTCGCCCATTCGCTTAACGATAGTGGCATACTATCGGTGACTGAAAGGAAGTTACCCATGTATGACAATGGACCCATGCCCGGCCGCAACGATGCCTGTTGGTGCGGCAGCGGAAAGAAGTACAAGAAGTGCCACGAGGCCTTTGATGAGAAGCTCCAGCGCTTCTGGGATAAGGGCCTCGACGTGTTACCGCGCGACCTCTATAAAACGCCCGAGGATATCGAGGGCATCAAGCGCTCGGCTGCCATCAACATCGGCGCCCTCGATTACGTGGCAGAGCACATCCATGCCGGCGTGACCACCGAAGAGATCGACCAGTGGATCTACGACTACACCACGCAGCACGGCGGCATCCCCGCCGACCTCAATTACGAGGGCTATCCCAAAAGCGTCTGCACCTCCATTAACGACGTGGTGTGCCACGGCATCCCCTGCAAAGAGGACGTGCTGCACGAAGGAGACATCGTGAACGTGGACTGCTCCACGATTCTCGATGGCTATTACTCTGACTCAAGCCGCATGTTCTGCATTGGCGAGGTGGGCGAAGAGCGCAAGAAGCTCGTCGAGGTCACGCGCGAGAGCGTGCAGCGCGGTCTTGCTGCCGTCAAGCCATGGGGAACCCTGCGCGATATGGCAGCCGCCGTTCAGGAGTACGTGGAAGAAAACGGCTTTAGCGTGGTACGCGAGTTTGGCGGACACGGCATCGGCCTCGACTTCCACGAGGATCCGTTCGTGGGCTTTACCGTCGAATCGCCCGACGTGGACACGCTGCTTGTCCCCGGCATGTGCTTTACCATCGAGCCGATGGTCAACGCCGGCGCGCCGGATATCTTTATCGACGAGAAAAACGGCTGGATCGTCCACACCAAGGACGGCTCCGACTCCGCTCAGTGGGAAGTTCAGCTCGTTGTCACCGAAGACGGCTACGAGCTTTTGAGCTGGTAGCTGAGCCGATGGCAACGCCGCCGCTACATCGACATTCGCACCCGCTTTGCTGACACATCGACCTTTTGGAAGGACCTCATGAACGTACTTTGCCTGCTGCCCGTCAACGAGACCCAAAGCGAGCGCTTGCGCGCGGCAGTACCTGCCGACGCCGTTACGTTTGTGGACCGCGATGTCGTCTCCGACGAGCAAATCGCCGCCGCGGACGTCATCATCGGCAACCTGGCTCCCGCGCGTCTCAAAGCTGCACAGAACCTGCGCCTCTTTCAGCTCAACTCCGCCGGCTACGACAAGTACGCCGCGCCGGGCATCGTGCCCGAGGGTGCCGTCATGGCATGCGCCACAGGCGCCTATGGCCAGTCGGTCTCGGAGCATATGTTTGCCATGGTCCTTGCCATGATGAAGCGCCTGCCGGGCTATCGCGATCGCCAGCGCAAGCACGATTGGCGCGACCTGGGACCGGTCACCACGTTTGTTGATGCGCAGGTGCTCGTACTCGGCGCGGGCGATATCGGCACGCATTTCGCCACGCTCGCCGCCGCCATGGGTGCGCACGTAACGGGCATGCGCCGCAGAGCCGTCGAGGCGCAGGCTCCTTACGAGCGCATGGCCACGATGGACGCTCTCTACGAGGAATTGGGGCGCGCCGATATCGTGTTCTCCATCTTGCCCAGCTGCGACAGCACGCGCGGCCTTGCCGACGAGAAGTTCTTCGCCGCCTGCCAGCCCGGCGCGTTTTTTGCCAACGGTGGCCGCGGAGACCTTGTGGTTGCCCCCGACCTGATCGCCGCCCTTAAATCCGGCCACATCGCAGGCGCAGCGCTCGACGTCACCTCGCCCGAGCCCCTTCCCGCCGACGACCCCCTGTGGGATGCCCCCAACTGCTTTATCACCCCGCATGTCTCCGGTTGGTATCACCTACCGGTCACGCTCGAGAACATCCTCGACATCGCCATCGAGAACCTGCATCACCTTGCCGCCGGCGAGCCCATCCGCAACGCCGTCACGCTGTAGGAAAAGCCCAAGGCACCTGCCCGCATGCTTGCAAAAAGAGAGGGCGCCGCGTCATGCTGCACGCGGCGCCCTCTTGGCGTATTGAGGTTTCGAATTGCTTGCGTCTACGCTGCGGGAGCGGCTATGCAGATGGCAAAAGAGCCGGGGCCGCAATGCGACGTGATCACGTTATGCGTGTCGTACCAGCTGATCTCTTTGAAGCCAAGCTCGCGCAAACGCGCCTCGGCAGCCTCCTGAACCTGCAGCGGCAAACCCGAGGAGCGCACGAGGAAGACACGCTCATGGTCGACAGGACCCTGGGCATACATCATATCGATAAGCTCGAGCGCGACATTTACCATCTTACCGCGAAGCTTCTTGGTAGCCACCAGGCGTCCATCGATAATCTCGATCACCGGCTTGATACGAAGCAGCGTTGCGCCCAAAAATGCAGCGTTGGAAAGGCGACCGCCGGCGCGCAGGTAGCCCAAATCGCCGGGGATAAAGGCCATGCGCGTGCGCTGCGCCAGTCCCTCGGCATATGCCTTGAGCTCTGCAAGCGTCGCCTCGGGATGCTCGCGCAGGTAATGCGCTGCTCCCGTCACAACAAAACCCTGGCCGATGGTCACATGCGCCGTATCGAACATGTCGATGTAGTCGCGCCCCTCGGCAGCCGTGCGCGCCGACTCATAGGAGCAGGTAGTCACCGCCGAGTACGCGATGTAGAGAATCTGCGCCTCGGGATGCTCTGCATGGATGCGATCGAACACTTCCGCAAAGTCGCCCGGGGTGCACCCGCTCGTCTTGGGCAAAACGCCCAGCTGACGGCACTCTTCAAGCATCTCTGCCGGGTCAAGGGTGCCGTCGTCGATCGTGCGATCGCCAATAGAAACGTGCATGGGCACCAGTTCGATACCCAGCTCTGCAGCCTCAGCCGCAGAAACATCCGAGCCGGTCTCGGCAACGATGATGATTTCGCTCATAAGCGTATCCCTTCGATGATGCGTGACAGGCCGCGCCGTACGGGCGGCCTGCCGACATCCAGTCAAGTGCGCACCATTGTAGGGCGGTCCCCCTGTATTGGCTACGCTCTATTCCTCACTTTCGGCGGGCGTGAGGAATAATTCACGCAGCGGTCACAGGTGACGCATTATGCCAAGACGATAGAGTCCGCCTCGAAAATCTGCAGGTCCGCATTGTAGAACGCCGTAAGCGCCTGAATGGCGAGGGAGACATCGCGCGTGCCCGTCGTCTCAAAACTCGAATGCATGGCAAGCTGCGGCAGGCCCACGTCCACGGCGTGCATGCTCGCCTGGGTATTGGAGAGATTGCCTAAGGTGGAGCCGCCCGCCATGTCGCTGCGGTTGGCAAATGCCTGGTAGGGCACCTGAGCATCCTCAAGCACCGCCACGAGCGCGGCACGGCTAAAGGCGTCCGTGCAGTAATGCTGGTTTGCAGCCTCCTTGATCACGAGGCCAGCGTTGAGCAGGGGGCGTGCGCCTTCATCGGCGCAATCGGGACGATTGGGATGCAGCGCATGGGCGTTGTCGCAGGAGACGAGCATCGAGGCGGCAAGTGCGCGTCGGTACTCCTCGTCGTCAAAGCCCAGTCCCTCGTTCACGCGCGCAAGCGTATCGCGCAGGAACGTGGACATGGCGCCCTGCTTGGTGCCTGACCCAACCTCCTCGTTATCAAAACAAACGTAGACGCTCACGTCGCGTTCGTTGCATTGCGCGAGCATAGCCTCGAGCGAGGTATAGGCACAGGCAAGGTCGTCGAGCTTGGGGGCCGAGACGAACTCGTTCGCCGCGCCCCACACGCACGAGCGCTGACGGTTCACCAAGAAGAGGTCGCGCGCCAAGACGTCGACCACATTCACACCCAGCTCGTCGGCAACCATCTGGTCGAGCGATCCCGCGGGGAGCGCACCGGCCGAGATGAGGGGGCACAGGTCGCAGGCGCGATTGGGTGCAAAGGCGCTGTTCACGTCACGATTCATATGGATGGCGAGACTGGGAATGATGGCGACATCGCGGTCGAGCGAGAACAGGCGGCTCTCCACGCGCGCGCCCGTGCGCACAAGCACGCGGCCCGCCAGCGACAGGGGGCGATCGAACCAGGTGTAGTCGATCATGCCACCGTATGCCTCGACATTAAGACGCAGATAGCCTTGTGGCCCCTCAAGCTCGCCCACCGACTTGACCTTGAACGTGGGGGAATCGGCGTGCGAAGCCGTGAGCTGGAAATGGTAGGGTGCCGTTTTGGGGCACTGGCCGGCAACGGGCGCCTCGGCAACTTGCTCGCCTACGTGCCAAGCGATGACGCTCGAGTTGTTGCGACGCGTGTAATAGCTCCCGCCGCGCTCGACGCGCCATGCGGATCCTTCCGGAAGATAGACGTAACCGGCCCGCTCCAAGCGCTCGGACAAAGTCATTGCCGTATGGAACATGCTGGGGCAGTTGTCGATAAATTCGATGAGCGACTCTGCTGCCGCAACATCATCTTTGGTGATGGTCTCGGATGCCATGTATGCCTCTTTCCATTTGTCACATGGTCATGCTTGCGAACGTTTGCATAAGCCTAACGCGCGCGGCATCTTTGTGCAAAAGCTATAATGGGCCAGACGAAAGGGGCAGACATGGCACGGGGCATCGGCATCGATTTGGTACGCATCGGCGACGTTGCCGACCGTCTGGATGCCACCGAGTGCGAACTTGATGCGATGGCATCTTCATGGGCGGCCCGTTTATTTACCCCTGCAGAACTTGAGATGGCCCGCTCCCGGCAGCAACCTGCAGAATTTCTCGCCGGTCGGCTCGCCGTTAAGCGCGCCGTGCGCAAGGCAATCGGACCGCTTATCGATAACGAGTTCGACCTGCGCTGGGTCGAGACGCTCCGCGCCGCATCCGGCGCTCCCTATGTCAATGTCAACGCACCCGACCTGCACGATGCCCTTGCTACAGCGGCCGTTGACGAGTTACTTGTTTCCATCAGCAACGAAGGCGACTACGCCGCCGCGATCGTACTTGCACAGTAGGTAGCTCTTCCCGCACCTGAAGGCAGCCGACGACGCAATGAATGGCGGTAATTCGTGCAGCAAGGGCCAGATTTCGAACAAAAGGCGTTTCAAAAGCCGCCACTCGTTGAGAAATGTTCGAAAAGCCGCCACTCGTTGCGAACGCGCCCGAAGCTACTGCCGCGCACCGACGCCGCCGCGACAGCACCCCTCGACATTAAGCAGCCATTTCTTTCGATCAAGACCGCCGGCGTAACCCGCGAGCGCACCGCTGGCAGCCACCACGCGATGGCACGGAACGATAATCGAAACCGGGTTTCGGGCCACCGCACCACCCACCGCGCGAGGACTCGTTGAACGCTTATCACCCGCAGCAAGACGTCGACGGCAAATCTCGTCGGCCACCCAGCCGTACGCCACCGTAGAGCCGCGCGGAACAGTCTGCAGTACACTCCATACCTCAAGCTGAAACGGCGTGCCCATCAAATGGAGCGGAGGCGTATACGCCGGTGCGTGCCCGGCAAAATAGGTGTCGAGCCACGCCCAGGTGTAGTCGAGCACAGCAGATGCCGAACCCAGGCCGTTTGGAACCCCTTCGCCACCAAGGGTCGATCCAAAGTGCGTTTGGCCCTCAAACCAAAGTCCCGTGAGCCCGCGTGCATCGGCAGCAAGCGTAATCATGCCAAGCGGCGATCGATAGGACTTGGTAATCATGCGCTCCCCTTTTGCGTGGCCTCTTATCGTGTTTCACCTGCAGCCTAGTATATAGGCAAAAAACGCCGCGGCTCAAAAGCCAACGCCAGGCAGCGGTATCCGCATCGCAAAATCGCGAGCGTATGTTTTGCGCTCGGCGGAATCGGGGTGGGCACAAACGCCGCGGGCGGCGATAATAAAACTATCCGATTAGATGGGGCGTCTTCATGGCATATATCGAGTTTTCCAACGTCATTAAAACCTACGGCGCAGGCGAAGCCGAGATTCACGCACTCGACGGCGCGAACTTTAGCGTCGAGGCCGGCGAGCTCGCCATCATTCTGGGTGCATCGGGCGCGGGCAAGACCACGGCGCTCAACATCCTGGGAGGCATGGACACCGCGACCTCGGGATCCGTCACGGTAGACGGACGCGACATCAGCCATGCCAACGAGAGCGAGCTCGTCTCGTACCGCCGCGCAGACGTGGGCTTTGTCTTCCAGTTCTACAACTTGGTCCCCAACCTCACCGCACTGGAAAACGTCGAGCTCGCCACGCAGATCTGCCCCGACTCGCTCGATCCCGCCGAGACGCTCGCCAAGGTGGGCCTCGAGGCGCGCATGGACAACTTCCCCGCCCAGCTCTCCGGCGGCGAGCAACAGCGCGTGGCTATCGCTCGCGCGCTTGCCAAAAACCCCAAGCTCCTGTTGTGCGACGAGCCTACGGGCGCCCTCGATTATCAAACCGGCAAGCAAATCTTGCAGCTTCTGCAGGATACGTGTCGCCGCGACGGCATCACGGTCATCATCATCACGCACAATTCCGCGCTCGCCCCTATGGCCGATCGCCTCATCCGCTTTAAGAGCGGCAAAGTGATCGATGAGGCTCTGCAGCCCAACCCCACACCTATCGAGCAAATCGAGTGGTAGACAGCTCAAGAGACCGAATTGTGTGCATCGGGGCGCAAATCTTCACAAATTAACTCTGTCTTGTTTTTGTCACATTGAGGGAAGGGTTACGGTGAAGCGGATCGTATGAGCGTCGAGAGCCTGGGCGCGGATGTTTCCGTCGTGCGCCTCGACAATCGCCTGCGCCACCGAAAGGCCTACACCGGACCCGCCTGTCTGCGAGTTGCGGCTGGTATCCGCACGATAAAAGCGATCGAAAAGGCGATTCAAATCGCCCTTTGGCATCGTATCCACCGTGTTGGTCACCTGTAGGGTCGCCCCGCCGCGCGAGCGTCTCTTAAGCGCAAGTTCTATCTCGCTGCCATCGTTCGCATAGCGTGTGGCGTTATCCAACAAGAGTTCAACCACCTGCGACAAAGCCGAGATGTCCCCCCGGACATGCACTCCGGCGTCCATATCGCGCGCAAGCCTCTTCCCACGTGATTCAGCCACAGCGCAAAACGGTTCCGAGGCATATTCGACCAGCTCCGATAAATCCAGATCCGTCTTCTCGAGCTGCGTGGCGCCCTCGTCCATACGCGCAAGAAACACCAGTCTCTCGGTCAGCGATTTAAGACGAGCTATCTGCGCTGCGATGCTTTGCGTCCACTCGCTTTCGCCCGCTTCGATCTCCAGCACATCATTTGCAGCGCCGATCACCGCCAGCGGCGTCTTGATTTCATGGCTCGCATCCGTGATGAAGCGCTGCTGCTTACGGTAGCTCTCCACCATGGGACGGACCGCCGCGCGCGAGAATATCACCACCAAAATAAGCACGAGCAGCCATGCGGCCACACCGATAGCGGCACTCGCTCCCATAAACGCCTCAAAATTAGACAGATCGCGGGTGCAATCCACAAACACGTATAGGGAACCATCGTCTATATCCACCACGCGATAGCGGTACGTACCATAAAAGCCGCGCTTTGCGCCCGAAGTGCTCACCCTCAGGGCATAGGCACATGCATCCTGCGCCGTCGTTGCCGCAACGTGGTTGACATCGACCTGAGCGACCGTGCTGCCATCGTCCAAAACGACCGTAAAGTAGCGCGTATCGTAAGGCGCTTCCTTGTCCATGATGTCGGCCGCGCGCTTGTCAAAATAAAAGACGCGGTCGGACACCCCCGATGCTCCGGGATACAAAGTGGACAGATTCTCGAGTATCAGCACGGAGGCATCGGATGTTTCTTCTTGCCCCGTTTGCGTCCCATCCGTTCCGGCGGCACCGGGAAAGCTGCCACCGTTTTGCACGATCGCCTCGGTACGTTCGTCGGACGCTTGGCACACGCTCCTATAGTTGACTGCATTGATAACGACCAGGATCAACGCCAAGGCAAAAGTCACTGAAAGCATGGCGACAAGCACGAATTTACGACGAAGGCGCTTCTCCATCACGCGCCACCCTCAATACATTCCAGCGAATAGCCCTGATTACGCGCCGCACGAATGCACACGTCGGCGCCTACCGCCAAGAGCCTTTTGCGCAGATAGGATATATAGACCCATACCACGTTGGACGTCTCGAGCGCATCATCGCCCCATACCTGGGACAACAGTCGCTCAGTGGGCGTAATCGACTCGGGATGTGCCATGAAATATTCCATGAGCTGAAACTCTCGATTGGCAAGATGCTCCTCGCCTGCAGGACCTGTAAGCATGCAGGTAACGCAATCGAGACGGATGTTGCCCACTGCCAGGGTGGTCGCGTCGAGCGCGGTCGCGCTGCGCGTCATCGCACGGATGCGCGCAAGCAGCTCTTTTGCCGCAAAAGGCTTGGTAAGGTAATCGTTGGCGCCGGCATCAAGGCCCTCGACCTTATCCGCTACCTCGCTTTTTGCCGTAAGCATAATGATAGGCAGGCGAAGCCCGGCCCGACGCGCATGACGCAACACCTCGATACCGTCCATCCTCGGCATCATGATGTCGAGGACAGCCGCATCAAACGATTGATGCTGAAGATGGTCAAGTGCGGTCAAGCCATCGTGCACCGCATCGACCTCATAGCCGCTGTGCTGCAAGATCGCCGTAAGAGCACGGGAGAGCTCGAACTCGTCCTCTGCCAATAGGAGCCGCATCGTCCACGCCTTTCGCTTTGTCATCTGATGCCATCGATGATAGCGCAGGGCGCGATGCCTTAGCCGAACCTTAACGGCCGGCAAGTGCAGACTGGCGTTTCTGCAGGATAGACCTTAGCCGAACCTAAGCCTCGGCCACCGCACGCAAAAGCGCGCTCCGGTGCGGTACAACAGATGTCGAGCACGGCGGCGGGTGCGCGAGATCGAATCCGTTCATTCTCCTTTCCCCCCCCAAACCAACTCCCGCCGCCCGTCTCTTCGTCCGCCCCAAAGACAACGTGGTGGAAGCGACTCGTCTCTGGAGGCATGACAAACCATTACGGGCACCCTTTGCCATCCAGAAAAAGACGCCTCGGCTGGGCACATGCCCGACCGAGGCGTCTTTTTGTACAGCGATATGACGTATGCCGAAAAGCCCGCGTCTACTCTTCCGTAAGAAGCTTGGCGATCTGGACAGCGTTGGTAGCGGCACCCTTGCGAATCTGGTCGCCGCAGCACCAGAAGGTGATACCGCGCGCAGCCTCAGGATTGGAGATGTCACGACGGATGCGACCGACCCAAATCAGGTCCTGGTCGCTCGTGAACAGCGGCATGGGGTAGCGATCCTGGGCATCGGCGGCATCCATGTCGTCCACCAGCTTGACGCCGGGGGCGGCGGCAAGGGCCTCGCGGGCCTCCTCGACCGTGATGTCGCGCTCGAACTCAAGCGTGATGCTCTCGGAATGGGAGCGCAGCACGGGCACACGCACGCAGGTGCAGTTCACGCGCAGCTCGGGCAGGTGCATGATCTTGCGGCCCTCGTTTTGGAGCTTCATCTCCTCGGAGGTAAAGCCCTCCTCCTTCACGCCGCCGATCTGCGGAATGAGGTTGTTGGCGAGCTGCGCCGCAAAAGCGCGCGGATCGGGAAGCTGCTCGCCACGGCCCAGGGCAGCAAGCTGCTCCTCGAGCTCGCGCATGCCCGGAACGCCCGCACCTGAAGCCGCCTGATACGTGCTCACGACCATGCGCTTGACGCCTGCGAGCTTATGGAGCGGCCAAGTGGGAACCAGGCCGATGATGGTTGCGCAGTTGGGGTTGGCGATAAGACCCTTGTGCCAATTGATATCCTCGGCGTTGATCTCGGGCACCACCAGGGGCACATCGGGATCGAGACGGAATGCATGGGAGTTGTCCACGACCACGGCACCGCGCTTCACGGCCTCGGGCAAAAGCTCCTTGGCGAGGTCGTCCTCAACGGCGCCGAGTACGATGTCGCAACCCTCAAATGCCTCGGGACGAGCCTCCTCGATCACAACCTGCTCACCACGGAACTCGACAGTCTTGCCGGCAGAGCGAGCGCTCGCCAGCAGCTTGAGCTTGCCCACGGGGAAATCCTGCTCATCGAGACACTGGAGCATCTGGGTGCCCACGGCTCCCGTCGCGCCCAAAATAGCAACCGTGTACTGTTTCATGCTGCCCCCTTTTAGGTCATGCTCTTCACCTGCAGCCCATGCAGGCCAAATGATCGTCTTCCTTTTATACAAGAACGGAGCGGACTCGAAGCCCACTCCGTCGAAATGAAATCGAAACGAAACCCGCCGCCAACAGGATAGGAAGGACCCAGCCGCCAGCGCGATCGCTATTTGGTGAGCGCCGCGAGGCTCAAGTCGATGGCAGAGGGCTCATCCAGATCGGCAACCTTCACGATGCCGTTCTCGTCCGAGAACGCACGGTAAATGGTGCGAATGGCCAGCTCGAAGTCCTTCTCGTCCACGCCGATGATGATGTTGATCTCATCGCAGCTCTGCGAAATCATGCGCACGCTCACGCCTGCCTGGCCAAGCATGCCAAAGAGATGGCCGGAGATGCCGGCGCGTCCACGCAGGTTGCGACCGACGGTGGCGATAAGCGCCAGATTCTCGACAACCTCGATCTCGAGCGGCTCGACCTCCTTTTGAATGTCGGCCACGAGCGAATAGAGGGAATCGTCCACGTCCTCCTTCTGCACGACGGCGCCAAAGCGATCGACGCCGGTGGGCATGTGCTCGACCGAGACGTTATAGCGCTCGAAGACGGAAAGCGCGCGGCGCATAAAACCGATACGCGGCTTGGTACGGTCACGCGCGACGTTGATGGCAACAAAACCGCGCTTACCGGTCACGCCGGTGATGAGGGGCTCGGCTGCGCCCTCGTCTGCCGTCTCGCTGATGATGGTGCCGGGATCTTGCGGCGCGTTGGTGTTCTTGATGACGAGCGGGATGCCGGCCTCGCGTACGGGGAAGACGGCCTCCTCGTGCAGGACGCTCGCGCCCATGTAGGAAAGCTCGCGCAGCTCCTCATAGGTAACGCGGGCGATGGGCTGTGCCTCGGGAACGATGCGCGGATCGGCCGAGAAGAAGCCCGACACGTCGGTCCAGTTCTCATACAGGTCGGCGCCCAGGCACTTGGCGAGGATCGAGCCGGAGATATCTCCGCCGCCACGGTCGAGCAGCTTGATCTGGCCCTCACGCGTAGCGCCATAGAAGCCGGGCATGACGAAGCCTGCCTGCTGGCTGTACTCGTCCACCAGCTCGGCAGTGCGCTTCATGCTGAGCGTGCCGTCATGATGGAAGGCGATGACCTTCGAGGCGTCCAAGAACGGCAGGCCCAGGTACTCGGCCATAAGGCGAGCGGTAAAGTACTCGCCGCGGCTCACGAGCTCCTCGGTGGAATAGCCGCCCGAGCTGGCGCGCTCGGCAAATGCCGCGAACTCCTCGCGGATGGGATAGGTAAGCTCGAGCTCATCGGCGATATCAAAGTAGCGCTGACCGATGTCCTTGAGCAGGTCCTCGCAAGATACGTGGTACTTGACGTGCGCGCTCACCAGATAGAGCAGGTCGGTCACCTTGGTGTCGCCCTTAAAACGACGGCCGCAGGCAGAAACCACCACGAAGCGGCGCGCCGGGTCGGCGTCGACGATAGCCTTGATTTTCTTGAAGTGCTCGGCATCTGCGACTGATGAGCCGCCAAACTTAGCGATCTTGATCATACGAACTAAAACCCTCCTGATAGGAACGCACCGAATGATGATGCGCCCATAATCGTAGGTGCAAGTCTACTAAACACCCTGGAACGTTGTCGCGGGTATCTCTATTGTTTCCAAAAGAAAAACGGCCTGTGTGCTGCGCCTGTTCTCCGAGGTCCGCGGCTCCATGTGCCCAAAAGCTTCTGATACCATGAGCGCACACGTTACGCCCTGGGCTTTCAAGGAGTCGACGACATGGGTTTTTACCATAGCACACGTTCCGCTTCCCCAACCTTTACGAGCAAGGAGGCCATCCGCCGCGGCATCGCCCCGGACGGCGGCCTGTTTGTGTCCGACGACCTGGGTGGCACCACCATCGACATCTCCACGCTGGCGAACAAGGATTACCCCACGCTCGCCCGCGAGGTCATGGGGGCGCTCCTGCCTGATTATTCCGCAGACGAGATTGCCGCATGTGTGGACGAGGCATACACCGGCACCTTCGCTTCGAACGAGGTGACTCCGCTCGTCCCCCTCTCCCAGGCGCCCAATGCAGACGGCACCCCCACCTATGTTATGGAGCTCTTCGGTGGCCCCACGAGCGCGTTCAAGGATGTTGCCCTGCAGATGCTCCCTCGCCTTATGGCTCGCACCGCGGGCGCCGAGGGTGAGCGCATCATGATCGTCACCGCCACCTCGGGCGATACGGGCAAGGCAGCCCTCGCGGGATTCGCCGACGCTCCGGGCTGCGGCATCACCGTCTTCTATCCCGAGGGCAAGGTGAGCCACGTCCAGAATCTGCAGATGTCCACGCAGGAGGGTGCCAACGTCGCCGTCTGCGCCGTGCGCGGCAATTTTGACGACGCGCAGACCGCCGTCAAGCAGATCTTTGCAAACAAGGAGCTGGGCGAGCGCCTGGCCGCTGGCGGCACGATTCTTTCCTCCGCGAACTCCATCAACGTGGGCCGTCTGGTCCCGCAGGTCGTCTACTACTTTGCCGCTTATGCGCAGCTGCTGCGCGCAGGCGCCATCCAGGTGGGCGACGCCGTTGAGTTCTGCGTACCCACCGGCAACTTTGGCGATATCTTGGCCGGCTACTATGCCAAGCGCATGGGCCTGCCCGTAGCCAAGCTCCTCGTGGCCTCCGACAAGAACAACGTGCTGGCAGATTTCCTGGCAACCGGCACCTACGACCGCGAGCGCCCCTTCTACACCACCACTTCTCCCTCGATGGACATCCTGGTTTCCTCGAACCTGGAGCGCATGCTGTACTACCTGGCAGAGGGAGACTGCGAGCTCGTAGCAGACCTCATGTCCAAGCTTACCGACGAGGGCAACTACCAGATTCCCGCCGAGCTTCTCGAGCGCATCCGCACCGTCTTTGACGGCGGCTGGGCCGACGAAGACCAGGTGGCAGCCGCCATTCGTCGCTGCTGGGACGAGAACGGCTACGTGATCGACCCGCACACCGCCTGCGGCTATCACGTGATGGAGCAGACCGCCGCCGTCGAGGGCACCGCTTGCCGCGTACTGCTTTCCACCGCAAGCCCCTATAAGTTCCCCAAGGCCGTGGCCGAGGCGCTGGGCCTCTTCTGCCCACCCGACGATTTTGCCTGCATGGAGGTGCTCGCCAAGCATACCGGCACCACCGCGCCCGTGCAGCTCGCCGAGCTCAAGACCAAGCCTGTGCGTTTTGAAGACGTGGTCGACGTGGCCGACATGGGTTCCTATGTCGAGCAGGCCGCCAGTCGCATCGCCGAGGAGGCATAGCCCTCATGATTCGCATCACGGTACCCGCCACCAGCGCAAACCTGGGCATCGGCTACGATACCCTGGGCATGGCCGTCTCACTGTACTCGCACTTCACGTTCGATCGTGCCGAGACCCTCACCATCACGGGTTGCCCCGAGCAATTCCAAAACGAAGACAACCTTGTCTACGAGAGCTTCGTGAATGCCCTTGCCGAGTGGGGCGAGGAGACCTTCCCCGTCTCCATCGACATCTCCACCGAGGTGCCCGTCGCCCGCGGCCTGGGCTCGAGCTCCACCTGCGTGGTCGCTGGCATCATGGGCGCCGCGGCGCTCACCGGCCACACCGTCACCCGCGAGGAGCTCGTGGCCATCGCCACCGCCGTGGAGGGCCATCCCGACAATGTGGCGCCCGCCATCCTGGGTGCAGCCGTCTGCTCCTTCACGCCGGAAGGCGAGCTTCCCCGCTGCCTGCGCTACGAGGTGAGCAAGCGTCTGCGTTTCATCACCATCATCCCTCCGTACGAGGTGCACACGAGCGACGCACGCAAGGTTGTTCCGCAAGAGGTGCCGCTGTCCACCGCCGTTTGGCAGATGGGACGCATCGCCGGCCTCACGCGCGGCCTGGAGATGGGCGACCTCGATCTGATTGCCGCTTCCAACGACGATCGTCTGCAGGAGCCCTACCGCCGTGCGCTCATCCCCGATTACGACGCCATTCGCGAAACCTGCCTGACGGGCGGCGCCAAGACCATGTGGATCTCGGGCTCTGGCTCGACCCTTATGGCCGTGACCGACGACACCATCGTGGCCAAGTTCCTGCAAGTCCGTCTGCGTGAGCGCTTCCCCGAGTGCGAGACGCATATTTTGACGTGCGACACGGATGGCGCACAAATCGAGTACCTGTAGGCGCGCGTCCTTGTTGCGGGCGTCCCCGCACGGCCTGCCCCTGAAAACGTCCTCGACAAATGAATCCCCCTGCTCATGCTCCTTCGGGGCTATGAGCAGGGGGATTCTTGTCTGCGGAATGTTTTCAGGGGCAGGCCGTGCGGGGACGCCAGGGTAACGTAGTCGCGCCTGCAGGGGCACGCTTTGGAGGGTCGCCGGGCTTGAAAGTTTACTCGCCTACTTTTTCCAAATCGTAAGGGGTGGTCTGGTAGACGTAGTAGTTCAGCCAGTTGGTGTAGAAGAGCTGGGCTTGGGAGCGCCAGATGTTCAGTGGAGCGCGGGTGGGATCGTCATCCGGGAAGTAGTTCGCTGGGACCTCGGGGTCGATACCACGCTTGACGTCGCGCTCGTACTCGAGCTTGAGGGTATCGGTATCGTACTCGGGATGGCCAAACACAAAGAAGCGACGGCTATCGACCGACTTTACAATGTAGAGGCCCACCTCGTCCGACACGGCAACGACCTCAAGGTCGTCCACAGCCTCTACGTCCTCGATCCTCACATCGGTATTGCGCGAGTGAACCGCGTAGAAGCGATCGTCAAAGCCCCTCACAAGCGGACTTCTCGGCTTAAGCAAACGATGCTCGAAAACGCCCGATGCCTTTTTGGGCAGACGATACTTCTGAATACCGTAGTGGTAGTACAAACCCGCCTGCGCGCCCCAGCAGATATGCAGCGTCGAATGCACGTGCGTACTCGACCAATCCATGATGCGGCAGAGCTCGTCCCAATAATCCACCTCTTCGAACTCCATGAGCTCAACGGGGGCCCCGGTAATAATCAGGCCATCATAGTGCTCGTTTTCGATATCCTCAAAGGTGCGGTAGAACGTCTCCAAATGCCCCGCCGACACATGCGTCGCCTCATGGCTCTTGGTACGCAGCAGATCCACCTGAATCTGCAACGGCGTGTTGGAGAGCTTGCGCATAAGCTGGGTCTCGGTGGCGATCTTGGTGGGCATGAGGTTCAAAATCAACACGCGCAAAGGACGAATGTCCTGGTGAAGAGCGCGAAACTCCGTCATGACAAAGATGTTCTCGCCCTCGAGAATCTCGGTTGCGGGCAGAGCATCGGGAATTCTAATCGGCATGACGTATACACTCCTTCATCCACATACACAACGGCACGTGCGTCATGGTTTTGATTGTACCGTGGCACGCGCGCCGTGCACCCCGACGCGGCAAATTAAAACCGCCAACGTTGCGCGCACTTCATACCTAAAAGGCGGGAAGTCCATTTGTATCGCCACGAAGCTCGAATGCAAGGATGCGATCGGTAAGCTGCGCGAGCACCTGCGTCGTATCTGGGCGCGCAGCCATATTCTCGATCACTCCGCTGTGCACAAGATCAGTAAAACCCGCATCGTGTGCATGGTAGCGCCCGTCCAAGATAAAAGCCACGTGACGATAGTCGGGGCCGCACACCGCCACCAGCGTGTTTCCATACAAACGCTTGGCACGCTCAGGCTCGACGCCGATCTTTTCATACCAAGAAGGCACATCACTCACGCCTTGCTCAGCAAAGAAGCGCTTGATTTCGCCGCATCCCGCCAGAGGGTATGCCGGAATATCCCAGCCCTGCTTGCGCGCAAAATGATAGATATAGTGCGAGGCATCCCCCACCTCGATATGGCCCTCCATAATTGTGCCCAGGACACGAGCCGCGCACGCCGCGTCCACGCGCACGGAGTCGGCCAAAATCAGCTGCGCCAGACTCTCAATTGTTACGTTATGTGCACGCGGGCCGTACATCGCACAATCACCGCTCTCTTTTATCGCCATAGAACTACAATGGGCGAACTATTCGCTCGCAGAAAGGCTTACCACTATGGCATCAGCACGTAAAGTCGGTATCCTCGGTTTGGGACACGTTGGCGCACACGTCGCCAACAGCTTGCTTCTGCAGGGCTTGGTCGACGAACTCTATCTTTGCGACGTCAAGGCGCAAAAGGTCCTGTCCGAAACCCAGGACTTGCATGACTCCCTTACCTTCGTGCCCTTCAACACCAAAATCGTCAACGTAGGCGATCACTACGAGGAGCTCGCCTCGTGCGACATCATCGTCAACGCCGCGGGCAACGTGGCTATGGCGGCAGGCAACCGCGACGGAGAGCTGTTCTGCACCACCGACTCCGCCCGCTCCTTCGCCAACCGCATCGTCGATGCCGGCTTCGATGGCATCTGGGTGTCCATTGCAAACCCCTGCGACGTGGTATGCACGACCATCTGGCATCTGACCGATTATGACCCCAAGAAGATCATCGGCTCGGGCTGCGGCCTGGATTCCGCACGTCTGCATTCCGAGATCTCCAAGAAATGCGGCATCAGCCCCAAATCCATCGACGCTTATATGATCGGCGAGCATGGATTTAGCCAGATTGCCGCTTGGAAGGCCGCGACCATCGCCGGCAAGCCACTTTCCGAACTTGCGCGCGAATACCCCGATCAATACGGCTTTGACCAGGCAGAGGTCGAGGAGCTTGCACGCAAGGGCGGCTATGTGACTTACGAGGGCAAGGGCTGCACTGAGTACGCCGTGGCCAATTCCGCCGCACGCGTCTGCGCGGCCGTGCTGCACAACGAGCACGCCGTGCTTTCTGCATCCACCCTCATGTGCGGCCAGTATGGCGAAGAGGGCATCTTCACGTCGCTGCCCTGTGTGATCGGTGCCGAGGGCATCGAGCAGGTCTACACCCTCGACCTCTCCGATGCCGAGCTCGAAGGATTCCATAAGAGCTGCCAGCACATCCGCGACAACATCGCCCAGCTCACCTGGTGGTAAACGGGCATCGACCCTTCGTAGCCATCACGGCGCCTCGCCGGCGTTCCTCAAAACCTAAATGAAGCAGAAAATCCCATTTAGAAGCCAAACTACGGCTCTAAATGGGATTTATTGCTTCATTTAGAAAAAGGCTCTAGGTTCTGGGCAGCAAACTACCCTATCGCACCCCGGGACCGATGCGAGGAATTCCAAAAGCCCCGAGCAAAGACTCCATATAGTCCGGCTCAAATATCTGGCGGACGAGGATGCGCATAACAGGCATGCCGAGGGCTGTGAGTCGAGATTCCCTTTGGCGCTCTTCAACAAGAACATCCTGGGTCGTTTTCCCCTTCAGGCAATCGGCATCCTTGTACTTCCTCGCGCCGTCAATTTCGCCGATTACGCACCTGCCGTCGTCGAACTCCCACAGCATGTCGACGCGGTACACATGACCCTGGTTCAACGGATCGGGCAACTCGACCTGGAGCATCGTCGGAGGCATAAATCCCAGCTCGATAATTATGCCGCGAACCATCGATTCGCCACCATTTTCAGATTCTCCATCGGCATGGGCAAAAGCTGCGCGAGCACGCCCGATACCACGGCGTCGATATCCCTCGCGCTGCGCGCATTCAAGCAAGTCTTCTCGCGATATGAGCAGATATCTCAGCGCGCTGTCAATCGTAGGCAGCGCAAGGTGAACAGGGGCATCGAGAGCAGACTCCAAAAGCGTCTGGCAAAGCCCCGTAACGTTTACCCCTCCTTCCAAATGGACACCGATCGGCGCGAGACGCGATACCCAAAGATGCTTAGAGCGGCGTCGATATGGGGCGCCGGGCGCGCATATTCGAATCGGATTGAGACGGCTGTATGGAACCCATAACCCATACATAAGTGCCGCGGAAAAGGACGTAAAGATCCATTCGGGATGCAGCTCCGCGAGCGTTTTGACGACACGAGTCGCAACCACACGGCGATACTCTTGTCCTGACCAACAAGAACGTTCAAAAAGACCCGGATACGGACTATACGCTTCCTCTGCCTCGACGCGACGCAAGAGGGCCTTTTCCACACTGCACGAATTCGGGTACAGGCAGCGCTGCTTCTCCTCAGACTCCTCAAAAAGTCTTTCAAGTTCTTCGCCACATGCGGTACGCTTCATGGAACCTCCTTCTGCTGCAACAAAGCTAGCAAGAAGAACGTCCTTTTGTTAGGTATGTCAATCTCCCCCGCAATCTAACAGGGCAGGTCAGACGCCTATTTCCTTGTGAAACAAAAAGAGGAATCAGCAAACGGTCGATTTGCGCCACGAGTGGCATCTCCATCAAGCCCAACTGGTCAGTTATCAACAGAAGCGCCAGGCAGCGATGAGAGGTTTTCAACAGTCGCACGCCAACCCCGCACCGCCCCAGATACCCTCAGGCAGCCAACTCCAAATCTATCCCTTACCCTGGCAACAATCTCACAACCTAAATGAAGCAGAAAATCCCATTTAGAAGCCAAACCACGGCTCTAAATGGGATTTATTGCTTCATTTAGAAAAAGGTTGGGCACAGGAGCGCCAGCGGCCGCAACGTGGGCACCGGGTGCACCGGGCCGCGCAAGTCAAACACGGCGGCAGGCGCCCCCGACAGATGAGACCTACTCTCCAGCCACGCGGCAGCCAGCGGCAGCTGCCAGCTCGGCTTCCTCCGGATAGTAGATGCGCCAGGTGCGACGCAGCTGCGTCATCAGATCCATAACGTCGGCCGCAAAGACGATCATCGCGTCTTCCACGCGGTCACCTGCAACGGCCTTCTCGAGGTCGGCCACCTCGTAGGCAAGGGCATAGGCCTCCTCGCCCACATGGACCTCCTCGCGCTCGCCCGTAGCCGTCCACACGATGGTGGCGCGGTCGGCGCGCGGATAGTCCGTAACCTCGATGTAGCAATTCTCAAACGAAAGCACGGCGCGCTTGGGCTGCTTGGAATGAAGCGTGAGCGAGATCACGGCCATCTGCATATCAGGGTTGCGCATCACAATGCCGCTCGTCACGTCCACGCCGGTGTTGCAAGCATTGGCGATGGAGACGACATCCTCGGGCTGCGAAAGCATGAACATGCGCGCCATAGTGAGGGCATACACACCGATGTCGAGCATGGCGCCACCGGCCAGGCGCGGATTGTAGAAGCGATTCTCGGGATCAAAATCCTTATAGCTGCCAAAGCTCACCTGGGCGATGCTCATGTTGCCGAACTCGTCTTTCTCGGCACGGCGAATGAGCTCGCGGTAGAGTGGCATGTGCAGGATGGTCGTCGCGTCGATGAGCTGCACGCCATGCTCATCGGCAATTGCGCGCGCCTCGTTGAGCTCCTCGGAATTGAGGGTAATCGCCTTCTCGCACAGCACGTGTTTGCCGGCAGAAAGCGCGGCGCGCAGGTACGTGATATGGGTGTTATGCGGCGTGGTAATGTACACGGCATCGATATTGGGGTCGGCGCAGAGCTCCTCAAGCGTATCGTATACGCGGGCCACACCGTACTTCTCGGCAAAAGCGACTGCCTTCTCATGCGTACGGTTGTAGATGCCATCGAGCTTGCGGCCGGCGAGTTCGAGCGTAGCGGCCATCTGGTTGGCAATCACGCCGCAGCCGATAACGGCCCACCTTAGCTGAGGAGCCGTGAAGATATCGTCGGGAAACGGCTTGCCCTCGACCGAAGCGAAGGCGGCGCGAGCTGCCTCGGCGGCGTCACGCGGTGCAGACTGTTGAGACATACAGGCTCCTCAATATGCTAGAGGGATGAATTCATTCGTCATATTGTACGGGCATCGAAGTGGCAGCACAAACGTTATTCACGTGCGTGCAACTCTTCGAAAGCAGTGATTTCCGCCATGAAGCGCTCGCCGAAGCCCTCGGCCTTCTTCTCGCCGATGCCCGACACCTCGAGCAGCTCGTCGAACGAATGGGGGCGCTGGCGGCACAAAGCGCGCAGCGTTTTATCGGGAAACACCACGTAGCTGGGAACTTGCATCTCCTGCGCCAGCTCTGTGCGGAGCGTCCTCAGGCGCTCGAAGAGCTCGGCATCGTCGCCCACGCGCGGCACGCTCTTGGCATCCGATTCTTCGCGCAGCAAATCGAGCGCGCGGCGCGCTCGCGAGCCATGGCTCTTCTTGGCCGGTCGCTTCACGGTAAACGTAAACGCGTGCGCATCGGGCACGGACTCGCCATCTGCGCCCACGACCTCCGCAGCGCGCGGACCCAAAAGCAGCGTAGGGTACTGCCCCTGCGAGCTTGCCAGATACCCGCGCCCGCACAACTGGTCGATCAAGTTGCGGATGCGCCCCGTCGATTCTTGCGCCAAGCTGCCGTAACCTGTTGCCTCGTCCAAATGCAGCTCGAAGATGCGCTGCGTCTTTCCACCATGCAGCACGTCGGCCACAAGCGACTTCCCAAAACGCCCAGGGCGCGCGGCAACGAACTCCATCACGGCGCGAGCCGCCTCGGTCATATCCTCGACCTCGTACTCCGTCAGGCAGTTACCGCAGTTTCCACAACCGGTCCCCGTCTCGGCGGCATGTGCCAGCACCTCGGCGGCAGCGTCCTCGTCGCCAAAGTAGCGCAGCATATACTCACGCAGACAGCCGGTTGTCTTGCAATAGCCCTCCATCTGGGCGATAAGCCTAAAGCGATTTTGCCGCGCGCGCAGGCGCTGTTCTTCGTCAAGCTGCTCGTCATCGGGCTCTTGCTCGGCAAAGAAACGGCGCAGGCGCAGGTCGTTACCATTCCAGAGTAAAAAACAGCTCGCAGGGTCGCCGTCACGCCCGGCACGTCCGGCTTCCTGGTAATATGCCTCGATGCTCTCGGGCGCATTGTTATGAATCACATAGCGCACGTTGGGTTTGTCGATACCCATGCCAAAAGCATTGGTGGCAACCATCACGCGCACCTCATCGCGCACGAACGCTTGCTGATTCTGCGTGCGCGCCTCCATGCCCATACCGGCATGATAGCTCGCAACGCGTATGTTGAGCCCTTGCTTTTCCACCGCGTCCTGCAATGCAAACGTTAGCTCGTCCACACTCTTGCGCGTGGCGCAGTAGACAATCCCCGCCTCATCGGGATGTCCCGTCACATAGCGGCAAATCCACGATGCCTTTTGACGCTCGGCCATTTCCTGCACGTCAAACGACAGATTAGGGCGATCGAAACCCGTCACCACCGCCTGCGGCGAGCGCAGGTCGAGCATCTGCTCGATATCCGTACGCACGCGCTCGGTTGCCGTAGCGGTAAACGCCGCAACCACAGGGCGCTGCGGCAATGCCTTGATAAATTGCGCGATCTGCAAGTAGGCCGGCCTAAAATCCTGTCCCCACTGGCTTACGCAATGAGCCTCGTCAACCGCCAAAAGCGGAATGCCCATGCCACCCGGCTGCGCCGCTGTCTGAGCAAAGGCAAGAAAGCGCGGGTCTGCCAAGCGCTCAGGCGCCACGAACATAAGTTGATAGGCACCGACGGCCGCTCGTTTGAGCACGGTATTTTGCTGGGGAACAGAGAGCGACGAGTTGAGATAGCTCGGATGGGCGCCGGCGGCGAGCAGCGCCTGGGTCTGATCCTCCATAAGCGAGATGAGTGGACTTACCACCAGGGTAAGGCCCCGCCCCATAAGAGCGGGCACCTGATAGCAGATGGACTTTCCCGCTCCCGTGGGCATCACGGCAAGAACGTCGCGCCCCGCAAGAATCGAGGAGATAACGCGCTCCTGCCCCGGCCTAAACGACTCATAGCCAAAATAGCGCTTGAGCGTAGCGTGAGCCTGCTCGAGGGCGTCAGATGGCGAGCCCCCGTTTGCTATCGAGAACAACTGTGACACCTAAACTCGTCTCCGATATCGAACGATGCCCTACAGTGCAGCGGCCAGAGCGTCAAGGTCTTCCTGCGTCGTCGCCCAGCTGGTAGCCAAGCGCACGATCACGTGGTTCTCGTCATAGGTATCCCAAAAGCTCAGGCAAATCTGCTTGCCCAGGCGCTCGTACTCGCTCTTCTCCAAGATGATGAACTGCTGGTTGGTGGGAGATTCCAAAAACCAACGTGCGTCGTGCTCGTGCAGCAGGGCGCGAAGACGACCCGCCATATCGATCGCATTGCGTGCGATGCGCACATAGGTGCCATCCGTGAACAGGGCCTCGAACTGCACGCCCAAAAGACGGCCCTTGGCAAGAAGAGCACCGTGTTGCTTGATGCGCGGAATCGGATGTGCCGGGGCATTACCCGCAGGAAAGACTACAGCCTCGCCGCATAATGCCCCCACCTTGGTTCCGCCGATATAGAAGACGTCGCACAGCTGGGCCAGCTGCGGCAGGGTGACGTCGCATTCATCCGATGCCAAAGCGTAGCCCAGGCGCGCACCGTCCACAAAAAGAGGGATCTCGTGCTTCTGGCACACCTGATGAATAGCAGCAAGCTCATCATAGGAATAAAGCGTGCCCAGCTCCGTTGGAAATGAAACATACGCCGCCCCCGGGAAGACCATATGCTCATGGTTGTCGTCTGCGTAGAACAGCTCGATCAGCTGTTCGAGCTCATCGGCATGCATCTTTCCCTCGTGACCGGGAACCGTCAGCACCTTATGGCCGCCAAATTCAATAGCCCCCGCTTCGTGACAAGCCACGTGCCCCGTAGCGGCAGCCACCACACCCTCGTAGGGAGCGAGCAGCATATCGAGCACAACCTGATTAGTCTGCGTGCCGCCCGTAAGAAGAAAGACATCGGCGTCCGGCGCCTCGTAAGCCTCGCGGATCAGTTCCTTAGCGTGAGCGCAATGAGGGTCCTCGCCGTAACCGGTCATGGCCTCCATGTTGGTATCGACCAGGGCCGCCAAAACCTCCGGGCATGCGCCAAAGGAATAGTCGTTCTCAAACGTAACCAAAAGATGCTCCTTCTTCTCAATGCGCGGCAATTCGTCAAGATCGTTGCCGCATCGGTCATGCAAACAAATGTGCGTTAATCGTCGTCGCCGCTCGCTCCTAGCTGGCACAGGACGGCAAGCGCCGCCGCGACAGGACCGTGCTCGTCATCGGCATTGAGGCCGCGCCCCACGCCCGAGCCCGCTCCTGCTCCCGCGCGATAGGGAATCGACAGCTTGCGAGAGCGGGGGAACAGCACCGCTCCCAGGCGGTCCTTAAGATCAAACGCCACATTCTTGGGCAGGTCAACGCCCAGGAACGTCAAACGCCCGCCGCTGAGCGTCACGCTTTCCAGCCCCAAGCGCTCTCCGCGAATGCGAATGCGAGCGCGATCGAACAGGTTAAGACCCGCCTGCGGCAGCTCGCCATGGACGGCCTCGGTCTCCTCCTGCAGCTGGTCCACGCTCTCCAGGTCGTCCGCCGCCGCAAGTTTACGATACGCGAGCACGCGCTCGTCCACGCGCGGCAGATATTCTTCGTCCAAGAAGTAGTCTGCCGGAATATTGATGGCAACGCCCGCCGCCTCGACGGTCTCGGAATCGTCTCCGCGTGCCTCGGCAACGGCTTGACCCAGCATCTGCGTGAACAGATCGAAGCCCACGCTCGACAAGTTGCCGTGCTGCTCGGCGCCCACGAGCGAACCCGCGCCGCGAATCTCCAGGTCGCGCATGGCGATGCGCATGCCGCTGCCCAAGTCCTGGAACTCCGAGAGCGCCGTCAGACGCGCCGTGGCCTCTTCGGTAAGCGGCATCTCGCCCGGAAACATGAAGTACGCGTACGCCTGCGTGGCAGAGCGTCCCACGCGGCCCTTGAGCTGATAGAGCTGAGCCAGGCCCAAGCGCTGCGAATCCTCGATGATCAGCGTATTGGCATGGGCGTTGTCGATACCCGACTCCACGATGGTCGTGGCGATGAGCACGTCGATCCTCTTCTCGGCAAACTCGACCATCACGTCTTCCACCTCGCGCGGGCTCATCTTGCCATGTGCCACGCCCACACGCGCCTCGGGCGCGGCCTCGTGCACGCGCTCGACTGCGTCATCGATGGTTTTCACGCGGTTCGACACGTAATACACCTGTCCGCCACGACCCACTTCCAAGCGAATGGCGGCACTCACCACGTCGGGGTCGTACTCACCCACATGTACAATCACAGAGCGTCGTCCCGTAGGCGGCGTGGTGATGAGGCTCATGTCGCGCACGCCCGAAATGGCCATCTGCATAGTACGCGGGATGGGCGTTGCCGAAAGCGTAAGGACGTCGATCTGCTCGCGCAGGTTCTTGAGCTGCTCCTTGTGCTGGACGCCAAAGCGCTGCTCTTCGTCGATGATCACCAATCCCAAATTGTGGGGGTTCACATCGGCGGAAAGCAGACGATGCGTTCCGATGAGTACATCCACCTTGCCATCGGCAAAGGCAGCAAGCGCGCGTTTTTGCTGACCCGGCGTCCTAAAGCGCGAAAGCACGTCCACCTCCACGCCAAAAGGCGCGAAGCGCTCAAAGAACGTCTGGAAATGCTGCTGTGCCAGAATGGTCGTGGGGCATAGCACCATTACCTGGCGCCCCGAATCCACGCACTTAAAGGCAGCACGCAGAGCAACTTCGGTCTTGCCAAAGCCCACGTCTCCG
This sequence comes from uncultured Collinsella sp., assembly GCA_934654625.1. Classification (GTDB taxonomy): domain Bacteria; phylum Actinomycetota; class Coriobacteriia; order Coriobacteriales; family Coriobacteriaceae; genus Collinsella. The sequence continues at coordinate 265,817 of CAKUGM010000001.1, read as the reverse complement.
CAGAGCAAGCGGTCCATGGGCTTCGCGGCCTCCATGTCGGCCTTGATGTCGGCGATGGCATCGAGCTGATCGCGCGTCTCCTCGTACGGGAAGCTCTCTTCCATCTCAATCTGCTCGGGCGTATCGGGAGGACACGCCACGCCCGCGATGGAAGAACGACGCGTATACAGGTCTACCAGGTCGAAGGCAAGTTTCTTGGCGCTCTTGCGCGCCTTGCCCGTAGCACGGCTCCAGTCGGCGGTGTTCAGGCGCGTCAAGCGCGGCTTGTCTCCGTCGGGACCAACATAGCGCGTAATGCGGTCCACCTGCTCAAGCGGTACATAGAGCTTGTCCCCGTCGGCATATTCAAGCAAGAAGTAGTCGCGCTCGCGACCGCCCACCTCTTGGCGCACGATCTGCGCAAACAGCGCGATACCGTGCGTGGCATGGACCACGTAGTCGCCCGGCCTGAAGGGAAACGTAACCTCGGTGATGTCTACGCGACGGCGCGTGCGTCCACGCTTGGCGTCCATGCGAGCGTTGAGGTCGGCGATGGAGAAAACAGCCAGATGAGCGTCGGGAATTACGCAGCCCTGCGGAATAGGCGCGTCCACAAAGGTCACGCGACCGCGTGTGAGCGTGGGAACTGTGTAGGGAGCTCCCTCTTCAAGACTGCGCATGTTCAAAGAATCGGCTGCGCGTCGAGAGATGGCGGGACCAGACGCGCCCGCGCCCCGGCGCTCGCCGGCGGCGACGCGCTCGGACGAATCGGCTGCAAGCACATGCACGCTCGCCCCTCCCACCACAGCTCCCGCGTTTTCGGGAGCTGCCGTAAGCGACTCCTCAAACGGGATGGATTCGTCGGTAAAGCTGAGCTCCATGGATTCGCGCGCGCCACGATCGGGAATGGCGAACACGACCGCACAGCGGTTGTTCACCACCTCCTGGACCCGCGAAAGGAAACGCGTGTCCGAACCGGCAATGGCGGGCTGCTCGATCTTGAGCTCAGCCGTCACCGCACCGCCGGCACGGATAAGCGAAACGTAGTTCAAACGCTGCTGATGACCAAAGTCGAGCTGCTGGGCGCGCACGTAAAGCCCGTCGAGCTTCGACACTCCCGCCTCGCCGGCGCGGCGCTCCAAATCCTCATAGGCTCGAATGCAATCGTCAAAAAGCGAACGCGGCTCGGAAAGGACCACAAGGGTGTCATCGCTCACATGGGCAAGCGGGCTCACCGTCGACTCGTAAAGCAGGGGCAAGAAACGCTCCAGCTCGGGTGTGACGATACGCGCCTGGACCATCTCCAGAAGCGCAGCAAGCTCCGTGTCGTTTTTCGCCGGAGCGTAGAGCGCGGAGGTAATGCGATGGACTGCATCGTCCGTAAGCGCGAGCTCGCGACAAGGATAGATCTCGACTGCATCGGCATCACCGATCGTCTGGCCCGTCGATGCGACCATATGGCGAATACGATCGAGCTCGTCGCCAAAGAACTCCATGCGCACGGGCGACGACGCCTGTGCGGGATAGACGTCCACGGTGTCGCCGTGCACGTGGAAATAACCAGGCTCGGGCGCCGCATCGGCAGATGTATAGCCCATGGACACAAGACGCGCTGGCACCTCCTCGAAAGGAATCTCATCGCCCACGGCAAAAGTTGCAGATTCCCAATAGCCGCTCTCGCGTGGCGGTACGCAGCGCAGCAGGGCGCGAGCCGAAGCCACGAGCACGCAGGCCTCCCCGCGGGCAATGCGTCCAAGCGCGGCGCAGCGTGTAGCCACCACAACGTCATCGGGCTTCTGGTCTTTCCAGGGGTAATCCGTACGCTCGGGGAAACGAACCACGTGTTCGCGCCCTAGATAGGCCATGAGCGCTCGCGCCGCACGATCGGCGGCCTCCTCACCAGACACTACATACACACAGGGACGAGGATGACGAGCAAACTGCGAGGCCAACACAAGGGTACGCGCCGAGAGCGACACGGCAAGCGTCGCATCCTGACCATCCGCCAACGCTTGCTCGATAATCTGCAAACCTTCGGCAGTATGGAGTTGTGCAGCTATGCGATGAATGAGCATCAATCATTCCTAACATTCAGAACATATCAACTAAAACGGGTCCGAGCGCCAGATAAAGCACACGGTCCCGCCCGGCAAATCAGCTACAGGAAGGACAAAGGTCCGCCAAAGGGCACTCGCCGCATTTTGGAGAGCGAGCGGAACAGATCTCGCGGCCAAACGAGATCCACTGGTGGTTGACCGACTCCCAATACTCATGCGGCAAAATCTTGAGCAGGTCTTGCTCGGTTTTGAGCGGCTCCTTCTCGTGCGTCTTAGGTGAGAGTGCCAGCCGATGCGCGATGCGGTTCACGTGCGTGTCCACCGCGATGCCCTCAACAATACCAAAGGCCACGTTGAGGACGATATTTGCCGTTTTACGTCCCACGCCGGGCAGCTTTTGCAGCTCGCGCATGGTCGACGGCACCTCGCCATCGTAATCCGCCACAATCATCCTTGCGGCTTCCACACAGTGCCTGGCCTTGGTCTTGTAAAAGCCCAGGGACTTGATGGTGTCCATCACGTCCTCGACACTGGCGCCCGCCATCTCGTAAGGCGTAGGCCAACGGCGAAAAAGCTCCGGCGTCACCTTGTTCACCTGGGCATCGGTAGTTTGCGCGGAAAGCAAGACCGAGATAACCAGACGAAAAGGGTTTTGATGGTCAAGAAAACACTCGACCGGACCGTATCTTCGGTTCAATCGCTCGCACACCTCGATGGCACGCTCGCGACGCGAAGCGTTGGTTTCGCGCGGCATCAGTTGGCACCTCCCAAGCAATCGCCATCGGCAGAACCGTCGCCAGCGCAGACGTCGAAAACGGCGGAGGGGGCGACAGCGGAGCCCTCAGTCTGCGTCGCTTCGGGCAGTGAGCCGCTTACGCCCAGCAGGTGCTCGGCCTCTTCCGTATCCCCCATCATGCCGATGGAGCTGAGCTTGCGCTCAATCACGTTGGTACGGGTGGTGATGATCGAATCGACCGTACGACCCGCCGTATCAATCTGGCGGCGCGCCAAACGCAGCGCATCTTGATAACGCGGCAGCTCCGCCTTGACTGCAGAGAGAACACGCAGCACATCGTCGGTCTGCTTTTGCAGACGAAACGTCTGGTAGCTCATCTGCAAACTGTTGAGCAGCGCCGCCATGGTGCTGGGGCCCGCCACGTTCACGTGGTAGTCGCGCGAAAGAAGCTCGATAAGACCCGGCCTGTTGACGACCTCGGCATAAAGACCCTCAAACGGCAGGAACATGATGCCGAAATTTGTGGTCTCGGGCACCGAGAGGTACTTTTCGCAGATGTCTTTGGCCTCCGCCTTGATGCGGGTATCCAGGGCTCGACGCGCGACGGCAACGGCGTCGGCATCGCCCGCATCGATTGCCTCGCGCAAATGCTCGTACGCATCGCCCGGGAATTTCGAATCGATGGGCAGCAGAATAGGATCGCCTGCTTCAACAGGCAGCTTGACGGCAAATTCGACGCGCTCGGTCGAACCGGGCTTGGTGACCACGTTCTCCTCGTATTGCTCGGGCGCCAAGATCTGCGAGAGAATCGCCCCCAGCTGAACCTCGCCCAAAATTCCGCGCGTCTTTACATTGCCGAGCACGCGCTTGAGGTCCCCCACGCCGGCAGCGATGCTCTGCATGTCGCCCAGGCCCTTATAAACCGCCTCAAGCTGCTCGCTCACCTGCTTAAACGAAGCGGCTAGGCGGTCGTTGAGCGTGCGGGAGAGCTTCTCATCCACCGTCAGGCGCATCTGCTCCAGCTGTCGCTCATTATCCTGGCGAATGGCCGCCAGCTGCTGCACGACCGACCCGCGCACGGTCTCGAGGCGCGCCTCGGTCGCCTCGCGCGTCTGACCCATCTGCTGCGAGACCTCCCGCCGCAGGGCATCCGTCTGCGCGGAGACCTGCTGAAGCGCACGCACGAGCGACTCGAAACGCTGCTGCTCAGCTGCCGAGGCCGCTGCTTGCGCTTGAGACTGCGCGCGCAGCTCGATACGTGCCTCGCGCATGGCGTCGTCCAGATGCCCCAATATATCGAGAGTCTCTTCCGTATGCTCCGCGAGGCTACCCCCGCGGCCATTGCGGCGGACGCCCATCGCTGCCGACACAGAAGCGATGGCCGCGATACACGCCGCAATCGTGCAGCAAACCAATAAGATGTCCAATCCAGCCGCCTTACCTGCGATTTTTTATCTGGTTCATTATAGGGTATCGCCAGGGCTCAGCTGGGAAACATCGCGATGACCAAACCTCCAGACGCCCGTATCTTGCCAAAGAGCTCGCTCATGAGAACAACAAGCTCCCGAGGCGAGGCCCCATTAAGAATGCAGGTCAAAGCATATGACCCCACAAAAGCAGCAAAAAGCAGAACGGGCACGAGGATCACGACGAGCAACACGCGTGCCGCAGCGGCACCGCGACGGTGACGCATGCGGCGACGGTCGAACTCCAGCTGCTCCGCATACGTTTCTTGAGCAATCGAGTACGGCTCTTCAAGCGTCTGCGCACACCGGTTGCGCTTTACCCTTCGAGCACGCCCCCGCATTCGCCCTCTCGATACAGACGAAGGCTCCGTCTTCGGCGCCCCTGAAGACGGAGCGGTCGCGAACAAGCCTTGGTCTAGCAGCGAGCGCGCCATCTGAGAGGTGTCCTCCGCGCTCGCAGCAGCGCCCACAGCACCCGGCGCGGCACCCGCGTCCTTCGGCACGGCCCCCTCCCCCGGCATATCGCGCAAGCGCTTTAGCTGCTCACGTTGCTCTCGCAGCAAACGCAGCTGCTCCTGCTGAGGAGTCTCGATAAACAAACTCATATAGGCCTCCCTTACGGAAGGGCATGTGCGAAGGATTGTCAGCACCATCATGCGAGGGATGGCGCACCCGGTCAAGCGACAATTGGGCAGGCGGCATTATCCGAACGAATCGTCGATCGCATCGCTCGCATACCCGGCATATCTAGCGCGTTACGAAAAAGCGTTCAGCATCCGCACGGCGACTGCAAAAGCCCTCGCGTGCAAGGTCTTCCAAAATCGACCGGACCAACTCGGACGTGACGGCGGGACGGCCCGCACAGGCCTCCATCTCATCCAAAGCCGCCCGCGCCTCACCCTCGTTCAAGCCGCTCTCGCCCGCCTCGAGCAGACAGCGCACGATAGCCGCACGTTTTTGACGGCGCGACCCCTCAAAGGTAGATTGCCTTGAATACGAGGCCGAACGACGCGAGGGGTTGGGAATCGTCTTCTTTAGATACGCACCGTAATCTAGCATCGCGTAATACCAGGCACGAGGTGTATCCTGATCATCTTCCGGCACGGCAAAGCGCCCTTCGGGCGCCTGCGCACCGGGACACGTTGCCTCAACGATGCCCACGAGCTCCTTATCGGGCACCGCCGGCACATCTGGAAAGAAGTGATGCAAGATCACGGTACGGACATTGGTCTCGAGATACACACCGGGCAGGTCAAATGCAAAGGAGCGAATACCCTGCGCCGTCGCCGGGCCCACACCTGGAAGTTCGCATAGTGCAGCGGTGTCGCACGGAAACTCGCCATCAAAATGTTCCACGACATACGTCGCCGCCCTATGCAGGGAAAGCGCGCGGCGGTTGTATCCCATGCCCTGCCAGGCAGCCAAAACATCGGCAACAGGGGCCTGGGCCAAAGCCTCAACATCGGGAAAGCGCTGCAGCCATGCAGGCCATCGGTCGCACACGCGCGCAACCTGTGTTTGCTGCAGCATCACCTCAGAAAGCCAAATTGCATACGGATCGCGCGTGCGGCGCCACGGAAGATCGCGATACAAACGAACCCCTTCCGCTCGCACCAGCTTACGAAAGGGGTCTGCATTCATCTTTATATGCTCCTTATCCAAGCGAACAAGAAGCGGTCATTGCTTACGCGAAGCAACGGCACTTCTCGGCGCACGAAACGTAATCGGCAAACGAGGCACGGTCGGCAAACTTGGCGTCCACAGCCGGAGCAAGCGTGCCCTGAACCACATCGGCGAGCGTCACGGAATCAAGGTAGTCGACCATAAGAGCCTGAGCGCCCATCCAGACGGAATGATAGCAGCAAGACTTCATGCGTGCGCATTCGGCGCCTTTGGCAGTGCAATCGTTCATAATCATGGGACCCTGGACGGCCTCGACGATCTGCCTGATCGTAACGTCCTCGGGATCGGCCTTGAGGCGCATGCCACCGTGCACGCCACGAAGGCTCTCCACGATACCGGCCTGCACCAAGCCGTGTTGAATGGATCGAGCAAACGAATAAGGCACGTCTACCTGCTCCGCGGCGGCCCTAACCGACAAGAGTGTATTCTCGCCCTCCGCAAGCATGGCCAGCATGCGCAAAGCGTAGTCGGTCTTTCGAGAGATATCCATCCCCCACTCCTTAATATTTCGACTCCACCAATAAACGACCCCATCAAAAGGCCGAAATAACCGCGCGAAATACAATTATAAGAAACTACTATAACCTCCGTCAAAACTATTTGTATTGCAAAAAGTAGACAAGTTGGCAAGCGGTCGAAAATGGAATATAGGATGAATCATTACCAAGTCCGAAACAATGGTTCGCAGGTACATATTATTCCACTAAAGCCCAGGTCAAAGCCATATCTCGTCAAAGTTTAACTCTCTTTGGCAAGGTTCTGAATCGTCATACCACTCGCGCCATTTAGTGAAGAAGTTGTGAAACAAATGTCCCGAGCCTGTCACAGCCGACGTTCTCAATGGGTCAAATACGCCACGTGACGACGTTCGACAGGGGCAGTATTTAATTCATTTATAACAGCGAAGGGCTGTATTAAAAAACACAGCCCTTCGCCCTTTGAAGTTATCGTGCGCGGAACAACTTCCAAAGCGTTCCGCTCTATCGGTCGGCTATTCAGCTTTCTTCTTTGACGACGTCGCCTTCTTCGCGGCAGATTTTTTAGCGGTCGTCTTCTTGGCAGCCGTCTTCTTAGTCGTCGCCTTCTTGGTCGAGGCGGCCTTTGATCCGGCGGCACGGCCCCCGCGGGTCGTCGCCTTTTTCTCCTTGGTGGGACATTCCATGTTCACGCAGATGCGCCATGGGCCACGAGCGGTCTCCACCACCACGATAGGGGCGCCGCACTCCGGGCAGGTCTCGTCCGTAGCCTGCAGCTTGCCACGCGCAGGCAGCGGATAGCTCACCTGGCACTCTTCGTAGTTCGTGCAGCGAATGAAGCGTTTGCCGCTCTTCTCGGACTTATGGGCGATCAGATCGCCATGGCGTCCCGCCTCGGCGCACACCTTGCACTCGCCCACCTTGAGGTCGGGCTCAAAATTGGTGGGGCACTTGGGATTCACGCACTGCTCGTATGCCTTGCTGCGGAACGGCTGGCACTTGATGCGAGGAGCGCCGCACTCGGGGCACACGCCGGCTTCGCCCTCAAGGGGGCTCACCTTAACGCCCGAGGGAACGGGATAGGTCACGTCGCAGTCGGGCCAGCCCATGCAGCCGATAAAGCTTCCGCGCGTCTTGGCGCTCGTCTTCATGACGAGGTCCTTGCCGCACTTGGGGCACACCCCTACTTTTGCGTCGGCGGTCACAGCGTCCGAGATGGCCTCTCCCAGATCATCCTTGTGCTCGATCAGGGCATCGAGCATGCCTGCGAGCAGGGCACGCGAATGGTCGACAACATGATCTTGGGTGTCCTTGCCCTCGGCCACGCGCGTCATGTCCTCGTCCAGCTCTGCCGTCATCTCGGGCGTTGTGATACGCGGAGCGAATTCATGCAATGCGTCGATGATGGCCATGCCAAGCTGGCTTGGCTCGATGGGATCGTTTTTAAGGTAGCGCACGGTATAGAGGCGCTCGATGATGCTCGCGCGCGTGGACTTGGTGCCCAGGCCGCGCTTTTCCATCTCCTGAACGAGCTTGCCTTGGCTATAGCGTGCAGGCGGTTCGGTCTGCTTTGCCTCAAGCTTGATGTCACGTACGTCGATAACGTCGCCCTGCACCAGCGCCGGAAGCTGTTCGTCGCGTTTAAGGCCGTACGGGTATGCCTCGCGGAAACCGGGGTCCACCAGCACATCGCCGATAGCCGTAAACGGCTCGCCCGCAACATCGATGGAAAGCTTCGTGTTCTCAATGGTCGCAGGCCCCATGAGGGTAGCCAAGAAACGACGCGCGATGAGGTTGTAGAGCTTCTTCTGCCCGCCATCGAGGGTCTCGGGATTGCCCTGACCAGTAGGATGGATGGGCGGGTGGTCGGTGGTCTCGGTCTTGCCGCGCGTGGGCTTCATAGGACCGGCGAGCACCTTCTTGCATACGGGAGCAAGCGCGGGCGAGCCCGAAGCCAGACCCTTGACGATGCCTTCAAGATCAAGCGAGCGCGGATAGACCGTATTGTCGACACGGGGGTACGAGATGAAACCGCTCATGTAAAGGGACTCGGCAATACGCATGGTGCGCGCGGGCGAGATGCCCTCGGCGGCAGCGGCTGCCTGCAAGGACGTGGTGTTGAACGGAACCGGGGGCTGCTGCTTGCGCGAGCGCTTGGCCACCTCGGCGATGGTGCCCGACGTCGCGTGCTCGACATGTGCAAATGCAGCCTCCGCCGCAGCCTTATCGGTAAAGCGCGGCGTCTTGTGCGAAATTTTGAATTCGGAGTCTCCAGCGGCGCCCATGCCGCGAATCTGCCAATAATCCTCGGGGACAAAGGCCATTCGCTCGCGTTCGCGCTCGACGACCAGCGCAAGCGTAGGAGTCTGGACGCGACCGGCGGAACGTACGTTGCCAAAGCCGCCAAATTTGGCGAGCGTCAGGTAGCGCGTAAGCACCGCGCCCCAAATCAAGTCGATATACTGGCGGCTCTCGCCGGCATCTGCCAAATTCTCATCAAGCTCAACTAGATTATCGAACGCAGCGGTGACTTCGGCCTTGATGAGGGCAGAGTAGCGCGCACGAGAAGCCGGCACGTCGGGGGCAACCTCACGCACCATCTTGAGGGCATCGGCACCGATGAGCTCGCCCTCGCGGTCGAAGTCGGTAGCGATGACGACGGAATCGGACTTCTTGGCCAGATTCTTAAGGACGCGGATGATCTCGCGCTCCGCAGGATTCTTGATGATGGGAGACCACGTGAGGTACGGGAGACTCTCCACCTTCCAGCCCTTGATATTGATACCGTTAGGCAGGTACGGGCGGCGTTTGCTCTCGTACGGAGGGCGTGCAAGGCCATCGGGCACATCGGCAGGCAAGACCTCGCCCTCTTCGGTCAGTGAATACCAACCTTGTTTCTCGTCGAACAAAATCTCGTCGGGAAAGTCGGGCGCCAGAATATGGCCGGCAAGACCCATAGAGACCCATTCTTCGCCATCCACCGTGAAACGATAGACTGCAGTGTTGTACACCTTGTCGTTTTTAGGCTTACCGGCATCGCTCAAAAGCTGGGCGATCTTCTGCGCGGCGATATTTTTCTCGGCGATTACGAGCTTCACAAGCATGCTCCTGAAATCAGTAGGCTTTCAAGCGGAACAGTATACAGGTTTGAACGACATTTGCGCAGGTTAGCCGTGCCCATGACACACAAAAGCACGGGTTCCCTTCAAATGGACGCCACAAATGGCATCGCACATCAGGAAACCCGTGCCGATATTCGCAGGGATGTCGAAGAGGTTTGACCGCGTTCGCTACTCGTCGTCCTCGTCGGAGAAGAAGTCCAGGCGGCCCTCCGTGAGGCCCTTCTTGCCGTCGCGCGCGATGATGACCACGCGCGTCACCGCAAGCGAGATCTCGTAGAGCGAGAGCATGGCGGCATACATGAACATCAAGGTGACAGGACTTGCATCGGGCGTGATCGAAGCCGAAACCACCAGCATGGCAACGTAGATATAGCGCCATGCAGAGCGGAACTTGGAATACGGCACGATGTGGAAGACGGCCAGATAGAAAACGATCAGCGGCAGCTCAAAGGCAACGCCGAAGCCGATCATCAGCAAAATCTCGATGTTGATGTAGTCCTCGAGATTCGCAAAGACCAATGCGATGGCATCCGCCTCGCTCAGCAGCCACTCAAAGCCCGCCGGAACGATGATGAAGTAGCAAAAAACCGCACCGATAAAGAACAGCGCCGTGGCGGCGAGGATCGTGGGAACAACCCAGCGGCGCTCGTTGGGCTTGAGCGCAGGAAGGAAGAAGCCCAAAATCTGCCAGATGATCATCGGGGTGCACATAACCACCGCGATCTTGATGGCGATTGAGAACCTCAAGGCGAAACCGCCGAGCGAGGTGGTGATGTAGAACTTGCCGTCCGGAACGTACGGGGCGATGGGGTCCTTCAGGATGTCCACCAAAACGGGGGTAGCAAAGTACATGACGATCGTGGCGACCACGATCGTGACGATCACGATGGTAAGACGACGGCGGAGCTCACCCAGGTGATCAAGAAGCGGCATGCGCGCAGGTCCGATGGGCATTATCGGTCGCCTCCTTCCACGGCCTCGTCAGGCTGGGCGGGAGCCTCGACGTCCTCGGCATCGGCTGGCTCTGCTTCCACCTTGCGCTTGCGCGGGCGGCGAGCGTACAGATCGGCCATGGCGCGATCCTCAGCTTCGGCCTCGGCATTTTCAACGTCCTCAGTGGCGGGAGCATCTTCAACGGCCTCGGTGGTCTCGCCTTCGGGTGCGGACTCGGCAGCGTCTACAGCAGAATCATCGGCAGCGGTGCCCGACTCGGCGACATCGCCCTCCTGCGCGGCTTGCTCGGCAGCGGCCTTCTCGGCAGCCAGACGAGCGCGGCGCTCGGCAAACGTCTCTTTATGGGCGGGGGCCTCAGCCTCATCTGCGGCGACCTCGGCATCGGCGTCGTCATCGTCGACGCGATGCGGGCGCGTAGGCTCGTTGACAGCAGCGGTCATAGGGTCGACCACCTCGGACTGCACCACATTGGTGAGCTTTTCCTGCGTCTCGCGGAACTGACGGAGCGCACGTCCGATAGTGCGGCCCATCTGGGGCAGTTTATCCGGCCCAAAGAGAAGAAAGCCGAAGACCAAAATGATCGCCAGCTCAGTCGATCCAATACCGAACAAGGAAACCTCCAACAAGCATGCGCCACAGCACCTGCGACCGTGCCTTCAGCGCAGCATCATGCGAACAAGCGAGCTAAAGTATAACCCGAAGTAGGGCGGCTCGAGGCCGCCCTAAACAAGACAGTAGATTGTTTACGCAGCGCCCATAGGTTCAGCCGCCTACGCAGCGCTCATACCGATTTCTTTATCGACGCCCAGGAGTTGCGCTACGCGCATCACACCCATCTGAGCGCCCGTAACAGCAAAGCCCTTTTGGTGGTCGCGCGCATGATGAGCAGCGCCCACGAGCACGCCGATGCCCGTGGAGTCGATATAGGATACCTGCGAAAAGTCGAGCTCAACCTCCGCCGGGGGCTGCTCGAGCGCAAGGTCGATCGCGGTGCGAAGCGCATCTGCGTTAGAAATATCGACCTCGCCCGTAACGTGGACGGTATAGCGTTCAGGCGTGGGGCTGGTGGTGATGCCGAGTTCCATGTCGTCTCCTTTGCCTTGATACAAGCTGCCGTACGCCCGCCAGATTCGGCGGCGTACGGCAGCGATAGTGCAGCCTCGCGACGGCACGCGCCATCGCTTTGCCAATTGTAACGTGCGTGCGAGCGGTTTCGCTTAGTCGCGCAGCTTGATTCGCAATTCCTCTGCACGATGCAAAATGGCATCGACATCGGCCCGTTCGGCTTCGCACGGGAGCGAAAGGCCCTCGGCGCGATCGTATACCACGTGGCCATCGATCATCGTCATCATGACGTCGTTGCGGCTGGCGGAGTGCACCACCGCGGCATGCGGCGAATTGGTGGGAACCTGCATGGAGCTGGAGAGGTCCACCGCCACGATATCGGCACGCTTGCCGATCTCGAGCGAACCAACTTCCTTGTCCATGCCGATAAGACGCGCCGCGTCGATGGTGGACATGCGCAGCATATCGTGGGCAGACAGGAATCCCTTGTCACCCGACGTGGCGCGCTGCAGCAACAGGCCAAAGCGCATCTCCTCCAAAGGATCGGTGGAGTCTGCCGCAGCAGGCGAATTGGTGCCCAACGCCACGGGGATATGCGCGTCGCGGAAGGCGAGCAGCGGAGTCACGCCGTTGCCGAGCTTGGCGTTGGAGCGTGGGCAAGCGACGACGCCCACGTTTTGCTCGGCCAAGCGATCGATGTCTCCCGGCTCGATGCAGATGCCGTGGATCACCACGACCTCGGGAGCGTAAAGGATACCCCAGTTGAGCGCGTAGCGGATGGGAGAGACGCCCGTGGGCAGGAAGGTATCAGACTGCAGTCCCTCGTATGCATGGGACTCTTCGCTATCTGCGGCAAGGGCAAACGGCGAGGAGCCGTAGCGGATGAAGTCCGCTTCCTCGCGCGAACCCGCCACATGGACAGCGACGGGAGTCTGCTCGTCGGCATACTCGCCAATGGCGCGCAAGACCTCGGGGTGCACGGCATAGATGGAGCCCGGTCCGATACCCACGCGCACGAGCATATCGCGATCGGCGGCAAAGGCGCGCCAGTCCTGGATGTCACGGTCGGCAGCGGCCATATCGGCCTCGACGTCGCATTTCTTTGGAGTGGTGACCTCGCGGTAGATCACGCCATGCTGACCGGTCGCGGCGATGGCGCGCAGGGGCGCTCCGGTCTGCGTAACGTCGGCGATGGTGGTGATGCCCGCCGAAAGCGCCTGCACGGCACCCAGCATCGCGGCGTCTTCCCAGTCCTGCGGCGCAAGCAGGCGGCTCTTCTCCACAATGCGGGCCTTCCAAGGAGCATACGGCACGTCCTCGAAGATACCGCCCATGGTGGAATACTCCAGATGGCTATGGGCGTCTACAAAACCGGGAATGAGCGCTGCGGTGCCGAAGTCGCGCACCTCGTCATCCGGATACCAGTAGCGCAGCTCATCAAGGGTACTCACGGCGGCAATGCGGCCGTCTTGCACCACTACGGCGCCGTTTTCGATAGCTCGCCCTACAATGGGCAGAACATAGCGAGCGGTTAAGATCATGACAATCCCCTCGGACTCGGAAATAGTGATGCGCCCCTCTCGCGGCAGCGAGTTCGAACGCCTGGGCAGTGCGTGCTATTCGGATAGCTCGGACGTCTCGGCGGCAAGCTCGGCAGAAACGAGCTTGACGGCAAGCACCAAAACGTCGAGCGCGACGGAAAGCTCTTCCACCGTGGGATAACTCGGAGCGATACGGATATTGGTGTCGTGCGGGTCATCCCCATACGGCCAGGTGGCGCCAACCGTAGTGAGCTTGACGCCCATCTCGGCACAAAGTGCGCCCACGCGCTTGGCCGAACCCTCGGGGCCGTCGAACGAGACAAAGTAGCCGCCGCGAGGATGCGTCCAAGTGGCGCAGCCGGTATCGCCCAGACCCTCGGCGAGCTTTTGCTCCACGCACTCAAAGCGCGGGCGCAGGAACTCGGCGTGCTTCTTCATGTGCTCGCGCACGGCCTCGAGCGTGGGCAGGAAGCGCACGTGGCGCAGCTGGTTGAGCTTGTCGGCGCTGATAAGGCCAGCCTTGAGATGGTGCGCGAACTCGGCGAGCACCGCAGGAGAGGCTCCCACAAAGCCGATACCCGCGCCCGGGAAGGTGATCTTGGAGGTCGAGGCGAACGCGACCACGCGGTCCTCGGTTCCGGCTTCGCGGGCGATGTCGAAGATATTGGCGAGCTCATCGGTCTCGTCATACAGGTCGTGCACACAGTAGGCGTTATCCCACAGGATACGGAAGTCGGGAGCGGCGCAGGGCATGGCAGCCAGACGGCGCACCGTCTTTTCACTAAAGGTGATGCCCGTAGGGTTCGAGTACTTGGGAACGCACCAGATGCCCTTGACGGAATCGTCTGCAGCGACTAAGCGCTCGACCTCATCCATATCCGGGCCGTCCTCGGTCATGGCGACCGGGATGTTGACGATGCCCAGGTCCTCCGTGATACCAAAGTGACGGTCGTAGCCAGGCACGGGGCACAGGAACTTGACCGGCTCGCCCGCATGCGCCGCGCCGTAGGCCGACCAAGGCTCGAAGCCGCATGTTCCGCAGCGCCAGAAGGTGCCCACGATGTCGTGCTCGATCAAAAGGCTGGAAGAGCCCAGCACAAGCGTCTGCTCGGCAGGGCAGCCCAAAAACTCACCGGCGAGCTTGCGTGCGGAGGGAATGCCTTCAAAGCAACCATAGTTGCTGCAGTCCACGCTGCCGTCATGTAGGTCGGATGCAGAGTTCAAGATATCGAGCATGGGGCGCGAGATGTCCACCTGCGACGGAGAAGGCTTGCCGCGAGCCATGTCGAGCGCCAGGCCACGAGCCTTGACAGCAGCCACCTCGTCTTTAAGCGAGGAAATCGTCTGCGCAAGCTCGTCTGGGTTCATCTGCTGATATATCGTCTGCATAATCGGCCTTTCACTCGCCGGCGTTGATACACTCCGCTAAAGTATAGCTTTACCGGCGCCGCGCTTTATACGAGGGCGCAAAAGAGAGCGAGGAGGAAACATGCGCATTGGCTCATTTCAAGCAGATGAGTACGGAGAGCTTCAGCGTCTGGTCGACGGCCTGTATTCCGATAAGCATGAAATCGACCGACTCGACCTTGTCGTGCAAGCCGAAATCCTCGACCTTCCCGCCGACCTCATGGAGATCGTAACCTTGCTGCCGCCAGGCATATATGAGCGCTCGCGCCTCTGCGACCAGCTCAACTCGTCCCTCGCCGCCCACGGCTGGGGTTCCCTCTACGGCACGGTAGAATAATCCCCTCCCCTCTCCCCCATGTGACACCAAGTCGACAGGTTTAATCTGTCACATTTTGCTGTTCACGGGCAAAATCACACCGTTCACCGTCAAAAAGCCCGTCGCTACGTCCAGATAGACCTAGCGACGGGTTCGCCTTTATCTCTTTTTATTCAGGGGTAGTGCTATCGTCGCGGACAGGCTCGACTCATGTAGATCATGCCCACAACCGCAGCGGTAACCGAGGCGCCCAGGATAGCAGCCTTGGCAGCAAGGACCTCGAACTCGGCGGCCGGGAACGCCAGGCCGGCGATGAGAATCGACATCGTGAAGCCAATGCCACCCAGGATGCCCACGCCCACGATATGCTTCCAAGTCACACGGCGTGGAAGCTCGGACAGACCAAATTTCACGAGCACGAACGTCACACCAAAGATGCCCAGAGGCTTGCCCAGCAGCATGCCAAAGTACGTGCCGAGCGTCACGGGATCAACCAGCAAGGCGCCCATATCCACACCCACCAAACGCACCTGCGCATTGACAAAAGCAAAGATAGGCAGAATCAAGAAGTTTACCGGAGTGCTGATGTAGTGCTCCAAGCGCTGCAGCGGCGGGGTCACGCGGTGCATCACGCGTTCCACGCGCGTGGCAGCATGCGTGAAGTCGTGCTGGCCCAGCACGTGCGCATCCTCGTCAAAATGGTCATCAAGCTCGGGCATGATCTCGCCAAGCCAGTCGGTAAGGTTCGAAAGCTTGACGCCGCACTTGGCAGGTACGGTAAAAGCCAGAATCACACCGGCGAGCGTAGCGTGAATACCCGATTTGAACATGCAAAACCACAGGACTAAACCCAAGATGGTGTAGGGTGCAAGCCTAAAGTGACGCGTGCGATTGAGCAAAACCAGAAGCACCGTTACCACCACGGCAGCCGCCAACCAAAGCAAGTTGGGGCTCTGTCCGTAGAAGATGGCGATTGCGAGAATCGAAATGAGGTCGTCGGCGATGGCCAGCGTGGAGAAAAACACGCGCACGCCGTTGGGCACGCGATTGCCCAAAAGCGACATAACGCCCAGCGCAAACGCGATGTCGGTCGCCATGGGGATGGCCCACCCGTGAATCGCACCGCCCTTGTTAAAAAACGCGTATATGCAGGCAGGCGCCACCACGCCACCCACAGCGGCAAGCATCGGCAGCATGGCCTGGCGCGGATTGGTGAGCTCGCCCACCGTCATCTCGTATTTAAGCTCAATACCTACGAGCAGGAAAAAAATCGCCATGAGGAAGTCGTTGACGAAGACCTCCACGGTGAGTCCGGCCGTAAGCGAGCCCAAGCCCACAAAGAGCTCTTGCTCCAAAAAATGATGGATGGGCTCGTATGCAGCGGTATTCGCGCAAACAACAGCGGCAATAGCGGCGAGGACCATCACCGCCGCGGATATCGTTCCGTTTGATGTGACCCGGTCCCACAGGTCGTGGCGCTCAAGGCGCTTCCTCTGAGCGGCATCGAAGAGCTGGTCGCATGATTCCATAGGCGGCCTCCTTGCACGTAGCTTAAAAGAAGCGCGGCCCGCTGTTATGCGAGTCGCGCTAAACCTTGCGTCTGCGATTATCCTACCCACCCGGCGCAAATCTACACCGTTTTAGGCAGAGTTACGTGACATATGCAACCGAATTTACTCGGCAGCGGCGATGATGGGCGCAGCAACCTGCTTCTTGCGAGAAAGCACGCCGGGCATCCACACGCCGTCATGCTCGTCTGCGATGGCGAGGCCCTTCTGAGCAAACTCGGTGTCGCCCTCGAGAAGCACCTGCGAGCCCTCCTCCATGATGTCGGTAATGCACAGGACGATACCGTCGGCACCCTTCTCGGCAGCATAGGCGCGCATGGCCTCGCGAATCTCATCGATCATGCCGAGGGCACGGCTCTTGTCGACCGTCTCGTACTGGCCGATGAGGAGCTTCTTGCCGGCGGGCTCGAACATCTTGATGTCGTTACCCACCATCTCGGCAGCAGTGAAGGAGCCGGAGGGGCGAGTGAGGAAGACCTCCATGCCAAACTTGACGGGGTCGACGCCCACCTGCTCGCCCAGCTGGGCGGCCACGGCGCGGTCAACATCGGTGGTGGTGGGGCTCTTGAGCATGAGCGTGTCGGTCATCATGGCCGAAAGCAGCAACTTGGCCTGGACGTCGGAAAGCTCAAGGCCAAGCATCTGGGCGACCTTGGCAACGATCGTGCAGCTGGAACCCCAGGGGAAGGCGAGGTAGTGGAGGGGGCCGGCAGTCTCAAAGTCGCCGATACGATGATGGTCGACCACGCCGAAAACGGTTGCAGACTTCAGACCCTCAACGGACTGAGCGCTCTCGTTGTGGTCGGTAAGGAGCACAAGCTGGCCCTCCTCGACCGCCGCGATCTGACGGGGCTCGGCCACGCCGGCGTCGGCAAGAAGCTTTGCAGACTCTGCAGGCAGGGCGCCCAGAGTGCAAGCCTCGTAGGTGTTGCCAGCGTACTCAACCTGGTTGAGAAGCTGAGACAGCACGACGGCAGACATGATGGCGTCGTTATCGGGGTTCTGGTGGCCAAAAACAAGAACGTTAGCCATGGATATTCCTCCATTTGCACGGATGTACTCAAACGAATAAATGGTAGCACGAACTCAAGGTACGCCCGCGATACGACACGCCGCGGGTTTATTTGTCACATCTCTCGCATTGCACTGGTCCGAGCCAAAAATGTGAAGAACCTGTGAAAATGTGACAAAATAAACCTGTCGTTTTGCTGTCACATAAGGGAAGGGGGAGGCGTCCGTTGACGTCTCCCCCCTTCTAGGTTGCGCATATGTCAGGCGATCGACTAGATCTTTACGCCCGGGAAATGGCACTTCACAAAGTGGCCCGGAGTATGCTCCGTCATCTGCGGAACCTCAGTCTTGCACTTCTCGGTAGCATGCGGGCAGCGTGTATGGAACGGGCAGCCCGAAGGAATGTTCGTGGGGCTCGGCAGGTCGCCCTCGATGAGCACGTGCTTTTTCTCGACCGAAGGATCGGGAATGGGCACGGCGGAGAGCAGGGCCTGAGTGTAGGGATGCAGCGGGTTGCTGTAGAGGTCCTCATTGGGAGCAACTTCCATAAGCGAACCCAGATACATGACGCCAATGCGATCGGAAATCATCTCGACGACGGCAAGGTCGTGGGAGATGAACAGATACGTCAGGTTGTACTGCTCCTGAACATCGCGAAGAAGGTTCAGAACCTGAGCCTGAATGGACACGTCGAGAGCCGAAACGGGCTCGTCGGCCATGATGAGCTTAGGGTTAACCGAAAGCGCGCGGGCGATGCCGATACGCTGACGCTGGCCGCCGGAGAACTCGTGCGGATAGCGCTCGCCGTGGCTGGCCGAAAGGCCAACGACCTCGAGCAGCTCCTGCGCCTTCTTCAGACGCTCACCCTGGCTCATCTTGGTGTGGACAAGCAGCGGCTCGCTGATGATGTCCTGCACCTTCATGCGGGGATTAAGCGATCCATATGGATCCTGGAACACCATCTGCATCTCGGCGCGCAGGGGGCGAACCTCCTTCTCGGAGAGTTTCGCCACGTCCTTGCCCTCAAAGAGGATCTCTCCCTCGTTAGGCGTGATGAGGTGATTGATCAGACGGCTGGTGGTGGACTTGCCGCAGCCGGACTCTCCTACGAGCGAGAAGGTCTCGCCAGGCATGATGTCGAAGGACACGTCGTTCACCGCATGCACGAACTTATTAGCGCGGCCAAAGAAATCCTTGCCCACAGGGAACTTCTTGCTCAGGTGACGAACGGACAGCAGTGGCTTGGTCTCAGTTGCACTCATTATTGCTGAGCCCCCTCTCGAGCATTGCGATAGAACGGACATGCGCAGCGGTGACCCTCAGAAACCGTCTGGAGCTCAGGCAGCTTCTGCTTGCAGGACTCCTGCGCGTACTTGCAGCGCGGGGCAAAACGGCAGCCCTCGGGCATGACGGCCAGATCGGGCACGGAGCCGGGAATGGACGGCAGGCGGTGCAGGCGCTTGCCCAGGCGCGGCACCGAGGCGATAAGACCCTCGGTGTAGGGGTGCTGCGGGTTGGCGAACAGCTCCTTGACCGGTGCTTCCTCGACGATGTTGCCGGCGTACATGACGATGACGCGGCTGCAGGTCTCGGCAACAACACCCAGGTCGTGCGTGATGAGCAGGATACCGGTGTTGCGACGGTTGCGGATGTCTTCCATCAGGGCCAGGATCTGCGCCTGGATGGTCACGTCGAGAGCGGTAGTAGGCTCGTCGGCAATCAGCAGCTTGGGCTCGCAGGACATAGCCATAGCGATCATGACGCGCTGGCACATACCGCCCGAAAGCTCGTGCGGATAGTTGCGAAGCGTCATCTCGGGCTCGGGGATGCCCACGAGCTTAAGGGCGTTGACGCAGCGCTCGTGAACCTCGGCCTTGCTCAAGCTGGTGTTGTGCAGGCTGATGGCCTCGGTAAGCTGGTCCTCGATGCGCATGATCGGGTCGAGAGCGCACATAGGCTCCTGGAAGATCATGGACATCTCGTTGCCGCGCATGGACTGCATTTCGCTCGTGGTGAGGTCGAGAACCTCTTTACCACCGAACTTGATGGAGCCCGTGATCTTGGTCAGGCGCTCGTTGTGCAGGCGCATGACGGAAAGCGAGGTTACGGACTTACCGCAGCCGGACTCGCCCACCAGGCCCACGATCTCGCCAGCGTTGACGTTAAAGGACACGCCGTTTACGGCCGTGATCCAATCCTTCTTGCCACGCTTGAATTGCGTTCTGAGGTCCTTGACCTCCAAAAGAGTTTCAGACATCAGGGCCTCCTTAGTTCAGTCGTGGGTCGAGCGTATCGCGCAGACCGTCACCGAACAGGTTGAAGGCAAGCACGGTCAAGAAAATCACCAGGCCGGGATACAGGACCAGGTGCGGGGCGATGGCCAGGTAGTTGCGGCCCTGAGACAGGATCGCGCCCCACTCGGCCTGAGTCACGGATGCGCCAAAGCCCAGGAAGGACAGGGACGATGCCGAAAGGATAGCGCCGCCGATGTTCATCGTGAAGTTAACGATGAGGGCCTGCATAGTACCCGGGAAGATGTGCACGAACATGGTGCGCGCGGAGGAACAGCCGATAGACTGCGCCACTTCGACATAGAGCTCACCGCGTACCTCGAGCACCGCACCGCGAATGATACGCGCGAACGAAGGCACGGTGAACACGGCCACGCCGATCATGATGTTGGTAATACCCGGACCGATGATGGCCACGATAGCGATAGCGAGCAGGATGCCCGGGAATGCGAACATGACGTCGCAGACGCGCATGATGAACGAATCGACGATGCCGCCGAAGAAGCCTGCGACAAGGCCCAAGACGACGCCCGCTGCGGTACCGATGACCGAGGCGGTAAGAGCCGTGCCGAGCGACAGCTGCGTACCGGCGAGAATACGGCTAAAGACATCGCGACCGAACTCGTCGGTGCCCCAGATGTGCCTGGCGGAAGGGCCAGACAGAATCGCGCTGTAGTCGTATGCGTTGGGATCATACGGCGTGATGCTCGGTCCAATCACAGCCAGAATCAAGATGAAGATGATAAACAGGAAACCGATAACGGCAGTCTTGCGGCGCAAGAACTTCTTGACGAACTGCTTGACGGGACTTTGCGCCTTGGGCAGCTCCTCAGCCTCGAGCGTTGCGGAGGCAGCTTTTACATTGGTATCAGACATGGCAACCTCCTATTCGTAGCGCACGCGCGGGTTGATGATGCCGTATAGGATATCCGCCAGCAGGTTAATCACCATGTACTCCAGCGAGAAGAACAAGATGAGCGCCTGCACGACCTCGTAATCACGGAAACCGATGGAATCGACGAGCAAACGGCCCAGGCCCGGAATCGAGAAAACCG
This sequence comes from uncultured Collinsella sp., assembly GCA_934654625.1. Classification (GTDB taxonomy): domain Bacteria; phylum Actinomycetota; class Coriobacteriia; order Coriobacteriales; family Coriobacteriaceae; genus Collinsella. Next base: position 245,090 of record CAKUGM010000001.1, on the reverse strand, counting down.
ATTCGACCACGACAGAGCCGGCGATCAGGGCGCCGATCTGCAACGCGGTGACGGTAATGACGTCGATGGAGGAGTTCTTGAACGCATGGCGCATGATCACGCGATGCTCGGGCAGACCCTTGGCACGCGCGGTGCGAATGTAGTCCTTGCCCAAGTTCTCGATCATCGAAGAACGCGTCACGCGCGCAAGGATGCACATGATGCCAGCGCCCATGGCGATGGAGGGCAGGATGTAGCCCTTCCAAGACTCAAGGCCGCCCGTAGGCAGGATCCTCAGGTTCACGGCAAAGATCTGCATGAGCTGCAGGCCCAACCAGAAGTTAGGCAGCGAGATACCGGCGATGGCGATAACCATGCCGATAAGGTCGAAGGCGCGACCGCGGTTCACAGCAGCCAGGACGCCGATGATGATGCCCAGGATCGCCGACCAGGTGATGGAGCAGATGGTCAGGTAGATCGTGATGGGCAGACGGGGCGCAAGGAGCGCGACCACGGTGGTCTTATTGGCATAAGACACACCGAAATTACCCGTGAAGATACCGGTAATCCACTTGATGTACTGCGGAACCAAAGGCTGATTCAAACCGAGCTGGTTGCGAATCTCGTCCACTTCGCCGATGGTCGCGGTAGGACCGGCAATCTGGCGGGCGGGGTCACCGGGGATGAGGTGAATGAACAAGAAGATGATGATGGAGATAACGAATAGCAGCGGAATCATGTTGATGATTCGCTTGATGGTGTATTTCCCCATTAAGCTCCCTCCCCTTTCAAATCAAAGACAATCAAACTGCAAAGCTGCCGACCCCCACAGGCGGGAGGCCGGCAGCAAAAACTGCTTGCTTGTCAGCTTACAGAATCAAACACGCGCAGCCTTAAGCGTTGAGCTTAGCGTGGATGACGTCGATACCCTGGGCAACGTACTTGATGCCGGTGAGGTAAGCCTTGTAGGACATCAGCGTGTTGTCGGAAGCAAGGTACAGCCACGGGCACTCGGGCCAGACGATATCCTGGCACTTGCCGTAGTGCTTGTTCTGCTCTTCCTCGGTGGTAGCCTCGTTGCCGAGCTGCAGCTCGTTGTCGAACTCGTCGTTCTTCCAGAAGGCGGTGTTGTAACCGGTCGGAGGAGTCATAGCGGTGGAGAGCAGCGAACGCATGAAGCCATCGGCGTCAGACTGAGACCAGTTGACGTACCACATCTGGATCTCGGTGGTGTCCTCGGGCTCAGCGGCGATCTCGGCGTTGGTAGCGGCTTCGTTGGGGAGAACCTCAACCTCGATGCCAACTTCCTTGAGCTGCTGCATGACGAAGGTCATACCCTTGGTCTCGGTGGTGGAGTTATCGCCGATGATCTTGACCTTGAAGCCGTCCTCGTAGCCGGCCTCCTTGAGAAGCTTCTTAGCCTTCTCGACGTCATAGGCGAACGGCTCCTGCTCCTTGTAGCCGGGCACGAGAGCGGGCAGCACGGAGGTAGCCGGGGTAGCGGCGCCAGCGTACATAACCTTGACGTACTCGTCCTGGTTGAAGGCGTAGTTCATGGCCTGACGCACGCGAACGTCGGAGAGCTCCTTGACGTTGGTGTTGAGGGTCACATAGCGCATGGTGGTGGAGGGCATGGAGACCATGTTGATGTCGCCAGCGCTGCGGACGGTTGCAACCTGGTCGGTCGGCATCGGGTAGATGACCGTAGCCTCACCGGTCTGGAGAGCGGCGATACGGGAGCCGGCCTCGGGAACGACCTTGAAGTCGACGCGGTCGATCGTGACCTTGCCCTCGTCCTTCTGGCCACCCCAGTACTTGTCGTTCTTGACGAGCGAGCAGTGATCGCCCTTTGCATACTCCTCGAGGATGTAAGGACCGGAACCAGCGGACTTCTTGCCGTAATCGTAATCCGGGTCGGTGATGATCTTGGGGTTAACGATGTAGAACTGCGTGATGGAGTTCATGAACGGAGCGTAGGGCTTCGGCAGGTGGAAAGCGACGGTCAGCGGATCGTCGTCAACCTTGTACACGTTGTCGATGCGGGTCTCTTCGGTGTTGTCATCGATGGTGCGGATGAACATGCGGCGACGACGCCAGCCGTTCTCCTTCTTGATGCACTCCTGGTAGTTGGTGACGATAGCGTCGGCGTCGAGAGCGGTGCCGTCCTCGAAGGTGATGCCCTCATGGATGTGGAAGGTGTAGGTGCAGCCGTCCTCAGAGACCTCATAGGAGTCGGCAGCCTTCGGAACGAGGTTGTAATCCTCGTCGAATGCATACAGGGAGTCGTAGATGTAGTACACGACGTTGCCGGAGTTGCCGTCGGACCAGTTCATGGGATGCATGTTCTGGATCTCGCCCTCGAGCGCGATGATGCACTCGTTCTTGGGGGCCTTGCCGTCGGTCTTCTCGGCCTTGACGACGAAACCGTCCTTATCGGCGACGATCTCCTCGACAGAGCTGGAGCTAGAGCCGGCAGCGGAGCCCTTGGAGGCATCGGAACCGGTGTTGCCGCAAGCGGCAAGACCGAGAGCGGCGGCGCCGGCAGCGGCGGCACCAACGAAGCCACGGCGGGAAACGGCGGGGTTAAGCTTGTTTTCCAAGTCCATGAAAACTCTCCTTTCGCGCCTGCGAGCCATCCAGAATCGCGGGCACCCTTTTTCCTTTGCGAGCCCTTCGAAGTCTTTCGTCTTCGAGGAATCACGCATTGCATCTTATTGTATTAAATTCGCCCTGTCTCTCCGTTTACGATGCTTTAACATGACTATCTGAGCAGGTAAACGGTGGGTCGACTTACCGCTCACGCCTAAATAACTACCTTTCGCGGCCCGCACCCAGTTGTTTGCACACAAAACGACGGCAACAGGACGGAGATTCCATGGCTTATCAGTTTGATCGCGTTCGGTATAACGAACGAATGAAATGGTACCTGCACGATCGCTTCGGTCTTTTCCTTCATTTCGGTTTGTACTCGATCCCCGCTCGCGGAGAATGGGTTCGCAGCGATGAGGAAATGCCTGAGGAACTGTATCGGCCTTATTTCGATGAGTTCAACCCGTACGCATTCGATGCTCGCGCCTGGGCACGCGCCGCGCGTGAGGCCGGCATGAAGTACGCCGTGCTCACGGCAAAGCACCACGACGGCTTTTGCCTGTATGACACGCAGACCACCGACTGGAAATCGACCAAAACCCCCTTCGGGCGCGACATCGTCGCCGAGTTCCTCGAGGCCTTCCGCGCCGAGGGCCTGAAGGTTGGCCTGTACTACTCGCTCATCGACTGGCACCACCCCGACTTCCCGCAGTATGGCGACCGCCAGGCCCCGCTGCGCAACGACCCCGTTGCCGGCAGTAACGAGAAGCGTGACTTCAACCGCTATCTCGACTACATGCACGAGCAGGTGCGCGAGCTGTGCACCAACTACGGCAAGCTCGACCTGCTGTGGTTCGACTTCGCCTACGATTCTCCCGTCAACGGCATGAAGATGCGCGGCGAAACCTGGCGCGCAACCGAGCTCATGAGCATGGTGCGCGAGCTGCAGCCGCAGGTCATCACCGATAACCGCCTCGAGGTCTCGGGCGAGGGCTACGGCTCGCTCGCCGAGTGCAACCCCACGCCCTACCACGGCGACTTCGTGACGCCCGAGCGCATCATCCCGCCGAGCGGCATCCTAGACGCCGAGGGCAACCCCCTTGCCTGGGAATCCTGCATCACCATGAACGACAACTGGGGCTATTGCTCCACCGACACCAACTACAAGCCGTCGTCGCTGCTCATTCACAAGCTCGTCGAGTGCGTCTCCAAGGGTGGCAACCTCATTCTCAATGTCGGCCCCGACGCCACGGGCCGCTTCCCGGAGCAGTCCTGCGCCATCCTGAAGCAGATCGGAGCCTGGATGGACCGTAACTCGCAGAGCATCTACGGCGCGGGCGTGGCCACGGGCGGCCCCATCGAGCCCGAGCGCCCCGAATGGGGCCGCATCACGCGCAACGGCAACACGTACTACTTCCATCTGTATGAGAACGCCCTGGGTCCCGTACCTCTGATGGGCGTCCCCAAGGACCGCATCGAGTCCATCCGCCTTCTGCGCGACGGCAGCGAGGTCAAGCTCTCCTGCAGCTGGACGCACAGCGACTACCCCGACATCGCCTTTGCCGACCTGGGCCCCTCCCCCTACCTGCCCGACCCCGTGGACACCGTTTTGGCCGTCAAGATCAAGGAGAACTAACGTATGCGCATCCTCTCCCCCGCCTTCGCATCCTTTGCTCAGGCTAAATTCGACGAGCGCGCCAAGCTGCTCGAGCCGCTTGCGAGCACCATCGCCGCCGGCCTCGCCCGCGTCGATAACGCCGACGTCGCCGCACTGATCAAGAACTACTACGGCACCCTGCCGCTCACCGATGTGTTCGATGCCGATTTCTCTGTATTCGAGTCCATCGCGCGCCAGGCCGTCGAGCTGCGCGCCACCTCGCCGTGGTGCTGCGACGTAGACGAAGACATCTTCATTCACTTCGTCGCCACTCCGCGCGTGAACAACGAGCCGTTCGTAGACTCGTGGCCCATCCTGCGCAAGGAGCTTGCAGATCGCATTGCAGGCATGAGCGCGCATGACGCCGTGCTCGAGACCAACTATTGGTGCTGCGAGACCGCAACCTATCAGACCGCCGACGAGCGCACCCTGGGACCGTTGGGTATGCTGGCCTCCGGCAACGGCCGCTGCGGCGAGGAATCAACCTACCTGGTCACCGCGCTGCGCGCAAACGGCATCCCCGCCCGCCAGATCTACACCCCCCTGTGGGCCCACTGCGACGACAACCACGCCTGGGTCGAGGCGTACGTCGACGGCGAATGGTACTACCTGGGCGCCTGTGAGCCCGAAGAGGCGCTCAACCGCGGCTGGTTCACCGCCGCCTCCGGCCGCGCCATGCTGGTGCACACGCGCTTGTTCTCCGACTACGGCTGCGACTTCGAGCGCGATCGCAGCATCCTTGCGCGCGAGGGCAGCCAGGTTATCGTGAACCAGACGGCGGCCTACGGTCCCACCGTCAAACTTACGGTCACGGTCACCGATAAGGACGGCGCACCTGCTTGCGATGCCTACGTGCGCCTGACGCTCGTGAACTCCGCCGAATGGGGCGATATCGCGCATCTCATCACCGACGAAGACGGCCATGCCCAAATCGTGATCGGCGAGGGAACGCTGCGCGTCATCGCCGCGACCGAGGCCCAGATGGCAGATGCGTTGGTCAACACCGGCGAATGCGACCACGTGGAGCTCACCTTGCACGACGTGGACACGGCGGCAGCCGCTGCATGGCGCGATATCGACGTCCACGCCCCGGCCGATCACCCCGCCCCTTCATGCCCGCTCACGCCCGAGCAGGCGGCGAAAGGTCGCGCCCGCAAGCATGAAGCCGACCAGATGCGCACCGAGCGCGTGGCGGGCTTTGTTGAAGAGGCGCGCCGTCTGGCTACCGCCGCAGGCCATGGCAACGATGAATGCCTCGCCTACTACGAGCAGGCTTTCGCCAACGCCCCCGAAGTGGATCGTTTCCTCGCCGTGGACAACGGCGCCGACCGCGCCCAGCTGCTCTCGACCCTCACCTCGAAGGACTTCCGCGACCTTACCGCCGATGTCCTCGAAGACCATCTGGCGGGCGCTCGCGCGATGCACGACGCCGCCATCGACTACCTTAATCGCGAAGGCGCAAAAGACGATGCCGAGGAACTCTATGTGAAGTACGTCCTTGCCCCACGCATCATGTTTGAACAGCTCTCGAGCTTCCGCTCATACTTTGCCGAGACGTTTGACGCCGCGACTGTCGAGGAATTCCGAGCAGATCCGCGCCGCGTCTGGAACATGATTTGCGAGAACCTCGATTTCACCGCCTCCGAGCATGTCAAGAAGCTCTGTGCCAGCCCACGCGGCGCCTGGCTTTCGCGCCAGGGCAGCCCCGTCACGTGTCACGCGCTGTTCGTGGCTATCTGCCGCACCTTTGGTATCGCTGCCCGTCAAAACCCGCACGATCGCGCCATCGAGTATTACCATGAGGGCACATTTGTGGCCGTCGAGCGCGCCGAGCACACCGCCGACGTCACGTTCACTTCCAGCGTGGAGCCCGGTCCCGGGTACTTCCAGGCTTGGAGCGTCGCTCGCTTGGAGACGAGCGTCACGGTTGCCGGAACTCGCGCCCTGGGCTTCGAGGCCCTTGACTTCTGGGGCTCCGCGGTTCAGGACGGCTCGTGCACGTTGCCGCTTCCCGCCGGCGATTACCGCCTGGTATGCAGCACGCGCCTGCCCAACGGCGACACGCAGGCAGCCGAGCGTACCTTCCATGTAACTGATGCGGGAACCGATGAGCCCATCGAGCTCGTCCTGCGCGAGCCTGAGGCCTCGCAGATGCTTGAAGATATCGCGCTCGAGGCGTTCGTCCTGCACGACGCCGAGGGCAACGCCGTCGACGCCGCCGCAATCGCCTCCGAGCACGGCACCGACTCGCACCCCGTTGCCATCTCGTTCCTGGAGCCTGGCATGGAGCCCACCGAGCACCTGCTCAACGAGCTGCGCGAGCAAGCCGAGCGCGTCGCCGAAGCCGACTTGCCGCTCGTCTTTGTTGTCAGCGATCCTGCCCAACTCGAAGATCCGACGCTCGCGCGCACGCTGCCGACGCTCACCAACGTGACCGTCGCCTACGACGACTTTACCGAGCTTCCCGAGAAGCTCGCTCGACGCATGTTCGCGAACCCCGAGAAGCTGCCGCTCACGGTCCTCGCCTGCAAACAGCCCGACGGCAGCCTGCGCGGCGTCTATGCAACCGCCGGCTACAATGTGGGCACCGTCGATCTGCTGATGAAACTCATCACCCTTGTCTAGCGCAAGGCGACACTAGTTACCGGATTAGCGAAAAGGGGCACCACGTGAGGTGCCCCTTTCGTTTAGATCGCTTTGTCGAGATGCGCTACGCGTTGGTAACCGCGTAATAAGCGGCGCCGAGCATGCCGGCGTCGTTGCCAAGTGAGGCCACGGTAATAGGCGTGCCCGCGCAGCAGGACAGCGTCATCTTCTTAAAGACCTCGGTCACACGGTCAAGATAGTGCTCGGCGCTAGCAGAAACGCCGCCACCCAAAACGAAGACCTCGGGGTCGAAGGAGCACGCAGCGTTGGCGAGCTCGAAACCCAAAGCGTCCGCCATGGTATCGACGGCGGCGCAAGCGGCCTCGTCGCCCGCGACAAGCGCCTCGAAGACGCTGCGCGAATCGGAGGGACCGGAAAGCTCAACGGGCTCGCAGCCGCGCTTCTCGCATTCCATGCGGTAGCTGTTGACGATGCCCGTGGCGGAGGCGTACTGCTCAAGGCAGCCATGGCGACCGCAGCCGCACTGGCGCGGCTCCGCGGGATTAACGACCACGTGCCCCAGCTCACCCGCGGCGCCGTTGGCACCTGCAAGCACCCTGCCGTCAAGCACGACGCCCGCACCGATGCCGGTGCCGAGCGTCACGAGCACGAGGCTGCTGTAGCCCGCGCCGGCGCCCTTCCACAGCTCTCCCATGGCAGCCGCGTTGGCATCGTTGAGGAAGCCCACATACGAACTGGGAAAAACGGCCTGCAGCGCATCGTGCACGCCCAGCAGATTGAGGCTCAGGTTGGCGACAACGGAAATGTTGCCGTCGGCAGGAACGGGGCAGGGAACCGCAAGGCCGATGCCCTTGAGCAGGGAAACGTCGATATCTGCACCCTCGAGCACAGACTTGACGCCATCCGTAACGGCGGTGTAGCCGGCTTCGTCCACCAGCGGAGGAGTGGGAACGCTCGCCTTGGCGACAACGTCGCCCTCCTTGGTCACGACACCGATCTTGACCGAAGTGCCGCCCACATCGATGCCGACATAGAGTTCGTCTGCCATGTTCTCTCCCTTTCCTCGCAGGTGCGCATCGCCCGCATTGTATCGTTACGACCGGATGATACCGCGGCAGCCCCCAAATAGACCCCGCCTGTCGCGGAGTGGTAGTAACCACGCACCCGTCCGGTGTGCGGTACCCGAAGCCTCGAACCTTCAGGACAAGACTCATCGGCGAGCTGTAGTGCCGCAGATTGCCCTGAAAGAGGAGGGCACCGCGCCTAGCGTGCGGCGCCCGACGCCCCGAACCTACGGGACCAGACCATCGGCGAGCTGTAGTGCCGGAAGTTCGCCCGAAAGAGGAGCGCCGCGTACTTAAGGTACGCAAGCAACGATTGAGGGTGAAGATCCGGTGCTACAGCCCGCCGATGGGGCTATAGCTTGACGATGGGGGCGAACCCCTTCATGAGCTTCTTGGTCTTCCCGCTCTTCTCGAACTGGACCTCGATCATGTCGCCATCGACAGAGATAACCGTGCCGGGACCAAACGTCTTGTGGCTCACGGCGTCGCCCGCGGCAAAGACCTCGGCGGCGCGTGCGGCGTCGGGACGACGCTGCTCGACCGGGGCAGATGCCTGCTGCTGACGCGGGCGCGTAGCGCCGCTGCCGAACGTCGCCGGCTTGCGGCCGGCATCAGGGCTCACGCCACGATGGCGCTCGGTCCCCGCCACGCCAAAGAAGCTGTCATACGACCCGGCCGAAGCACCCGAGCCGCCTGTCGAGCGCGTATAGGAACCAAACACGCGCCCGCCGTACATATCCGAACCCTGGCCGGAGCCAAAGGTTCCGCGACGATCGCCGCGCTTCTCCCAGCCCGTACCGGAAAAACCGGATGACCCGATACCGGAAAACTCAATATCCTCATCGGGAATCTCGTTCACGAAGCGGGAGCGCGGATTGGCCTGCGTGGAGCCGTAGGTGCGGCGCATAGCCGCATAGGTGAGGAACAAGCGCTTGCGCGCACGCGTGATCGCGACGTATGCCAGACGGCGCTCTTCTTCGAGCTTTGCCGCGTCCTCGCCGCCAAAACCGGCAACGTGCGGGAAGATGCCCTCCTCCATGCCAGCGACGAACACCGCGGGGAATTCCAGGCCCTTTGCCGAGTGGATGGTCATCATGGTGATAGCACTCGACTGTCCAGAAAGCGCGTCGAGGTCCGAGCGCAGGGCGAGCCATTCCATCAGGGCGGGAAGCGCCTTACAGGTCAACGGACCATACGTACGCTCGATCTCGGCAGCCGCCTGCGCAGCGCTCGAAGCCAGGGGCGCATCGATGGGCACCGGGGCAGCAAACGCCTGTGCCGGAGCCTGCGCCACATCGCCGACGCCGGCGGCACGAAGCTCCTCCAAGCTCTCCAGCGTGCCCTCGATATCCTCATGGGTCTCTTCAAATTCGGCGGCTACGCCCAAGAATTCCTGGATGTTCTCGGCGCGGCCCTCGGCCTCCATTGTGCCTTCGCTGCGGTAGGCTTGAATGAGCCCCGCACTCTCCACAATGGCTTCGACCACGTCTTTGAGCTCACCATCCATACGGCGGCCGCGACGCACGATATTGACGAAATCGGCCAGGCCGTTGCGGACCTTGGCCGAGAACATTCCCGTCTCGGCGCAAGCGAGTTCGCACGCCTGGAAAAACGAGCAGCGATTGGAAGCTGCCAGCATCTCGATCTTTTGGATGGATGTGGAGCCGATGCCGCGGCGCGGCGTGTTGATCACGCGCTTGACGCTCATCTCGTCGGCAGGATTCACCACCATCTTGAGATAGGCCATCACATCGCGTACCTCGGCGCGGTCGAAGAACCTCGTGCCGCCCACGATCTTGTAAGGCACGCCCGCGCGCAAGAACATATCTTCCAAGATACGCGACTGCGCGTTGGTGCGATAGAACACGGCGATGTCGTCGTACGACGTGCCGCCGTCATGGAGTTTGTCGATCTCCGAGGCGATCCAGCGGCCCTCATCGCGCTCGTCGCTTGCCTGGTAGGCATGGATCTTCTCGCCATCGCCCGCCGCGGTAAACAGGCGTTTGTCCTTGCGCTGCGAGTTATGGCGCACCACGGCGTTTGCCGCCGAAAGGATATGGCCGGTCGAGCGGTAGTTCTGTTCGAGTTTGACCACTTTGGCATCGGCAAAATCTTGCTCGAAATCGAGGATGTTGGAGATGTCGGCGCCGCGCCAAGAGTAAATCGACTGGTCGTCGTCGCCCACGACCATCAGGTTCTTGTACTTGGCAGCGAGCAGATTTGCGATCTCGTACTGAACGTGGTTCGTGTCCTGATACTCGTCCACGCTGATATAGCGGAATCGCTCCTGATACTTTTCGAGCACCTCGGGACGGCTGCGCAAAAGCTCGAGCGTGCGCACCAGCAGGTCATCGAAATCCATGGCGTTTGCAGCGCGCAGGCGACGCTCCAGCTCGGCATAGACGCGCGCGGCCTTTTCCTCCTGAGGACTCGACGCACGGGCACTCATCTCATCCGGGCCGATCATGGCATTTTTAGCCACCGAGATCTTGGAGCGGATCATGTTGATGGGATACTGCTTCTGCTCAATGGAGAGCGCCTGCATGATGTCGCGTACCATGCGGCGCGAATCGTCGTCGTCGTAGATGGAGAATTGGCCGGTATAGCCCAAAAGGTCCGCATCCTCGCGAAGCATGCGCACGCACATGGCGTGGAACGTGCACACCCACATACCGCGCGTGCCATCCGGCAAAAGCGCGCCCAGGCGCTCGCGCATCTCGGCAGCCGCCTTGTTGGTGAAGGTGATGGCGAGAATCTGCCAGGGACGCACGCCCAGGTCGGCAATCATGTGAGCGATGCGGAACGTAAGCACGCGAGTCTTGCCGGAACCGGCGCCGGCAAGCACCAGAAGCGGGCCCTCGGTGGTGAGCACGGCCTCGCGCTGAGCGGGATTGAGCGAATCGATATCGACGGCGTACGCCATGAACAAAACTCCATTCCAGATGGCGCGATGCGCCAGACATATGAGCCGTACCAGTATAGCCGCCCGCGCGGACGCGCGGCCCAAGCAAGCTCGCGACCATCAGGGGTTCACGAGAGGTCATCGGGAACACGGCGAAAAGCAGCGGGCCCTACACGATGCACGATTGTATGCCCTCGCCATAACGCGCCCGCGCCGTTGATTGTGGCGCTAGCGTTACGTCATCCCAGCCTTCGTGCAAAGCCCAGCCCGCCGCCGCATAATGAGGGGCAGATTAACGAAGGAGAGAGGCCCATGGCACATCGCATCTTGTACTACATGGTAGACGGTTCAACGGAAAAAGCCCGACAAATCCTGCGAGAGTGGGGCATGGACGAACAGATCGAGCTCGTCGGGTGCGCGCACGAGCCACTCGTCGACCCCGATCCCGCGCAGATGGCCGGATGCGAAGGTTTTATCGGTGAGTTCGGCCCTGTATCGAGCGCAACGGCAGACGCCATGGCGCAAGCGGGCATCCGTATCGTCTCGAGCATGTCCATCGGCGTCAACCACGTTGACGTAGCCGCACTGGCGCGTCACGGCATCATCACCACCAACTGCCCGGGCTACTGCTCCCTCGATGTCGCACAGCACGCAACGGGCCTCATGCTCGACCTCATGCGCAAGATCACGTTCTCCAACCGGGAAGTGCTCGGCGGTGCCTGGGAACCGACCGGCGGCTACACTGCGCATCGCACGCAAGGACAAACAATCGGTCTGGTGTTCTTTGGCAACATCGCCCGCTCCATGGCAAGCATCGCGCAAGCGCTCGGCATGAACGTCGTGGTATGGGCGCCGACCAGAACCCGCGAGGAGCTTGCCCAGGCGGGATGCGCTAAGGTGGAGACCCTCGACGAGTTGCTTACCGCATCCGACGTGGTGAGTCTACATTGCCCGCTTATCCCGCAAACCGAGAATCTCATCGGCACCCATGAACTCGAGATCATGAAGCCCAGCGCTTTCCTTATCAACACCGCCCGCGGCCCCATCGTCGACGAAGAAGCGCTCCTCGACGCACTGGACGAGGGCATCTCGAGCAATGGCGCACGCGGCATCCGGGGTGCCGCCCTCGACGTCCTCGCCGATGAGACCTCGCCCAATCGCGCGCTTATCGAGCATCCGCGCTGCATCGTCACCCCGCACGCCGCCTTCTGCACCGAAGAGGCCAACGACACTCTACGGCGCATGACGCTCAAAGCGCAAATCGATTACCTCGTTCGCGGCATCATGCCCGAGCACGTCGTCACGGCATAACAAAGGCGCCGCCCGGCCTTTGCCAAGCGGCGCCTGTCATCTCAAACGAAACGGCAACCCTTAGAGCCCCAGCATGGGCACGGCGATGAAGAAGTACGCAAGCACGACAACGCCCAAGACGATGCGGTAGACGCCAAAGACCTTGAAGTCGTGGCGCTTCACGAAGCCCATAAGCCACTTGATGGCAACGAGCGATACGACGAACGCGATCAAGCAGCCCACGCCCAAAATCGCCGCCTCGGGCGCACCGAAGGCGCCACCTTTGAGGAAGAACTTGACGAGCTTGAGCGCGCTTGCGCCAAACATGACGGGAATGGCCAAGAAGAACGTGAACTTGCTCGCCACCGCGCGCGTGCAGCCCAAAAGCAAGCCGCCGATGATAGTCGAACCCGAACGCGACGTGCCGGGCACAAGTGAAAGCACCTGGAACAGCCCGATGCCCAACGCCGTCTTCCACGAAAGGTCATCCAGCGTGGCAATGGAGCCAAAGTCCTCGTCGTCGTCCTCCCCCGCCGCAGGAGCCGCAAAATGCGCACCGGCCGGACGGCCGCCGGGCAGCACCGCCATGGTCTCGCGCATGCGCGCACGGCGCGTCTCGATAACAATGAAGGCGATACCATAAACGATCAGCGCCACGGCGACCACGGGGGCATTGTAGAAATGGTCTTCCATCCAGTCGTTCAGCGGCAGGCCGATAGCGGCCGCAGGAATGCATCCGAGCACGATCTTGCCCCAAAGCTTCCACGTGTCGCGGCGCCCCTCCTTGCCCTTGCTGGGCGAGAACGGGTTGAGCTCATGGAAGAACAGCACGCAGACAGCGAGGATCGCACCCAGCTGAATAACCACCAGAAACATGTTGAGAAACGTTTTGCTCACATTGAGCTTGATAAACTCATCGACCAAGATCATATGGCCGGTGGACGAGATGGGCAGCCATTCCGTGATGCCCTCGACCAAACCCAAGAAGGCCGATTTAAGCAGTTCGATGATATCCAAAAGAAGCCTTTCGCCTGGGCCGCGGCATGCAGCGCCGCGACAACTTTGCGTACCATTATCCCACGTTGCGTGCATGCTCGAAAAAAAGCACCGTCATTTACAGAATTTAGAGGTACCGGGTGATTAAAGCCGGGTATAACCGCTGTAAGGCAACGCGGCCAAGGGAGCCGCAGAGCCATTGAGGAGGCAAACATGAACGAGGGTTATTCGAAGGTATTTGTCGCGCTCGACGGCACCGAACAGCAGGATTTTGTTCTCGCGCGCGCTATCAAGGTCGCCGCGAACAACGGAGCCAAGCTCATCATCGGCCATGTAATCGACTCGACTGCACTTGAGTCCGCCGGCTCCTACCCTGTCGACCTAGTGAACGGCCTTGAGGAGGCGTTCAAGAACTCGATTGAAAAGCAAGTTGAGGAAGCCAAGGCCAACCCCGACATTCCCGATGTTGAAGTCATCATCCGCGCCGGCCGCATCCGCGAGACGCTCAAGGACGAGATGCTCGATGTCATTCAACCCGACCTGGTGCTCTGCGGCGCACGCGGCCTCTCTTCGATCAAGTACGCTCTGCTCGGATCGATTTCCACGTTCCTGCTCCGGAACACCGAGTGCGACATCCTGGTCGTGAAGTAACCTGGCGCCCCGTGAGGGCGCAATAAAAGCAGCAGATGGGTCCCGACTCACAAGAGCCGGGACCCTTTTATATGCAACCGTCTAAGGCCGAGGCACCACGAGTCGCGCCAGACGCCTACGACTCAAAATAATGCATGCGATTGGTCGGGAACGTGATCTCGACCTCAAAGAACTCCCCGCGCTCGGAGCGCGCTGCGACGCCCAGCCCCATCTTGTCGCACAGGCGCTTGACCAGATACAGGCCGATACCCGTGGAACGCTTACCGCTCCTGCCGTTTTCGCCGGTAAAGCCGCGGTCGAACACGCGATCCAAATCTGCAGCGGGAACGCCGCAGCCGTTATCGCGCACGACAAGCTTTACGCAATCTTCGGCGCCTCCCGCGTTCACACGGGTCGCCGCAAATACCAGCTGAGCGCCTTCGTCGCGCGCATACTTCACGCTGTTTTGAATAAGCTGCCCCAAGATAAACTCGACCCATTTCTCGTCGGCGAACACCTCAAGGTCGAGGCCGCGACAAACGGGGGCCACATGGGCCGAAATCATCGTGCGTGCATTGCGCTTGATCGCCGACGTAACGATTGATTGCAAGGGCACATCTCGAACCACATAGTCGCGATCGAGCGTTTCCGAACGGGCGTAAAACAGCGCCTGCTCGATATACCCCTCGACGCGGTCGGTCTCCTCTGTTAAAGCGTCGATCTTCTCACGCATCTCTTGGGGTCGAACGCCCCCTGCAAGGTCCTCGTCCAAGTTTTCGAGCATAAGATGAGCCGCGACGAGCGGGGTCTTTGCTTCGTGCACCCAGGTCTCGACGTACTCGCGATAGCTCGCCACCTGCCGGCGATATGCCGCAACCTCATCGTTCGCGCACTTGGCAATGGCGCGGACGGCATCATACACCGCCTCGCCTTCGGCGTCTTCCGGACGCTCTATCATCTCCATGGCCCATGAAGCGCTTTCGAGATTATCTGCGCATCGTTCCAAGCTTCGATAAAACCTTCGATGGCAAAACCAGTCCACCAGGGCACCGAGCAACGTGCCCGCCACGCCAATGAGAGCGACCAGGACCACAATCTGCGTGCGCACGCTCGTAGCCTGCAAAACGCTGCAGATAAGTCCCGTGGCCAGCAGTGACAGCAGCACCGCAGAGCTGTGCGACCTCAAATACCTGACCATACGCCACTACACCGAATAGCCCTGGCCACGATGTGTGGTCAAATATCCATGTACTCCGATCTTGTCGAGCGTGGAGCGCAAACGATTGATATTAACCGTCAGGGTGTTGTCATCGATAAACGTATCGGAGTTCCAAAGGTCGCGCATGATGGCCTCGCGCGAGACGATCGAGCCCGCATGGCGCATGAGTAAACTCAAGATTCTCAGCTCGTTTTTAGTCAGCTCAACCTCCGCGCCCTCAAATAGCGCACGGGAGCGGCCCATGTCCAATTCAAGCCCGTTATGCCTCAGCACGGTCTTGGCATGCGCGGAGGTACTGCGGCGCAGCAAGGCCTGCATGCGCACGATAAGGACGCGCAAGCTGTAGGGCTTGGGAATAAAATCGTCGGCACCGAGCGTCATGCTCATGACCTCGTCGACCTCTGTCGTGCGAGAGGTGAGCACGATGATGGGCACATCCGAATGCGCACGCAGCTCACGGCAGATAAATTGCCCGTCCGTTTGGGGCAGGCTCAGGTCAAGCAGCACCAGATCGGGAGAAGCCTCGAGCACGTCATCGACCACATGGTCAAACGTCGTGCAGGCAAGCGGCTCGTAGCCGTTACGCTCAAGCGCCAGAGCGAGCTCGGCGCGAATGGCGTCGTCATCTTCAACGATGTAGATCTTCGCCATGGAAAAGCCCCTTTCGGTCGCTTCCCATTATGAACCAGGCAACGGCAAAGCCGCCGCATGTGGCAACAATGTAAGCAAGCGTCCCACTAGGAGAAAAGCTTGGCAACCCCTGTGGCCAGGAAATTGGCGACAGCGAGATCGTCCACCGAGTTCTCTGCCGTCTCATCCTCCACAACCACGCCGTGTTCATCAGAGACGAGCAGGTGCGCGCCGTCGAGGTCGTTCAGCGAACGGACGGCATCATCTTTAGCGCCGGGCGTAGCGCGCAGCACGCGGTAACCGCGCGTTGCCGCCAGCTGCTCCACAAGCGTCATGGAGCCGCACAGGTGCTCCCCTTCCGCAGCAGCCATATAAAGGGTGCCCGACTTCACGCAGCAAAGGGCCTCCGGGGCCACACCCGTCTCCGCCTGCTCGGCATGAGCCTGCTCGGCACGCGCTACGAGCGCATCATGTGATGTCGAGGTCAAGGGCTCGTAGGCGCCCACAGTCATGGCCGCGTTGCCGTTCACGTCGATCACCAGCATGAGCACGCCGTTAGGGTCGGCATAGGTGCCCTCGGCCAAGGACCACTCCACGTGCTGCTTTGCCCACGAGAGCATATTGGTAGTGAGCGGACGGCCCTGCACCAAGCGCTGAGAAAGAGCGCGAATATGTCTGTTGAGCAGGGGCACTTGCCTATGCGCCATACGCCAGCGACATACGAGAGCGGGACGGTCCAGCTGGAAGTCCGGCACGGCCTGCTGCGTCTCGCAGAACTCCCTGTAGGCACGAAGCTCCTCAGGATTGGAGAAAAGATCCTCGTCACGTACCGTCATAGCGGCCACGGCTCCTTTTTCATATCAACACGCGGGACATGATGCCCCGTCGTTCTCGCAGGCTTTGGCTCAAACCGCGCGAAACTCATTTTTGATAGCGAAAACGCCCCGGCCCGAGCAAGGTACCGCGCAACCACGCGGCATATTGCCCAACCGGGACGCCTTTAGCAAAAGCCGGACCCCAACGCTCAAGCAAGCGACGAGATCCGGCAAAACTCCTAGTGACGGAAGTGACGAGCGCCCGTGAACACCATGGCGATGCCGTGGTCGTCACAAGCCTGGATGGACTCCTCGTCGCGCATCGAGCCACCGGGCTGGATGATCGCGGTCACACCATGGGCGGCAAGCACGTCCACGTTATCACGGAACGGGAAGAACGCGTCGCTTGCGGCGGCAAAGCCCGCGGCCTCGACGCCCATGCGCTTGCAGGTCTCCTCGGCACGCTCGCACGCAAACAGCGCAGAGTCGACGCGATTGGGCTGGCCCGGACCCATGCCGATGCCGGACTGATCCTTGGCGATCAAAATGGCGTTGGACTTGACGGTCTTCACCACGCGCCAGGCAAACAGGAGGTCATCCATCTCCTTGTCCGTAGGCTTGCGAATCGTGGGGAAGGTGAAGGTCGAAGGATCCTCGGAAACGGTGTCCACAGCCTGGACGAGCATACCGCCATCAACGGTGCGAGCCTCGAGATGAGCGTGGCCATCGGCACCACCCGTCTCCAGAACGCGCAGGTTCTTGCGGCGGCTCAGGCGCTCCAGCGCCTCCTCGGTAAAGGACGGGGCGATGAGCACCTCGACAAACAGCTTGTCGCGGTCGGCAAAATGCTCCACGAGCTCGAGGGGAACCTCGCGGTTCAAGGCGATGATGCCACCGTAGGCGCTCTTGGGATCGCAGGCGAAGGCGCGATCATAAGCCTCGGTCACGGTCTTGGCAACAGCGGAACCGCAGGGGTTTTGATGCTTGAGGATGATAGCCGCGGGCTCGTCGAACTCACGCACGGCGTTCCAAGCGGCATCGGCATCGAGCAGGTTATTGTAGGAGAGCGGCTTGCCCTGGACCTGCTTGGCGCCCACGAGCGGATTGGCCGAGGTGGCAAAGTTGCCAAACTCATCGGCAAAACGGTAGACGGCAGCGGCCTGATGCGGGTTCTCGCCATAGCGAAGGTCTTCGACCTTCTCGAGATGCAGGTCGATTGCCGCGGGGGGAACAAACCCAGCAGAAGCGGGAGCCTCGGGAGCCTCCTCCGCCAGATAGCCGTTGAGCCACGTGGAGATGGCGGTGTCGTAGGCAGCGGTACGCGTATAGGTCTTGGCGGCCAGACGGCGGCGAGTGCCCAGCGTGGTCGCGCCCTTGTGACGGCGCATCTCGTCGAGAACCATCGCGTAATCGGACGGATCGCACACCACGGTAACCGAGTCGTTGTTCTTGGCAGCAGAACGCAGCATGGAGGGGCCACCGATATCGATATGCTCGATAGCGTCGGCAAAGGTCACATCGGGAGCGGCGACGGTCTTCTCGAACTCGTAGAGGTTCACCACCACGAGGTCGATCATCTTGATATCGTGCTCGCTGGCCTGGGCCATGTGCTCCTCGGAGTCACGACGGCACAGCAGGGCGCCATGGACCTTGGGGTGCAGCGTCTTCACGCGGCCGTCCATCATCTCAGGATAGCCGGTAAACTCCTCGATCGGGGTAACGGGCACGCCCGCAGCCTCAATCGCCTTGGCGGTTCCGCCCGTCGAGATAATCTCAACGCCAAAATCGTCAACCAGTGCTCGTGCGAAATCGACGACGCCGGTCTTGTCGGTGACCGAGATCAGCGCGCGCCCGATCTTCACATCAGCGGCCATGCCTTCCTCCTTGTCGCGAAAGGGGCCTTGATGCCGCACGATTTGCAGCATCGACCCCCTCTTCCACATACATCACTAATGTAGCGCATCGGCGGATAAAGTCGCAGGCGATACACGTGTTATTTGAAGAAAATACCGAGAGGCGATGGCGCCTTTGCGTAGAAATGACGCAGTTGACGTGTGGACATGAAGACACCATATTCCACACCCCGAACGGTGGTATGAATCTGCCGAGGGAAAGGTGTGCCTAGTGTCGACTGTGCTGTACAGACCGTTTGAAGAAGATGATTTCGAGCCACTGGTCGAGATCGTCCGCACGCTATGGCACGACGACGATGATGTCCCCGATGCGACGTTTGGCACCCTCGAGGCAACGTGCGACCTTGCGCACTGCCTCTCGGTTTCCACCTTTTCGCAAGTTGCGCTTATCGATGGGGAGCCCCGCGGCATCGTTCTTGCCCGGTCGGAAAACGGCTACAGCCAAGACTTGGCCCGCTGGGCGGATCTCGAAGCGGAATCGGCCAGCGCGATGGACTCCTATGACGCCGAAGCCACGCGCGCATTCCAGACGTGGTACGACGGCATGCGCGAAGTGGACGAGCGCCTCCTCGCATCGAGCGGCCTCACCCTCGACAACGAGATCACGCTGCTCGCGGTTGATCCGTCGGCGCAGGGCCTCGGTATCGGAACGGTGCTGTTCGACGCCGCCTCCTCGTACTATGCCTCACTGGGCGACCTCAAGGCATATCTCTACACCGACAGCGATTGCACGTGGTCTTTCTACGAAGTCCATGGCATGAAGCGTCTGGGACGATACAAATCGACGCGCGAAGAGCGATCGGTACTTCCGCGCGAGATGTATCTTTACGGTTTAGACCTCAGTGCCTGACCTGCAAAGCGCTCGCATCTCGAGGGCAGCTTGATGCGCGACGCACCTGCAGGGAAGAACACATAGCGAGCACGGGCTAAAGCCTGCGCTCGGATGCAGCCGCAGCTCTCTCCGCGGTTGCACCGGGATTCGAAAGGGGCTCGACGGACACACTCCGCCGGACCCCTTTTGCGCATATATAGCAAGCCGTGCGCTAGAACGTACCGCCTCCTCCGCCGCCGACGCCACCGCCGCCACCGCCGGAAAATCCGCCACCGCCGCCACCGCCGGAGCTGGACCCCGAAGCCGCCACCGCGGCAACGGAATCGTGGTAGACCTTGCCAATCGAATCGGTGGGAGCGTCGAGCGCGGGGTCGCTGTAGCACCACCAGTACACGGGGTAGTAATCGTAGAAGCCCTCGGCGTTACGGACCGCGGGCGGCACGGCGTCTGCGAGCTCGCGCAGCGTCTTCTTGGAGACGCCCAGGGCCACGCCCATCACCATGAGCTTGTTCCACAGGATAAGGTCACCCGGCACGGCCTCGCCCAGACGAGTGAAGTCCTCGAGCCACCTCTTGAGCGCACGGCACTTGTTCTCCAGGTCGGCACCCTTTTGCGTTGGGCAACGGAACGTCAATCCCAGCAGAATGGCAGCCACCGAGCAGACAACGGAGACGCCAAACGCGATGATGTTGGGCACGGGAGCATCCAAGAAGAACATCTGGATGAATCCTCCCCCTATGACAAACGTGCCGCCAATGATCGTGAGCGCCACGGCCGCCGTGCCGTCGGAAGCGATAAGATCCTCAGACTCCATGGCCCCCGTGACCGCGTGCGTGTAGTTTTCAAACCGCCTAGAATATGTACTCGTATGCTTTCTGGCGTATTGTTTGAACGACTGGAACGTACGCGAAAGGGCGGTTCCCTGGCGCTCGACACCCAAGAAATACAGTTCGAGTACCGAGCGATCAATCCCGTTCTTTGCCCTTGTAAAGCCGCCGTTATCCATCGAAATACAATAGTCGCTCGCGGCTTTTTGACCGGGCGTGGCTACGCTTTGCAGCTTAATCAGGCGATCGTCGGTAAGCTTCATAAGCGTGGCAACAAAAGCGCGGTCGGGCACCGTGCCTTTGTTCATGAACGTCGCGAGCACGGCAGGATGGGCATCGCCTGGAACATCGCGGAAGTACGTCTCGTTAAACGTGGGAACGGGACGCTTGAGGCGCAGCTTCTGTATCACTGTCACCGCCAGCAGCGCCACCGAGACGACGCTCGTCAACGCCGCCAAGCCGTAAGAGAGAAACCGCGCGCGTTCACGACGGGCATTTGCCTCTTCGGCCCACTGTTCCTCCTCGTCCAAAATATCCGGAAGGCGCTCTTCATCAGATCGAGAGCTCGATGGCATGTAGGGCACCCAAGAAGCAGGGAATGCAATGCGTGCCTCGGCGAATTCGCCACTCCTCACGCAGGGGACATCGTAGTCGACCTCGCCGTCCTCGTCATCGGGCGTGACCGTCGCCGTTAGCGGGCCATGACCCCAGGCGCGCAGCGTGTCGCCCACGACCGCCGGGTTCTGCCGCACCAAGGAGCTGTCAAACGAAACGTTGAGTGTCACATCGTTTGAATCCTCTGACCACTCATCGCCCACAAACTTCCAGTAAAGCTCCGCGGTATCCTGCCAAAGCATGACCGCGGCATTCATCGTGTAAGAGATCTTGACGTCTGCGCTCGATCCATCGGACGAAGGCATAAAGATTTTAAGAATCATAGACGAGCCGCTGGTGTCCACGGTATACACGCCATAATCCCCCGAAGAGGCGTAGTCCGTCTCTTGAAATTCATCCCCATCGACAGAAACGGCGTTGATATTCAGGGCCACGTTCTCGCCCTGCTGGTTTTGTCCAAGCGGGATCTCCCAATACACGCCGTTGACATCGTCGGTAAATTCAAAGGTTCGCTCTTCGCTCACCTGCAGGGAACCGTCGGACGCCACGTGCGCCCACATATCCACCTGCGATGTCTGGTAGCTGCTCGCATAGGCGACAGCAGGTACCAAAGACGCCATTAGCACCAGGGCCAAGGCGAGAATTGCGCGAAAACGGGTACGCATGGCACATCCTAACGTCGGCGTTATCCGTGGCCCTATTGTAGCCTCACGGGGATGGTTCGGGCTTGTGCGCACCCGCCTTGAAAAGGAAGCGCCCCGGCAAAGAAGGGGCGTCAGTCCTTCCCGTCATCCGGCAATACGCTTCCGTCGCTCACCGGCGATACATATCCGGCGTCAAACGTCACCACACACGGAACGCCGGGGCATTTTTCGCCCACAAGCGTGCTCACGCGCGAAAGCAGCTCGTCGTCATCCATGTCAAAATCGACAGGCCTCACCAGGTCAAATGCAACGAAATCACGCTTTTGGCGCACGTCATGAACCGAAAGCCGCGGGTCGATATCCGCAACGTGCTCATTGAGCCACAAGCGCAAATCCAGGCCATCGGGAGCGTCGGTCACAACGGGATCGCAGTGCAAGGTTATCTCGACGCCCAGCTCGCGCTCGATGTCGTGCTCGATGGTGTCGAGTACCTCGTGGTTGGCAAAAGCATCGCGCTCGCCGGGCATCTCGACATGCGCGCTCGCGAACTGGCGGCCCGGGCCGTAATCGTGCACCATGAGGTCATGCGTGCCCAAAACCCCGGGATACGACATGATCTTGGCGTGGATGCGCTGCACAAGGCCCTCGTCTGGAGCCTGGCCCAGCAGGGGGCTTGCGGTATCGCGAACCAAGTCGACGCCGCCGGCGCATACGAAGAGGCCCACGCCCAAGCCTGCCCAACCATCAAGATCGATACCCGTAGCACGGGAAATAAGCACAGCGGCCAAGACCGCGCCCGAAGTGATCACGTCGTTTCGGGAGTCGACAGCGGTGGCGAGAAGCGTTCCCGAGTCGATACGGCGCCCCAGGCGCTTATTGAAGAGCGCCATCCACGATTTGACTGCCATAGAAAGGATGAGCACCACCATCGATGCCGTGCCGTATTCGGTAAACGACGGATTGAGCAGCTTATTCACCGATTCGGTAACCAAGTTGAGACCCACGGCGCACACGATTACGGCCACGCTGAGGCCCGCCAGGTATTCGAAGCGTCCATGGCCGTACGGATGGCCTGCATCCGCGGGACGAGCCGCCAGGCGAAAGCCCAGTAGACTCACGATATTGCTCGATGCGTCAGAAAGGTTGTTGACGGCATCGGCCACAAGCGACACAGCGCCTGTGAGCAACCCGACGACGCCCTTGCTCACGCACAGCACGATATTGCAGCAAATGCAGATGATGCCAGCGGCCAAGCCGGCACGCGTGCGCGCCGCGGCATCCAAAAGCTCGCCTTCCGGCTGCGCCACCAAACGACGTATCAGCCAGTTAATCATCGTGCATGCACCTCCATTCCACATTGAGAGCACAGTATACTCGCATGCGCCCCGCGCCATCGTACGGATTGCGGCGAAAGCGGACTCGGCATCGAGGTGCCAAATAGCCATGAAAAGCCCGCAGGCGCGCTCAAACCTCTATACTGAGCGACATGGAAATCTCTCAAGGACATATCAATGGGCAAGACGCGTCGATGGGCGTTTTTGAAACCCCTGTCGTGGGACGTTTTGCGCCCTCGCCTTCCGGACGCATGCATCTGGGCAACATCTTCTCCGCCCTCATGGCATGGCTTTCGGTGCGCAGGCAGGGCGGCCGCATGGTTTTGCGCATCGAAGACCTCGATACGCGCTGTCAGAACCCTCGGTGGTCAGAACTGTTTATCGAAGACCTCCGTTGGCTTGGCCTGGACTGGGACGAAGGCCCTTTCTACCAACGCGACCGCACTGCCTTATACGAGGAGGCCCTGGACAGGCTCGCTGCATCCGAGCTTACCTATCCCTGTTTCTGCACAAGGGCCGAACTCCACGCCGCAAGCGCTCCACACGCGAGTGACGGCACCCCCATCTATGCAGGCACGTGCCGCGGTCTCTCGCCCGCCGAGATCGCACGACGCGCGGCCGTGCGGCCACCCGCAACGCGCCTGCGCGTCCCCGGAGTCGAAGACGATTCCGATGTCGTCGAATTCGTCGACCGTGTTTACGGCGCGCAGTGCGAGGCGCTTGCCGCCGAATGCGGCGATTTTCTCATCCGACGCAGCGACGGCATATTCGCCTACCAGCTCGCAGTCGTAGTGGACGATGCCGCCATGGGCGTCACCGAAGTCGTGCGCGGCAACGACCTGCTCTCTTCCACTCCGCGCCAAATTTATTTGCAGAACCTGCTGGGCTATCCCCATCCGCACTATGCCCATGTGCCACTGCTTGTCGCCGCCGACGGACGTCGCCTTTCCAAGCGCGACCACGATTGCGGCATGGACGAGCTTCGCGAACGATTCGGCTCGCCTGCGGCGCTCTTGGGATACATCGCGCATCTTGCCGGCATCACCCCGGATGCCGAGCCGCGCAGCGCGGAGGAGCTGATCGGACTTTTCACCTGGGATGCCATTCGGGCGCATCGCAGCGATATCGTCATCGCTTCGTAATGAGCGAGCGCGTTGACTCAGCTCCGCACTCTCTCGGGTTCGAATCCCCCGTCTCCTCCAAAACGGAAAAAGGACGCCCGGGTGGACGTCCTTTCCAAGTCAAACTGGCGGAGAGCTGGGGATTCCGGCATGCATGCGCATGCCGCACCGCTGCGGCGCCTCCGCGCCTTGCGTGCTGCGCTGGCCAACGCTCACGCGTTGACTCAGCTCCGCACTCTCTCGGGTTCGAATCCCCCGTTTCCTTCAAACGGAAAAAGGACGCCCGGGTGGACGTCCTTTCCAAGTCAAACTGGCGGAGAGCTGGGGATTCGAACCCCAGCATGACAAGCCGTCTACCTGCGGTTACGTCTAAAACGATTGCCATCGATTGCCAAGCACGGCCGATTGCGTGCTATGCGACGGCCGTCTTGGGCCTCCCTGCGCCGGGGTTGGATGCCAGCCTTTTCTCGATGGACTTCACGGAGACGTACGTCCTGCGGCCCCTGCGGAACCCGTCCAGGATGCCCGAGTCGAGCATGTGCGTCACGCGCCCGGCGCTCACCCCGAGCATGCGGGACGCCTTGGCGGCCGAGACCGTTTCGCCGTCCACGATGTAGCTCTCCTCCGCCTCGAAGAACACCATGAGGGTCTGGCCGCCCGCGTCGCGCACGGTCGGTGCGGGAACCTCGTCGCCGTGCTTCAGGAGCGACGCGACATAGGTCCGCGCCGCGTCAGCCGCCATGAGCGCGGCCTCCTCGTAGGTGTCCCCGTAGGTGAAGCACCCGGGCAGGTCCGGGACCTCGACGCTGTACCCGCCATCTTCCTCGGGCGTCAGCAGCACCTGGTAGATGTACTTTCCCATATCTGTTCGATGCCCCTTTCGGGGCGGGCCTACTTCCAGCCCGCGCCCTTGGCTATGTTCCTGTACGTCCCGATGGGTATCTCGCGCTTTGCAGTGGGTACCGTCACCATCTTGCCGTCTTTCCTGGCGACCACGTGGCTCCCCTTTCCGCTCTCGAGCTCCCATCCCTCCTTTTTCAGGCGCTTGAGCACGTGCCTGACTTCCTGTTCCGTGGGCATCGTTCCTCCCTTCGCCTATAAATTATAAACACTTGCCAATAAAATGCAACATAATTATAAAGACTTGTCGGTTTTATCGCGCGCACCGTCCATGGCGTCGACCGCCGCCTTGAGGTCGCCGAGCTTCTGGCGCACGTAGTAGCGCATCGTGGTCTTGATGTCCGCGTGCCCCATGATGCGCGACAGCTTGGAGACCTCCATGCCCTCGTTCACGCACGCCGTCGCGAAGCTGTGGCGCAGGCTCGCCATGGTCACGCGCGGCAGCGGCTCCCCGTCGGGGTAGCTCCCCGCCGTGAAGCGGCGCATGCGCTCCCCCGCCGTGACGGGGCTCAGCAGCCCGCCGCCCGTCCCGGAGACGATCGGCCCCTCGCCTGGCCCCCACGCCGCCATGCGCTCCGCCGCGTAGGCGCGCAGCGGGATGGTGCGCCGGGCGTTGCGGTTCTTCGGGCCGGTCTCGTGGGCGCCGCCGATGCCCTGGGTGTAGGTCCCGCGCACCGTGAGCTCGCGCCGCGCGAGGTCGACGTCCTCCCAGCGCAGGGCGAGCACCTCGCCCTTGCGCAGCCCCTCGCACAGCCCGATCACGCAGATGCGCTCGACGCACGAGCCCGGCTGCGTCTCGCGCAGGAGGCCCAGCAGGCGCATGTGCTCGGCGAAGGTGGTGAGCCACACGCCGCCGCGCTCGGGGTCGGCCGCGCCGTCGCCGGGGTACGTGTAGCGGAACGACGCGGGGTTCGCGGGAATCATGCCCATCTCGACGGCGCACCCCAGCACCGAGGACAGCGTCTCGCGGGCGTTGGTCGCCGTCTTGCGCGTGGGGCACACCGATATCATGCGCTGTATGTTCAGCTTGTTTATCTGCTCGATCTCCATGTTGCCCAGCGCGGGCAGGATGCGCAGCCTCAGGTCGCGCTCGTAGCCCTGCCGCGTGTTCGCGCGCAGGCCCGCCTTCTGGGGCCAGTACACCTCGTCGACGAACTCCGCCAGCGTGATGCGCGCCGTGACGCGCCCGCGCAGTCGCTCCTTCTCCATGAACAGGCGGGTCTCCGCCTTGCGGGCCTGCCCCTTGGTCGGGTACGTCTCCACGCGCCTGTCGCGCGATCCGTCCCACTTGACGCCGACCGTGACGTCGGCCGCCCACTTGCCGCTCTTCAGCTTCCGGACCGCCATGATGTACAATCACCTTGCCTTCCGTGTATTCGGTTGGTACTTGCATGGCCTCGCGCAGGGTTGCAGCCCGTATGCGCGGGGCCTATTTTTGTGTGACTTAAGGCCCGATCGATGTCCCACCAATTGATTGGCGGGACATGAAGTACGTTTCATGTCCGTCAATCTAATTTGATGGACTCGCCTGTCCCCCCATCGACCAGCCTGCTCCCTAAAGGCGTCGAATTCGACGCCTTTAAAAATCCGGGGCTTTTCTATGCAGCGAGGTCGTCGATGAAATCCGACTCGTTCTGTCCCCAGATGACTGGCTTGAGCCCGTAGTTCCGGCACGCCTCGACGGACTCACGCGGCACCACGCCGTCTCTTGTGTTATGCGAGTTGAGGAAGACATAGCCCTCGCAGTCGGTTCGTGACGCCTTGACGTCCTCCCATCCGAACAGCGCGTTTTGGATGCCGTTGCGGCACGGATTGTTCACCGCCTTGATGAGCCTCATCGGATGGCGCCTGTTCTGCCCGATGGCGTAGTCGAATTTATACGGCATGCCGGACCTTCCGTTGAAAGACGGGCCTGGCACGCACGAGATGTCGTTGTCCATCATCCATGCGCCGATATCCTCGGCGAACAGGTTGCGCACGCCGCCGCGCGAGAGCAGGTACATGTCATCGACCGACGCCATAGCCTGGAGCAGCATGTTGAGGCGGATTGCGGCCTCGCTTTGGGACGCGCGCACGAGAAGCTCCCCGTCGGACCGCTCGACACCGAACCCCGCGAGGATGCTCTCAAGCTTCTCCGTTCGCTGGCCTGTCAGGGAGAAGCCCGACAGTTCGAGGTCCCCGATGGTCTCGCCGAGATCCGTGAACACAAGACCGCCAGAGTCCGATTCTCCGACATAGACGTTCATGCAGTCGTTGTTCCTGTTGAGCATAGGAGTGGTGATACACACTCCGTCGCCCTGCTGGGTCGCGATCATGTTGGCCCTGATGAAATCCGTGTAGCTATCGATGATCGCGCCGGCATCTTCAACCTTCATGTCACACCCCCAGCGATTGCTCTACTTCCAGTTTCTCATTGATGTGGCAGACATCGAGGAACGACCAGAATAACTGCGGCACATCCATTCCTCCTGCGCCCAATATAACTGTTTGCTCGGACAGGGGAACAGCCCATTTAGCACCAGAGCCGTTAATGTCGATGTGCATGTGCGAGCCGACGATTCGCTTACCGTCCGGGTTTCTGTGAATCATCGTATCAGGTTCGTCGGTGCGGTCGATTCTCAAGATCGCAGTATCCGCCAACCGGTTTTGCATCGTCGTCTTGCGCGGCGGAGTCAGTCCGACGACGATCGATGACGACCTCTTGCCCTCGATTATGTCGAGGTAGAACTTCAGCGACTTGTCCTCTTTCGCATAGAGGTCCAAGCACAGCTTCCGCCCAGGGGCCGGCCATCGATAGCTGTAGACGCCCGACACGACGTCCTTCTCCATCTCCAGAAGGGCCCTTGTCTCGCGACGCACATCATCGAGCCCGAGCATCTTCACCATATCCTCTACTCCATCTCCGCCGGGGCCTGCCACCACACCACCGTGCCGACGACGCGCACGGGGCCGTCCTCCGGCCCGAAGACCATGTCCTCCTGCTCGGCGTGGCTGTCGGCCGTGAGCATCAGCGTGCTGCTCCCCCGGTACCAGCGGCGCATGACCGCGCGGTACGCCTCGGTCTCGACCACCGCGATGGAGCCGTTGCCCGGCTCGCGGTCCGGGTCGACCAGCACGTGGCTGCCCTCCGGTATGACGCGGTCCATGCAGTCCCCCTCGACCTCCAGCGCGAAGGCGCGCGGGTGGTTCTCGCACACCGAGGCGGGGACCTCGACGCGGTGCGCGACCTCCTCCTCGTCCGTCATGGTACCCGCGTGGACGCGCCCGATGGTGAGCAGCGGGACGGTCGCGGAGGACGGGACCACGGGCATGGCGCCGTCGGGCAGGTCGGTCGGCTCATCATCTATGATTTCGCCTTTATTCAAACCGAAATGGTCAGCGATGGCCTGGACCGCGCCCATGCGTGGCACAGCTCGATCGTTCTCCCACTGAGATACTGCCATCGCCGAGACGCCAGCAATCTTGCCAAACTCCTCCTGAGTCAAGTCGCGAGCAACCCTGATGCGTCTTATGTTTGAACCGATGCTCATCTTGTGAACCTCTCAGTTGTTAAACTTTTTCTACATTATAAGAAAAAGTTTCTTTACATACACTATATGTTTGACTATAGTTCTAGACATCGAGAGGAGGTGCAGATGGAGTTAATCGAAGCGCGAAAGAAAGAGCGTTATACACAGCAGAACGTAGCTGATTACCTCGGTGTTTCTCGAATCACATACGCGAAAATGGAGAAAAACCCTGGTGACATCACGCTTGATGATGCTCGTCGGCTTGCCGCTCTTTTCAAGGTTGATGTGCGCGATATTTTTTTCCCTTTGAGCGATAGTTAAACCTATAGGCCGCAAGGAGGAACCCATGGAAGACAAAGAGGGATTCGTCCGCGCCCTGAGCGCGGCGCTCGCCGAGTTCGGCGGCGGCAGGTACGACTGGCTGCGCGAGCAGCCGCTCTCCTACTACATCAACGACGGCGGGGAGTTCGTCCGCATCGACGACGCGCGGGTGTGCGTGACGGGCGACTCGCTGCGCGCGCTCATGCGCGACGTCGCGTCCAGCGACCGGCTGTGAGGGAGGAGCCCATCGAATAGCACAGCGGCGCATCGGCAAGGCGATAGCACGCTGACCGGTGGAGGGGAGGTGATGAAGATGCTGCAAGATTGGCAGTTCTGGGCGCTGTTCGTTGGCCTGTTCGGCATATCGCTTCAGGTGAACCTACTCGGCGAGCGCGTTAAGGACATTCAGCGCAATCGTGACGATGAGCGCAAGCGGCATCGGCAGTAGGGCGGCGTACCAGCAGGCGACGGTGACCGCCACGACGCGCAGCACCACGATGAGGTAGCTCCTCTTGCGCGTCTCCACGATCACCTTCAACGGCCTTTTATGTCCACTGCTTCCGTCCATGGCCGGCATTCTCGACCATGCGTGAGATTTCCGAGAGGGGGCCGAGATGGCCGACATAGATGCGGAGCCGTCGCACGGCGTCAAGACTGGAAACTGGCCCGTTCCGCTCGAGCTGCCGCTCTACGTGACCGTGGAGCAGGCCGCCAAGCTCGCGGGGATCGGGCGCGACCTCATGTACGAGTACGTGAGGAGCCGCGCCGACCCCATCCCGCAGATGCGGGTCGGGAGGTCGAAGACGCTCATAAGGACGTCCGCGATACCGGAATACATGAGGAGAAGGGAGACGGCGTGATGGAGGTGGACAGATGGATGAGAGAGCGCTGCGCGGCCTGATCCTGCTCGCCTCGGGTGGCCTCCTCATGGCTGGCATCCAGCTGTTCGAGATGGCGGTCATCGCCGTCGCGAGGGCGCTGGGGCGCTGCTAGGGGGTTCGGTTTGAGAGATCGGGGAAGGCACTACGCGCTGCCCTCGGACGTGAGGCTGGCGAGGGAGCGGCGCATCTTCGCCTCGGGCTTCGCCTGGGGCGCGCTCACGGCGCTGGCCGTGGCCGCGGCGCTCGCGGCGGCCGTGCTGTGGGGGCTGTGACGGGAAGGGAGGCGCGGAAGGCGTGAGGCAGTGGTCTACACGTGAGCTTCGGTACCTCGAAGAGCACTCGGGCGAAGGGGCGGCGGCGGTCGCCAAGGCCCTGGGCCGGTCGGTCGATTCAGTCGAGTGGCAGGCGCGGAAGTGCGGCATATCGCTGCGCAGGCGCAGGCAGTGCCCGCATTGCGGCCGGTGGACGTTCCGCCCGCTGAACCGCGTCAACGGCTGGTGCATCGAGTGCACGAAGGAGCTTCACATGGCGGACCTGGCCGAGCAAGCGGAGGCCATGAAGGAAGAGGCCTCAAGGGAGGCCAGGAACAACCGCACGCGCCAGTGCTTCTACAGCGCGAAGAGCCGGGCCAAGAAGAAGAAAAATAGCCACGGAAAAAGCCACGGTTAACCCGACCTGCGAAAACACCGAAAGGAGAACGGAAATGCAACGCAAAAAGAAAGCGAGTGCCCAATGCGTAACGACGAGATGTACCGCCAAAGGCCGATGAGCAACCAGCTCGAGATATCCGGCCTCGGTTCCGCTGGCGAGCAGGACATGGCCGAGGCGCGCGCGTGGATCGACGAACACCCCCGCGCCTGGGACTTCATGGTCGAGCAGGCCACGAGGCTCAACCGCAAGGGCTACGTCTCGATCAACTACCTCATCCACATGGTGCGCAACGAGCTGCACGTGGGCGTGAAGAACGGCCTCGCGCCGAGCCTCGCCCGGATCATGGAGGCGCGCTACCCGCACCTCAAGGACGCGTTCAACAAGCACCGCTCCAAGAGCGACGGGTTCTGCGATGAGTAGGAACAGGAGGACCGCCAAGGACGCGGGCACGAGGTTCGAGCGCCTGGTCGCCGACTACCTCGCCGAGAGGCTCGGTGGCGACATCGACAGGCAGGTCAAGACCGGCTCGAGGGACACGGGCGACATCCGCGGCGTGTCGATGGCCGGGCGCGGCATCGCGATCGAGTGCAAGGACTACCAGGGAAGGCACGAGCTGCCGAAGTGGCTTCGCGAAGCCGAGGCCGAGCGCAGGAACCGCGGGGCGGACTACGGCGTGGTCGTCTGGAAGCGCCGCGGGACCGCCATCCCGGGAGAGCAGTTCGTGACCATGACATTGGAGACGTTCGCGGCGATGCTCGCGGGCGCAGGCAAGGAGAAACGCAATGACAACTACAAATATTCCGACTGAGATCAGGGCCGTGTTCAAGCAGGCCAACGTGAAGGGCGTGACGACGTCCCTCCAGTTCGAGATCATGACGGAGGACGAGAACGCATTCGACATCGTCCGTATGAGCGGGAAGGACGTCTTCCTCAGCATCGTCGAGACGCAGCCGCAGATCGTCTTCGTCAATTCCGACGGGGAGGTGAAGTAGATGGCGGATGCCGAGAACGTCGTGGCCGAGGTCATCGAGGAGCAGGACGCCTCCAGCCTGACGGTAGCATACAAGCCCTCAGTCATCGAGGCGAACTTCGACGCGCTCGAAGCCCACGTGCGCAAGACCGTGGAGGCCTACGAGGGCGCTACCTACGACCTCACAAAGAAGGAGAACATCGCAGAGGCCAAGCACGACCGCGGCTACCTCAACGGCCTCAAGAAGGAGATCGACGAGCGCCGCAAGGCCGTGAAGCGCGAGTACAACAAGCCGCTCGACGCCTTCGAGAGGCGCTGCAGGCAGATCACCGCGATCATCGACGAGTCCTCGGATGCCATCAAGGCGCAGCTGGACGAGGCCGAGCAGGCGCGCAAGGACGCGCTCTACTCGCGGCTCCAGCAGCACTACGAGGAGTTCGCGGGGCTTCTGGTGCCCGTGGTGCCGTACGAGCGCCTGCACGAGGCGCAGTGGCTCAACAAGACCTTCGGCGAGATCAAGGCGCAGCAGGCGCTTGAGGCCAAGGTCTCGGACGTGGCACGCGACTGGGAAACGCTCAAGGCGCAGCAGGAGACGATGGCCCACTA
This sequence comes from uncultured Collinsella sp., assembly GCA_934654625.1. Taxonomy (GTDB): domain Bacteria; phylum Actinomycetota; class Coriobacteriia; order Coriobacteriales; family Coriobacteriaceae; genus Collinsella. Next base: position 213,588 of record CAKUGM010000001.1, on the reverse strand, counting down.
CGCCGACGCGGAACGCGAGTTCTTCCGCACGCTCGACCTGGGCGCTGCCTTGAGCGCGGCTCGCTCGGCCGACGAGGAGGACCGGCGCATCGCCGAGCTGAAGGCCGCCATGGCGCCCGAGCCTGAGCCGATGCCCGAACCCGAGCCGATGCCCGAACCCGGGCCGGAACCAGAACCAGAGCCCGCGCCGGTCGCGGAGCCTGAGCCGATGCCCGCGCCGGCCCCCATGCCCGCCCCCATGCCGACGCCTATGCCCGCTCCCGTCGCGGAGCCTTTGGAGGCGTGGACGGTCGTCGTGCCGAGCGCCACGCGCTCGCAGATGCAGGCGCTCGCATCCCTGCTCAAGGCGCAGGGAATCACCGGAAGCATCCGCCTGGGCACGCCCGCCCAGGTGGCAGCGAGGACGGAGTAGACGATGGCAGAGGAAAAGCACATGACCATCGAGGAAGCGGTAGCCAAGGTGCAGCTTTCCGTGGTGGTCCCGAAGGCGCGGTACAACGCGCACGGCAAGTTCAACTATCGCAGCATGGAGGACATCGTGGCGGCGCTCAAGGAGCCGTGCAAGGAGGCTGGAATCGCCTACACGATGAATGACAGCATCGAGCAGATCGGCGAGCGCTACTACGTCAAGAGCACGTGCCGCCTGTTCTTCGTGGACGGCGAGGACGGGACGCTTGAGGTCTGCGGCTACGCCCACGAGCCTGACCAGCAGACGGGCATGAACATGGCGCAGGTCACCGGCAGCGCATCGAGCTACGCCCGCAAGTACGCCCTGTGCGGCGCATTCGCTATCGACGGCACGAGCGACCCGGACAGCTTGAGCGGCAAGCCCGAGAAGGAGCCGCCCGAGTTCGGGCAGTTCGTGGCGAAGTGTAGGAGCTGCGGCACCTCCTACACCTTCGAGAGCCGCCAGCATTACGAGCAGTTCAAGGCCAATCCCGGCTGCTGCCCGTCCCCCGCGTGGCAGGTCGTGTAGGCCATGCAGGACCTCTACGCCGAGCGCATGCAGCTGTTCGACAGGCTCATGGACGAGCTCCAGGCGCTGCGCAACAGCGGGAGCCAGTACGCCGAGAACGAGGCCGAGTACCGCAAGGCGCTGCGCGTCGCGATCCTCGAGGAGCGGTCCAAGGGGACGCCCGTGACGGTGATAAGCGACCTCTGCCGAGGCCGGGAGGACATAGCCGAGCTGAAGCAGCGCAGGGACTGCTCCGAGGCGCTCTACAAGGCGAGCCAAGAGGCGATAAACGTGTACAAGCTCAAGATCCGAACCGTCGACGAGGACATGAAGCGCACCTGGTCGAACGGGACGGGCGAAGGGAGTTACTAGATGTCGATCAACCGAGTGAACATCAGCGGGAACCTCACCCGCGACCCCGAGCTGCGGGCGACCCAAGGCGGCATGCAGGTGCTCGGGTTCGGCGTGGCCGTGAACGACCGCCGCAAGAACCAGCAGACGGGCGAGTGGGAGGACTACCCGAACTTCGTGGACTGCACGATGTTCGGCGCCCGCGCCGAGGCCGTGAGCCGCTACCTCTCCAAGGGGACGAAGGTCGCGATCGAGGGCAAGCTGCGCTATTCGAGCTGGGACAAGGACGGCCAGCGCCGCAGCAAGCTTGAGGTGATCGTGGACGAGATCGAGTTCATGAGCAGCCGCCAGCACGCGGAGCAGGGCAACCCGCCATACGTCACTGAGCGCCCGCAGGTCTATGCGCCGCAGCCCGCGCCCAAGTGGTCCGCGCAGGAGGCGTACCGGAACCCGCCCGCGACGACCCCGCAGCGGCCCCAGGCGCCGGCCCCCGCCCCGCAGGCGGCCCCTCAGGCCTATGCGACGCAGCCGGTCCAGCCGGAGCTCTACGACGGCGACATCCCGTTCTAGGAGCCGTCATGCGAACAGGAATCGGAGGTGAGGACGATCGCTGAGGAAAAGCGGATGAACTTCTACCGCACCTTCTACGACCTCACGACGCTTCTGCCGGAGGCCGAGCGCAGGAAGGTGAACACGGCCCTCCTCGATTACTTCTTCGAAGGCATCGAACCGAGGGGCTTGAGCAAGAGCGGGATGAAGGTTTTCAAGGGCTGCGAGGGGCGCATTTCGAAGAGCCGGACGAACGCCGCAAACGTGGCCAATCGGTACAGCGATTCGAAGCCTACGAACGGGCCTACGAACGTCGATGCGAACAACCATGCGAACGATGCTTCGGACGCGCCTACGGAACCCCTCCCAGAGAGAGAAAGAGAAAGAGATAAGGAAGGAGACAAGGAGAGAGGGAAAACAGCGCGTTTCCGCGCCCCCTCTCCCGCCGAGGTCGCCGAATACGCCAAGCAGTTCGCTGCGGACAAGGGCCTCGACCTCACCGCCCTCGACTTCGACCCAGAGCGGTTCGTCGACTTCTACGCCCAGAAGGGCTGGATGGTCGGCCGGTCGCGCATGAGGGACTGGAGGGCCACGGTGCGCAACTGGCTGCGCACCTCGAAGCCCAGGAACGGAATCGCGAAGGAGGTGCCGGACGATGGATTCTCGGCCTACGACTGAGTGCCCGCACTGCGGGGCCGTGCTCAAGGCCCGCTACACGCAGCTGGGCACCAGGCGCCTGTTCTGCGGATACGAGCAGTGCGGGTGCCCGGGCGCCGAAGCCGAGCGCGAGGAAGAGCGCCGGGCCGAGGCGGAGGCCGCACGCAAGGCGGTTCAGGACAAGGCCATGCGCGACTGGAAGCGCGCCGGCGTGCCCGAGCGCTACATGAGCCTCGACCACCCCTTGGCCGCCGAGGTCGCCGACGGCATGAAGAACGGCCAGTGGGCGTACCTCTGGGGCGACGTGGGGACGCGCAAGACCACGTGCGCCGCGGCCGTGGCGAAGCGCCTGGCCGGAGGCGGGCGGCCGGTGCTCATGGCCCCGATGTACCGCATCCTCGACGAGATCCAGCGCAGCTTCCACGAGGGCGGCGACCCGCTCAGGCGCTACGCCGAGGTGCGCTACCTGATCGTGGACGACCTGGGCAAGCGCAGGCCCACGGGCTTCGTGCTCGACAGCCTGTTCAGCCTGATCGACCAGCGCTACTCGGCGATGCTGCCCACGCTGGTGACCACGCAGTACAGGCCCAGCGACCTCGTGCGCAGGCTCGCCGAGCAGGGAGACCCCGACACCGCCAAGGCCATCGTGTCGCGGCTCAGGGGCGGGGCCAGGGTCGTGCACTTCGACGGCCCGGACGGGAGGCTGCGATGATCCTCGATGCAGGCATCTTGCGCGGCTACCCGAAGGAGCGGGCCGAGCTCTACGGCAAGCCGCACCTGGGGGCGCGCTACACCCACGGCAGGGCATACGAGGCGCTGTCTCCCAGATGCTGCGTCTGCGGCAGGCGCGCCGGAAGCGTGCACCACGTGGCGCGCCGCTCCTGGGGCGAGACCTTCCGCCTGGTGACGCCGTGCGGCACCTGGGACCTGCGGAGCCCGCTGTTCTGCCTCTGCGGCAGCGGCACCACGGGCTGCCACGACGGGTTCCACGGCGGGGCGCGGCTCAAGGCCGAGTGGGCGTGGCGCTCGAAGGTCTACGAGGAGGCGTGGTGGTCCGGGGAGCTGCTGCAGGCCTACGGGCCGCACCATCCGGGCCTCTACGAATACGGATACTGGCTGGTCACGGACCGTGACGGCAACGAGATGATACGGGAAGGGATGTGACCCATGGAGATCAAGACATGCGAGCAGTACGTGCTCGCCGAGCTGGACTACGAGCAGCGGCGCAACGGGCGCCTGCAGGCCGAGAACAACCGCCTCGCGAAACGGCTCGACGCCATGACCAAGAGGGCGAAGAGCTACAAGGAGGCCATCGACCGCCCGAAGACTCCCATCGAGGCGCTGGCCGACAGGGTCATGCGCGAGGGGATGCTGACTCGCTTCTCCTACGCAGACGTCACCGGCGTCATGAACGCGCTCACCGGGCAAGTGCTCGGATTCGACGAGTGGTGCCGCGAGGCGATGAGGCTGAGGAGCGAGCCCGACGGCATCGGCGATGAGGAGATCATCGAGTTCATGCGCGACGACCTCAAGGCCATCTACGACGAGAAGGTGGCCTCCTTAGGCGAGAGCGGCGGCGGGCGATGAACGAGGACAGGCTCATGGCTGCGGCGCTGCAGGCCGCGCTCCAGAGCGACGACGTGACCGACCTGTACACGGGCGACTGCCGCGGATGCGGCGAGTGCTGCTCGCGATTCCTGCCGATGAGCCCGTTCGACCGGGTTCGGCTCGAGGCCTACGTCCGCAGGCATGGACTCGAGCCGACCGCGCCGCGCGCCGACTACGACCTGCTGTGCCCGTACCTCACGGATGGGCATGAGTGCGCGGTCTACGCCGCGAGGCCCGAGATCTGCCGGGTGTACAGGTGCGACAGGCACAAGAGGGGCGAGCTTGGCATGTTCTTCGGCGCTGGGCGCGCCGAGGTGACCGACATGCGCGTGTTCGCGGAATCAATCGACAAGGAGAAGAAATGAGCAAGGGAATCGGAGCGGTGAACGACGCGCTCTTCCGCGAGCTTGAGCGGCTCGAGGCCGTCAAGCTCGAAGACCCCGAGGTCGTGAGGTGCGAGATCGAGCGCGCCAAGGCCGTCGAGGGGATCGCGACCACGGTCATCGCCAACGGCAGGCTGGTGCTCGACATCGCCCGCGCCGGCACGGACGTCGGCGAGGCGGTCAGGCTTCCGAAGGGGCTGCTCGGCGAATGAGGCGCTGGACCGAAGTAGAGGAGGCGTGGCTCCGCGGGAGGTTCGCGACGGAGCACATCGGCGCGCTCCTCGACGGCTTCGAGCGCGAGTTCGGGCGCAGGCCGACGCAGCGCGCCATGGAGCAGAAGTGCTTCAAGCTCGGGCTGCGCAAGCGGCCCAGGGACGTGCCCGCCCGCGCGGTGCGCCCGGTCCGGTGGCGCTGCGAGCCCGAGATGCAGGCGTGGATGGAGGCGCACGACACCGGGCAGTCCCTCACGGTGCTCTCCGCCGAGTTCGCCGACGCCTTCGGCTTCCCGCTGTCGCGCCCGCAGATAAGCCTCTGGCGGGCATCGAACGGCAGGCAGGCCACGAGGAGCCACGGCGGCGGCAGGAAGCGCAGGCCCATAGGCGCAGAGCGCCAGAGCGGCAAGGGCTACGTGCTCGTGAAGGTCGCCGAGGAGGCCACCGTGCCCATGAGCAAGGACAACTGGCGCATGAAGCACGAGCTGGTCTACGAGCGCGAGCACGGGAAGGTCCCCGAGGGGCACGTGATCGTGTTCGCCGACGGCGACCACGGCAACTACGATCCTGCCAACCTCGTCGCGGTCCCGAAGGCCCTCGTGGCAAGGCTCAACAGCCCGGACAGCCCGGAGTGGGACGACGCCGAGTCGCTCGAGTCCGCCGTGGCGTGGTGCAGGCTGCACTCCGCCATCGCGGACGCGGAGCACTCGCTGCCGAGGACCTGCGGGGTGTGCGGGCGGCGGTTCAGGCCGCCGGCGGGCTACCGCAACGACGCGCGCCGCAACTGCAAGACGTGCCCGGACTGCCTGGCGAAGGGCAGGAAGGCGCGGGGAGTCAGGTCCGTGAAGTTCATCGCCCGGTGCGCCGTGTGCGGCGCCGAGTTCGGCGCGACGCAGAGGAACCAGAGGCGGTGCCCGGAGTGCATCGCGAGGAGGCCGACGTGGAGCGCCGGGAAGCAGAGGAAGGAAGTCGAGCCGCTGTGCGGAGAGGGGAAAGGGAAATGACGGCTACGGACGCGGAGAGACCCGACATCTACGCCGATGGCGAGAGACCGGAGCGCTGCGCAAACTGCGTTCACTGCTCTGTTACGGAGTTACACACCTTCAACGGCGTGGAACTGACCGAGTACGAATGCGAGAGAAGGCCGGAGTTCATCCATCGAACGCAGGCCGAGGCGAGATGCAACCATTGGGAGGGATGATGAGCGACCAACCAGGGCTCATCGAGCCGGCCGGGGAGGCGCTCGAGGACGAAGGCCCCTTGGCGCCCCCGTTCGCGAGCGCGCCAGCCAAGGCCGCACGGGCCGTCGGCTTCCTCGAGGGCATGAGCGCGTGGCTCTGGCAGCAGGTCGGTCCTAACCTAGCCGACGGGACGGTAATCGAGTACGACAGGCGGGTGGCCGATATAGCGGAATGCATCGGCCTGGCGCCAAGGGAGTGATGATGGCTACTTTTTCTATCTGCACGCACACGTTCGACATCGGCGACGAGCCGAAGGCCAAGGCGCTGAAGCCGCTGGAGGAGGCCGCCGAGGTGTTCGGCGCATGGCAGAACCGCTGCGACGAGGACGTGATCGACGAGCTGGCCGACTGCATCCAGGCGTGCGCCAACATGATGGCATGGATGGGCCTCGCGCAGCAGGACGTTGACGACGCGATGCTGCGCTGCCTGAAGCGCAACCGAGACAGGGGAAGGCTATGAGGCCGATGGACGGAATCAAGCTGAAGCCATGCTTGTGCCCCTATTGCCACAAGTCCCATGCGGTAAAGCTGTGGTTCCTCTGCACCGACCAAACGGAATTCGTTTATTGGCACGACATGGCGTCTACGTCCCCTGATGACGTGAACTGCACGTGCAACGTATATGTCTGCCCTGCATGCGGCAGGGTGGCGCTCATGGATACAGGGAAGGAAAGCGATGATTACCGATGAGAAGCGCCGAGAGGTTGCGCGAAAGCTGCTGGCACTTGACATGTCGGACATCGAGGTTGACGGGTGCATCATCGACTCGCCTAAGTACGTCGGGCTTCTGCTTATGCGCATACTCGACGCCGCGTGCGACTACCGGGACGGGCTTCGCTACTTCCCCGGTTTCTTCTCCGCGCAGGCTGTGGTCGAGCTGCTCGCCGAACTTATCAACCGTCCAGCCGTCAGGCCTGAACCGTGCAGCCCTGCATACTGGCGCTGCCCCCGCTGCGGCGCATTCAACTACAAGGCTGCCGTCACGGACTGCTGCGGAGTGATTCCGCCGCATTACTGCGCCAACTGCGGCGCGGAGGTGGTGGAAGGTGACTAGCTACGAGCCTGCCAGCGGCTACAACTTGCCGCCCGGCTGCTTCGAGCGCGACATCGACGGTCGTCTCGGGGGAACAGGACCGACCTGCGGGGACTGCTCCCACCTGCTGGAGGGTTGTTGCGACTTCGGGATATGCGAGCTGGAATTCGAGGAGGCCTTCGACGAGCAGTGGGCACGCGAGCGTCTGGCGGCATGGGAGACCGCGTGCTGGTCTCGCGACTGGGTCGTCGACCACTACAAGGACATGCAGGAGGACTGGTGTGAGAGGTGCGATGGCTAGCCGCGACGGCGCTTCTCCCGGGAGCGCTGCTCGCCTGTGGGCGATGCGCTCGGTCGTGTCCGTGCCGCCGCTCATCGCCGTGGCGCAGGGGGCGGAGGCCCGATGACCGACGAGAGGGTATGCCGGACGTGCGCGAGGAGCATGTTCACGGCTAAGAGGCGCGCCGACGCGGAATGCGAGGCGTACGACCTCCTGGTCTGGTGCAGGAGGGATCTGATGCGCGCCCGCCGGGTCGAGACGCACGGCACGTGCGAGAGATGGAAGGGATTCGATGACGATGGAGGAAAAGACGACGGGGAGTAACGAGACGATTACCCTGCCCCGCGACGCCGAGGGCAGAGAGATTCCGCTGGATACCAAGGCGATGTACATCAAGCACGGAGAGGAATATAGGCACGTCTATGTCCTCGCGTGGAAGTACGTCCCGAATGTTGACCCGGAGATAGCGTGGAGGGCTGAATGCAAGGACTACGGGAACTCTCGGTTTCCTGAAAACATGTTTCTCACCCCGCCCGACAGCTGGGAGAAGCTGCTGGAAGACCTGGACAACGCGTCGAAGGGCGGCGACAACGCGGAGTGCCTTTACATGCGGCGCGACGGCATGGAGGTCCCGTGCCAAGGCTGCAGGCTTGAGGACGACGAGGGCGACCTTGAGTGCTCGTATCTCGCCTTTGCCGACATCGCCGCGCGCATCCGCAAGCTGAGGGGTGATGGTGAATGAGAAGGACAATCGAGTGCCCGAGGTGCGGTATCAGGGTGCAGAGCAAGTTCATGACCGACCCGAACAAGGTCCCGCGTCGTGTCGGCTGGCTCGGGTTCTGCCCGGTCTGCGGCGTCAGGCTGAGCTTGGTCAGAGATGAGCGCGGCGGCGTCACGGGCGCAGTGCGAGAGAGCGAATACATCTGCAAGGTGTGCTGGAGGTGAGCGAAGATGAATAAAAAGTTCATCCAGCTTTACGACTGTAAAGGTTACATCTACATCGTCAACATAAACAAAATCTCGGCTATTGACGTAGAAAGGTCAAAGGTCTGGGTTGGTGAAGTTCTGTTAGAGCTAAACCAAAACAGCATTAAGCGCCTTCTCGACATGCTGGTAGGTGATTCCGAATGAACATGACACCTTGCTTCATTTCCGATGATTCAGGAGAAAAGACGAGGGCGTTGCTTATCGGCTTCTACCAAAAGGCATATACGCATGGAGCATCAATTATGGTCGGTGGATTCCCGGCTGGACAAATCGCGTACCCGGTTGCGGTCGTGCTGCTCGAATCGGGTGAGGTCGTGACCGTCAGTGCTGAATCCGTAACTATCGATGCGCCCGAAGAGATATTCAGGCAGTACGCATGGATAGACGGTGATGCCGAATGATTACCGATAAGCAGCGGCGCGATGTTGCGCAAGCTCCTCGCGGGCTTGATGAGTCTATCGACGGCGCTGCTGGCGGGGGCGCTGCTCGCAGCGATGGCAAGGCCACCGTCAGGCTCTAGCGGCCGGATGAGGAAGCAAGGCCCTCGGGAAACCGGGGGCCTTTCTCATGCCGTGCCTACCCTACAGCCAAGAGGAAGGGGCACACATGGCTGGAACCAAGTACGCGAACAACGGCAACGCGCGAACAAAACTGAGGAACAGGCTGAGGGCGGAGGGCAGGCCGTGCCACCTGTGCGGCCAGCCCATAGACTACGACCTCCCGAGCGGTGACCCGTGGAGCTTCGAGCTGGACCACATCGTCCCGTTAGCCAGGGGCGGCGCGCCGTGGGACTACGCGAACGCGGCCTCCTCGCACCGCATCTGCAATCAGCGCAAGGGCAAGAGGATGCCGACCGACGGGCAGGCGTTCGAGATAAGGCGCACGAGGCTGTTTTAAGCCTTGCAATGGCTTTCACGGCACGGGGCTAGGCACAAGGGCATATCGTGGCTCAGGTGCGATTCTGTGGCGTTTGGCGGCGCTTCTGGATTGACGGGGGGCGTTACCCCTCCCCAGGGGCCGCTCAGCACCCCGCGGCGATATGCCAATATCCCCCCGAGGGTTTCCAGCAACAGGGGGGGTATCTCACGCCCCGCCTACCATCCCTCCTGAAGGAGGAAGCATGGTAGAGATTCCGCAGGACATAGCGCAGGACGCAGCCCAGGCCGCGATATGGTCCGAGCTGGTGGCCGATGACAGCCGATTCACGGAGCAGGACGTGCCCGCCCTGCGGCTGCTGTGCTTCTGGCACGCCGTGGCCATGGAGGCCCAGCGGCAGATGACCCACAACGGGAAGATGGCGATATTCGACCCCATCGCCCTGAAGCCCTTCACCGACGCGAGCGGGAAGGCGCCGTTCATGGTGCGCAAGTCCCCCGCCCTCGCGGTGCTGAAGGAGGCCACGGCCGAGATTCGCGCCCTCTCGGACGCCCTCGGACTGACCCCTGCGGCCAGGAGCCGCATGGGCGCGGAGTCCAGACCAAAGCGCGACGGCGCGAAGGCGGAGTTCCTGACGCTGATGTTCAGCGACCGCGCCGAGAAGGAGCGCAAGGCGGCTGATGCCTAGTGGAGCCGAACCAGACGCCAACATACGAGGCGAACATCCCGGAGGACTTGACCGGTGACGGCGCGATGGCCGCTGAGCTTGCCGCCCTTTACTTCGGCGAGCCTATGCCCTGGCAACCGCACCTGCTGGATGTGATGCTCGCCCGCGACAGCCACGACAAGTTCGCGGCGCCCGAGGTGGGAATCTCCATCCCCCGCCAGAACGGCAAGAGCTTCATCGTGCGCGCCCGCTGCCTCTACGGCGCGCTGAACGGCGAGAAAATCCTATACACGTGCCACCACGGGGACACCTCGGACGAGATGTTCCAGGAGCTCTCCGCCATCTTCGAGGACGAGGAGAACGACGAACTGCACGACCTGCTGAAGCACGTCCGCAAGACCAACGGCAAGCAGGCGATCGTGCTGAAGAACGGCGGACTCATCCGCTTCACCACCCGCACCGACTCCGGCGGGCGCGGAAAGTCGTTCGACGTGCTCATCCTCGACGAGGCGCAGGAGCTCACCGACTCGCAGCAGGCCGCCCTGCTGCCGTCAATCAGCGCGGGGCCGAAGCACAACCCGCAGACCATCTACCTTGGCACCCCGCCTGACACGAAATGCACCGGCACCGTGTTCAGGAGCCTCCGCACCGACATTCGCAAGGGCGATTCGCTCATGGCGTGGGTCGAGTGGGGCGCTACCGAAGTGGGTGACAAGCACGACCGCGCCCGCTGGTACGAGTACAACCCCAGCCTTGGCACCGTCCTCAGCGTGAAGGCCGTGGAATCCGAGTGCAACCAGATGCAGCCCGAGGTCTTCGCAAGGGAGCGCCTGGGCTACTGGGCACCCACCGCAGGCGCGAAGCTGGCATTGAACCCGGACGATTGGGCGAAGGCGCTGCGCGAGGAACCCATGGAGGGCGGAAAGCTCAGCTTCGGCGTGAAGTTCGACCCAGATGGGGAGAAGGCCGCCATCTCGTGGGCACTGACGGAGCGCAACGGCGGCTCATACGTGGAGCTGTACGACATCACCGACGCCAGTACCGGGCCGATAGCGGACATGCTGATTCGCAACGCCGACGAGATCGCCGCCGTGTTCATCGACGGCAAGGGCAAGACGGAGACGCTCGTGCAGAGGCTCAAAGATGGGCACTTCCCCGCCAAGGCGATCATGGCGGGCACCCCGGCCACCATGCAGGCCGCATCCGCGATGTTCAAGGACGAACTTGAAGCGGGGACGTTGACGCATATCGAGTCACCGGCACTTGACGCGAGCGCCACTGGAAGCGTGAAGCGCGATATCGGCGGCAACGGCGGTTGGGGCTTCGGCGATGGTGACGGCTGCATGTCAATACCGGTTGAATCTGCGGCGGGTGCGCTGTACGCGGGCCGCACGACCAAGCGAGAACCAAGACGGCAACAGGAGGCGAACTTCTAGATGGAGAAAATCGAGATGGAAATCGTCGAGGGCATTTCACGAGCGGACGGCCTCGCCGACGAGGACCGCGACACGGCGGTGAAGCTCATGCAGGTGTGGCGGCAGAAGACCGGGCGTAATTTGCTTAGGGAGAAGTACTACCTCGGCCACGTCCGGGTGCGGGACCTGGGGATCGCCATGCCCCAAAGCCTCGCGCAGAAAATCGACCCGCGCATCGACTGGCCGCGCAAGGCGGTCCACGCGCTGGCCGACCGCAGCGTGCTCAACGGCTTCACGAGCGATGACGAGGCGGTCACGGAGGAGCTTCGGGGCATCTACACGGCTAACAGCCTCGACCTGCTCTACCGCAAGAACCTCATATGCGAGCTGAAGCACTGCTGCGGCTTCTGGACCGTCACCGACGGCGGGGACGGCCCGGTTATCAGCGCATATCCCGCCACCTCCGCAAGCGCCATCTGGGACGATGCGCAGAAGGCCATCAAGGCCGGTCTTGTTGTGGCGGAATCAAAACTTTCCAGCGACGGCTACGACCGAATCCCCACCGTGGTCAACGTCTTCACTGAGGACAGCATCATCGTGCTTCGCAACGGCGGCTCCGGCTGGACTGCCGAGTACCGTCAGCACTCCATGGGCCGCGCCCTCATGGAGCCCATGGCCCACGGCGCGACCTTGGAGCGCCCCTTCGGCACATCCCGCATCACCCGCGCCGTGATGAGCATCACCGACGATGCGATCAGGCAGCGGGCGCGCATGGAAGTCGCATCGGAATCCGCCACGCTCCCGCAGATGTGGCTGCTCGGTACCGACAAGCGCGTCACCAACGACCAGAACAAGTACAGCGCCTCCATGGGCGCCATCAACGAGGTGACGAAGGACGCCGACGGCGATGTGCCGACCGTCTGGCAGTCCTCGCAGCTGCAGATGGCACCGCTCACGGAGTACTTCAGGGCGCTCGCGTGCCAGATGAGCAGCGTTACCGACGTGCCGGTGTCGTTCTTCGGCGTCTCGAACGACAACCCCTCCTCTAGCGATGCCATCGCCGCGAGCCTGGAGCCGCTTGTGATTGACGCGAAGAACCTCAACGCGGAGAACGGGCACGCCCTGCGAAACGTCGCATACATGGCCTTGGCCGTCCTCCACGGCACCGACTTCGCCACGGAGCGCGACGCCGGGAACAACGTGAACGCGCGCTTCATGTCCCCCGCCTACCCCTCGGTCGTGTCCCAGAGCGACGCGATGCTCAAGCAGGCGCAGGCTTTCCCGAAGATTGCCGCCTCGGACGTTGCCTTGGAGATGCTGGGCTACACCGACGAGCAGATGCAGCGCATCAACAGCGACGCGCGGCGATCCGAGGCGCGGCAGATGGTGGAGCAGATGATGGGGGCCTCTGATGGCGACGCTGACGCGCAAGCTTCTTAGCAGCTACGACAGCCGCCTCGCGACCTTGGAGGGCGCGGCCTACGACTACGCATCCGGGCGCGTGTCGGCCTTCCTCGCCGAGTTCCCCAAGGCCACGGCGGAGCAGGTGCGCGAGTTCGCCATAGGGGCCGTGGACGCGGCGGTGTCGGCCTACGGGGACGGCGCATCGGGCATCGCCGCAGAACTCTACGAGGGCATGGCCGAGGCGGCTGGGAGAAGGGTCAAAAGCGCCCTCATCGACACGTCCGACGTGTCCGGATACGTCGAGCGGGAGGTGCGCTACCAGCTGCGCAAGTGGCTCGCCGGGGACTCGGAGGGATTCGCCGAGGCGTGCGGCAAGAAGGCGAAGGACCAGGTCCAGCGCCGTGCCAACCAGACCATGAGAATCAACGCGAAGCGCGACGGGCTGCGATACGCCCGCGTGCCCATGGGCGGCGAGACCTGCACTTTCTGCGCGATGCTCGCCTCCAATGGGTTCTATTACAAATCAGCAAAGATGGCGGGCGAGGGGAACCACTACCACGAGAACTGCCGCTGCAAGGTCATTCCCGGTTTCGACGGCATGGAGGTCGAGGGGTACGACCCCGACGAGTGGCTTGCGAGGTGGGGCGCGTACCAAGACCTCGACGGCATGGGCTTGACCGAGGAGGCGCGTAAGGCGGCGAAGCAGGCGCTTTCGGGGGCAGCGCCCACGGCCAAGGCGATAGAGGCGGCGAAGGAGGCTGCGCGGCAGCAGAGCGCCACGGAGATTGCGGCGCGTTCCATCGCCAAGGCGGTCAGGCAGGAGACGGACGTAACCAAGGCCCTGCAATCGCTCGAATCCGACACGCGGCACCTCGAAGGGCTGAACTTCCGGCTCAAGGGTGAGGGCTCCCTTGCACGCAAGATTCTGAGCGATTCGGCGGACAAGGGCTTGAGGCTTTCCGAGGCAGCGGACGCCATCACGGACGTGTTGCGCTACACCTACCAGTGCGACACAGACACGCTGGCATCGGATTTCTTTGAGATCCGGGAGCATCTGGAGGACTTGGGGTATGATTGGGTCAAGGTGAAGAACAGCCTCGGCGACGCGGCCGCGCCCTACCGGGGCGTCAACACCAAGGTAAAGACCCCGGACGGTTACGAGTTCGAGCTTCAGTTCCATACAGCCGAGAGTCTTGAGGTAAAGGAAATGAACCACCGGCTCTACGAGGAGCAGCGCGTCCTCGACACGTCCACGGAGGATGGTAAGGCGCGATTTGACGAGCTGGCCGATACGATGGCCAGCAACGCAAGCGGCATCGCCATCCCTCCCGGCATCGAGAAGGTCAGGCTATGAGGTATTACCTTGAAGAGAGCAGGTTGGCAGTCGCCCGCGAGGACGAGCGGCACCTGATGTACCGGTGGGACTGGATTGCCGAGGATTGGGTCTACGACGTTGAGCTGGTGGGGAAAGTCAAGCTCGGCAACGGCTGGTGGGACGAGGTGCCCGAATCGGAGGCCATGGATGCAATCGAGAATCGAACTGTGCCTGTCGTTGGCAAGTGAGGCGCACGCGGGGCAGGTGGACAAGGGCGGAGCGCCCTACATTGAGCACCCCATGAGGGTTGCCCTGCGCTGCGACACCGAGCTTCGGAGGTGCGCGGCGCTCCTGCACGACGTTTTGGAGGACACCGACGCGACGGAGGCGGACCTGCTCGCTGCCGGGGTGGGTTCCGATGTCGTGAGAGTCGTCAAGGCGCTGACCCACGGCAGGGGCCTCAGGTACGACGAGTACATGGCGTACATCCGCGAGGTCGCCGAAGACCCGGACGCCCGCGCGGTGAAGATGGCCGACTTGCGCGACAACATGGACTTGAGCCGCATCCACGGGCGCATCACCTTCGCCGACAAGCTGAGGCGGGGCAAGTACGAAGACGCATACGCAGTGCTCGAAGCGGCCCGCTAGAGGCATTCCATAGAACGGTTTCCGAGCCGCCCGAAAGGGCGGCTTTTTTCATGCCGAAAACCCGAAATCTCACGCGCATAGGACACTCCTTCACGACGTGCCGCACGGCACACATACACACAGACCCCGGAATGGCCGCACGGCCTTGGGGCGCGCCGCACGGCGCGGGAAGGAGCAGCGACATGGCAGACGGGCAGACCGCCGATGGCGGGGCGCAGCAGGTAGAGGGCGGAGAGCCGCAGGGCACCGCAGAACCCGACTACAAGGCGCTCTACGAGGCGGAGAAGGAGGCCAAGGAGAAGGCCATCGCCGAATCGCGCAAGTGGGAGGGCCGTTCGAAGGCCAACAAGGTCGCGAGCGCCAAGGCGGAGAAGACCGCCGAGGAGCGCATCGCCGACCTCGAATCCAAGCTGAGCGAGAAGGAGAGGGCCGAGGAGCTGGCCAAGCTCAAGGCCAAGGTCGCGCATAAGAAGGGCGTCGATGCCGACCTCTTGGTCGGCGAAACCGAGGAAGAGATGGAGGCATGGGCGGACAAGCTGCTCAAAGCCTTCAAGACCAAGCCCGCAGCAACTGTGGACAAACCGGGGACGTTCGCGCCGGGAAGCGCGCCGAAGCGCGACTTCATCCGCGAAGAGTTCATGAAGCACCGTAGATAGGAGAAGAAATGGCATCCGTAACCAACCAGATGATTACCGCTGATGACCTCAGCACCGGTGGCCTCCTGCCCACCGAGTACGCCGCCGAGGTGATCCAGGACGCGGCCAAGTCCAGCGTCATGCTCACCCGCGCCCGCCAGATTCAGATGAGCACCCGCACGCGCACCCAGCCCGTGCTCGACTCCCTGCCCATCGCCTACTGGGTCGGCGGCGACACCGGCCTGAAGCAGACCACCAAGCAGAAGTGGGCCGGCCTGTCCATCACCGCCGAGGAGATCGCGGCCATCGTGCCCATCCCCGAGGCGATCATCGAGGACACAAGCATCGACCTCTGGGGCGAGATTCGCCCGCGCCTCGCCGCAGCTGTCGGCCTGAAGTTCGACCAGTCGTGCCTCTTCGGCACCGACAAGCCCAGCTCCTTCCCCGACGGCATCGCCGTCACCGCCAAGGCGCAGGGCAACTACGTTGCTCAGGGCACCGGCGCAGACCTCGGCGTTGACGTGGCGAGCCTCGCGGAGAAGATGGCCAAGCAGGGCTTCAATGTCAACGGCTTCGCGGCCCAGCCCGGCCTCAACTGGCAGCTCACCGCGCTCCGCGACTCAAACGGTCGCCCCGTCTACTCGCCCGACCTGCAGACCCCCGGCTCCGGCAACCTCTACGGCTACCCGCTGAACGAGGTGAGCAACGGCGCTTGGGACGAGTCCGTGGCGGTGATGCTCCTCGCCGATTGGTCGAACTTCGTGGTGGGCATCCGCAAGGACATCACCTTCAAGCTGCTCGACCAGGCAGTAATCACCGACGATACCGGCAAGGTGGTACTGAACCTCGCGCAGCAGGATTGCGTGGCGCTCCGCTGCGTGTTCCGCGCCGGCTTCCAGATCGCCAACCCCGTCACCGCGCTCCAGTCCAACAAGACCAAGCGCTACCCGGCTGGCATCATCACGCCCGCTGCGGTCGCGGCGTAGGGGGCGGCCATGAAGTGCGTGACCATCACCAAGGGCAAGGCGCCTGCCGGGCAGGCCGTCTCCACCGTCTCTGTGGGCGGCGGGGACGGCACCCTGCTCGGCGCCCTGCCGAAGGTGGAGGGCAAGCCGACCACGGCGCAGCTCCAGGCCGCCTACAACGCGCTCGTTGACGCGCTGGTGGCCGCTGGGCTTGCCGAGGAGGGGGCGGAGCAATGACCGCGTTCGCCACCATCGAGGACTACACGGCCCGCTACGGCGAGCCTGCGGACTCGGGGCGCGCCACGGCGCTGCTCGATGATGCCTCCGCCCTGCTGCTCTCTGCCTATGAGGGCTTCTGGGGCGAGGACTATGCCGAGGGCGCGCACGCGGCGTTCGACCGCAGCGCTTGCGCCGTGTGCTGCATGGTGGTGAACCGCGTGCTTGCCGCGCCAGCCGCGATGCTCGGGGCGACCCAGTACAGCCAGGGGGCCGGAGGCTACACCGCCTCCGTCTCCTACGGCTCGGCCCTCGGCGAGATGTACCTCGGTAAGTCGGACCTGAAGCGCCTCGGCCTCGATGTGCAGCGCATGCGCGTCCTCACCCCAATCGAGCGCGGCGAGGTGACGGAATGAACCTGATTCAGGGCGAAGCCGTGACCGTGATACGCACGGGGCGGGTTCTGGACGAGCTGGGCGAGCCGACCTACGGGGAGGACGCCCGCGAAGAGGTCGAGAGCGTGGTCGTCGCCCCCGGCGCGACCGCAGACCTGGACGCATCGCGCCCGGAAGGCGTGACGGTCGCCTACACGCTGTGCTTCCCGAAGACCTACGCCGGCGAGCTGAAGGGCTGCGCGGTGGAGGTGCGCGGGGAGCGCTTCCGCGTGGTGGGAGACCCGCAGCGCTACACCGAGGCGAACACGCCGGGCACATGGAATCTAACCGTGGAGGTGACCCGCACCGATGGCTAAGTGCAGCGTGAGGCTGAAGGACTACAAGTCCAACAAGGCCGCATACGCCGAGATCATGGACAGCGGCGCGGTCCAGGCGCTGTGCGAGGCACCGGCTAGGGCCATCGCCGCCGAATGCAACGCGACCTTCACCAAGGGCACCGGCGAGCTTGGCACCGGCTACCGTGTCTTCAAGTCTCGCGGCAAGCGTGCGAACTACTGCGGCGTGGCCACGGGCACCCCGCACGCCTACAGCAGCGAGCTTATCCACAACCGCCTCAAGTCGGCGCTCGATTCGAGGAAGCAATGATTGACGTTGAGCGCGTGGTGGCCAAGCGCCTTATGGATGCCACCGGAATCAGGGCCGTGCTCGAAGTGCCCGAGAAGCGCCCGGAGGAGTTCATCTCCGTGGAGCTTACGGGCACCGGCACCGGCCTTTACCCGAAGACCTGCTCGCTCGCCGTCCAGTCGTGGGCCAAGACCCGCAGGCGGGCGGCGGAGATCGCGGGGCTGGTGGAGGTCGCCATCTACGGGCTGACCGAGGAGCCGAACGTCTTCAGGGCCGTCCCGGACGGCACCTACCGATGGCCAGACCCGGATTCGAGGCAGGAGAGATACCAGACGAACGCAGAGCTGACGATCTGCGAGTAAGGAGAAGGAAATGGCAGGAACCAACAAAGAGTACACGTCGAACAGCACGGACAACGTCTCCAGCACCAAGGGCGTGCGCGGGGGCTACATCTTCGTCGCCCCCACGGGGACCGCGCTCCCCACCGACTACAGCACGGCGCTGCCCACCGCCTACAAGTGCCTCGGGTTCATCTCTGAGGACGGCTACGTCGAGACGGTCGACAGCGATTCCGAGGACCTCGTCGATATGAACGGCGACCTGATGGACAGCCCGCAGACCTCCCGCGTGGAGTCGGCTCAGCTGACCCTCGCCGAGATCAAGGCCATGACGCTCAAGCTCATGTACGGCGACGAGAACGTGACCGACAAGGCGGGCGTCATCACGGTAAAGCACAACGGCAACTCGAACGGCACGTGGGTCGTCGTCCTCGACCTGCTCCTGAAGAACAACCGCAAGTGGCGCAAGGTCGTGCCGCTGTTCCAGTGCTCGGAGCTGGACGATTTGACGCTCGCGGTCGGAGAGCTTGCAGCCCGCGCCCTCACGGCCAAGTACCTGACCGACGGGGACGGCAACACCTGCTACGACTACATCCAGTCCACCGAGACCAACGCCGCCTAGGAGGGGACATGAAGGAAATCACTTTCACCGTTGACGGCGTGGATGGCGAGTTCGTCTGCGACGCGGACGAGCTGAAGAGCTACAAGACCGCCAAGCAGCTGGCACGCGCCGATGAGGACTTCTCCCTCTCGTTCGACGTGATGGAGCGCGTGTTCATGGGCAACGACGAGGAGTACATCGAGCGCCTTGGCGGCAGCGTCGACCGCCTGAACGACCTTCTGGCCGCTGCGCTCGACGCGGTTGGCGAGGACGCAAAAAACTCGTCGGCTTCGCCTCAGACCTCGAAGCCCACAGAGGCGAAGTAATAGCGGATTTCCAGCAGTTCTACGGCATCGCCCTCCCGTTGGAGGGCGGGCCGCAGGACTGTAGGCGCATGGCACTGCTCTGGAAGCACCTCCCCGCCGATTCGAGGACTGCCCGCAGGCAGTGTCCAGAGCTTGAGTGGGGCGTGGAGGCGTACCTGCTCCGATTGATCGAGAACGAGCTGGCGGGGCTCGTTTGGGGCATGGCAGACACCAAGAAGAGGCCTCCCAAGCCGCCCGAGCCGGTGAAGATGCCCGGGGAGCTGGCGGAGGCGAGGGCGCACAGGGACAACGCCCTGCGCGACAAGGAAGAGATTACGAGGCTCTTGGGATTGGAGGGCATGGTAGATGGCTAACGTCGGAACCGCATACGTGGCGATCATGCCGTCCATGGATGGCTTCGCGAAGGCGATATGCAAGGACTTCGGCAGCGCGGGCAGCTCCGCCGGCAAGACCTTCGGCGACGGCCTGTCCAGCGGCACCGAGAAGGGTACCTCCAAGTCGAAGAGTTCCCTCTCTAACCTCGCGGCAACGGCCAAAGACCAAGCGGGCTACATGGGCCTCGCCTTCGAGGAGTCGGGGGCGAGGCTCAAGGCCGCGATAACGCAGAGCGGAGCGTGGAAGACCCTGACGGGCTACGCCACCAGCGCATCGAACGGCATCAAGAGCGCCTTCGCCGGAATCAAGGAGGGCATTTCCTCCAAGCTCTCCGGGGTGGGGTCTGCGGTGAAGGCTGGCCTCTCCAATGTGGGAAGCATCGGCAGCACCGTCATGACGACGGCGGCGTCGATGATCCCCGCACCGTTGAAGTCCATGGCATCCACCGTGGGCACCATCCTTTCCCCTATAGCCTCCACCGCCAAGGCCGCCCTCGCGCCCATGGCATCGGCCTTGGGGCAGGCCGGTACCGAGGCAGCTTCGAGGCTGAAGGAGGGAATCTCCAATGCAGCAGGCCACGTGACCGACGCGCTGGCAACCGCAGCCAAGGCGGCGGGTGTCGGCGCTGCGGCGGTGGTCGCGGCGGTAACAGCTGTAACGGGCGCGGTGCTGGGCAACTATGCCGACTACGAGCAACTTGTTGGCGGCGTCGACAAGCTCTTCGGCAGCGCGTCCGGTAAGCTCCAGTCCTACGCGGCGGAGGCCTACCGCACAAGCGGCCTAAGTGCGAACCAGTACATGGAGCAGGCCACGAGCTTCTCCTCGAGCCTGATCCAGTCCCTCGGCGGGGACACCGAGAAGGCGGCCGATTACGCCAACCTCGCCATGACGACCATGAGCGACAACGTGAACGTATTCGGCTCCAACATGGGGGACGTGCAGAACGCCTTCCAGGGTTTTGCCAAGCAGAATTACACCATGTTGGACAACTTGAAGTTGGGCTACGGCGGAACGCAGTCCGAGATGCAGCGCCTCATCGCGGACGCCAACAAGCTCCCCGGCGTGATGCGCGATGGCTCCGACCTCACCATCGACTCCTACGCCGACGTGGTGGAGGCCATCGCCCGCGTGCAGCAGGCGCAGGGTATCGCAGGCACCACCGCCAAGGAGGCGGCCTCTACCATCTCCGGCTCCATCGGCATGGCAAAGGCCGCGTGGGGGAACTTCCTCACCGCCCTGGGCCGCGACGACGTGGACTTCTCGAAGGTAACCACGCAGCTCCTGGAGTCAATCGGAGCCGTGGCGACCAACGTTGCCCCGCGCGTGGCGACAATCGGCGCGAACATCATCGCGGCCTTCCCAGCGGCCCTCTCCGGGCTTGCAAGCATCCTCGCGCCCATCGTGTCCGAGGCCCTTGCTGCGGCTTGGAACATCGCCGCGCAGGCGCTTTCCTCCGTTGGCATCCAGCTACCCAGCGTGGACGCCTCGCAGATTCTCGGCGCCTTCCAGTCAATCGTAGACTTCGTGACCGGGACGCTCGCCCCGGCCTTCGCGCCCGTGGCGCAGGCGCTGGGCAACTTCGCCTCCACGGTGGGGCCGATGCTGCTCCCCATAATCCAGCAGCTGGCCGGGATTCTGGGCGGCGTGGCGCCCATCATCGCCGCCATCATGACCGCCGTCCTCGGCGTGTACACCCAGATCGCGTCATTCGTCATGCCCATCATCACGCAGCTCCTGTCCTTTATCAACGCGAACATGCCTCTGATCCAGCAGGTGGTGACCACGGTGATGAACGCCATCCAGCTGGCGATAACCTTGGCGCTCGGGGTCATCCAGGCCGTGTGGAACGCCGTCTGGCCGGCGATCAAGGCGGTCATCGACGCCGTCTGGCCGCTGATAAGTACCGCCATCAGCACCGCCATGACCGTCATCCAGGACGTCATCAACATCGTCATGGCCGCGATCAGCGGCGACTGGAGCGGGGTCTGGAACGGCATCAAGCAGCTCGCCTCCGACATCTGGAACGGAATCAAGTCGCTGGTCTCCGGCGCCATCAACGCCGTCTCCTCGACCATCTCGAGCGTCACGAGCTCGATTAAATCGGCATGGGACAGCGCGTGGAGCTCCGTCAAGTCATTCTTCAGCGACATCTGGAACGGCATCAAGAGCGCGGCCTCGGATGGCGTGAGCGCTGTCTACAACACGGTGACGGGCATCAAGGACAAGATTCTCGGCTTCTTCGCGGGGGCCGGTTCCTGGCTGGTCGAGTCCGGCAAGTCCATCCTGAACGGCCTCAAGGACGGCATCATGGGGGCCATCGGCTCCGTCACGTCCACGATCTCGGGTGCGCTCAAGGGCATCCGCGACCTGTTCCCGTTCTCCCCCGCCAAGGAGGGGCCGTTCTCGGGCCACGGCTGGGTGCTCTACTCGGGCATCTCCATCGCCGAGGCGCTCGGCGAGGGCTTCGCGCGGGCCGTACCGGGCGCCGTCGGCGACTTCGAGGCGGGAATGTCCCGCCTGTCGGGCGTCACGTCCATGGCGGCGCCCGGCATCACGGCCAGCCCGCGCGCAGTCGCGGCAGGCCCGTCCTACACCTTCTACATCGACGGCGCGCAGGTCGCGGACGACGAGCGCCTCGCGTCAGCGCTCATGGCGGTCGCAGAGCGCGTCAAGGCCAGGAAGGGGATGAGGTAGTGTCCTCCTACGATCACGACCTTTCCATCTGGATCACAGAGGTATCCGCGACGGGCTTCCGCGTCAACGGCCGCGTGAAGCTCGGACGGAATTCCTACAACGCCAACGGCTTCCACGTCGAGACTGGCGTGAGCGGCTACGGCTCGCGCGGCCACACCGCCAGCATCGGCACCAGGGGCGGCAGCTACGATTTCAGCGACTACTACTCCGTCGGCACGTCCTACGACGCCAGGAGCTTCAGCTGCCACGTGTCGGCAGACCTCAGCTGGTCGAGCAACGGCACCAACACGGGCAACCCCGTCTACGCCACGGCGCGGACTCCCGCGAGCGAGTACAACCAGCCCTATCCGCCCAAGAACCCCGCAGTTGCCCGCGTCTCGGACACCCAGGCGAAGGTCACGTGGGGGAGCAACTACGACAACGCCTCCGGCCGTCACTGGCACAAGGTCTACGTCGAGCGCTCCACGGATGGCGGCGGATACTCGCAGATCGCCGCCCTGAATTGGGACGTCACCAACTACATCGACAACGGCGTGAGCGCGAACCATTCGTACGCCTACAGGCTCCGCGCGGCGAACACCAAGTACAGCGATTACGTGACGGCGGGCACGGTGTACAACACACCCGCAGCGCCGAGGTCGGTCGCGGCCTCGCTCGTCTCTGCCGGCACCGTGCGCGTGGACGCCGACGTGACCAACGTCAACACCGCCACCTCGTATGCCATCGAGCGGAGCGTGGACGGCGCGGAGTGGGCGAAGGTCTCCGAGGTCGCGTCATTCCCCTACGATGACGCGGGCGCGGCCGGCATGGTCTCCTACCGCGTGCAGTCGATGCGCGGCGCGCTCGCGAGCGCATGGGCGGCATCCGACCAGATAGCGGCCATCACGCCCCCGCTTGCGCCCAAGGTCGCGCTCGCGGCGGCGGTCATGCCCGTCGGCGGAGGAGTGGGAGTGTCGTGGACGCCCAACCACCCCGACGGCTCCGCGCAGGAGGCCGCGCAGGTCGGCTACACGGTCGACGGCGGCACCGAGGCCGTGCTGGGCGTGGAGGGCGCGGCGGCGTCTGCCGTCATCCCGGATGACGGGACTCCGCACTCGTGGTCCGTGCGCGTCCGCACCAAGGGCGCGCACGAGGACTGGGGCGCGTGGTCCGCACCGGCGCTCTGCGCCACCGCCGTCCCTCCGCAGGTCGTCATCACGCGCCCCGCGTCGGACGACGACGTGATGTCCGAGCTGCCGTTCTCCATCGAGTGGCAGGTCTCGCCCGAGACCCCCGACGCCTCCACCACGGTGCGCGTCACGGCGGGCGCGGCGTCGTACAGCGCCCAGCTGCCCGCAGGCGCCAGGTCGCTCTCCATCGGGCGCGACAGCCTCTTCCCGGCGAGCGGGGAGGTCATGACCGTCGCGCTCGAGGTCGTGGGCACCTCGACGCTCCGCACGACCGCAGAGCGCACCTGCTCCGTGGAGTACGCAGCCCCTGCCGTCCCGGCCGCCGAGGCGGTCGTGGGCGGGCTGCTGTCGGTGTCCGTCACCGTGCGCTTCGGCGGCGACGGGTGGAGCGTGGTCGGCACGGGCCTCGTCTCGCCCGAGTACGAGGTGGAGGATGACGCGATCCCCATCAGCGCGGGCGCGGAGGTGGTAGACGGCGCGGCCGAGATAGGCGACACCGCAGCCACCGAGAGCGTGGACGTGGTGCGCGTCATGCCCAACGGCTCCCAGTGGGTGGTCGCCGACGGCATGGCCGACGGCGAGTCGTGCATCGACCCGCTGCCGCCCATCAACACCGACTACAGCTACCTCGTCGTTGCCCGCGCCCAGTCGGGCGCCGTCTCCACGCTCACCGTCCCCATGAGGGTCGAGAGCCGCTGCTGGGCCGTCAACTTCGGCCGGGCGGCGCAGGGCGGGCGGCTGTTCGAGCTGTCCCCGTCGTCCAGCGTGGACGTGTCCCGCACGGGCGAGCTGCTACGCTTCGCGGGCGGCGGGCTGCCGATGTTCTACGGCGACGGCGGCGTCAGCTCAAAGATGTCGCTCGGCTTCAAGCTGCTCAGCGCGTCCGAGGTCACGGAGGTCGAGTCGATGTTCCGCGAGCACGCCGTGGCGTGGCTGCGCGACCCGATGGGCCGCAGGCTCCGCGCGAGGGTGTCTGTCGGCACGTCGATGACCGTGAGGGACCTCCACTCGGTGTCCATCGACGCCGAGGAGGTCAGGTGGATGGAGGCCGCGAATGGCTGATTGGCTGGCGGAGTTCGACGCCTCGTACCGCTTCATGCGCGTTGACCGCGCCACTGGCGCCGAGGTCTCCGAGCTGGAGGGATTCGAGGGCGGCGGCTCCATCTCCCGCAACCTCGACACCGACGTATACGAGAGCGCTTCGGCGACGTGCGAGGGCGGCCTCGACGTGGGCGCCGACCTCGTTCGCGTCTACCTGGACGCCGACTTCGGCGGCGAGGTTGAGCGCGTGGCATTGGGCACCTTCGTCCCGAGCGTGCCCAAGCGCGACGTGTCGAGCGAGGTTGACCGCGCCAGCGTGTCGATGCAGGGCAGGCTGTCCGAGCTGGCCGAGGACGCCTTCGACGCGCCGTTCTCACTTCCCGCGGGGTCAGACCCCGTTGCGGAGGCTGCGGCGATATGCCGAGCGTGCGGGCTGGCCGTGTCGGCAGACGCGAGCGCCTACAGGCTCTCCACCGCGTGGACGTTCGGCCTGTCCGAGACGAGCGACGGCGAGGGCGGCAGCAAGCTCCGCGCCGTCAACGCCCTGCTGGGGATCGCGGGATTCGCCTCGGCCGTCACCGACCCGATGGGCACCGTGCTCATGCGCAGGTACGCGGAACCGGAGGCCCGTCCGCTCGCCGCCGAGTGGCGCGAGGGCGCCGACGCGAGGTTTCTGGACGAGTGCGCGGACGAGCGCGACGCTTCTGGCGTGGCCAACGTCGTGCGGGCCGTCTACGAGACCACCGACGCGACCGTCATAGGCGTGGCGGTGGACGACGACCCCTCAAGCCCGTACTCCACCGCCTCCATCGGGCGCAGGCGCGTGAAGGAGTACAGGTACGACGACGCGGTGACGCAGGCCGAGGCGGACGCAGAGGCCGCGAGGATGCTGGCCGAGCAGGCGTCCGTGACCCGCCGCGTGACCGTCTCGCACGTTTACGACCCGGGGGTGGCGTGCTACGACGCGGTGACGTTCGCCTACCGCGACATAGGCGGCAGGTTCGCCGTGCGCACGCAGGAGCTGAGCCTGGGGGCGGGCTGCATGGTCCGCGCCGAGCTCAGGAGATTCGAGAGGGCGGCCAGATGATTGACCTGGACACGGAGGCCATTGCCGCCGGCGACATGATCTTTGACGGCTCCGCGCGGCCCGCGGTGCCCGTCCCGACGGTCAGGTACGGCGACGTGCTGGCGGTCGGGGCGAGGACGATGGACGTGCGCGTCGGAGGGGCGAGGCTCGACGGCCTGCCCATGATGGCGCACTGCGCGGGCGCGTCGGCAGGTGACCGCGTGCGCGTGGTCACGGTCGGCGCGGAGTCCGTGGTCGACGGGATATTGGCCTAGGGAGGTATACATGGAGAGAAACCAGGCGAAGTTCCTCAAGGACGTGGAGGGGCAGGTATACGCCGTCGTGGTGGACGGCGTGGTCTACGGCATCGCCGGTGCCGACGGCCAGGCCGAGGCTGAGCGCAAGGCGGCGGAAACCGAGCGCGTCAACGCGGAGGCGGCGAGGGTGTCGGCTGAGGAGGCGCGCGAGAGCGCCGAGCGGCAGCGCGACGCAGACCAGACGAAGAACAACGCCGACCAGGCCGCGAACAATCAAGCGGCACAAGGTCTCATCGCCGTCCTGCTCACGGACGGCCAGTACGACCCGGCCACGCGAGAACCCACCGTGGCGGGCGCGGTCGGCAAGATGTACATGGTGCCGTCCGGTCTGTCCGGCAGCGAGAACCGCTACTACGAGTGGATGTGGCTCAACGACTCATGGGAGCGCGTGGGCACCACGGACGCGGCCATGGAGCCGCTCACCACCGACGAGGTGGACACCGTGGCGGGCGGAGGAACCGTGACCAACAACAAGGTGCTGACCGGCTCTGCGCTCACGTACCTCTGGGCGAAGCTCAAGGAAGCTTTCGCGGCCATCGGCCACAAGCATGACGCGTCCGACATCACGAGTGGCACGCTGCCAGTCGCCAACGGCGGCACCGGGGCGGTCACGGCGGCGGAAGCGCTCGCCGCGCTCGGCGTGACCGTCGGCGAGGCCGACGCGCCGGAGACGGGCGCTCCCGGCTCGGTCTACATCAAGATGCTCTAGGGGGTGCGCCATGGCTCATTGGGAAGGCGGGGTGTGCCAGCGCACGGGAAGAACCGTGTGCAGCCTGGACGCCACCGTGACGAACGTCAACGACATGCAGGCCACGGTGAGCCTCACCGGCTACTCGTGGTCGGACATCGTGGACTCGTGGGGATTCGACCTGTGGGTCGGGAACGGCACCGTGCTCGGCGCATCGGGCGTCGAGGGCGAGAGCAAGACGCACCCGAGATGGTCGAAGTCGACAAAGGTCCCGAGCGGCGGCCTCAAGCGCACCGTGACCGTGCCGCGCGCCTGGGGGAAGGACACGACGCTCGCCCTGTGGTGCCGGTACAGCGACTCCAACCCGGTGAAGTATCACGGCAGGCTCGACGCCTCCGTGACGATCCCGCGCATGACCTCCCCGGTCCATGCCGTGAGCGCCGTGGCGGACAAGGCCGCGGTCCTGCCCGGAGAGCCCGTGTCGCTGACGGTCACGGACTCGACCGGCGCCAGCAAGGCGTGGATGGACCACTTCGAGATCTGGTGCGGCGGGAAGCTCGCCGCGAAAGGCGCGACCGACCACACGAGCAACCGCAGCGAGACCCTGTCGATCGTCCCGAGCGACTACGCGCCGGGCGGCGGCGACCTGGACATCACCGTCAAGAGCGTGCACGAGTGGTACGGGACCTACCCGGAGGCGTGCGCGACCGTGACGGTGCGCGTCTGCCCGCCAGTGATCGTGTACGACGGGACCGGCGCGGCGAGGGTCGGCGCGGTGACCGCGTACGACTCGGCGGGCGCGGGCCGCAGGTGCGTGCCGAGCGCGTACGGGCCTGACGGGAAGGTGAGGGCGTGTACGGCATGACACCTGGCGAGATCACGACCGCGGTAAGCGTCTCCATCGCTCTGGCCACCTTCCTTTTCGGGCGGCTCACGGCCATGAGGGATCAGGTGAGCGACAAGACGCGCATGAGCGAACGGCTCGACCGCATCTGGGAGACGTGCAGCGACACCCGCGACGCGGTGCGCGAGATGAGCAGGAAGCTCGACGACCACTCAGAGCGGCTGACCCGCGTCGAGCAGCAGGTGCAGGCGCTGGCGGCGCGGGTGGAGCGGGTCGAGGACAACTGTGACGCACGGTTCCACACGGGTGGGACCGATTAAGGAAAGGACGCTTTCACATGGACGAGTACAGGGACTGGGCCGTCGCGGCCCTCACGCGAGCGGTGAAGACGGCGGCGCAGACGGCCGTCTCGCTCATCGGCACCGGCGCGGTCGGCTTCACCGACCTCGACTGGCTGCAGATCGCGAGCGTGTCCGGCGTCGCCGCAGTGGTGAGCCTGCTCACCTCCGTGGCCGGGCTGCCGGAAGTGGCGGGCGGCAAGAGCCCGCTCGCATCGACTACGAAGGAGGACTAGATGAGTGACGAAGAGCAGACCGTAGAGCTCACCGATGAGGAGCTCGAGAGGCTCAAGAAGGCCCTCAGCTGGAACGATGGTCAAGGATACGACGGCGACGGACCGGCGGACATCTGCGAACCTTTGGAGCTGATGTAGTATGGCGACTCCAGCACAGCTCTTAGCCGTAGAGCGCGGGCAGATCGGGTACAGCCGATGGACCGACCCGCAGCCCGGTACCATCTACGGCAGGTGGTACGCCAAGAAGACGGGTAACCCGTGGTTCGGCACCAACGGCGTGGCTTTCTGCGCCATGGGCCAGAGCTGGTCTTTCGACCAAGTTAGCCAATCTGCTCCCGGGCTTCCCACCGCCGGATGCGGAACCATCCGCGAGGCAGCGCGCAGGGCTCGCCGAGTGGTCAACAGGCGAGATGCCCGCCAGGGCGACATCGTCCTTTTTCGATGGGACGGCAACGTCGACGACATGAGCTATTCCGATCATGTCGGAATCGTCGACATCAACCTGGGCGCCAAGGGCATCCAGACCGTTGAGTTCAACACCAACAACGGCAGCGTCGCTCCCCGCACCCGCTCCTGGAGCGTCGTGCAGATGGTCATCCGCCCGGAGTGGACCGGAGCGAGCGGCACGCCTGCCGCCACCGCGTCCAAGCTCGATCTCGGAGACCTCAACTGGACTGGCCAGCTGATGGTCAAGGAGTGGCAGAAGCAGCTCGGGTGCAAGTACGTCGACGGAATCATCAGCGGGCAGCGCTCCTATAACTGCAAGAACATCCTGTGGGCCGTCACGGTGACCGCACGAGGCAGCGGCGGCTCCCCGATGGTCACCGCGTTGCAGAAGTTCCTCAAGGCCCGGGGCTTCGATCCGAACGGCATCGACGGCCACTTCGGCCAAGGCACGACCAAGGCGCTGCAGCGATTCCTGAACGCAAAGATGGGGACCAAGCTCGACGTAGACGGCATCTACGGCAACGCGACATCAAGGGCCGTCGGCGCGGCTCTGGAGAAGGGCTTGTTCCGCGGATAAGTACGACTTGCCCTGCACCTCGCGAGCTACCGGAAGGCGCTCGGATCGAGCTGCGCCGCCGTACAGGCGCGCGTGAACCAGCTGCTCGGCTAGGGCGGGCACGGCCCGCGGCAAACGCGCAGCGCCCCTCTGCCGCCGGGATGCGGTGGAGGGGCGCTTTCTATGTGTCCGGACGGTCTGGCCCGATTGCCAAATTCTTGCCATTCTTGCCAAAAATTGCCATTTTTACAGGGCGCGGCAGGAAGATACAGTAAAAAGAAAACGTCCCCTGAGCTGCGATAACTCAGGGGACGCATCATTTCAACTGGCGGAGAGCTGGGGATTCGAACCCCAGATGCCCTTTTGGGGCATACTCGCTTAGCAGGCGAGCACCTTCGGCCTCTCGGTCAGCTCTCCGTAACAGCCGTAATATCATACCCTACTCGTACCCGGCTGCACAAGAAGAGAAATACAAGTCTTCAGAATTCCCTTGCAGATATTCCGGTGGCCGGGCCCACCCCTATTGCAAAGACCTGCTCAGCACGCTCAGTTCGTCATTGCCGCGCGCATGCCACATCTGGTGCACGCAACGCGCGCCCAAGAAGAAAAAGCCGTTTTCGACCAGCAGGACCGCAGCATCGGCAATAAAGTTCGAGACCTTCTCAGTAGGCGGAAGGGCGATGCCGGCCCGCTCGATCGTAGCCACCGCCTGCTCAAATGATGGCAGCTCCGAAACGTCCATCTCGGCCATGAGCGCCCGCATTTCCTCCTGGGCCGTCGGCCAAATCTCCTCGCCGCGCGGAATCAACCGATAGCATGCCAAGGCCGTTTTCCTATCGCCTAGATTCCAATAGGCAAAGGCCACGCGATAGAACAGGTAACCGATGGAGGCTCGATCGTGCGCGAGGCGCGCCGCGTGCTTCCCCACCTCGACGACTTCCTCGAAGCGTTCGAGCTGAGCAAGCGCATTGATGAGCGAGAAGTGCGCCTGCATGGAAGATTTCGCCATGTCGTAGAGTTTGCGCGCCTGCGGCAGCATCGCTTCCAAGTCACCCGCCTGAGCATAGAGATTGCACAGCTCGTACTGGGCAAAATAGAGGGCATCCGGTACGCGCAGCACGCGAATGGTACTGTCTTCCTCCGTAAGGGGAAGCATCAAGCGGGCAAGATAGTTCTCGCAAAACTGGGATTCGACCGGCACCGTCGCCGTAAGCTCCTCCATTGCACACGCAGCCTCGAGCTCATCGACAAGCTCGGCAAATCCCACCGCCGCCGCGGCAGGGTCGGTCTGCGCGAGCGCGCGCAACTCGACCACACGCTTGACATGGGAATCCTCGGGGTCTTCCATCACCTCAAGCTCTGCAGCGGTATCTGCCATGAGCATGGATCGCAGCGATTCTGGCAGCTCTCGCGCGTCCTTTCCCGGCGCAACCCTGCGCTCGGCATCCGCGGGCCACGCCTTCTCGCCAGAATCGGCCAGCTCCTCCAGGCCCCTCAAGCAAGGCGAATTATCGTATGGCTTGGCATCAAGCAGCTTGGCGACATCGCGCCATTTAGCCATATACACCGAACGCGTAAATGTGCAAACACGGATCGGAGACTGTTCCTCGGGCCACCCCTCATCGTCCAACGGGTCAACCTGCACCAAACAGTTCTCGATGTTAAAGCCCGCAGCAAAACAGGCAGCAGCAAGCGTCAAGGCAACGCGTGCAACAAATTCTGCGCGCAACGTTTTGATTCCGCCTTCGTCGTATGCGACCCACTCGCCGATGCGTTCGTCATAGTACGAGCGCGGCATGGCGGCGCAGGGAGGCTGTGCGAACCGCACGCGCATGACGCCGCGAGAAGCATCCACATCAAACCGGTAGTCAAGACGCGTTGTGACGTTGATTCCCTCTGCGAGGTGCGCGAATCGCGTACGAAGATCCCACTCTCCCCCAGGCGTGCACCGCAACGTTCCGGGCATCGACCATGGGTTCGGGCTTTCCAGCTGCGCCAGCAGATGCGCTACCTGCCCTGTAGCCTCGTCATAAATACGCCGATCGATCCTCGAGCAGTCCCGCTCGCTTGGAGACATCGAGGTCGGCGCCATGCCCGCCCCCATGCGGTCAAGAATGCGAGAGAGACGGTTCAGGGCTGTCTCGGTGGCGAGCACCGTTTCCACTTCGTGGGCGGAGAGACCGGAGCGATCGAAATTGATAAAGAAACTATGCGTGCGCTCGATACGCGCAAGCGTGAACATCGTTTTTACCGAGCACGTCCTAAGACACGAAAGATCGAGCTCTCCCATAAGGCGCTTTGCGTATAGTTCCAGCCCGCAGGGGTTTTGGTTGGCATCGATACGGTATAGCAACGCATCGATGGCATCGGGCAACGGGGTCGAAGCAAAACCGCGGAACAGCTCAACCGGCTCATCGAGCGTATACATCTCGACATCAAAGCGCTCGGGATTGTCATCGGAACGCTGGCCGGAAGCAGCGGGCACCCCTAACGCACCGAAGACGCAATAACGCAGGTACAGCGATGCCATGAAGTCGCCATAGCGAAGGCTGCGTTTGGAATTCCAAGTCGGTTCATCGCTGCTCTCGCGCATGGTGCCCTCGACAGCACCCTTGAACTGCGAGATACGATGCAGGCGCCCGTGCGTATCGGCTACACTGATCGACCCTGATTTGGCATCGGGGCTTTTGCGTATCACCAGATCGGGAGCGTCCGGAAGGGCCGCTTCCTGCACGGGAGCACAGGTACGGTAGACTTCACCAGACAAGTTCACATAGCCTAAAATCTCAACCTGCGATCGCCCGACAAAACGAACAACGTAGCAGGCCTCCTGGGCGTCTTTGCCAAACGCGCCAGAAACCGTTCCGTATGTTTCGTCATCAAGCTGTTCGGGCATGCGCGTAAAGCGCTTTTTGCCTGTCAGCAGGCCAAGTTTGTAATGAGCTGCCCGCATTGCCTCGTCCTTCTTGTTTAGGCCACCGGTAACGTGCTGGCAGCTAATTGTTCCACACTCATCATACGTTCGATACGAAATCCCGAAAGCAAGGCTTCCGGCAGTCGGTGGCTATGAGCACGGGGGACGGGGCAAGCCGCCCGGCAGACATCATAAATGCATAAAATGGCGGTCAATTTGAATAAAAAATAGCCTGCTCGAGCAGTCTTGGCATATCCTGCAAGCCGACCCGTCCATTTTGGTGGAAAAATCAAAATGTGTTCGATTCAGAAGGACGTTTTTCAAACCTTCAGAAGCCTGGCAGTCCTTATGGCAAGCACAAACGGCGCTCACGCTTGTCATAAGGGCCTTGCAACTCATTCTGAACGCTATGCATATCTAGAACAGACAGGCCCATCGTACATATTTTGATTTTTTCCACCATTTCAGAGGACTTGCCCCATAAGAAAATCCGAAACCGGTCCCGCGCTCCAAATCTGCGCACATTGCCATGAGCACAGAGCCAAGATCAGCATCACCAAGCCTATCGCAGGCTGAACAAAAACCGCGATAAAAGAAAAGCCCCCATTGCTGGGGGCCTAACATTCGGTTGGTGCGGCATATAGGATTCGAACCTATGACCTTTTGATTCGTAGTCAAACGCTCTATCCAGCTGAGCTAATGCCGCAGCGCGCTATTTATAATGCCACCGCCCCTAGGTCGCGTCAAGAAAAAATTTTCTTAAAGTCAAAAAATTTTTAGCCGCCCGCATCCAAGCAACAGAAAGGCAGGTAGATGGCTCGCCCTTGCCCAAATATTTTTCCCTTCTCCCCATGTTGTTGCCCCACATTCACAAATGGGACGCTTGTGACGCTTTGCACGACGCTTTCGGGACCCAAGGCACTTCTCAAAATGTCCCTGACCGATAGCCTCGTAAGTAGGAAGGACCCATGACGGCATCCGTTGATCCACACAGCGACTCATGGGTCGAAATGAAAAGAACGCACACGAAAGGACAAGGACCTATGAAGATCACCAAGAAGCTACTGGCAGTATGCGTCGCCGCTCTTGCCCTGAGCATGGCTCTCATGGGCTGCAACAGCGGCACAAGTTCTTCCAGTGGCGGGAGCGCCTCCAAGGGCACTTCCGAGCAAAAGGAGTCCAAGAAGCCCGCGGACGACCGCATCGACTTCACCTGGTTCAAGGCCTCTGTGCCCGAGGGCTATGACGTCTGGTCCGACACCGGTGACGGCGGCTTCGTCGGCAGCATTTGCTTCAAGAATGTCGAAGAGAGCGATAAGTCCATCTCCTTTGATGTCGAGTCCGACGACGCCGAGACGCTCGTTGCCGATGAAACCGACAGCGACGGCTACACCGCAGGCGAAGACATCACTATCGGCAAGTACACCTGGAAGACCGTCAACTTCACCTGGAACAAGACGCCGAGCGTCGAGCTGATCGCCGAGATTCCCGATACCGGCCAAAGCGTCGTTATCTACCTGTTCATGACGACTCCCGACGACCCCGCCGTCAAGGCATTCCTCGAGTCCCTCGAGTTCCCCGAGAACCTCGAAGAGGCGCATAACGAGGCCAAGAACGTCAGCATTGCCGACCTCTGCAAGGAAAACGGCCTCACTGAGTACAAGCCGGGAAAGTAACCCCCGCAGTTCATTTGTGTACGACAGACGTTGCTCCACACAACGGTCTGTAAGGAAAACGGAGAGGGACGAGCAAGAAAGGACGAGGACCTATGAAGATCACCAAGAAGCTATTGGCGGTATGCGTTGCGGCTCTTGCCCTGAGCATGGCCCTCATGGGCTGCAACGGCGGTAGCTCTGCAAAGCCTGCTGGCAGCGACGCCGGCAGCGCCCCCAAGCAGGCGACCGAAAAGAAGGAGTCCAAAAAGCCCGCCGACGACCGTATCGACTTTACGTGGTTCAAGGCTTACGCACCTGAGGGCTACGACGTATGGGCGCGCAGCGGAAGCGATGGCAATGTGTCTGAAATCCTCTTCAACGGCATCGAGGATAGCAACAAAGTCATCTCCTTTGGCGTGAGCTCCACAAAGAACGCTGAGGAGGTTGCCAACAGAGACGCGGACCGCGACGGCTACGAACGCGGAGAAGACGTGACCATCGGCCGGTACACCTGGAAGACCGTCAACTTCACCTGGCACAAGACGCCAAGCATGCACCTCGTGACCGATATTCCCAACTCCGGAAGAAGCGTCGAGATCACCCTCTTCATGGCGACCACCGACGATCCCGCCTGCAAGGCATTCCTTGAGTCCATTGAGTTCTGCGAAGAAGATCTTGAGGAAAAGAAGCTTGAGGCCAAGGACATTAGCATCAAGGATCTCTGCGAGGAGAACGGACTTGTCATCTCCGGAACGAGAAAGTAGCGCCACCTCCGGCATGGCGCCACACGCAGAATAGCCCGCAGGGCAGCGTGAGCGCGCGAGCAGGGCCCGATTCCCACTTCCCCCGGGAATCGGGCCTTTTTTTGTTTTGACCCGTCTTCCGCGTCAAAACGTCGCAGACCGCGGCGCAAGCAAAAGCGGCGGAGCCCCGTGGCCCCGCCGCTCATCATGCGATATGTTTGCAAGAGACCTTACGCCTCGGGCACAATTTTCTCCAGGCCACCCATATAGGGACGCAGCACCTCAGGGATGGTCACCGTACCGTCCTCGTTCTGATAGTTCTCCAGAATGGCTGCCATGGTGCGGCCAGCCGGCAGGCCAGAGCCGTTAAGGGTGTGCAGGTAGCGCGAGCCCTTGAAGTTGGCGGGGTCACGATACTTGATGTTAGCGCGGCGCGCCTGGAAGTCGCCACAGTTGGAGCAGGACGAAATCTCCTTGTACGCGTTGTAGCTGGGCAGCCAAACCTCGACATCATAGGTCTGACGGGCCGAGAAGCCCAAGTCGCCCGTGCACAGGCTGATCACGCGATACGGAAGGCCCAGCTGCTGCAGAAGATACTCTGCCTCGGCAGTCATGCTCTCGAGCTCGGCGTCGGATTCCTCGGGCTTGGCGAACTTGACCATCTCGACCTTGTCGAACTCATGCTGGCGGATGATACCGCGGGTGTCACGACCGGCAGAGCCGGCCTCCTCGCGGAAGCACGGGGTAAAAGCGGTGTAGCGGCGCGGCAGCGTATCGGCATCGAGCACCTCGCCGGCATGCAGGTTGGTAAGCACGACCTCGGCGGTGGGGATCAAGAAGTTGTCGCCCGACACGTGATAGGCGTCGTCCTCGAACTTGGGCAGCTGGCCCGTGCCGAACATGGTCTGGCGCTTAACGACGATAGGCGGCCACCACTCTTTGAAGCCACGGCTCGTGTGCGTGTCCACAAAGAAGTTGATGAGTGCACGCTCAAGACGGGCGCCAGCGCCACCGAGAACGGTGAAACGGCTACCCGAGAGCTTGTTGCCGCGCTCGAAATCGAGAATGTTGAGGTCGGTACCCAGATCCCAGTGAGCCTTGAACTCGAAATCGAACTCACGCGGGGTGCCCCAACGGCGACGCTCGATATTCTCGTCCTCGTCCTTGCCATACGGGGTGGCCTCGCACGGGATGTTGGGAAGATGGGCCATGAAGTCGGTCAGATCGGCCTCGATCTGGGTGCGGCGCTCGGCAAGGCCGTCAATTTTCTCGTTGACCTCGCGCACGGCCTCCTTGGCAGCCTCGGCCTCCTCCTTCTTGCCCTCCTTCATCAGGACACCGATCTTCTTGGACTCGGCATTGCGCGTAGCCTGAAGCTCCTCAACCTCGACGATAACCTGGCGGCGCTCGTCATCCATCTCAAAGAACTTCTGGCGATCCCACGAGGTCTGACGATTGGCCATAGCCTCATCGACAGCATCGGGATTCTCTCGAACGAATTTGATATCGAGCATGCTTCCTCCGTTGTACCGCGCCGGCGCCGCGCCGGCACCGCGATGTGTATTCAGGTTGGCAATATACCATTGCTGTCGCAAGTATATACTTATGCCAGTTTGACTTGACCCCCCAGAAGGTGAGATGGCTGGATGGACACGTTTTTTTCCTTTTTGTTCGGCACGCGCGAGGGCGTGGGCATTCTCTTTGTCGTAGGCATTCTTGTCATTGGACTGGTGGCGTTTTTCCTCGAGAAGCGCACGAGCAAGATGTATGTCGACCGCGGTCCGAGCGATGATGACGGTTGGGACCTCTAGGTCCGATTCCCTTACAGCCATTATTTGATTGAAGAGTCCGGCGCCCAGCGTCGGACCTTTTGTTATCGGTCACGGCTCATGGGATCGCGCCTCTCGCGTATACTGGCCTCAAGCCAACGCGACCCTGGAGTGCACCATGAGAACACGCCACGATTCGAATATCGATCCGTTCAATGCGGGCGAGCCCGTAATGCCGGAAGATACGCTTCAAGACGATTTCTCCGGCGATGCATGTTCGTTTGCCAATCGCAGTTACTCTGCGCCGCAAAAGCGCCCCGACTCCTACCGCGCGCCCACCGACGACTCCCCCACCGGCGCTGCCGGCAGTGATTCAAACGCTGCTTCCAAAAGACCTTCCCGTCCCTGGAAGGCAATTCTCGAGGCAAACAGCAACAAGTCAAATCGAAAGCCACGCACAGCCGACCTCGCCCCAAGCAATTCTCCCAAGAGGGCGGCACGTCGCAACAAGGTCGCCATCGTCATCCTCGCACTCTTTATTCTTGGTACCGCTGGCAACCTTCTTGACAGCGGTCTTTCTGACGTGAGTCTGCCCTCGTCGTTTGACAACGCGTTCTTCACGTATGACGAGGATTCTTCCAGTCACTCCCGAACAGACGAACTGGACCCCACGGAGCTGGATGAAGAAGATCGCGCCGTTTAC
The DNA here is from genome assembly GCA_934654625.1 of uncultured Collinsella sp. Lineage (GTDB taxonomy): Bacteria > Actinomycetota > Coriobacteriia > Coriobacteriales > Coriobacteriaceae > Collinsella. The sequence continues at coordinate 177,353 of CAKUGM010000001.1, read as the reverse complement.
GACGCCACCGACCAGGCCCTTTCCAATCTACAAGACAACGAAAGCGTACACAAACGCATCTGCGACGACTTCTCGCAAGAGCTCGAAAGCTCCTGCGGCTATAGCGCCGAGGAGCTCGGTATCGACCCGTCGCCTTATGCCGATAAGCTTCTGGACAGCTTTACGTATCAAATCGACAGCGTCTACGCCTTCACCGACTTTGACGATTCGTCCGACAACCGTGGTACGGCCTTTTTCGATTATTTCGTTCCAGACACCTACGATTTCGATGAGACTCTTCACGAGGAGCTTAACGACTATCTCTACGATGAAGGGCTGACCAGCACTCACAGCGAGCTGACTGATGCCCAGAAAGAACGCGTGCGCGGAATATACAACGACGCGTTGGATGAGGTCGAGGACGACGACAACGAGTCCTCTTACGGATCGCTCGAATTCGACTACGATCATTCTTCAAAAACGTTTAGCCTCAAGCAGAAAAGCCTCGACGAGCTGGTCGAAGCAGCATTCAACCTGTATTAGCGAATCCGCGCGCGGCGCCCTAACAAAAAAGGCCTCCATTGCTGGAAGCCTTTAACATTTAATGGTGCGGGCGAAAGGACTTGAACCTTCACGAGCCGAAGCCCATAGGCACCTGAAGCCTACGCGTCTGCCAATTCCGCCACGCCCGCGTGCTGTTAAATAATACTCGAGCGGGACAAGCGATTCAAGCTCTTTTTTTAATTTCTTTTGAGCCTTTTGAATCGCCGCAAAAGCCCCCTACTTTCCCTGGGACAGATGAATGGCGAAACCGCCGATCTGCTCCTTAAGGTAGATCAAAAACGTCGACCCATCCTCGTTAAGAACGCGCGACTCCTCGATAAACTCCACGCCGCGCTCGCGCAGCCAAGCCTCAGCAGCGGCAGTATCGTTTACCGCAAGGCCGATGTGACCGTGCTCGCCGCGACCGTTCTGCTTCATGGTCTCGACCAGGGTATCTGAGAAAAACGAAATGGGCGTCTCGCGTGGAGGCAAGCCCAACAGGAGCTCAAACTGCTTAGCGATGCGCTCCGCCTCCTGCGGATCTTTCGCATTGATGCCCACATGCGCCACATGCATGTTGAAAAGCTCCACCGGATTGCCCTCATTCGTCATTGCCATGCCTGCCCCTCTCATCTGCACTCGCGTTTCATATACGCGCTTCATATAGATAAACATAAAGCCGCACCAACGGCACGGCTTTAATCTTACGTCAGGTTGACGTCCCGTAGCACAGAAGGGCCAAAAGGTTCAGATGCTCTTAGCGGCCCTGTTTGCGAGCGATAACGCGGATATTCTCCGGATCGACGCGCTCCTCGGTGGCGAGAAGGAAATCCTTGAGCTCGTCTGCGGGATTGCCATCTTGATCAACGCTGTCCTCGGTGTCGATAAAGTAGCGAGCGTGAATACCGCGTCCGCCATCTTTCTTCTCGGCAATTCGCAGATACAGATGCCCGCTGTTGCCCGCGGAGCGGAGCGAACACTGCTCGAGCCTATCCAGCACAAAGGTCTTTTTCTGTCCAAACGACTCGAAGCTGATGCTCGTGGCATCGAGCTCAATCACGCGCGGATACGCGTGCGCCACGAACGTGTTAAACAGCGTATAGGCGCAAACAACGAGCGCGAGGATAGCAATGGGCGTAAAGAACCCGGTAACTGCGCAGTAGATGGCAACACACGCAAAGAAGATGCACGCGTATGCGGGGATAAGCACATCGGAACGATAGCTGCGCGCATCATAGGTGTAAGTTCGCCTCTCCTCGGGCGGAACACCGGCAGCAACGCCAACTTTGAGCGCTGCGGGCTCCTCAACGCTCCTCGTCTTCTTCGCAGTTTTCTTCGCCATAGTCAAAACTCCTCTAGCGCACTTGCACCGGCAGCTCCGGCACGCAGCACGGCGTCTCTATAAAGATGGGGCCCGCGATACGAGTCGCGGGCCCCAATGATGCTAGCTCATATGCATTCCAAGCATAGAGTCAAGTGCATTACGCCTGCTCGGCGTGCAGCTCCTTGGCCTCCTTGAGGATGCGCATACGGTTCCAAACAGCCATGGCAATGGCAATAACAGCCGGGATAACCAGGCCGATGCCGTCGCCAAGCTGGCCCAGACGGGTGATGACCCAAGTGAGCGGGTTAGCGCCATCGCAGATGGAGGAGATGGCAGCAGCGCCACCCATGTCGAAGTTCACGTTGGCAGCAGCGGAGGTGATGAGCGGAGCCAGGTCGGTAGCGATGTAGAAACCAACAGCCAGGACGATGACGCCGACGATCAGGCCACGGAAGCCGTTCTCATGAACGATCGGGGTGATGAGCACGAGCATGTAAGGGATGCAGGCGAGGTCGGCCAGAGGCACAACCTGGTTGCCCGGGAGAATGAAGGCCAGGAAGATGGAGACCGGCACGAGGATGAGCGCCATGGTCAGGGTCACGGGGTGACCGGTACCAACAGCGGAGTCAAGGCCGATGTAGATCTTGCCACGGTTCTGGAAGTGCTTCTGGATGAAGCTGGAAGCAGCGTCGGAGACGGGCATGAGGCCTTCCATGAGGAGGGCGGCCATCTTCGGGATCAGGACCATGACGGCGCCCATGTAGACGGCCATGGACAGAACGCTCGGGACGGTGGTGCCGTCAGCGGCGGTGCTGGGCAGGAAGCCGTAGCCAGCAAGCAGGCCGATGAGCAGGCCGATGATGGCACCCAGAAGGACGGGCTCACCAAAGACGCCAAACTGCTTCTGCATGGAGCGGACGTTGATGTCGATCTTGTTCAGGCCAGGGATCTTGTCGATGACCCAATTGACGGCAAAAGCGATAGGAGCATAAGCACCGGAGAAGCCGTGAGGGATGGAGACGCCGGGAAGGCCAAGGGACTTCTCGACCAACGGAGCGGTCAGGTCGCCGATGATGAGGACGATGACCTCGTTGATGATGGCGGCGGCGATACCAAAAGCGACGTTGTTGGTAACGATGGCAACAAGAGCGCCGGTGAAGGCGAAGTGCCAGTAGTTCCAGATGTCGACGTCAGCAGTCTGGGTGGTGTTGGTGAGCAGCATGACGATGTTCACAAGCAGGCCCAGGGGGATGATGATGGTGCCCACGATGGAGCCCATGGCGATTGCGGAAGCCGCAGGCCAGCCCACGTCCATGACGCTCAGGGACAGGCTGAAGCGGGTAACCATGGCGTTAACGCCACCGGCAAGGTCGGTACCCATAAGCTGGTTGATAACCAGGTTCAGGCCAATAAAGCCGATACCGACGGTCAGACCGGCCTTAAGGCTCTTGCCAAAGCCGGCGCCGAACAGCACGCCCAAAATGGTGAGCACGATCGGCATAACAACAGAGACGCCTAGGCTGGAGACGCCACTAAAAAATGCAACAATTGCGTCCATTGAGTAATCTCACTCTCCGATATGGTGACCGCGTTGCGGCCAAAAGTGATCAGACTCTGATGCTTGAAATTAGGCGGAGACAATCTCCAAAATCTTCTTCTCTGCATCAGCTTTGCCCATGCCCGTCAGGAAGGGCACGCCGCTCACGTACTCGCAGGTAAGACCAGCGGGAGCGATGGTGGTTGCGACCAGAAGCACAGCGTCGGCGCACTGAGACGGAGCCTCAGCGATGGAGCACTGCACGATGTGGTACTGGCCGGAAAGGCCGTTAGCATCCAGGAGGTCGGCGATCTTATGGCCGACAGCCGTGGAGGTAGCGACACCGGAACCACAAGCGACAACGATCTTTTTCATTTACTCTCTCCTTTCGTAAACAACGAGGTCTACATTTTACTACTTCAGTCGGCATTTATACCCGCCTCGCCATTGGGCAGAATGCGAAACGGAACCGACAAAAAGCCACTTAAAAGCTATCGTCTACTCGCCGATAACGCAAACCTTGACTTTGCGGTTGCGCTCGCGCGTACGGTCGAAGTCGACGAAGAAGATGCTCGCCAAACCGTTCAGCTGAAGCTCGCCGTTCTCGACCTCGAAGGTCTGGTTGGAACCGATGAGCGTCGAGCGAAGGTGAGCGTCGCCGTTCCAGAGCATCCTGCGGTCCATGTTGGGAAGGTACTGCTCGGGGTTGGGCCAAGACTCGACCTCCTCGAAGTGATCGAGACCGGGATAGCGATAGGTGCTCCAGTCGTGCTGCTCGGGGAAGATGCGATTGAGGCCATCGGACAGATCGGCCTGCAGGAACGTATCGCCCGTAGGGGTGTGATCGTGGTCGTACTCCTCGGAGAACACCGCGCAGGTGGTGTGGCAGGAGATAACGGTGACGATGCCCTCCTTGACGCCGGACTCGCGAACGATGTCCTCGACTTCCTTGGTGATGTCGAGGTAGGTAGGCTTGCCCTCGAGGGTGGAAACCTTAACGAGACCCTTGTAAACAGTCATGTGCAAATCCTTGTCCGTCTGAATTACTTTGCGAAATCGGTGCGCGCGCGGTCGAGAGCCTCGAACATCTCGTCGAGCGTGGCAAACGGATCGTCGGCTGCAACGATACCAGAAGTGCCACCCGTGCCGTCGGCGCCATATTTGATGGCGTCATAGACATTCTCACCGGAATGGATGCCGGCAGCCTGGAGCACCTGCGTGGTGGGAGACACGGCCTTGACGGCCTCGGTGGAGGCGCGCATGTAGTCTTCGCCGGCAACGGTGCCGGTACCGATAAGGCTCGTGAGCTCGCAAACCATGACATCAGGCTTAAGGGAGGCGATCATCTCGCCCTCCTCGACGGAGTCGGCGCACACGACGGTAAGAATACCCAGCTCGTTGGCGCGAGCAATGGTTGCTGCCAGCTCATGCACGGTGGAGGGGTTCTCGGCATGGTTGAGGAAGGTCGCCTTCACGCCAGCGGCGGCGAGCGCCTCGGGCAGAACGTGGCCCATGCCACGACCAGGCTTGAGGCTCTCCATGAACTGAGCGCAAGGCACCAGGTGAGGGCACTCATCGATGATGCGCGGCAGGTCGATGAGCTGCGCGGTGAACAGCACGTCGAAGTCGTACTTCTCGGCCAGCTTGTCCGTATATTTAGCGAGCTTGAGGATGTCCTCACCGTAGAGGTAGGACTTGGGGTTGACCACAAAAAACGGCCAACGCAGCTGCTTTTTCTCCATTACATCATCTCCGCTATCGGGTGCTTGCTCCTGATGCGCAAACACGGTTGATACGTTGGATGCCTCGCGTCGCGATCGCATCCGTCGCTTGGAATGATACGGCAACTCGCACTCAAATTGATATACAAGTTAGCCCCGCTTGTACATTCTAGTGGATACAAGTTGAGAAAAAAGCGCTCTGTCGTGCTCCCCGTGAACGGTCGAAATCTTCGATGAACGGTGTTTCAAACGACCGATTTTTCCCGACAATCTCGCTCGCAGTTTGGTAAAACGTTATACCATTCCGCACGCGTTCCACTCAAAACCGTAAATTTGAAGGATCTATGGCGTCTCGTTGCGTGCTGTTCGGTTTCGCACCGCAACCCCTCTCAAACTCATTCGAAAGTGCGAAAGAGGGGGTTACGGTAAAGCGAAACTACGACGAAATCTAGGAATCGCGACGCTGATGAGCGGTGCCCACGATAGTCTGGCCTGCCGCCAGCATGGTATCGCCCCATTCGATAGCGCGGCCATCATCCAAAAAGATCAACTGCTCCAGATTGAGCACAGGGGACACTTCGGAGACCCCCATCACGCGCGCCAGGTCTTTGCCCGCGGATCGTGCGGAGTATGCCATCTGCGAAACGGCAATGTGAGCGCCCGTCGCTTTCTCAACGGCATCGAACAGGGACATCTCTTCCAGCGGCATATCCTCGATGCCATGGCAGACATCGAGCGGCGTCCAGCTGTCTAGGACCATAATCGCCTTGCCGCCGGCGCGACGCACACGACGAAGCTTGAGAACCGGATCGCCCTCCTTGATCTGCAGATGCTCCGCAACCTCTGGAGTAGCGCCGATGCGCTCGCGCGAAAGCACCTCGGTCTCAAACGAAATGCCCTGTTGACGCAACGATGCCGCAAAAGAGAATGGGCGGTCTCCGCCGGGATGCGCGATGTGAGGCTCGCTCACAAATGTCCCGCGGCCATGCTCTTGCTGCAACAGGCCCTCGTCGACGAGTGTCTTGATTGCCTTGCGAACGGTGCCGCGGCTCACGTCAAACGACTGCATCAAGCTATGTTCGGAAGGAATACGCTCTCCCGTTCCCCACTCTTTGGCAAAGATTTTTGACCGGATATAGTTTGATACGGTGCCGTGCAGGGTCTCGCCGTTTGCTTTATTCATTTTCGGATCCCTTCATTGCTGCACGACAACTATACAACTCATGTACAAGTCAATCCAGATATTTTAGCGAGGGGGCATTCCCGTAGCGCCGCCACGGCGACGCGCGCTATTATGTGTCGAGCTTGGTCTACACAACGGCAACCCGAGGAGCAGGGCATGGATTTCCGTATCGCCACCATCGTCTTGGGCGTCATCTTGATTGGCATGATCTCGTTCAAAGCCGTCAAGAAACGCACGACCTATAAGAAGCTGCGCAATTATCTGGCGCGCGAGCAATACGACGAGTTCTTCAAGCTCATCGACGCTCCGCTCACCAATGCTTTGTATCCCGATTACAACATCAACTACTTCAAGCTCAACGCGTACCTGCTTAAAGAGGATTACGAAAAAGCAAACGAGACGCTTGAGCTGCTGCTTCGCTACCCGCTCAAGCATCAGCAGCGCGTCGACCTCGTGCGCAAGGCCTTTAACATCTATGTGGGCGAGGGCAAAAGGCAGCAGGCCAAGGAGATGCTCGACGAGATCCTTAACTGGGAGGGCGACGAGTACAAGCCGTACAAGCGCGATGCAATGCTTTCGTACGACATCATGATCCTCAAGAAGTCCAATCACATCGGCGAGCTCGAGGCCCTGCTCGACAAGACGAGCGGCCCTCAGCGTGGCCGCCTGGAGTACTTCATTGCCGTGCAGTACGAGAACGCCAAAAACATCGAAAAGCGCGACGAATACCTCAAGCGCGCCGCCGAGGACGGCTTTGTTCACTCCGCCCACTAACCCAACGTGACACAAAGTCGACAGGTTTATTTTGTCACATTTTATGAAGCCGCAGGTCAGAGCCTATGTTGGTTCTGGCCTGTTCTCTTATCCGGGCACGCAATGTGACAAAAAGTCCTCTGTCTTGTTTTGTCAGTCTTGTTTTGTCACATTGCAGGGGCCTCAAATCAAAAAATACGGTTATAGGTAGGTTGCGGAGCATTTTGCGGATAGAGGGCCAAGCAAGTCTCCCAGATCCTGGCATTTTGTCATACGGAAAGAGAATGTACTTGCAGAGTTCTGTTTAACCTACCTATAACCGTATTTTTTTGGAGACGAGCAGCTGCGGCGCTCACGCGCCTTGCGAGCTGCGCTGGAAAACGCTCGCGCGTTTCCTCAGCTCCGCTCCCTCTCGTGTTCGAGTCCGCGCACGGCGCGCGCCAAAAGGAAAGGCCCCGTCGCCGGGGCCTCGAATTACCTGGTAGGGGCGGAGGGACTCGAACCCTCAATCCTTGCGGCGAGAGATTTTAAGTCTCCTGCGTATGCCAATTCCGCCACGCCCCCTTGTGTGAGCTAGTCTATCACGACAACTCCGGCTTCCAGCCAACAACAGGTTCAAAGCCATCTTCGTCCCCATGCGCGAGCGTCTCGAACATCGTCGCCGCCATACCGGCAAGCAAACTGTTCTCGCTTACCGTCAGCTCGTCGTATCCACCGGCATGCATAAGCTCGCGAATAATAACGGCGCCGCCCAAGAGCACAGGTGCACGTTTTTCCTGAACGCCAGGCAAGCTCGCTATAGACGCAACATCCAAGACACGCATGGCCTCGATACACGCCTCAACATCTTCGATACCCAGACGATGAAGATGCACGCGCGAGGAATCGTAGCGTTCCATGCGCTCGATCATCGCCACGAGTGTCGTTACGGTTCCGCCCACGGCAACCAGCCGCTCCGGACGCGCGGCAACGCCCGCCCAAAAGGCCTCAAACTGCCCCGCGGCCCACGTGGCGGCATGCTCTATCTCGCCATCTTGCGGAGGCAATGCCGAGAAAAACCGCTCGGTCACGCGTCTGCATCCAATGTTGAGCGACTCGATTGAGCTCAGCTCGAGCGGACACCCTGCAGCGTAAGACCCCAGTGCCAACTCTGTCGAGCCGCCACCGGAATCGGCAACAGCGATAACCCGCCCCTCGAAATCGTGCGCGACACCATAAAACGTCAGCCTTGCCTCGACCTCGCCGGGAATCACCTGCGGGCAAAGCCCCAGCCCCCGCAAGGCGTCAAAAAGAACGGCGCCGTTCTTGGCATCGCGAGCGGCGCTCGTCAGCGTGGTGCATACGGCATCGGGCCCAAACGCGTCGGCTTCCTGGCAAAACTCCCGGCACGCGCAGACCACACGTTCGATGGCCGCGTCGCAAAGCGAGCCCGTCGCGTCCACGCCCTCGCCAAGATCCGTGATAACCGTGTGTTTACTCGGCTCGATAATAACCCCGTCCTCGACCGTCGCCAAAAGCAGACGGGACGAGACGGTACCCAAATCGATCGACGCGATGCGAAAACGCACCGGAGCCGCTTTAGACATGGCTACTCCCCCGATGACGAATTACCTGTTGAAGAGACCTCCTGGCCGTCCGGTCCGGAGAAGAAAAAGACCGCGTCGAGGGCCTTTATGTACCACGGAGCATCCGCCGCGACCTCCGCCTCGCGCTTCGCGATCTCGGATGCCGTGAGCGATGAGCTCGAATCCGAAGGATCGGAAGAAGAATCGCCATCGAGTCCCTTGACCTCGAGGCTCTTCTCCCCCGGCATGACAAGGCCGAACTTTGTTCGAGCCTCGTCCTCGATGCCCTCCTTAGAGAGCAGCCTGCTTATATCGGACTGTAGGCTTTCGTTGTACTGCTCGCTCACCTGCAGCTGACGCGCGATGATATCCCCCGTGCGATAGGCAACGTAGTAGTCGCGCACCGGCCCATAAAGTCCGGCGACAACCGCCAGGACCACGAGGGCAATGGCCAGCGGCTTGGTGCGACCCGTCGTGAATTCATAGATAGCACGGATAACGCGATTATCCGCCGCATATTTCATAAAGTTGGTACGTCCCGCACGCGATAATGGGCGCCGTGTCGAAGCGCCCCCATCGGTCGCGACCGCCGTAGTGGCAACGCGGCGGTTGCGAGCAGGCTCCTTGGCCACACGCGCAGAAGCGTCCGCATCGGCTAGGGCAACATTGCGCCCGGCTTCTGCAGCCGCACGAGAAGCGCGACCGGCGGGCGCAGATGGAGCCGCTTGCCGCGCGCTCTCCCTTGCCCTTCGACGCAGGCCAGGATGGCTAAGTTGCACGGTGCGCACGCGCGACGACGAAGGCGTCGCGGTGACAGCCGCATAATGGGCAGATTGGTTGTTCGAATAATGATCCATGGGCGCCTTGTACGGTTGAAGTGTGTATGCGCTGGTTGTGTTTAGTTATACCACGCGGAGGCGCGACAGTTGTGCAGGGCTTGCGGACAGGCTAAAGGTCGCTCGGACCATACAGGGCAAGCGACAGCACTTCCAGGAAATCGTCGAACACCTCGACATCCGAACGGAGCGAATCGAAAAGGGAACGCCAGATAACGCGCGTAAGCCTGCGGCTATCAATGCGTGTGAACACGCTAGGGTCGATGCCTGGGTCATTGAGCAGAGCATGCTCGAGAACCCCATAGATATCGTCGAGTAAATCAAGCTTATCTTCGCGGATCAACTCGAGCGTCTGCACGTCGAGCATCGAGATCTCGCGCAGCCAGTTAACCTGGAACCCCGAAAGCAACGCCTTGAGCTTGGTGAAAAGGGCACGGCAGCAGTCCAAGGCACTCTCGCCCGCAACAAAATTGCCTTCGCAGCTCTTTGACACAAGGCCCCAAAAGCGCAAAACGATTGCCGAAACAAGCGAAGCCTTATCGGGGAAATAGTTGTACAGGGTGCCCACAGCCACGCCGCATTCGCGCGCGACCGAACGAATGGAGAGGCCGCTCAGACCGTCCTGCTGCGCTCGCGCGTAGGCGACATCGAGAATCTCCGCCTTGGTAATTGCCGGTTTGCCTGCCATACGCTCCCCTTTTCACGAGAAAGTTCGCGTCATCGAAGGTTAACAGTACCGAATCTCGAAGAATCGCTCCAGCACATTCGGCCAACAATTGGGTTAACGGGGCACCTTACTCGGTAAAACGAGATGGAAACGAGTGCAGAGCAGCCGCCGTTCTCACGCCGAATCACGATCCGAAGAGCGCACCCCTACCATCCAGGCTCGCCCCAAGCAAAATCCATTATTAACAATTTCAAACAACAAAAAAGAGAAGACGCCTTTTATAATCAAATGTGCCAATATCCAATATCATTTATCAACTGGAGACACCCATGACAACAGACGAGCTATACGTATCTGCAATCATGCTGATTCCCTACGTTCTCTTTGCCGCCCTGTTCCTCGCTGCAGCCTACGGCGTTGTTCGACTCGCTGTTTCCCATGAGCTCAAAAAATACTTCCACAATAAGCAGTAGGCGCAAGCGATCCGGGGATGCGGAGCAGCCCCCGAGCTACTCCGCATCCTCCGCGGCTGCTTTAGCACTGCCCCACATGTCGTCGAGCTCCTTGACCGAGAGGTCCTCGAGCGAGACGCCCTCATCAAACGCGGCGTCCTCCATAAGCTCCCAGCGATGACGGAACTTCATCGTGCTTGCGCGCAGGGCGCTCTCCGCATCGATCCCCTCTTTACGCGCCACATTTACGAGCGCAAAGAGTAGGTCGCCGAATTCCATTGCGCGAGCATCCGTTCCCGGCTCCTCGGCATCGAACTCGGCGCGCTCCTCGGCAACCTTTGCCCACACGTCCTCGACACTCTCCCATTCAAAGCCCACGGCGGCAGCCTTCTTCGATACCTTTTGGGCCTGCATCAAGGCCGGCAGCGAAGTGGGCACGCCGTCGAGCAGGCCCTCGGGCCGCTCATCCCCTCGCTCGGCAGAAGCATCGCGCGCAGCCTTCTCTTTGAGCTTGACCGCATCCCAAATAGCCAGCACCTCATCGGAATTCGAAGCATCCGCCTCGCCAAACACGTGGGGGTGACGACGAATGAGCTTCTCGTTCACGCCACGCACCACATCGTCGATGGAGAACTCCTCCGCATCGCGCGCAATCTGCGCGTGAAGCACCACCTGCATGAGAACATCGCCCAGCTCCTCGCACAGATGAACAGGGTCGTTTGCCTCAATGCAATCGACCGCCTCGTAGGCTTCTTCGATCATGTTTTTGGCAATCGAGGCATGCGTCTGCTTGCGGTCCCACGGGCACCCATCGGGCTGACGCAAGCGCCAGATAGTATCGACAAAATCCTGGAACGTATCGCCCGCCTGGACGAGCGTCTCGATGTCGCGGCACTCCGGCTGCTGCTGCGATGCCTCTCCCATGGTGTCCTCCTCAAACGCCGTCGTTGGCACGACGACGATGACAACAATAAAAAACGGCTCGCACCCAGGCCATAAGCCCCGGTGCGAGCCGCGATACGTGACCAGCCTTTATGGTATCCCAAGCAGCCGCAGCGACCGCCCAAAAGGCAGCGCGCCACAAGGAACCTGCAGCGAAAGCCCTACCAGATACCCAGCACGTGCTGCATACCCAGGCTCATACACGCAATGCCGACCCAACAGCAAAAGCCGAGCGCGATGGGCTTGCCGCCCTTCTTGACCAGGTCGACGATATTGGTATTGAAACCCACAGCCGCCATAGCCATGACGATAAAGAACTTAGAAAGCGTCTTGAGCGGCGCCGTGACGGTCGCCGGCAGCGCGAAGACCGTGGTGATTACGCTCGCGAGGACGAAAAACAGCACGAAGAACGGGAAGATCTTCTTGAGCGAAAACGTGTTGCCCGCATCCGCACCGGCCTGCTTTGCCTTATGCATCTGCCAGAAGGCGAGCACAAGCGTGATGGGGATGATGGCGAGCGTACGCGTGAGCTTGACTACGGCGGCGCTTTCCAGCACGTTGGCGCCCGGATGCATGCTATCCCAAGCGCTTGCAGCCGCCGTCACCGAAGAGGTGTCGTTGACCGCCGTGCCCGCAAACAGGCCAAAGCCTTCGTTTGTAAGGCCCAGCATACCGCCAAGCGTGGGGAAAATCAGCGCTGCGATAACGTTGAACAGGAAGATGACCGAGATAGCCTGGGCAATTTCCTCATCATCCGCATCGATGACCGGAGCCGTCGCCGCGATAGCCGAGCCACCGCAGATAGAGGAACCCACGCCCACGAGCGTCGCGATCTTCGAGGGCACGCGCATAACGCGGCACAGGACGAAGGCGATGACAAGCGACGTCGAGATAGTCATGACGATGATGGGCAGCGACTGCGCGCCCTTGGCCAGAATCTCGGAGAGGTTCATGCCAAAGCCCAACAGGATCACGGCATACTGAAGAATCTTCTTGGAAGTGAACTTCACGCCACCGGCAAGCGGCTTACGCGACCCCTCGGGCACAACGAGAGCGAGCACCATGCCCAGCAAGATGGCGAAGACCGGCGCACCCACCACCTCGAGACGCGTGCCTAAAAACCATGCGGGCACAGCGACGACCAGGCAAAACAAGACGCCTTTCCATTTATTCTTGAAATCGGTGAAGAACTCCATGCGCAATTATCCGTTCTATATACGGGATTTAACCCGACTATAGTACGACTGATTGCACGTTTTGAAGCGCTCTTTTTGCCCTGAGCGACCATCTATTTTGGAATGACCCGTTTCCCGAGTGCCATCGTTCAGGCAAAAGCGCCGCCACTAGCTCCATCATGACCAGCAGTGGCGCATCAATACCAATATCGAGCAGCGGTTCAATACCCTATTCCACCGTGACGCTCTTTGCCAGATTGCGCGGCTGGTCGACGTTGCAACCGCGCATGAGAGCCACCTCGCGCGCGAGCAATTGCAGCGGAACGCTCGCCGTAATGGCGCTAAAGCAGTCGCGCACGGGCGGAATCGAGATGATATGGTCCGCGGTTTTTGCGATGTCCTCGTCGCCTTCGGTTGCGAGCGCGATGATCGTCGCCCCACGGGCCTCGCACTCCTTGAGGTTCGAAACCACCTTGTCGTACGTAGGGCTCTTGGTAGCCACCGCGATTACGGGGAAGCCGGGCTCGATAAGCGCAATGGGGCCATGCTTCATCTCGCCGGCCGCGTAGGCCTCCGCATGCAGGTAGCTCACCTCTTTGAGCTTGAGGGCGCCTTCGTAGCTGATGGCCGTGCCCATGCCGCGGCCCACGAACAGAGCCGAAGCCGCATCCTTGCAGGCAAGCGCCGCCTCATGGATGGCCGGGCCCTGCGTATCGAGGATGTGCTGGATCTGTGCCGCCGTATCGCCCAACTCGTGGAAGAGCATCTTGACCTGGCCGGTCTTGAGCTTGCCCTTCGCCTGTGCCAAGAGCAGCGAAAGCAGCGACAGGCTCACGATCTGTCCGATGAAACTCTTGGTAGAGGCAACCGCGATCTCTTTATTGGCCTTGGTGTAGATCACGCCGTCGGACTCGCGCGCCACGGGGCTGCCCACCACGTTGGTGATGCCAAAGACTTTGCCACCTTTAATACGCGCATCGCGAATCGCCGCCAGGGTATCTGCCGTCTCACCCGACTGCGACACCGCGACCACAAGCGTTGTAGGGGTGATTATCGGGTTGCGGTACCTAAACTCGCTCGCCGCCTCGACCTCACAGGGAATGCGCGCCCAGCCCTCAATGAGGTTCTTGGCAATCAGGCCCGCATGATAGCTCGTTCCGCAGGCGATCACGTAAACGCGATCGATCAAGTTGAGCTCCTCGAATGAAAGCCCCAGTTCATCGATATCAAGCTCACCCGTCGGCGCCAAGCGTCCAACAAGCGTATCGCGCACGACGCGCGGCTGTTCGCAAATCTCCTTGAGCATGAAGTCGGGATAGCCACCCTTCTCGGCCATATCGACATCCCAGTCGACGTGCGTGATGGTGGGGTCGATAATAGCGCCCTCGGCGTCGGTATATTCAATGCCTTTGGGCGTAAGCTTTGCGAACTGCCCATCCTCGAGCACCACGACGTCACGCGTCGCGTCGATCACCGCAACGATGTCGGAGGCCAGATAGGCACCGTCTCGCCCCATGCCCACAACGATGGGCGAGTCCTTACGCGCCACGGCGATCACGCCCGGCTCGTCCGCGCAAACCGCGGCAAGGCCATAGGCGCCCACCACGTGCGTGCATGCTTCGCGCACGGCAGCCATCAAATCATGCGTGGTGGCATAGCCTTCCTCAACCAAGTGAGCAAAGACCTCGGTATCGGTCTCACTCCTAAAGGTATGTCCGCGTGCCGTCAGTTCCTCTCGCAGCTCGGCAAAATTCTCGATAATGCCGTTGTGGACAATGGCGATACGCCCATCGCAGCTTATGTGCGGATGAGCGTTCTCGACCGTTGGGCGTCCATGCGTCGCCCAGCGCGTATGACCGATACCGCAGGTAGAGGGCGCGTCATGCTCTTCCAGCTTCTTTGCAAGGCTCGCAACCTTGCCCACTTCTCGCACAACATCGAGCGCGCGATCGTCACCGGCTCCCACTTCGAGCGCCACTCCCGCCGAGTCGTAGCCGCGATACTCAAGACGGGCAAGACCGCCCAGCAAAATATCGCTCACCTGTTTGCTTCCGGTATAACCAACGATTCCGCACATATTGTTCCTTTCGGGTTGAATGGACGGTGGCGTAAGCACTGATTGCCCATTCTATGCAAGGTGGTATTCTGATTTAAGTACCAACTGGTATCTGTTCTTAAATACCACATAGCGAGGCAATCGTTTGGTAACGAAATCTCCGTGCTACAATCATCTTCAGTAATTGAAACGCATCAATAGGAGCTTGAGAGATGGCGAATGTAACAATCGGAGATGTTGCGCGAGAGGCCGGCGTTGCTCTGGGCACCGTCTCAAACGTCCTCAATCATCCCGAAAAGGTGCGCCCCGAAACGATCCAGCGGGTCACCGACGCCGTCAACAAGCTCGGATATGCGCCCAACCAAAGCGCGCGCGTGCTAGCCGGAGGGTCGAGTCGCGCCTTTGGGCTGATCATTCCCCAGCTCAACCATGGCATCTACCTTCAAATTGCCGCCGGAGCATCCTCTCAGGCAGCCCGCGAAGGCTATGACCTGCTCATTGCAAGCTGCGCCCAAGACACTTCTCGCATCGGCAATTATCGTCGCTATTTTGCCGGCACGCAGATGTCGGGCATGCTCGTGGCAAGCGCTGCCGCAGACCTGGGCGTCATCGCCGCCCACAATCCCATTCCCACCGTTTACCTCGATATCTGGAGCGAGTGCCCCGGCGATTTCATCTGCGCGGACAACGCCGCCGAGGGGCGCCTTATGGCAGAGCATCTGGTAGGCCAGGGAGTCGAGCGCATCGCGGTCATCGGGCACCCCGATACGCAAAAGCTGCGCGCCCGCGCCAAGGGAGTCCACGCCGCGGAGATGCTTTATCCGCACGTTGATTTCGACTTCATCGAAGTGGGCGATGCCAGCAAGCCGGAAGATGGAGCATCCGCTCTGGCCGACCTCATGGCCCAACCCAACAATCTGCGTCCCCAGGCGATTATCGCCCTAAGCGACATGCTGGCAGCAGGCGCCATACGAGGCGCCGAGAACTTAGGGTTAAGTGTTCCCGACGACCTGCTGGTGTGCGGATGCGACGGCAATCCGCTCGCTTGGAGCTGTGGCGTCGAGCTTACGACGTGCGCTCCTATTGGCTACGAACTTGGCAGGCGCGGCATCAAACATCTTGTTGAGCAGATCGCCCTTTCCAAGAGCGACCCGGAACAAGCCGCGAACAACGAGAAAGAGCACCGCCAAGACCTGGTAAAACCCTTCGTCTTGGCGCGCGAGAGCACCGGCGGCGAACGTCAAAAAGGGTCATCCCAGCTCGACCTTGGCCTCTACCTCTAGCCGTGCACGGCAAATGCAGGCGCCGATTATGCCAAAAAGCCCAACTCGACCAGCTTGGGCTCGACATCGTCCAAAGATGGAACCACGGCATCAGCAAGCTCGGCGATCTCCTTCGTCGGGTTATTGATGTCCGGCACCATGATGGTATGCATACCCGCCGCATGGCCCGCACGCACGCCGTTGAAGGAGTCTTCCACTACGACGCACTCGGCAGGATCGACGCCCAATCGCGAGGCCGTCAGCAAGAAGATGTCTGGCTCAGGCTTGCTACGGTCAAGCTCATCGCCGCAGGTAAACACATCAAAATAGGAAGTCAGGCCAAAACGGTCGAACTTCTGGTGCGCTTGAATGGTGCGCGTTGACGTGGCAACGGCCAGCTTGAGATCGCGCGTATGGAGGCTCTCGATAATCTCCGCAGCGCCCGGCTTGAGGGTAAGCATCGTGGGATACAGCTCGTCCTCGATCAGCTTGTGGTCCTCGAACAGCTCGTTGGCGATGCGCTCGCTACCCACTTGCTCGATAAGCGTGCCCATGCAGGCAGCGCGCGTCATGCCGATAAATCCGTGCAGCATCTCCAGGGGGATATCAAATCCAAAGCGCTTTGCCGAGCGATTCCACGCGATGATGGCAATCCTCTCGCTGTCGATAAGCGTTCCGTCCATGTCGAAAATCACGGCTTTAATCATGCATTCCCCCGAATACGATGCAGGCTGCCCGCCTGCGTTTTACCGCATCCCATTCTGCCAGAGTCAGCGTCCGCCATCGGGTACGATAGGTCCATCCATCGAGATAACGAAAGCAAAAACCATGAACGAAAGCCAGCAAGATAAACTCAAAGCGCTCGCAGAGCACCTGCGTACGCTCGGAACCGTTGCCGTAGGATTCTCGGGCGGCGTGGACAGCACCTTTCTGGCGGCCGTCTGCTCACGCGAGCTGCCGCAGGCAAGCATGCTCATCCATCTCACCACCCCACTGATTGGCACGCCGGAACAGGCATCGTTTAAAGCAAGCGCATCGAGTTTTGGCCTCCCCGTTATCGAGTTGCACCTTGACCCTCTCGATAACCCCAGGGTCGCCGCCAATCCGCACAATCGTTGCTATCACTGTAAGCACGCCGCGTTTGGAGCGATTGTCCGAGCCGCGCGCGAGCATGGCGCAGACGCCGTGGTGGACGGCAGCAATGCCGACGATGCGAATGACTATCGCCCGGGCATGCAGGCGTGCCAAGAGCTCGGCGTGCGCTCGCCTCTTTTGGAGTGTGGCTGGCATAAAGACGAAGAGCGCGCGTTGCTGCGTGAATGGGGCTACGACGTCTGGGATATGCCCGCCGGAGCCTGCCTTGCCACGCGCGTTCCGTGCGGGGAGCCGCTCACGCACGAGAAGCTCGATCTTATCCGTTCATGCGAAGACTGGCTGCATGGCCAAGGATTTCGCCAGATTCGCGCCCGCCTGCGCGCGGGCACGCTGCAGGTCCAAGCATCACCGGCCGACCTTCATCGCCTCGAACAAGGCGAGGGCGTCGTGCGCCTGCCCCAAGAGGCCACAGAAGTCTTCCGCAGCTTTGGCGCGCAAGATATCGACCCTGCAGTTGTCCCTTACGCCCATGGAAGCATGAACGACTAACATTTCGCGTCCAAGCAGGCTGATACCATGCTGCAAAGGAGGAAACGCATGGGATATCGCCCTCGGCGCAGGTGTCGCAAAGACAATACGAGGCAGCGTCTAGCTGCGCTTATCGCCACTCTTGTCATCGCGATCGTCACCGGCGGCATAGGGTCTTTTGGCGGATGCGCAGGCCTTGCCCATCTGCTTCCCGATACGCTGCCTCAACGTCTCTCCAACGCCGCCTCGGTCTCGAGTCTAGGCGATATACCCAGCTATAGCGGCAATCCCATAGTCTATATCGGCGCAGACGCAACGCATCCGCAAGGGGCGACGACTTTCACCTCAGAAGAGGTCTCGCGGGCACAGTCCGGCTCTTTTACCGAGTTCTCGCGGCTTGATTACCTCGACCGGTGCGGAGCCGCCCTTGCCTGTCTGGGGCCAGAAACGCTACCCACCAGGTCACGCGAGAACATCTCTCACGTGTATCCCAGCGGGTGGAACCAGCGCAGCTACGACTTTATCGACGAGGGAGTCCTTTACAACCGCTGCCACCTAATCGCCTTTTCGCTCTGCGGAGAAAACGACAACGAACGCAACCTCATCACCGGTACGCGCGCCATGAACATCGACGGCATGGAGCCGTTTGAGCAACAAACCGCTCGCTACATCGAGCGCACGCGCAATCATGTACTTTATCGCGTGACCCCGCTCTTTGAAGAGGGCGAGCTTGTTGCTCGTGGCGTGCACATGGAAGCCTATTCACTCGAAGACGATGGAGCCGGCTTGATCTTCAACGTCTATTGCTATAACAACCAGCCCGGTGTCGTTATCGACTACGTCACCGGAGCCAGCCACGCTTCGTAGACTGCATGGGACGTACAAAAATGCGCCACCCGCCGTAAAGGCAGATGGCGCATTTCAGAATGCCGGGAAAACGAAATCCGAGCTACGGGTTAGCCGCGACGACGCATCACAACGCCGGCACCGCAGGCAGCGGCAGCCGCGAGAGCAAACGCAACGGGAGCGGCAAGCGAAGCGTCGCCCGTCTTCGGGAGACCCTGCTTCGTGGTCTTGCCCGGTTTCTTGGGCTCACTAGGCGTGGTGGGTTCAGCGGGCTTGGTGTAGGTGTTCGTGAACACGAGGGCAGAAGCGAGGTCCTCCACGTCCTTACCGTCGACCTGATAGGTCAGCTTCACGTGATCGTCCTCGGGCACGGCGGTAACAACAACCTTCTTGACGGAGGTGTCGTAGGTCACATTGGCCTTACTGCCCTTGACCTCGGCAACATCGAGCGTGTAGGTGACCTTATGATTGTCGGTATCCATGATGTCATCGGCCGTGACATCAAAGGCAGACTCGCCAAACGTGAAGGAGCCGTCGGCAGCATTCTTAGCACGGGAGATGACATCGTCGTTCTGCGAAAGCGTGAACTCGAAGTCGCCCTCGGCAAGATCGGCACCCTTGAGCACCTTGGTGCCAGAGATCTCTGCATGGGCGGCGGTTACGCCGTGGGCAGCCTTGAGGGCAATGGGCGTCTCATAGGAGGCAGCCTCGACAGCGTCAACATGCCACGGGGTGCTATCCGTCCAGTGCGCGCACCAGCGAGCACCCTGGGAGTCATCGAACCAACCGTTAATCGCATGATTGCAATCGTCGAGCACCCAATCGTTACCGACATTGCCAAATTCGGTAACGCCAGTGCCGTAGATATCATCGCCTGCGTTCTTGGCGTGATTGTTGTAAATAACAACCGACGGATCGAGCTTCATGGTGCCCACGTTGTAGACACCGCCACCCATATCGGCCCCGATGCCGTCTTTATTGCAGACGCCGGTGCCGTTGTTGGTAATGGTCGCGGAACCGATAGTCAAATTGCAAACACCCTGCTTAGTATAGATGCCAGAGCCTGCATTGTTTTTAATGGTGACGTTTGCGCCCTTCTCAATCGCACTGATAAAATTGCCGTTTCCTTGGAAGAAAATGCCACCGTTATTCGATGCAGAAGTCCCCTTCGTGCCGTTGCCCTCAACATACATAGAGCAAGAGGAATCGACGTTAAGGACGCGCGTCCAAACACCACTGTACCCGTTGTTGTTCGCATGAAGCTTCGAGCCGTTGCTCATATCGATTCGCCAAGCGGAAATGCCCCAATTGCCGCTGTTCTCGAATGTGACATCAGAATTATTCTTGATGGTGTAGTACGTACCGTTCGAGCCATTGCCCGTGCTGTTGATCACTTTTACCGTAGACGAATCAACAGTGGCGTAGAACGAACCCGTGAAACCGGAACGGTTGTGGTCGGAGACGAAGGTAGAACCGCCTTCGATGTTCACGTTGTAGCCACCGTCGCCACCATCCCACTCAAGGGCGTCCTGGCTGTAATTCTTGATGGTGAGCGTCGAAGCGTTTTTGAGGTTGAGTTTGTTGTTGCTGCAGAAGTAAATTGCATGCGTTTTGCTAGCGGTTCCCGCACCGTCCATAGTAAGCGCAGCGCCATCGAGCGTAAGGGATGCGCCCTTGCTTGCGCACACAGACTGCCAATTCCATTCGGCGGTATACGGGGTGGAGCCAATACTGGCCATGCTGGCATTGACGTTCTTGAGCACGAGCGCATGGCCCCAAAGGGCAATGCCCTTGTCGGTGAACTTCAGCGCGTGACCATCGCCATCGATGGTGAGGTCCATCTTCAGGTTAAGGCCAGCGGTCTCGGCATCCTTAAGCAGCGTAACCGTCTCACCGTTCTTTGCGGCTGCGACAGCCTCATCAAACGTGTTGTACTCGGTCTTGTCGATACATGCCACGCCACCATCGGCATAGGCGCTCGGCGCCAGAACCAGCGCGCAGACAAGTGCCATGGCAAACATCGCCACCAGGCGCGCCGCGCGAGCGTGCATACTTCGTTTAAGCTCCATTTTGTCCTCCCCATCGGCGTTTCCCAGCCGTCCGCTCCAAACAGGGACTCAGCGAACAGCCAGCAATATTCATGGCGATAGTAGGAGGTTTTAGGAATCATTTTAAGTGGGGTGGCATATGTCACGGTCTCTACCAGGGGATATTTTGCGAGAACCCCCCCCCGATAAAAATTGGTCACTGAATTTGAATACAACTGTGGTTTAGGCACAGATAGCATCCCCCTCGATTAACGAAAAACCGCTCGTATGCCACCATGCACACAAGCGGTTTGTCATCTATTGGTACTCCCGGAAAAGTTGAGCAACAATCTAGCAATTTCTATCAGCAATGTGCCAGAACTGCTCGCAAATTCGTAGGGGGAGTTGCACGTTAGAGCATTGCGCCAAAGTCGCTTACGAGAATTTGGCCGGTGAGGGCACGAGACTCGTCGCTGGCCAAAAACAGCGCGATATTCGCCACGTCCTCAGGCATGCAGGGCTGAGTCTGCAGGTTGGAGTGAGCAGCCATGGCACCCATCATATCGGCGTCCATATCGGCAGCAGTGGTGCCAGCGACCATAGGGGTCACAATGGTGCCCGGGCAAATGGCGTTGCAGCGAATGCCCGTCGCTTGGAAGCGCAGCGCCGTATGCTTGGTCACGCCGATTACCGCCGCCTTGGTGGAAACGTACACCGCACCGCCGCAGCCCTTCTCGCCGGCGACAGATGCGATGTTCACAATGCTCGCGCCCGCCTTCATGCGCTTGGTTGCCGCGCGCATGCAACGCATGGTGCCCTTCTGGTTGGTCTCGATAATGCGATCGAGGTCCTCGTCCGTAAAACGGTCGACCGGCTTAAGGCCGCTCTCAAGAATGCCTGCGTTGTTGACGAGGATATCAATCTGTCCAAACTTCTCTTCCGCAGCAGCCATCATGCGCTCGGGATCCTCGGGCTTGGAGATGTCGGTGGGAACAACGAGTGTCTCGCCACCGGCAGCCTGAATCTCGGCAGAGACCTCTTCGAGTGCAGCCTCGCGACGTGCGGTCATGACGACCTTTGCGCCCTCGGCAGCAAACAGCTTGGCGATAGCGGCACCAACGCCGGAGTTCGCACCGGTAACGACAGCAACCTTGTTATCCAAACGGCCCATAACGGCTCCTCTCTTCGTGGCGGCACCCGGGGCCTATCCAGACGCCGCAGCTAGCACAGGGCAGCGTATCGTATAGAACGGTCCACAAGGAAAACCCGTCGGCATGCGGAAACACGTCAAACGGTGGGCGGCGAACAGAAAAGCGCGATTGAAAGCAGACGTCATCTGCGGTCCACAAAACAAAAAGGACGACCCGAAAGCCGTCCTCAATTCCGCTGGATGCACGCGGCTCCGTATCACATACGCCAATGTTTGTTGTGCCTAGAGGAGTTGCGCACGCGACACGCAATGAACCAGGCGATCAACACCGTCAACGCGATGATCACACCGAAAAGGTAGCTTTATGTTGTCGCTTGCAAAATAAATTACTTAGACAACTAAGCCTTATTTCCAGCTGATACAGCGCTCAATGGCATGAACGAAAAGCTCGAGACCCTGCGCATCACATGCAGAGAAACGCCCGCTTAATGGGCTGTCGATATCCAAGACTCCTGCAAGATGCCCCCCGCAATGCAGTGGCACGACAACCTCGGATCGGGAGGCGGCATCGCAGGCGATGTGCTCGGGAAACGCATGCACGTCGGGAACGAGCTGCGTCTTGTTCTCTGCCGCCGCGGTTCCGCAGACGCCGCGCCCTAACGGAATGCGCACGCAGGCAACCTTGCCCTGGAATGGGCCCAGGCGCAACTCCGGCGCCTCTTGACCTCGTGTGGATTCGTCTACCACATAAAATCCCGCCCAGTTGATGTGCTCCATCGCTTCGAAAAGGAGCGCCGAGGCATTGGACAGGACAGGTAGCCAGTGATTGTCGGCCTGGGCCAAAGCCTCAATCTGCTGCGCGAGCAGCTCGTAGTCAACGGCTGTGTTCATGGGTACCTCCCGGAGCGGAGCATCGGCGTCTTTCGTCTTGCCATTGTAGCTGCCCATCGCGACCGCATGCACGCCGGCCCTCGCTTGGCACTGCAGAAAGCATTGCGCCCGGATCTGTTCTCCCTGCCGCGGGGTATCATTTGGTCAACCAACGAACACATCTGCAGGAGGTGCATCATGCAGCGAAACCAAATCATGCCGCGAAAAGATGACCGAGGGGGCATCGAGCCCGCCGTCCCTACCGCCGAGGCGATTCCGCAGTCGGAAATGCAGCTAAGCCTGTCCGATTGGATTTGCGAGCGCCGTCCGCTGCAGGTCGGATTCATCGTCCTTTTGATTGTTGTGGCCCTCGTCTCGGAATTTGCTTTGCGTCCGCGCTTTGAGCAGGTCGAGAACTGGAGCGGCACCATCGAAGTGATCGACGCCAAGAAGACCAACGTGTTGGCACTCACCACCTCGTCTCTTGCGCTTTCGGCAGCTATCACCGCCATTCCCGACGACACGGGCACCCCCGTTGCCGAGCAACTCTCCCAGCTTGCCGGCAACCTGGGCATCGTGCTCGCCGTGCTTTATCTCGAAAAGTACTTGCTCACGATTTTGAGTTTTCTCTCGTTTGGCGTGCTCATACCCGTTGTCTGCGCGCTCTTTGCCATCTCGCTCGGCATCCACGGGCGCCTAAGTACCAGCCGCGTGCTGCGTATCCTTGGCGTGCGTGTACTCATCGTGGCAGTTATCGCTGTAACGGTGGTGCCGGCAAGCGTATGGGTCACGCAACGCGTTGACGAAACCTACCAAGTGAGCATCGCGCAGGAAGAAGCGAAGGCGAAAGCCAAGGCAGAAGAAAAGGCCAGCAAAGAGAGCAAGGGTAAAGAGGACAAGAAACAGGAGGACAAGAGCTTCCTGGACCAGCTTGTCGATGGTGCGGAGCAGCTTGGCGAAGCCCTTTCGAGCGGCATCCAGAGCCTGACCGACAGCGTGATCACACAGGCAACGAACCTGATTGAAGGCGCCATCGTGATGATCGTCACCTCGTGCGTGATTCCGCTTTTGGTGCTGGCGGCATTCCTTTGGATGGGCCACGCGCTGCTGGGCATCGACGTCTCTGCGCCTACCAACTACCTGGTGCATCGTTTTAAGAAATAGGATGCCCCGAGGTAAAAGCTACCGCCCAAACCCGGACGTGCCCACCGCACGCCCGGGTTCTTTTGCGACGAATAGTCCGCTCGCTGCCGCATGCCGCACGGTACAATCGATTCCATGAAACCTATCGCGCACATCCATACCGACCTGCCGCAGAAATTCGGCATTCCTCGCAACAGCTTCTTGGCACCGCACCTGCAGGGTTCAATTGTTTTTGAGCCTGAGTTTGCGCTGGATGCAGCCGTTGCGGGGCTCGACAGCTTTAGCCATCTGTGGCTCATCTGGCAATTTGAAAACGGCACGCCCGGTGGCACCGCCGCAGATATCGCTGCCGATAGCGCGACGGCAAACAAGGCGGGCACCAACGACAACTGGTCGCCAACGGTACGCCCACCACGTCTTGGTGGCACCGAGCGTGTGGGCGTCTTTGCCACACGCAGCCCCTTTAGGCCCAACCCGATAGGCCTTACCTGCGTAAAGATCGAAAGCATCGAGCATACCGAGCAGGGGCCCATCATCCACGTGCTTGGTGCAGACCTGCGCGATGGCACACCGATTCTCGACATCAAGCCTTATATCCCCTTTGCCGATTGCCATAAAGATGCCACCGGCGGCTGGATCGAGAACGCTCCGTGGCAGGAGTTGGAAGTTGAGTTTCCCGAAGAGCTGCAACGGCGCATCGAGCCCGAAAAGCTCCCGGGACTCATTGAAGTCCTACGCCAAGACCCGCGTCGCGCCGGCAGCAAACACGAGCCGGAACGCATCTATCACCTGGCCTACGCAGGACACGATGTGGCGTTCGCCGTGGATGGGGCGCGTCTTGCGGTGATTGAAGTACGAGCATCGGTCTAAAGAAGTGCTGCGATCCAGGAAGTCAAGGCGCGAATCATCATGACGATGGCCGGCGCCAGCACGGAGGTCAGCAGCGCCCGAATGACCTCAGATCGCAGAGGCTCAAGCTCCATATGGGAGAACTTCCTTTTCCGATACAGTCGACCGCCAAAGCACCAGATCAGGTTGATGATCGTAAGACTAAATAGGAGACATAAATATTCGTAAATGATGTCTGCAAACGGCATCTCGGCGCTCCTTTCGAAGGGAACCTATTAGTGGTTTCATTCTCGCGCGCCGTACGGACATGCTTCTTTTCCAGGAAGCATCATGGAAAGCCGGATACTAAGTAGATATCGGCAGGGACGAATCTAACCGCACGGAACGCGAGCGGTAGAGCATCACGGCCAAAGTGCATGCCAAGCCGCCCCGCACTCGGCACAAAGCAAAGCGGCATATAATCACCTATATGTGTTGCAATTCGTCATTTCCTCCTCAAATAGGCACATCAGGCATCATGCGCACGCGCCTTTGCAGTAAATGCCCGAATTCTTCTCACAAGTAAATCCGACCTCGTTCTTATTAGGTGAAAGCTATGTCTAATCCGGAACTCGATGTCGTCGTCGTTGCAAGGCCCTTTGTCTGCTATGTCCTCGACAAAATGGGAAACCCGCCGATCTTAGGCGTTCATATCAAAAACAATTCCGATCACTCCCTCAAAGACATTCGCCTAGCCTTCTCGTCTGACTCCGGCACGGTTGAGCCCATCTCGATTGCAATCGACGAAATTCTCGCCGGTGATGAGATATCCTCCGAACCCGAAGTGCGACTCGCCGATAAAAACCTTATCCAGGCAACGGAGGCCTACGAGGAAACCGTCCGCCTCGACATAACCATTGCCGGCCAAGCTCCGAAACAAGGCCTCTGTCGCTGCATCATTGCCACTGGTCCAGAAGAGACAACCGAGGCGACGTCTTTCGATATGGACGTGCTGCCCTTTGATCAGTGGGTCTCGTTTGTCCCCGAATCCATCGCATACTTTGTGACCCCCAATCACCCCGCGATAACCTCCGTTGCTCTGCGCGCATCCGAGATTTTGGGAGAATGGACCGGAACCCCCTCGCTCGAGGGCTATCAATTCCAAGATTCCGAACGAGTCCGCAAGATGGCGGGAGCCGTATTCCAAGCTATTCGCGAGCAAGGCATCGTCTATACCGAGCCGCCCGCAACGTTCAGGGGATTCGGCCAGCGCATCCGCTCCGCCGGAGACGTGCTCACCGGGCATCTCGGCACTTGCATTGACCTGGCCGCACTGTACGCATCATGTCTTGAAGCCATCGGCTTGAACCCGTTTGTCGTAATTGTCGAGGGCCATGCTTTTGCCGGCACCTGGCTTGAAGAAAAAACCTTCCCCGAAATCGTCGAGGACGACCCATCGCAGCTGGTCAACAGACTCTCCGCCGGTATGAACCAAATGCTTGTCGCCGAGTGCACCTGCCTTTGCAACGATAAGTCCATGAGCTTCGACGACGCCTGCAAGAGAGGCCGCGAGAACTTACTTTCGGAGGGCGACTATATCGGCTGCGTGGACATCGTCCGCGCCCGTCGGGCGGGAATCACCCCTATCCCCGCCCGCGTCATGGGCAACAACGGATGGGAAATCCAGGCACCCAAGGCAAACGCCAAGCTCAACATGGCGGCCCCATCAACGCGCACCGTCTCCACCGCCTTCATCGACGAAACAAGCGAAGGAAAGCTCACGAAGCGCGACCTTTGGGAGAGAAGCCTGCTTGACCTTACCCTTAGAAACAATCTTTTGAACATGCGCATCGGCTCGCGCCTGATGCCGCTCGCCGCGCCTTCCCTCGACGAGTTAGAAGACGCCCTAGCCGACGGCACCTCACTCGCCATCAATCCAAAACCGCGCGAATGGGGCAAGGTCGAGCCGGCGTTCGAACTTGTAGCCTTCATTGGCGAGCAAGCCGAATTCCTAAACGGAGAGTTCAAGTCAAAGCGCCTTCGCACGTTCCTTACCGAAGGAGAGCTGACCAAGAACGTCACCAGCCTCTACCGTGCGTCTACGCTCTCCTTGGAAGAAACCGGATCAAATACGCTCTATATGTCGTTTGGAGCACTTCGCTGGCTTAGGCCCAACGATTCGGGCCCCCATTACGCGCCTCTGGTGATGATCCCCGTCGAAATCATCAGGAAATCGGCCAAGAAGGGGTATGCGCTCGTCGTCCGCGATGAGGACCCGCAGATCAATGTCAGCCTGCTCGAAATGCTCAGGCGCGACTTTGGCATCGACATCGGCGGACTCGACCCCTTGCCGCTCGACCAACACGGTATTGATACCCGCAAGATCTTCAACACCTTCAAACACAAAATCATCGGGCAAACGCAATGGGAAGTGCTCGAGGTGGCATGCCTGGGCATTTTCTCGTTTAGCCAGTTTGTCATGTGGGACGATATCCACTCGCATGAAGCCGAGCTTAGACGCAGCCCTGTTGTAGCAAGCCTGCTCGACGGCCATCTAACGTGGAACGCCCAGCCCATGATCATGCCCGAAAAGGTAGAACAAGAAGATACTTTGCTGGCAGTCGAGGCCGATGCTTCTCAGCTGTTTGCGATTAAGGAAGCCGTAACCGACAAGAGCTTTGTTCTGCATGGACCTCCGGGCACCGGAAAATCACAGGTCATCACAGGCCTTATCGCAAACGCACTCATGCACGACAAACGCGTACTCTTCGTGTCCGAAAAAGCAGCTGCGCTCAACGTTGTCGAGCGACGCCTCGACAAACTCGGCATCGGCAAGGTGTGCATCGAGCTGCACTCTAACAAGGCCAACAAGGCCCATGTCCTCGACCAACTACAACAGGCCTCAGAAATGAGGTCAAACGCCTCCCCCAAAGAATACGCCGCACAGCTCGCCGCCGTACGCAGGTTGAAAGCGGAGCTCGACGAGTACGCAGAGGCTCTATACGAGGAGAACGAGGCTGGCCTCACCCTTCGAGAGCAAATTTGTCGATATGAGCAGATCAAAGATGAGGAACTGCCCGACATCAACATTCCCCGCGAGTATCTTTCCTCCCTTTCTGGAAAGACATCTCTAGAAGATGACGTTCGCATAGTCGAACGCTTTGCTGCCGCGACTTCCGAAATCGATGACCCTTCCTCCCATCCGCTCAAACGTGTCATGGGCAGTGAATACTCCCACGCCGCGCGCTTCGAGCTTGTGCCCGCGCTTGATGCCCTTGAAAGCTCCCTCTCATTACTCGGCGCACAGTCAAGTGACGTGGCCTCGGCGCTGGAGCGCCCAGTCCCCGCGACCTACGGAGAGTGGGTCAGGCTGATCCAGGAGATTTCCTCTTCCTTCTCCGCTCCCGACCTCCCCGCCTTGTGGGCAGCGCAGCCAAACCCAAGCGTCCTGCTTGATGACATCGTATACACCATGGGCAAAAAGTACGAACTCGAAGGCGTATCTGCCGCAAACCCCAATTGGGTGCCAGCATTTTTCCAATTGAACGCCGCGACTCTCGAAACTGAGTGGGAGCAGGCCCAAGCGGCGGGCCTTTTTAAGAAGAAAAAGGCAATCGAGGCGGTGGTCAATAAGGTCGCAAGCTATTCGATGCAACCGATATCCGAGCACGATATCCCACGCGCCGTCGCCACGCTCAGGGAATACGAGTCAAAGCGCAATGCGTTCAAATCTCGTCTCGAGCATATCGCTCCGTTCATTTCGGATTTTTCCAGCTTTGACGGCTACGACTGGAATGCCGTCTCGAAAGCCATCGCCAAAACGCGCGAGAGCATAACCTCCGGCGTACTTTCAAGCCCCATCCGAAAAGCGCTCTACATTAAGCTCGCTTCCGACCCTATTTTGGCCGCGCGATGCAAAGACCTTCTTGCAGCATGGGAAAACGCACTTGCCGCACGGACGCGCGTGGAAGCAATTACCGGAGTGCTTCACGTCTCCCCTTCCGAGCATTGGATAGCGACCCTTTCCGAAACCGCAACATCCCTGCGCGACAATCAGGCAAAACTTCAAGAATGGATGCGCTGGCGCGCAGCCGCACAAGCAGTCGAGCAGCGCGGGCTTGCTTCTGTAGTCGAATGCATCATGGCTGGCAGCACAGCGGAAACGTTGCCCCGAGCCTTTGAAAAGTCCCTGTATCGGACCATGTGTTCAGTGTCGCTGTCAAAGCACAAGGGAGTAGCGTCTTTCTCTGGGGTTGTTTTTGAGGAAGAAGTTTCTCAGTTTGCCGAGGCCAGCAACAAGCTTCTGGAACTATCCCGCAAGGAGCTTCAGCTGCACCTTGCATCCAAGGTGCCAAATCTGACCCTTGCCGCCCAAAATGGCTCAGAGGCAGCCATTCTCAATCGCGCAATCAGAAGCAAAGGCCGAGGCGTATCTATCCGCTCTCTGTTCAGCTCCATCCCCACTCTTATAAAGGGGTTGGCACCGTGCATGCTCATGAGCCCGCTTTCGGTGGCGCAGTATCTCGACTTTACAAATGAACCGTTTGACCTCGTTGTATTTGACGAGGCCTCTCAGCTCCAGACATGCAAGGCTGTTGGAGCTCTTGCCCGAGCTAAAAACGCCATCGTCGTAGGCGACCCCAATCAGATGCCCCCCACGGCATTCTTCTCAAGTCAGATGAACGACGATGAGTTGTCGGACATCGCCGATATGGAATCGATTCTCGACGACTGCCTGGCAATCGGCATGCCCGAGACATATCTGCAATGGCATTATCGTAGCCAGCACGAAAGCTTGATTTCGTTTAGCAACGCCCAGTTCTATCAATCGAAGATGTGTACCTTCCCCTCTGTCGATGACTCCGCTTCTAGAGTTCAGCTGGTACATGTTGCCGGATACTACGAGGGAGGCGGCCAGAATAGCTTTGAGGGGAAAGCAATTGTCGAAGAAATCAAGCGCCGCTACAAGGAATCCAATGGAAGCGCCCAAAGCCTGGGCGTCATCACCTTCAACGTCAAACAGCAGTCACTTATCGAAGACTTGCTGGACAAGGAGTACATGGCGGATCCCGCCCTCGAATCCTGGGCACTCTCCAGCAGCGAGCCGCTGTTCGTAAAGAACCTAGAGAACGTTCAGGGCGACGAGCGCGATACGATCTTATTCTCCATCACCTATGCCCCCGACGAAAACGGCAAGATGGCGATGCGCTTTGGACCCGTCAACAGCGAGGGCGGTTGGCGCCGTTTGAACGTAGCGGTAACCCGCGCAAGGCGTGAAATGGTATTGTTCTCGACGCTTGAGCCGGAACAAATCGACTTGGCAAGAACCTCCTCAAAAGGTGTGCGTGCCTTGAAGAGCTTCCTCGAGTTTGCACGGCGCGGACGCTTTATCGGCGCGAGCGCGTTGGGCCCCAACGAAGAGGACTCCATCGCTGCCCAGGTGTGCAAGCGTCTCGGAGAAAAGGGCTACGAAGTTAAGCGAAATATCGGCTCCTCTGCTTATAAGGTCGATTTGGCAATTCCAGGCGCCACGCCAGAAGATGGCTATCTTGCAGGAATCCTTCTGGATGGCGCATCTTACGGACGAGCCCGGAGTACCCGTGATCGTGAGGTTTCGAGGGACGCCATCCTCAAAACCCTTGGCTGGCGCATCTTCCATGTCTGGTCGATTGACTGGTGGGCAAATTCCGACAAAGTCATGGTGAACCTCTTTGCATTCCTCGAGAAAGCAAGGGAGGAGGCCGCTTTGACGCCGTCGAAGAGGGCAACGGTCGGTACGCCCGCCGCCGCGCCCAGCAATTCCTCAGCAAGCGTCAACAGCAGCAAGCCCACAACCAGCGTTGGAGCCGATGCTCAACGCACCGTTAAGCCTGTAGGCGAGTCCGCCGCTGTCCATCAGGAGAAGCAGGCGACACCTGCAACAGAGGATGCTCCCAAGCCCGCCCCGTGCAGCGCGTCCGACATTCTCCCGGCCACAGTTCTTGAGCGCAAGGTTGCAGCTGCGAACAAGCAAGAGCCTGGCACTTTTAAAGCCGCCGAGGTCGATGCCTCGCCAATCGATGATGCAGGCAAACCGCGTATAGAGGTAATCCCTTACCCCTATACGCAACTTCCAGCTGGTCCTATTCTCTCCTACGATGAGTACGCCACCGACCATGAGGATCTAATCATCGAGAAATTCCAGGCGCTCATCGAGGCAGAGGCTCCTATCGAAAAAACACGCCTTTGTAATAGAGTTCGCGAGAGCTTTGGCCTCTCTCGCAGCAGCCCCAACGTGCAGGCAAGAAACAACGAGATTATAAAGAAGGTCAAACATCGCGAGGTCAAGCGCGGAGACGAAGTCTTTATCTGGCAAAAAGGGGCAGACCCCAAGAGCTTCAGGCAAATACGCCTTCCCGACCCCGACAAAATGCCCGAGAGCAACGAGATCTGCGACGAAGAGATTATTTGCCTGTTCGCTCTCGTTTTGGAGGAATCGGGGCCGATGCCGCGTGAGAGCCTCATTCGCGCGGCGGTTATGCGCTACGGCTACAAGCGCGTCACCGCCAGAATGAAGGATATCTTTACGAGCGCCATCACAAAGGCAAAACGCCGAAAGATGATTGCCGAGAACTCCGGCATGATGGTGCTCCCCGACGAATAGCACCAGGCAGCGGGCCGATTGCAGAAGCGATCGGCCCGGCTTTATTCGCTTTCATTCAGGAAGGCAATGTGCTCGGGTTTTACCTAAAAAAGAGCCCTCGTTTCCGATGGCTCCCATGCAGCCAATTGGAGAAAGCCCGAGACTGCCTCTCGATCTTGCCCGTCCCGATAGAGAAGATCTCCCATCACTGCAAACGTCCAATAGCCATCTCGCCCCGCTCGTCAGACTGCCGGCACTCTGAACACCAAGACATGGCTCAGCAGCTTTCTCGGTTCCACGTCGAACTCCTCAGCCAAGCTACAAAGCTCCTCGGGGATTCCGCCGAGCTCCTCGAGCCGATCCTCTTCAAGGCGCTCGAGAATGCCGGGATTCTTGGTAAAAAGCGTATCGACTCCCCAGGGCACAAAACCAAGCCTTCTGAACATCTTTTGGCTGCTGATATTCTGAGGATCGATTTTTGCGACAAACGGCACCGGCCCCGTCACTTTCCGAAAGGCCTCCATGAATGCCAGCACCGCCTCTGGGCCGAAGCCCCTCGCCTGAAATCGCTCCAGCAAATTAATCGCAATCTCAGGATCTGGCATTTTCAATCGCTCTACAGCGCAGTAGCCCGTGAACTCGCCGTTTTCCCTAGCGCATATAGAGCAATACAGGGAATCTTCCCCTTTCACGCCCTTCCAATAATCTGTCCGAAGCTCTTCATTACGACGGTATTCGCGCGCGAGCAACGGGCATGGTCCGCCAAACGCATCGATGTACCGCATCATGTCTTCATCTATCGGGCGTCTAAGCACAAGTCTTTCGGTGCGCGACAAAACGCCATCGGCATTAAAAAACAATGAAGCTCTCAAGTCCTGCATTGCTCCCCCGCAGCCCCATTACATACGAGCCCTTTGTGACTTGATGCGGGCTCCGAGGCCCTCTCTCAAAAGGCTCAGTCTTCAACCTATTCCTGTTTTAATATTACTTTTGCGTGCGGACATGCCCACAACGCGGCCAATCGGCCGTAGTGCCCCTGGAACACTCGTGCAAAGGAAGATCGAATCCCGAGAGCGATCTTATGCCGCGGATCCCGGAGCTTGATGCATGGATCGAACACTCGCATCAAGAGGCCGAGGCGTCAATCCCCGACATCCCGTCTTTCGACAAGCCAGTTGGAACGCCTATGGCCGCGCCTTTCTTGATGTGCTGGGCATATGCGACTAGCCCGGACGGACTGGATCTTGAGCCGCGGCCTCCCGGCGCATCTGCCGTTGCAACTGATGCCGCCGGCCACTCACCGCTGTCCCTAGTTCCACAGCAAAGTTCCCTAGTTCCCTAGTAAAGTTCCCCAGTTTGCCACTCCTTTCGTGAGCCAAGTCGAGAGACCGATACCCTCGGCATCTCGAGTGCGTCCCATCAGACCGTACTGGGCTCAAAATCACAGCTACACGATTTCAGCCATTTTTCCCAAGAGAAACTCCGCCGGCACCTCCTCTTCAGGCACGTTTATTCCGATGCCGCGCCAGGTCGGAGGACGAGTTTGCTCGATAACGCACGGTATCGTCAGGCCGCCGACGAATACGCACATCCTGCGTGCATCCCGCTTGCAACCGTGATCAAGCCATGAGCTATCGAGAAGCAAAAGGCGATATGGAATGCCCTCCGGTTCCCATACTTCGGTAATAACGGGCGTCTCCTTGGCGGGCTTTTTGAACTTTACGGGAAGGATGATGTCATCCAAAATGGCGTCGCCATCAGGAGCAAGCGGATCCACCAAAGTAGGCTCAGCCTCATCGTACGTGCCACCAATTCTCAAGTGCCGACCATCCTGCAAGCGACAGCCGAGCGCAATAGGGCGAGCACGGTCATCGCCCCTCCAATAAAATTGTTCGACAGTCAGACCCCTAAGATGCACCAACGGTTCGTAGCTTCTCCAAGACAGGTCATATAAGCAATCCATCTCATACGCATCGGGATTGTCGCAGTCTAAAACCGTCACGGGCGCATTGGTGTCGATGTGTTCAAAAGCTATCCCTCCGCGCATTCCGGAAAGGATATCTACCACCACATCTCCCCTGTCGAGCCTCAGGATTACGGGAGCATCGAAGAACCATTCGCCCTCGAGCGCATCCCAGACTACAAGGATGTCCTCAATGCACTGACCCTCAATAGATTCGAGAATATCGCCGCACGCTTCATCCATTTCATCAAGCGTTTCATAGCGTGGAAAAGGCCCGTTGTTGACAAATGCACCCGCAGAATCGTAGACGAATCCGCTCATGTCAATCCCGCCTTTCGAGGGCGTCCGCAAGCACCTGATAGTAGATAACCGGGTCCTGCGCCGCAGCGAGACCCGACACCTGTCCATCGCCGGTCTCTACCACGATCCAAGTCCCATCCGCTCGCTCCGCAAAGTCCACGATGTAGTAGGGGCTCCCAAGATATGAGCACGCCAGTACAAGCTCCCCGGACGGCTTCGCAACGCTTGCCGGTTGATTTGAGTTCCTGCATACGCTGAGAAGATCCCCGCCAAGATAAAAAGCTCTCCACTCATTCGTCGCGCCACCGCAGCGGGCCAAATCAACGTACTCCTTGCAGACAATACCTGCCGTGAAAAGGTCTCCGCGGAGCCTGACGAACTCTTTAACAATCTCGTCCATACGCTCCTGGCTCACAGGAGTACGAAAGCTAACGGGAAACCTCGTCCCTTTGACCGACTTCACATAGTCCTTGACCATAAACTCTTTGAACGTGCGATTGATTGCCCCAGCATCAACCCGATGACCCGGAAAAGCAACGAGCCGCGGAGCATGGACCTTCAAGACATCGTTCCGCATGTAAGCGAGCGGGAACATGTGGAATTCCTCGTATGCACCCGGCAACGTCATAGGACGGAGGCCTTTCTCCCTCAAGACAGCAAAGAAAGCCTCGTACCGTTCTGGCTTCATCATCCAGCCCCGGTACACCAACGGCAGCGCTTCGTCGAGAAAAGGATGATCAAGCGAAAGCTGCCCACGTTCCTCGAATAGCTCAAGATCGAATAGCCTCACATCAAGTCGTTTCTCAGCGCATGCAGACTCGTATTCGACGCGCATTGACCCGTCTGGAGCCCCTTTTTCGAAATAGTCCGCCGGGAAAAGCACGTTGGCAACCTTTGGCATAGCAATCCCCTTCGCCAATTTCAGTCTCACCATTCGGGAGCATCTACCGACGGCAGAGCGACGCTGGCTATAATCTGCTCCCAGCTCTAGAACCAGAGTCATTCTCCCACGATGTGTGGACATGAATTTTCCAGGAGAGAGCGGTCGCAAGGGTTCCCGAGGACCATGCGTTAAAGCTATTCCTCAAAAACGAAAATTATTCAGTTTTGAGGAATAGCCGTCATCCACTACGCCTCGCCGACCAGCCATCTCGCCAGGTCCACAATCTGCACTCCATCGCGATCCGTTGTTTCGTGATGCGTACGAGCGAGAATCATCTTGGGATACGCGTCTCCAATCTTAAGTAGTGGCGAGATTTCCCTCTCAAACGTCTTTTCCGAGCTGATATCGTCACTAACTTGGATATATAGCTTCTCGCTCCGTTTGATCGCTACAAAATCAATTTCCTTCTTGTAGAGAACGCCGACGTATACCTCGTATCCGTGACGCAACAGTTCGATGGCCACCATGTTCTCGCACAAGCGGCCCCAATCCATATCGCGCATGCCAAGGAGCGCATATTTGAACGCATGATCTGCCAGATAATACTTCTCGCCGCTCTTGAGATATTTTTTGCCGCGAATGTCATACCGGCGCACTTTATAAAAGGCGAACGCATCGCATAGATACCCTATGTATGTGCCAACCGTCTTGTTCGTGATCTTTAGCCCGTCCGCATTCAAGGCGTCCGTAATGTTGCGAGCCGACGTGATGTTGGAAACGTTGTCCATCATGTAATCGGCAATACGCAGCAGCGCCGATTCGTTTCTCACGCTGTGGCGCTGCACGATATCTCTCACAATTAGCATCTTAAAAACGTTGGAGAGATACTGGTAGCGCTGCTCCTGTGTGCGATAGGGATAGGAACCGGACATACCGCCAATATGGACGTACTCGTCAAAGTCACGGTCGGCCTCGCCACCATCGTTATAAAGGCGGTATTCCTCAAACGAGAACGGGAAGACCTCGATCTCGAACGTGCGCCCCGTGAAGAGCGTCGATAGGTCACTCGACAGCAAGAAGGCGTTCGACCCGGTGATGAATATGTCGTATTGTTCAGACGCATGAAGGCTATTGATTGCTCGTTCGAAACCCGCGCACATCTGCACTTCATCGATAAGTAAGAAGTTCTGAGCGCCCTCCTTCCGGTGTTCTTTTACATAAGCGAGCAGCTCATGATACTCAAGCAGCCCCTCGAACTCATCGAGGTTGTAGTTGATGTGAATCACGTTCGAGCCAGGCAGAGTCGCCTCTATGAAATCGCGAAGAGACTCGAGCAGTTTCGATTTTCCACTACGGCGAATGCCTGTGATGACCTTGATATCCGGCACGCCGATAAGGCTCGTCAACGTATCCATATACGACGCTCTATTGATGAGTTTCATCGGCATCCCCCCCCCTTGGGCGACTACCGCTATTCCTCAAAAACGAAAATTATTCAGTTTTGAGGAATAGAGCGGAGCTGGTAGTCTCGGCGCCGTTGTATCTTGAGCAGAGATGGAAAAGATCCGGCCAATCGGCAACAAAAAGCCCGGAAGCCGTTAAGCTTCCGGGCTACAAAATTCTTGGTCGCGGGGGCAGGACTTGAACCTACTGCCTCCAAGACGAAAAGATAGACACAGCAGCGAATCGAAGCGTCCTGCGCAGCAACTAGCTCGCAGCCCACGCTCTATGCCAATGTCCTCGGAAAACCAAGTGAATGGCCTCCAAGTTATAGGCTTCCATCCGTCACTTTCTCGACCGATGCCTCGGCATTGTTGTAGAGTCTCTCGCCGTCAAACGAACGCAACAGAAGTTCGCGGCGTTCATTGAGGTCCTTCAGCTCGCAGGGAAACATAAACAGCATCACATTTTGATGGTACTTGTAGTCGGCATAGACATCAGGATCGCCCAAACGCGTAGGCGTGGACACGATATCGTCCGACATATGCTCGCTTGAGCCCACGTAAATACCTAGATAATCACTGTAGTTCTTATCGTGATCGCCCTTTTGATACTTTGCGATAAGGTAGCAGCCAGGCATATCGAAACCGTTAAACGCCGCATCGGCAACTTTCCCCTGCTGGCAGACAAACTTGTGCAGGGGCATCGCCGTTGAAGCGCCTTCGAAAATCGATTGCCTTGCGGCATTGATCTTCTTTCGAGCCTCGGCGGCTTCTCTTGAATTCTGGAACGCTTTTGCGGCACCGTCCAGCGCACCAACTGCTGCGCCAACGCCACCGGCCGCCGCGCCGAATCCCTTGCCAATACCATCAGCGACGACACGCACGCCGTTAGCAGCGCCATCAGCTGCATCCTTTACGGCACCGCCGACGGCGTCAACATCGATACCAAGTTGCTTCGCACCCTCAATAACGCCAGCAGCCGCAGCCAGGACCCCCGCCGCAAGGTTCACCGTGTCTTTTACAGCTTCCAAATCTACAGTTTTCAAATTGACTGCCATATGGCTTCCCTTCCCTTGAAAAACGAACTGTCCACCCTGCAGTAACCGACGCGCTGCCCCAGCCGAGCGCATGGGCCATCGTCCCGTCATAAGAGAAAAACGCACCTAAAAAGGGTCGTTATTTGGATAGCAGACGGAGGCCGCCCCATACTTGTCGCCCTCTCCTTGGTCGTTGACGGTCCGTTGACGATGAGGTCAAGGACATCATAGGCGGTCTTCGTATAGCAACTCCTTTGTTGCTATTCAGACATCACCATTTTAACTAAGGACCGCTAGGGCTCCTCCTAATTGGAGCTTATCGGTCGATGAGCCAGGCCGACCGGTCTGTGATTATCAATGGTTTATCTGCTTTACATAATTAATTGAGTCAAGATTCGCCCGCAAGGTAAACCAATAAGCAAGAAAAGCCCGGAAGCCGTTAAGCTTCCGGGCTACAAAATTCTTGATCGCGGGGGCAGGATTTGAACCTACGACCTCCGGATTATGAGGTCGTATACAATGCTATTCATTAGCGGTAATCCTTCGTATCCTCTTGTTTCTACAGGTATGTATTGCCTGATTTCGCTCAAATCTTTCCTCGCAAATTCTTCGCGGCGACGCTTCGATGCAATTCTTCGCATAGAATCCGCCCCCAACCGTCGCAGGCGTCACCGAGAAAAGGCGCGACACTACTGCGACAAAGGTGCGACACTACTGCGACAAAGGTGCGACACTACTGCGACAAAGGTGCGAAGCCGAACCTCTGCTTACTTTATCGTATAGAACTGCCTCGGGTCGTTTGGAGAGGAGCCATGCCACTCAAGCAGCCCTCCCTCCCCAATCAGCTTACCTAGCACGCGGCTTGCCGTTCGACGATCTCTTCCGATGTGCTCCGCGAGCCCTCTTGCCGTCACCTTTCCATTCGTGAAGGCCAGCCTTACGGCAGTGAGCTCATAGTCCCCAAGCGAGGCGATAGCCTCGGCCGAGAGCCTGTCCTCGAGCGCCTCACTTCTCCTGACGGTCCGGGCCACAATGTTGTTCTCGAGCGTCAGCTGGACCTTCGTCCCGCTGGGCTCCGTGTAGACCGGGTCGTTGAGCAGGGAGTCCTGCATCTCGGTGTAGATGCGCTTGACGCCCTCGTTCAGCTCCCGGACCCAGCCGAATTCGACCAGCGTGCGCGCGATGCGCGGGTTGCGCGAATAGCGGGTGGTCCTCATGTTGTCGAGCGTCACGATGTTGGGAAGCGCCCCCGGGCTGACGATCTCTAGGCGGTCGTCGAACATCGAGACCCGGATGTAGTCGCCCCGGAAAGAGTAGTCGCGATGGGTCACCGCGTTGACGAGCCCCTCGAACCAGGCGAACTCCGGGTACTCGGGCACGGTCTGGAATTTCCCGTCGGGTCCCAGGAATTGGAACTCGCGGAGCATGCTCGCGATGAGCTCGTAGGCACCCTGAATGACCTTGGGCAGCGGCCCGCAGAAGAACCGCTCCTTCGTGATGTTGAGGCGCTCTCCCGTCTCCATCTTGACGCCGTCGTAGCGCAGGACGCGGACCCGGGCCTGCGGCATCATCACGGAGGGATCCTGCGCGAAGAGCAGGGCGCCGGCAACGGTCAGCCTTCCATCGCGCATGAAGCGGCGGCTCCTGAGGACCTGCTCGTCGGGGGCATCGGTTCCCAGAATTTCCTTGTACCGGTCGAGCACCTCATGGTCCACGTCGTCCAGAGAGGAATCCTCGACGAGCTCGTCCTCGAAGACCCTCTGCCCCTTGTCGTACTCCAGGGCGAGGACCTGCTCGCGTTTGAGCCTCACGCTCCTGTCGTTCTGCCGCAGGAACACCTCATCGTCGCTCGAGCGAGCAACGGAATGGCTGGTCGAGGCCTCGATGTCCAACACAAGAATGAGGTCGTCCTCGCCAGAGGAATTGACCACATGGATTCGGTCCTTGCGGACGATGGGGGTCGGCGTGCAGGTCGTGAGCGCCGCGCGCTCGAAATTCTCGATGTCTCGGGCGCCGTCGCGCTTGAAGCCCGTCACCTCACCGTCGTCCTCGATGCCAATAACTAGCTTGCCGCCCGCCGAGTTGGCGAACGCACTTATATGCTTCGCGATTTCCTTGTCGTCCTTGCGAGCGCTCTTCCGATCGAAATACTGGTTCTCCTTGAGGGTAGAGAACAGATGCACATCGTTTGTCGCGATAGGTTGCTGCATTGCCACCTCCTTGTATTTTCCTGCTTAGAAGTTTATGCCAAAGACGCCCTCTCAGAACGCAGACCTAGAACAGAGGATTCCCTAGCCCCTCAAACGGAATGCACCTGTGTCGCAAGTCATCATGCCAGCGGCGACCCGTACCGAATCACAGAACTTGAGATCGGTCCCAAATGACTTGAACACAGCGGCTCAATCTGAACAAGAAGATGAGAACGTCGACGAGCTTCTTTTCCAAAGGTCAGACAATAGATCGGACACGGAGTCAATATGTTGTCGATATAAGAAAAAACCTACCCGCGTTTCCGCAGGTAGGTCTATAATTCTTGGTCGCGGGGGCAGGATTTGAACCTACGACCTCCGGGTTATGAGCCCGGCGAGCTACCAGACTGCTCCACCCCGCAATGTCTGGACGCACCTCGTGCGCAAGAAAGTATATTACGATGCATGGACGGCCCATGCAAGGAGAAACCCTGTTTGCTCGGACATCTCCACAATTAGGGGCGTTTTATCCACAATTGACGTTAACCCAGCGCCCCATCGAGCCGCATAACGGCGAGCTCGAAGTATACAATTGACGCGAAACATTTGCACCGCACGTGCAGCACACGAAGGGAAACTCATGCTTTTAGCTGTGGATATGGGAAACACGCAAACCGCCCTCGGTCTGTTTGACGGAGACGACCTCGTCCACTCCTGGCGCATGCCCACCGATCGCACCTTCACGGCCGACGAGGTCCACATGCGCCTCGAGGGCTACTTTCGCATGTCTGGCCTGGATCTTAGCCAGGTCAAGGCCATCGCTTTTGCCGGCGTGGTACCCGAACTCTCGCGCGAGTGGCATGCCGTAGCGACACGCCTTACGGCAACCGCCGTGGTCGTGGGAACCCAAACGGCGCAGGCGACCAAGCTGCGCGTAGCCAACCCCGCCGAGGTCGGTGCCGACCGCATCGCCAACGCCGTTGCCGCCGAGACCTTCTACGGCGCGCCCGCGATCGTGGTTGACTTTGGCACCGCCACCAATATCGATGTCATCGACAACGAGGGCTATTACATCGGTGGCTCCATCGCTCCCGGCATCCGCATCTCCATGGACGCCCTAACCGCACGCGCTTCCAAGCTGGCAAGCGTTCCGCTTGAATCCCCCGCTCACGCCATTGGGCGCAACACCATCGAGTGCGTGCAGAGTGGCGCCGTGATTGGTGCCGCCTCCATGGCAGAAGGACTTGTGGACCGCATTAAAAACGAGCTCGGCGCGCCTGACGCCCGCGTTATCGCCACGGGCGGCCTCAGCAGCGTGGTGGCGCAATCGACCGATGTTTTCGACGTCATCGACAACCAGCTCACCCTGCGCGGCATCCGCGAGATCTACCGCCGTATGACGGAATAGAGAGACACGCCCCTATATTTGGCGCAAACTTACGGCCTCCGAGGGATAGTTCTGCTCGCCCGCAGGCGTGATGACCACCGCGCGGCCCCAGATGTCCAGGCCAGAAAACGTGCCCGTATCCATCACATGGCCCGTCGGCGCGATCACAGCAACCTGTTTACCCAGCATGGGCACCATGTCGAAGTACTCGGAAAGAATCGGCGCCATGGGACCCATGCCGGCCTGCATCGTAGCCATCTTCGCAGCCCAAGCATCCACGCGCGTAACCATCGTATCGCGTAACATGCCGGCGAGCTCTTGCATATCGGGACAGTTGCCCTCACCCATCAGCTCTTCGAGCGGGATAGGCTCCAACGCCAGCGGGCTCACCTGGGAGCCCTCGCCCTCGACCGTCAGCGGATGCAGGTTAACGCCCAACCCCACCACGGCAAAGGGACCGTCGGCGCTCGCCTTAGCCTCTACCAAGATGCCAGCAAGCTTGCGATCGAAAGGCTCGTCCTCCCCCGCCACAGTACGAGCCACGATGTCGTTGGGCCACTTGATGCCCACGCGCTCAGTCAGGCCAATCTCGCGCAGCGCATCGATCACGCCCATCGCGCACACCGCCGGCAGCGCCGTGAACTCCTGCATACGAACGCCCGGGCGCAGCACGCAAGAAAGGTAAAGGCTCCCCGCGGGCGAGGACCACACATGGCCACGCCTACCGCGGCCCGCCGTCTGCTCCTGCGCGCACACGCACCAGCCATGGAGCGCGCCCTCACGGCCACGCTCAATCGCCACGTCATTGGTCGACGTCACTGACTCCTCAAACACAATCTGCGGCAGCTCGCCGGCAGCAATCTCGCTCACAAGCACTCCTTCAACATAAAACACCCCGTTTGAGCAGCGAGACAATGTCACGCCCAATGCCCAAACGGGGTCGAATCAAACAAAACTACAGCGAGCCCAGCTCGCCCACGATATGGCCCACGCGGTCCTCAGGCTCCTTCACGTCCACGCCCTCGTAGCGGAAGAAACGTGCCGGGTCGTGCATGAGGTCCTCGAGGGGGATGAGCACAAAGTCACGCTCGCCCAGCTTGGGATGCGGCAGGCGTAGCTTGTCGCCGCCGTGAATCTCGCCCTCCATCCACAGCAGGTCGCAGTCGAGCGTGCGGGGGCCGTTGGCACGCGCGCTCTTGGTGCGATTGCGGCCCAACTTGTTCTCGACCTCCATGAGCTGGTCCAGCAAAATGAGCGGAGCAAGCTCGGTGCGAATCTCGATAACAGCGTTGGCAAAGGGCTCCTGGCGCTCCTCATAGGCAGGCTCGCTCTCGTAGATGCGCGAGCAGTTGGAAACGCAGGTCATGGGAATCTCAGCAATGAGGTCCTTGGCAGCGCGAATGTTATCCAAACGGCGGCCCAGGTTGGAGCCGAGAGCCACGAACGCGCGGCGCGGCTGCGGCTTGGCAACTGCCCAATAGCCGTTGAGGAACTGCGCGAAGCCGGCCACGTCATGTACGCGCACGATATTCGCGCCGGCCTGAATGGCACCCAGGCATACGCCGAAGGTGGCAGCATCGCGCTCGGCAGCATCTGCCACGCCCGAGACGGTACCCACGAAGCGCTTGCGCGAAACCGCGCACAGCAGCGGATAGCCGAGCGAAGCCA
Organism: uncultured Collinsella sp.; assembly: GCA_934654625.1. Taxonomy (GTDB): domain Bacteria; phylum Actinomycetota; class Coriobacteriia; order Coriobacteriales; family Coriobacteriaceae; genus Collinsella. The sequence goes on along the minus strand of CAKUGM010000001.1, from coordinate 135,380 downwards.
TCTTTGCCGTCTCGCGCTGGATGATGATGTCCTCGTTCGCAGTCTTGCCAAAGCCGGCACCCGGATCGATGCAGATGCGCTCGCGTGCCACGCCCGCCTGCATAAGGGCGCGCGCCTGATCGGACAAGAAACCCATGACGCGACGCATGATGGGGGCAGAGTCGGGCATGGTAAAGCGGCGCAGCTGCGAGGTGCTCACGTAGGCTTCCTCACGATGCACGGAGCGAGCCATAACGGCAGCGAGCGCATCGGGCTCGGGTTGCGCGGTATCGGCAACAACCGTGGCGGCCGTGGTCTCGATCGCAGAGCCAGCAAGAGCCGCGCCCATGGCTTCGGCAGAGGGAGCGTCGGACGGTACCTCGGCGACGTCCGTCACCTCGGCATCCTTAGCGGCAGCGCCCTTGCCCTTGGCAGGCTTTTTCTTGTCGCCCTTCTCGGGCACGATATCTGCCGGAAGCTCGTCAAAGGGAAGCAGGGGCTGGATCAGGCTGCGTTTGGTATTGCGGCTTTTACGCGCCGCGATCGCGCTCTCTGCGGCGGCGCGGGCTTTCTCGGCCACAAAGGCAGCGGCAGAGGTATCCAGCTGGACGGCGGTGTGCGTATGCGCAGGGGCTGTAAGTTCACCCGCGTGCATGACCACCACACCGCAGTTGTTCGTTGTCACGAAGTCGAGCATCTTGGGATCGGTGAAGCCCGTCACGTCGTTGACGATCGAGGCGCCCACGCGCACAGCCGCCTTGGCGACCTCGACATGGCGCGTGTCGACCGAAACGATAGCCCCGCGCTGGGCAAGGGCACGGATTACCGGCAGCACGCGGCGGGCCTCCTCGTCGGGTGAGACAGGCGTGAAGCCGGGACGCGTGGACTCGCCGCCCACGTCGATAATGTCGGCACCGGCGTCGAGCATCTTGAGGCCGTACGCGATGGCCGCCTCGGTATCCATGTGCTCGCCGCCGTCGCTAAAGGAATCGGGCGTAACGTTGAGCACGCCCATGATGCGCGGGCGGTCAAACTTGAGCTCGTACTTCCCGCAGCGCCAGACCTTGGTGTCGTGAGCCATAGATGTCCTTTCGAAAACCGTACAAACCGGCGGTCAGACCGCCGGGGCGATGATGTGTTGCCGTGCCCGCGCAAGCGAGCGCGGGGCATGACACTCTATTGTATCCGCCTGAAAGACTTAAAAATCGAAGGCGGCTGCAATGTCGCAGGAAATCAAGAGGTCGGCATTGCGGTCTTGCGGCGTGGGATCGCGATTGATGATCACAAGCTTGTCACCGTTAAAGAAGCGCGTGAGGCCCGCCGCCGGATAGACCACAAGCGAAGTACCGCCGATGATAAGCGTATCCGCATGGGCGATGGCGTCCACCGCGCCGTTGACCACGTTGTCGTCGAGAGGCTCCTCGTACAAAACAACATCGGGTTTGATCTCGCCACGGCACAAGGGACACACAGGCACGCCCTGCGCATCCTCGTGCTCACGAACCATGATCCACGCGGCGTCGTAGGTTTGTCCGCAGCGCTGGCAAACGTTGCGATGCACCGAACCGTGCAGCTCGAAGACGTTCTTCGAGCCCGCCATCTGGTGAAGACCGTCGATGTTTTGCGTCACCACGGCATCGAGCTTGCCCGCAGTTTCCAGCTCGGCGAGCTTGATGTGCGCCTGATTGGGCCTCGCGTCGAGCGCAATCATCTTCTTGCGATAGAAATTGTAGAAGTCCGGCTTATGGGACACGAAGAACGAGTGCGAGAGCATCGTCTCGGGCGGATAGTCGAACTGCTGGTGATACAAGCCGTCTACGCTGCGAAAATCCGGGATTCCGCTCGCCGTGGACACGCCTGCACCACCAAAGAATACCGCGTGCTCGTGCGTCTCAAACAACCTCGCCAGGGCCTGCTGGGCCTCGGCGGCATTGGTTATAGCCTCTGCCATGTGCGCCTCCTTGTTTGCCTTGATTCAGCATAGCGCACAAGTGTGTGGATGGGCTTTGTGAGAGAAGGACGGCTACTGGCTGCTGCGTGAGTTGCCGAAGTGAGCCCCTTGGGCAGGGGCATCGTCCTCGACGGGCTCGTCGTCGGCGGAGGGGGTGGCGTCAGCAGCGTCGGTGGCATCGTCCTCAACGGCAGCGGTGCCTGGGTTCTCGCCGTCAGCACAATCCTCGTCGCCGGCGGCATCATCGTCTGGCACGTCGTTCAACTCGGGCTCAGACTCGGCAACGCCATCTTCGGCCCCACCCTCATCGGCAACAGTCTGCATATCCGCGTCGTCAATGCCCGCCTCGGTATCACTCTCATCAGCGCCATCTTCGGCAACATCTCCGTCACCGCCGGCATCCTCGGAGCCTTCACCCTCGGCATTCTCCGCCACAGGCTTCTTGGGCAACATGCGCGCACATACGAACGCGATAACAGCTGAGCACAGCACAACAAGCATGCCGGGCCTTGTGAGACTCCCCATGCCAAAGATTCCGCGAATCACGAATTTTGCGAGCAAAACGCCGACGACCGCAAATACAGCCAGACCGAGCGAAGCCGCAAGCAAGCGCTTTGCACCTGACCTGCGAGAGACAAACGTCATGCCCAGCACGCCCACGGCAACGCTCGCAATGGCAAGAAGCAGGGCGAGGGCCGCCATCTCGATTGCAACGTTATGCAGATGGCGCTCTATCAGGCCCGGCAATACGGCAAGATGAATCACGCCAACGGCGGCCAGCATAAAGGCAGCGACAAAGAGGACGATGGAAGCTATCTTGCATGCGAGCTCAAGGCGGGCCGCTTGGAGCTGGTCTGTGTTTTGAGCGTCCGGCATCGCAAACCTTTCTAAAACGTTTTTGGAAAACCGCGCCGGCCGCGCGGTCCTCTACGCCAACTGGATATTATACGGGTGCGTGGACCCTTTTTACGGTCGCGTAGATTAATTAGTCTTTTTGCGATTACATTTTTTGCCAAAACAGGTGTCTTTTGCCAGCCGGAATACTCAGGAGAACCCCATGTCCCAGCACTATTCATTTGCTTCATGGAACGTCAACGGTCTGCGTGCCGTACTCAAGAAGTCTCCGAGCTTTGAGGAGATAGCACGAGAGCTCGACGTCGATGTCCTGGCTTTGCAGGAGACAAAACTGCAAGAGGGGCAGGTTGACCTCGATCTGCCGGGATATATCCAAACCTGGAGCTATGCCGAACGCAAGGGGTATTCGGGCACAGCCGTATTCAGCCGCGAGGAGCCGCTTTCCGTTCGTCGTGCCGCGGACCTTCTTGAATGCGCTGCGCCCGAGGCGCACGACCTTGTGGCCGAAGCCTGCGCCGAGGGCCGCGTGTGTGCCCTCGAATTCGAGCGTTTCTGGTTCGTGGACGTATACACGCCCAACGCGCAAAACGAGCTCGCCCGCTTGGACGTGCGCATGGCCTGGGACGACGCCTTCCGTGCATTCCTCAAAGGCCTGAAGACAACGGGCAAGCCCGTCATCACCTGCGGCGACTTTAATGTGGCGCACCAAGAGATCGACCTCAAGAATCCTCGCACCAACCGCGGCAACGCCGGCTTTTCAGACGAGGAGCGAGGCAAGTTCACCGAGCTTTTGGACGCCGGCTTTACCGATACCTGGCGTTCGCTCAATCCCGAGGTCACGGGTGCATACAGCTGGTGGAGCTACCGCTTTAACGCGCGCAAGAACAACGCCGGCTGGCGTATCGACTACTTCTTGGTGAGCGACGAGATTGCCCAAAACGTATGCGATGCGGGCATCCGCAACGACATCTTTGGCTCCGACCACTGCCCGGTCACGCTCGAGATTGAGCTCTAACCACGGCAGACATCGCTCGCCACAGCCTCTCGACAAAAAATGGGCGCCCACCGCGCAGTGCGGTAGGCGCCCGTACTCGTTTTTATCGAGCCGTTACTCTTCCCTATCGGTCAGAGCCAACAAGTCTTCCTCGCCCGTACGGACTTTGAAAACCTTCTCCACGCCGTAGACGAAGATCTTGCCGTCGCCGATGTGGCCGGTGTACAGCACGCGCTTGATCACATCCACCACCTTCTGGTACGGGATGTTGCCCACCACGATTTCGATCTTCACCTTGGGCAGCAGACGCGCATCAACCTCGACGCCACGGTACTTCTCGCCGGCACCCTTTTGCAGACCATAGCCCGTGACCTGCGAAACCGTCATGCCGGTAATGCCGATCTTGTTGAGCTCGCACTTGAGCTCGTCGAGCTTAGAGGCCTTGCAGCACACCGAGATGTTGTGCATGCCCGTGGACACCGGCGCCGTGACAACGGGGACCGCTGCGTTGACCTTAGCCTCAGACGCCCTCTCGATGTCGTCCTCGCCCAGGTCTGTACCCTCGTTGGGGTCTACGAGCTCGAGGTTTGCATACGTGGGATCGGAGATCGCAAAGCCGGCGTACGCCGTGGGCAGGCCATGCTCGGCAAAATCGAGGCCATCAATCTCGATCTGCTCGGACACGCGCAGACCAATCACCTTATCGATCACCTTGAAGATGATGAACATCGTGACCAAAACCCACGCGGCAACGGAGACGAGACCCAGCGCCTGGACACCCAGCGTTGCCAGGCCGCCGCCATAGAAAAGGCCGTTCTCGGTGTTGAACAGGCCGATTGCCAGGGTACCGAAGCATCCACACGCGCCGTGGACGGAGATAGCGCCAACCGGGTCGTCGATCTTTACGGTCTTGTCAAAGAACTCGACAGAAAGAATCACCAGGATACCGGCCACGATACCGATGATTGCAGCACCAAAGGGATCCACGACGTCACAGCCAGCGGTGATAGCAACGAGACCCGCGAGCGACGCGTTAAACGTCAGCGAGACATCGGGCTTGCCGTAGCGGACCCAGGTAAAGATCATTGCCGCAAGCGTAGCAAGGGCTGCCGACAGGTTGGTGTTGAAGACCACGAGGCCAGCGCTCGTCATGGCATCGTCGCCGGTCAGGCAGACCGTCGAGCCACCGTTAAAGCCGAACCAGCAGAACCACAGGATAAAGACGCCCAACGCCATAGCGAGCATGTTGTGGCCCAGAATCGCGCGAGGCTTGCCATTCTTGTCGTACTTGCCGATGCGCGGCCCCAGCAGATAGGCGCCAAGAGCTGCAGTAACGCCGCCGACAAAATGCACTGCGGTGGAGCCGGCAAAATCATGGAAGCCGAGCTGCGCCAACCAGCCGCCGCCCCAAATCCAATGGCCGGAGATGGGGTAGACAATCAGGCTGATCGCCGCGGAATAGAAAACATACGCCTTGAAGTTCGTGCGCTCGGCCATGGAGCCCGAGACAATCGTTGCCGCCGTAGCGCAAAAGACCGTCTGGAAGAACGCGTAGACCCATGTAGGCAACGAACCGAAATCGTAGACGCCCTGCATGAACGGGTCGAGCGTGCCGATGAGCGCGTTCGTACCGCCAAACATCAGGCCAAAACCAACGATCCAATAGCACGGCGTGCCAATGCAGAAGTCCATGAGGTTCTTCATCAAGATATTGCCCGTGTTCTTGGCACGAGTCAGACCAGCCTCGCACAGCGCAAAGCCGGCTTGCATGAAATAGACCAAAAACGCTGCAACAAGCGTCCAGGTAACATCAGCAGAACTGAACATACGGTAAGCCCCCTTTTGATTCATTTCTCTCACTCATTCATTCGAGAAGGGGACGCCGACGCATTGCCCTCGATCGCAAAGCCGTGCACCGCACGAATCCGCCCGCTCGTTGACGATAACTTGACAGACCGATTTCGACTTGTCTGTACCAGCAACAGAGTTGTAACGGTTGAAACAGGAGCGTAACGCGACGGCAATTTATATGTTTCCAACCGTGGCGAGCGGACGTGAATAACGCCGGCGGGGTTATAACAAAGGACGAAAAGTGTGAGAGAAGGCGCAAACTACCGAGTTACGCCATGGAGGGGCAGCTTATGGGCACATCGTACGCAGAGGAACAGAACGCGGCACCGATTCCGCAATCAAAAATCGTTGCCGTTCCAGCCGTTGCACGCCGGTGCGCGCGCAAGCCCGCCATCCAGCGCATCACCAGCAACGGCACCATCGCCGCAGCCGCTATGGTGCTTGCCGCCATCGTAGCCGTGATCGTGGCGAACACCGACGCCTACTTTGCCGTACGCGAATTTCTCGAGGCACCGCTCGCCGTGCAGGTGGGGCCCTTTATCGGCAGCATCTCGCTCGAAGGCTTTATCAACGACTTCCTGATGGCGATCTTCTTCCTCTCCGTGGGAATCGAGCTTAAATACGAGCTCACCGCCGGCGTTCTTACGAACCCGCGTCACGCGCTCATGCCCATCCTTGCGGCATGCGGCGGTGTAGCCGTGCCCGCTTTGATCTACAGTGCCCTCAACGCAGGCGGCAACATCGGCGGCTGGGCCGTGCCCATCGCAACCGACATCGCCTTTGCGCTGGGCATCATGTCGCTCGCGGGCGACAAAGTGGCACCCGCCGCAAAGGTGTTCTTCTCCACGCTGGCCATCGCCGACGACTTGCTCGGCATCATCGTTATCGCACTCTTTTACGGGCAGACGCCCTCCATCCCTTGGCTGGCCGCAGCCGTCGGCGTTTGCGTGCTGCTGGGATTGCTCAATGTGCTGCAGGTATTCCATGCCCGCTATTACGTGATCCTCGGCATCCTGCTGTGGTCCTGCATGCTCAACTCGGGTGTGCACGCCACCCTCGCCGGCGTAATCCTAGCGTTCTTCCTCCCCGCGCGTTCCGACATTCGCCTCGACTCGGTCAAAGATTGGCTGAGCGACCGCGGCGATGAGCTCGACGACATCTACGATCCGCAGACGCATGTGCTGGGCCAGCACGAATTCACGCACACCGCCAAGCGCGTGGAGAACATCATGCACCGCGTGACGCCGCCGCTGCAGCGTGTGGAAACGACCATCGCCACGCCGGTCAACTTCATCATCCTGCCGCTCTTTGCCTTTGCAAATGCCCAGCTCAGGCTTGTTGGCGTTGATATGGCAAGCGTGGTGACCGACCCGGTGGCACTTGGCTGCTTCTTTGGCCTGGTCTTGGGCAAGCCCATCGGCATCATCGCCGTCACGGCGCTGAGCGTGAAGGTCGGCTTCTCGCCTCTGCCCGAGGGTGCCACGTGGGGGCAGATGCTCTGCGTGGGAGTTCTGGGCGGCGTGGGCTTTACCATGTGCATTTTGATCTCGGGCCTGTCGTTTAGTTCCGGCCCCGAACAGCTGGCCGCCAAGTGCGCAGTTCTCGCCGCGAGCGTCACCGCCTCGCTATTGGGCCTGGCGCTGCTCAATATCACGCATGCGGCGGAGGCGCGCAAAGACGAGCAGGCGGCCGTGGAGTAGCCAGCGCGCCCGGCCCGTACCTGCCAAGCTACTCGGCAGGTACGGGCTCGCCGAAACGGGTAATCGGTCTCAGCGGGCCGGCGGCGAAAGCAGGTCGCCTGCAAGTTCCTCGGCATTCAAAACCCATGCACAAACGGCAACTTTTCGTCAAAAATAAGGAAAAGTGAACGTTTGTGCGTGGGTTTTGCTTTACCGCGTGGCCGCACCGCCGCGCTGCCCTCGTTATTCGCCTGCCCGCAAGTCGTACTTTCGTACCACGCGGTCGATTCTGCGCGTCCACGGGACATAGAGCGCGGCGAGAAATACGCAGGTAGCAGCGCTATGCGTAAGGTCAAACGGCACCGCCGCCGAGACACGCGCGATGGCGCCCGCCACCGTGAGCGGCTGTACAAAACCAATTACGTCATATGCGTTGATAATCACACCGTACAGCAGGCCCGAAGCGGCTCCATACGCAAGCAGCGCCGGCATGCGAATCGATCCGTTTGCACGTCTAAAGGCCCCAGCATGAGCGAGCAATCCGCCCACATAGCCCACCACGCCCCAGGCATACATCTGCCACGGCGTCCACATGCCCTGGCCAAAAAAGAAGTTGCTGGTAAGAGCAGCCAGCGCGCCTACCATAAAGCCCGAGCGCGCGCCCAGGCATGCACCCGCGATAATGGCAATAGCCGAGACGGGCTTGAAATCGGGGATAGGCCCAAACAAGATACGACCCGCCGCGGCCAAGGCAGCCAGCACAAGCGTGGGCATGATCTGCCGCAGCGCCAGACGGCTCGTCTCGTAACCTGCAAAGAACATGGCGAGCACGAGCACCACCATGGCGAGCATCAACAGGGCAGCCTGAGCAATGCCCAGGTACAGCATGATACCCATGCATAGCGGCACGAGCAGAAGCACCGGCCCCTCTATGTAGCGCCACATACGAGCAAACACGCTGGCTCCTTTACGGTCGGTAGTAGACGTTGTTGGCAAAAAACGCCGCCACGGGCTCTGTGGAGGCGATCTCGCCATCGAACATCATGGATACCGTGTCGGCCACCTGCTGCACGAAGTCGAGGTCGTGCGAGGCCATGAGTATGGTCTTGCCCTGGGCTCGAAGATCAAGCAGGAGGTATGCGAACTTCGAGCGCGCCTGTGCGTCCAAACCCTTGGTGGGCTCGTCGAGCAACAGTACGTCTGGCTTTGCCAGCAGAAGCTTGCCGATGGCGAGCAGCTGCTGCTGACCGCCCGAAAGATCGTACGGGTGCGTGTGCTCTTGCGCCGCAAGGCCCAACTCACTCAACAGGCTCCTCGCCTCGTCCTCTCCATACCCGAGCTTGCCGGACCACTCCATCAGCTCACCGTACGCCGTCTCGGCGGCAAACAAAGCCCGTGGGTCCTGCGGGAGCAGCACACGCCGCTCGCAAGCAGTACGCACCTTGCCGCGCTGAAGACGGGACGACCCCGCCGCAAGGGCGAGCAGTGTCGATTTGCCACAGCCGTTTCCGCCCACGAGCGCATGGATACACCCTTTGGCAACGCCCAGATCGAGATTTCGCAGCACCCACGGGGATTCGCGATCGTATCTAAACCAGGCATCATCGAACGCGAGGGCGCGGGGAGCGTCTGCATCTTGCACGCGCGCGGCCACGCCCTCGCCGGCATCCGCCAGCGGCTCCCGCACGCGCAGCGCCTCCATGTCGGCAATCTCTCGCACCTGCCCATCTACAAGCTCAAATGCGCACGTTGCATAGTCAACCATCGCGCGCGGGGCATGCGTAGCCACCACCACGGTGCAGCCCAGCTCGCGGTTAATGCGAAAGAGAGCATGGAGGAAATTGCGCTCGGCAACCGGGTCGAGCTGCGAAGTAGGCTCATCAAGCAACAGCAACGACGGCTGCGCCACAAGGGTCGAGGCGAGGGCGAGCAGCTGCTTACGGCCGCCCGAAAGCGAATCGGTGCTCTGTCTAAACCAATCGTCGATACCAAAGAAATAGCTCGTCTCGGCAATGAGGCGACGCATCTCGTCTTGCGGGGTGCCCAGATTCTCAAGGCAAAACGCCATCTCGTGCCATACACTCTCGCACACGATCTGGTTATCCGGATTCTGAAATACGTAGCCGATGGTCCGTGCGCTTTGCGCGTCGTCGAGCTGGCCAACATCAACGCCGCCCACCATAAGCGAACCCTCGCGAGCGCCGGCAGGCGAGATCTGCGGCTTGAGCAGAGAGAGCAACGTCGATTTGCCCGAACCGGTACCGCCCACAAGGATGGCGAAAGCGCCGCGGGGGACCTCCCAGTTCAAATCGCGCAGCACGGGGCTCCCAGTCTGCGGATATGAGAACGTGAGCCCCTCGATAGCGACAGCAGGGGCAGACGCCAGCGTCGCGCCGTCACCGATTTTCTCATTCATGCAAACCTCCTTGAGCGCACGGCATGCACCGCCGCGGGGAACAGCATCCATGCGGCATAGGGAACGTACCCCCACCAAACAACGAGGCGGCTAAGCACGGGATAGAACAAAAACTGGCTACAGGCCAATGCCGCAAGCGCGCAGCAAAGCAGGCCAGAAAAAAGCAGCGCCGCAAGAGCATAGATGTCCCGCGAACGAAGCCGGTAGCGCGTATAGGTGGTACGACGAGGAGCGGAGCCCCAACCGCGGGCGCGCATGGCGTCGGCCATCTCCAGCGAATCCTCCATACCCCAGCCCATCAGCACCGACGAAAGGCGCAAACGGCTCTTTACCGTATCGACCGCGCCCGACGTCGGCACGCCCTGCGCCCCTTGAACCGCAAGGATTTGATGCCCCCGGCGCACAAATCGCGGGATCATCCGCATCGTACTCGAAATCATCAACGCGACTATGGGAGCCGCATTGCCAAAAAGCGCCATAACCTTATCGAACGTCAGCATGTGCGAGCCTGCCATAAACCATAAGGCGCTCGCCACAAACAACCCGCCCATGGAAAATCCGTACGCCAAGCTCTCAAGATAAACAGCCCGAGCACCCAAGTGGAAAAGGACCGTTGAACCCGAAGCCGAAAAGATCGGATTGAACAGCGCGATGATCGCGATGATGGGAAGCTGCCAGCGCAGGCCCGTAAGCGTCGGGCGCACTCCGCGCGTGCAGCAGTTGGCGGCAAATGCGCCGAGAAGCGAGATGGCAATCAGCACCGGTTGCATTGCCGCCATGGTAAGACAAAGGGTAAAGATGACGTAGCACGCCGGAACGATAGGATGTGAGGTTTCGAACACGTAGAGAGACCGCTGCTTCATGAGCGCCTGTCGTCTTTCCGGCCACGCCAGGTATCCAAGCCCTCATCGGTCAAACGACGACCGCCCCTGTTGCGAATCAGGGCATATGCGCCAAACGCCACAACAAAGATCAGGGCGCCCACACCAAGGCCCGCACCGTTGGGAAGCGTGACGCCCGCCAAGGATGCCCCCAGCGTATCGAGGCTATTGGAACCGCCCACCGGGGTATTTACCGTTCGGCTCTCGTCAGCGGCAAGCACCGTTAGCGCCCCGCGCGAGGCAGCGAAAACGGAACCGTCGCGATTTACCAGCAGCGCATGCGAAAGCGGCGCGGCAGCAGTATCGAGAGAGGCGTCCCCAACCTTGCCTCCATTCGCAACGCGCTGGACTGTTGCCTTGGAATCCCCGCCGTCGGCATGCTCTATATAAAAGAGCGAGCCATCCTCTGTCTGAACATACAGACCCAGCGTCATGGCCGAGGCGCTCTCTCCGTAAGCAACCGGCAAGAGCTCTGTTACGGCAGAAGAGCAAACGGGGATTTGGGCATCAACACGCAATGCGGACGCAGCGCTGTCCTTTGCCAAACGATAGACAGACCCATCGGAGCCGCCCACATACACTGCGCCGCCCGCGCACACGGGTGCGCAAGAAGACAGGTTGCAGCCGAGATTTACGGAGTCGCTGAGCGAAATGCTTGATTTGGAGGCTTCCACCAGGCAAATCGTTCCGTCGGATGCCGTAACGGCAAGCGCCGGGCCCTCATCCGTCGCACCTGTAAATACCGTCGAGGCACATGAAGCCAGCCCCACCGAAGCAGACGCGGCGCCGTCGAGCAGCTCGCCCGACGCAGCATCGAATAGATAGGCAACGGAGCTGCCGCCGCTCACCAGCAGACGGCCCTGCAAGTAAAGTGTCGCAGGCAAAGCGGCCTCGCCCGCAGCGGCATCGTCAGCCGAGCCCCCTTCTGGCAACGCGAGCTCCTGCTGCCACAGCAACGACCCGTCCACGGAAGAGAACGAGGCGAGCTTACTTTCCACACAGCCATTGCCACGATAGGAAAATGCCACGAAAACACAGCCCTCTGCGTACACAGGGGTAGAGCACGAACTCCACGCCGCGCCCTCCGCTCCCAAAGACGCGCCCTTGTCCGAGACCCATGCGCACGTCAGGTCCTCGTCGTAGGCAGCCAGACGCCCGTCTGCCAAGGGGACCATCAAAGCGCTGTCAGCAAACATGCACGAGCCGAGCGATTGCGCCGGAAGCGAGACCCGCTTGCACACCTCGCCGCTTGCTGCATCATACTGGGTCAAGCCCGTCTTGCTCACGAGATAGAGGTACGTTGCCTGCCCGCGCTGACGAAGAGCGGCGGCACAAGGAGCACCTGGGTTCGCATCCCACAACGCGTTATCGCTCGCCGGCGCCATGACGGGCACCGCACCGGTCGGGGCGTTCGCCGCCGCCGTGCTCGCATAGCCCGCCCACGCGGTATAGGGGTCATTAAAAGTCGACTCGGCAAGGTCGGCACCCTGGGCTGTTGTCGGAAAGCCCAGGCAGGGCACGGCGAGCGCCATCGCAGCAAAGGCAAAAAGCAGCACGCGCATCATCGCGCGAGGTAGATTCGCATCGCGAGCCTTCAGCCCTTCGATACCTTGAAACAATCGCATCAAAACCCCTTCGGCAGGACCATGCATCCCACATCACCATCGTTTTTGCTATTGTAGCGGCTTGCAAAACGGCTCGCCCCACCATGTGCAAACCCCATAACGCGCATTCGGCGCGCATGTTTGCTGTGCTCTTGGTGCCATGTGCCATCCGCACGCCACGCTCGCCCTTGCCTGCGGTATCATCAAAACCTGTCGCGGCAGCATGCGCCGCCGCGCAGCTCATTTCGAACAACCTGGGAGAAGCATGGACGCAACCGCCATCATCCTCGCCGCCGGCGAGGGCACACGCATGAAGTCCAACCATGCCAAGGTTTCGCACAAGATCCTTGGCAAACCGATGATCAACTGGATCGTCGACGCAACGATCGCCGCGGGCTGCGGCCGTGTAATCGTTGTCGTGGGAAGCCATGCAGACGAAGTGCGCGCGCTTCTCCAGGATGCGTATGCCGGCTCCGCCACCACCGTCGAGACTGTTGAGCAGGTCGAGCGCCTGGGCACCGGTCATGCCGTAAAGGTCGCCATCGAGGCCTGCGGCATCGAGAACGGTCCCGTCGTGGTACTCAACGGTGACCTGCCGCTCATCCAAGCAGACACCGTCGCCAAGTTCGCCCAGACCGTAGACGGCGGTTCCTATGCCGCAGCCGCCCTCACCTTCACTCCGCCCGAGCCTTTTGGCTACGGACGCATCGAGCTCGATGAATCCGGCTCCATCGCCCGCATCATCGAGCAGAAGGACTGCACGCCAGAGCAGTCCGAAACGCTCCTCGAGTGCAACGCCGGCTGCTACGCCTTCGATGGCGCTCAGCTCAAGCAGCACGTGGACGAAATCACCAACGATAACGCCCAGAGCGAGTACTACCTGCCCGATATGCTCGAGATCCTCAAGGACGCGGGCCAGGCTGTCACCATCTTCCACTGCGACGATTACCGCGACGGTCTGGGCGTGAACTCGCGCGCACAGCTCGCTGAGCTCACCGCCATTGCCCGCGATCGCATCAACGCCCATTGGATGGCAGAGGGCGTCACGTTCCTCGACCCCACGCAGGCATGGGTCGGGCCTGACGCTACCATCGGCCGCGACACCATCGTATGGCCGCAAACGCACCTGATCGGCAACACCCATGTGGGCGAAAACTGCCAGCTAGGTCCCAACAGTCGCCTTACCGATACCCAGGTAGGTAACGACTGCGTGGTCGACGAGACCGTTTCCATCGAGGCCGTCCTTGAGAACAAGGTCAACTGCGGCCCACGCGCCTACCTGCGCCCTGGCACTCACATGCTCGACGGCTCCAAGGCCGGCACGCATGTGGAGATCAAGAAGTCCACGATCGGCCGCGGCTCCAAGGTTCCGCACCTCTCCTATATCGGCGACACCACCATGGGCGAGGGCGTGAACGTGGGTGCCGGCTCCATCACGTGCAATTACGATGGCAAACATAAAAATCCGACCACCATTGGCGACCGAACCTTCATCGGTTCCGATACTATGATGGTGGCTCCCGTAAATATCGGATCCGACGCCGTAACCGGTGCCGGCGGAACCATTACTAAGGATGTCCCTGATGGCGCGCTTGCTCTCGAGCGCACCAAGCAGTGCATCATAGAGGGCTGGGGCGCGCGTCACAACGCGGGCAACTAGTTCAACGACAAGGGTCAAGTACGTACTAAGGAGTAGGGGCAGATGCCAACTAACGATCCCACCAAAAGGCGGGCGATCTACAAGACCATGCGTGTGTATGCCGGTTCTTCCAACCGTCCGCTCGCGCAGAAAATCGCTGACATCCTGGGGGTCGAGCTTTCCGGCCTCGCTCTTGAGCAGTTTGCCAACGGCGAGATCTACGCTCGTTACGAGGAGACCGTCCGCGGCGCCGATGTCTTCCTGATCCAGTCCATCGCTGGCGAGAACGTCAACGACATGCTCATGGAGGTGCTAGTCGCTGCCGACGCCGCCAAGCGCGCTTCCGCTCGTTCCATCACCGCCGTCATCACGCACTACGGTTATGCCCGTCAGGACCGCAAGGCCGCTCCGCGCGAGCCCATCACCGCTCGTCTGGTCGCCGACCTGCTCGAGTGCTCCGGCGTGAACAACATCATCACGCTCGACCTGCACCAGGGTCAGATCGTGGGCTTCTTCAACGTCCCGGTCAATCACCTGTCCGCCCTGCCGCTGTTCGCCGATTACTACAACGCCATGGACCTCGACAAGGACAACCTCGTCGTCGTGTCCCCCGACGTGGGTCGCGCCAAGGCTGCCAAGAAGCTCTCCGACATGCTTGATTGCGATCTCGCCATCGCCCACAAGGGCCGCCCGCATCACAACCAGGCCGAGGTCATGGGCATCATCGGCGACATCAAGGGCAAGACCTGCATCATCAACGACGACATGATCGACACGGCAGGCACCCTGTGCGCCAACGTCCGCGAGCTCAAGGCCCTGGGCGCCGGTGACATCTACGTGTGCGCCACCCACGGCATCTTCTCGGGCAAGGCCATCGAGCGCCTGAACGACGCCCCCATCGTGGAGTGCGTGGTCACCGATGCCATCCCCGTCGAGGTTGGCGGCAAGATCAAGACCATTACCGTGGCCGACGAGTTTGCCAGCGCTATCGCCGCTGTGTACAACGAGGAGTCCGTGTCCCGCCTCATCGGCGGCGACTTTGCCATGTAAGTCTTTGCGACATAGCAAGCAATGCGGGGTGCATCTCAATCGAGCTGCGCCCCGTTTTTTGTTTTACGTAAGAACGAGAATTTGTCCTTAGAGCAACGCGCAACATTCTAAGGACGATTTAGGGCCAAAACTTGTTCTTAGAATTTTTGCAGGCGCTCTAAGAACGACTTCTTGCAATTAGAGAGCCCGGATTTCGTCAAAATCACGCCAGGACCAACCAGAACGCTCGTACCCAAGCTACTCCACGACTTCGGCCAAAAAGACGTTGAGGGTATCGACCTCAGGGCAGCAGAACTTGGCAGTGCCGGGCTCGTTGCCGGGAACGGTACCGCCATAGCGCAGGATATCGATATAGGGAAAGCCAACATGGCAGGCCATGGGACAGAGTTTGCCGCGATCGCGGTCGAAGTCAAAGACGTCGCCCGGCTTGTGACCATGATGGCAGCGGCACTTCCCCAGCTGGTCCACGCAGGTAATGCGAATGCTCGGGCGCTTGCCACGCGGCGCGCCTGCAGGCTTGAGGTTCGCGGTCCCCTCGCCCATCGGTTCCTTTGCCACGCTACTCACCGTCAATCACGTCAAGGCAGGCCTCGATAGGCATCCCCGCAGACTTATCCACTTGATCGGCGTTGCGGGCAATAAGCTCGCGCACCACGCGCGCGGCATCGGCAGAAGCACGCTCCAACGACCATCCGTGCATCACGCGGCCCAGCAGCACGCTGGAAAACGTATCGCCCGTACCCGGGAAGTACACGGGAAGCATATCGATGGGCACGGTGAAATACTCGCTGGTCGTATGGTCAAAGCCCATAATGACATCGGCACCGTCAACCTTGCAGCTCGTGATAACTACCGATTTAGCGCCAAGGTCGCGCACGGCATCGACCAGTGCACGGGCCGCCTCGGAAGTGAGCTCGCCCTCCATAGACGTCTCGGTAAGCAGGCACGCCTCAGTATAGTTGGGCACCGCGCAGTCCGCGCACTCAACCAGGCTGCGCATCAAACCGATCGTGGACTCCGGTACGCCGGAATACAGCTTGCCGTTGTCTGCCATGATGGGGTCGACGAACACCTTGGTGCCCGTCTTCGCACGACGATGGCAAAAATCTGAGATGATACGTGCTTCTTCCTCCGTCACGATAAAGCCGGTGGAGATCGCGTCGAACTCAAATCCCAGGTCTTCCCAGATGGCAAGGCTCTCACGCACGTATTCCGTAGTGTCGTGAATATAGAACTTGGGGTAATTGAGGGTGTCGGACACAAGAGCCGTAGGCAGATTATGGATGCGGTAGCCCATATGCGAAAGCACGGGCAGCATGGCCGAAAGCGCCACCTTGCCATAGCCGCACATGTCATTGATCAGCAAAAGTTGCTGGGTGTTTTTCATCTGGTCCCCTTAGCGATTCGAGCGCCCGTGCGGCGCCGCGATTGCCCCAGTGTAGCGCAGCGACATATACGGCGAGCATATCCACTAAACTCTCGATAGAATTGTTTACCTCAGGGGCAGTGCGCGCACTGGCCGCCCGGCCCCTTTGCAATCCATGACCCAGGAGCCCCTCATGCAACAGCACCGCATCCTTTTTGTCTGTCACGGCAACATCTGCCGCTCGACCATGGCTGAGTCGGTATTCACCGAGCTTGTACGCCAGGCAGGTCGCAGCGATGAGTTTGTTATCGACTCCGCCGCCACCTCGACCGAAGAAATCGGCAACACCCCGCACCATGGAACCGTGACCAAGCTACGCCAGGTGGGGATACCCCTGGTACCGCACCACGCCCGCCAGGTGCGCGCAAGCGAATATGCCAACTGGGACCTTATCATCGGTATGGATAGCGCCAACATCCGCAACCTGCACCGCATCTTCAAGCATGAATCCGCAGCACAGGCAGATGGCTGCGCCAAAGTGATCAAGCTCTTGAGCCTCATCGGCAGCGACTGCGACGTCGCCGACCCCTGGTATACCGGCAATTTCGATGTCACGTATGAGGACGTCCTCGCCGGCTGCGATGCCTTGCTCAAACAGCTATAGCGAATCGGCTTTCGACATAGAATCGAGTGCCAGCAAGCTCTAAATCTCAGGGCGTATGTGCAAGTGGCCCTACGGACCTTGCATAAACCGGAAAGAGCGAGCTATCCACCCTGTATATTCTTCTCAAAAATATCCTTCGGTACCTTGACATTCGTATATCGTGCGGTACCCTCATTATCCGTGTACCTCAGAGATAACGAAGAAGAACGAAAGGAGTGACCTTTTTGACAGCAGAAAAAGCCTCCAGCGCATGCGGGCTGCCTCGTCCCTTGGGAAAAGAGCCCGAAGATCAGCCCGAGCCCGAAAACGCCGAAGACAAACTTGCGAAGCAGATTCTCAATGGCCTTGGCTATTGCGGACATTACCTGCATTTTCACGGAGGCGGCGTCTCCGGCAAAGCCCCCATCATCTGTCTGATCGCCAAACATGGCGGTAAGATTTCCCAGCAAGAGCTGGGCTTGCATTTCGCCCTTAAGCCCGGCTCCCTCTCCGAGATCCTCTCGAAGTGCGAAGCCATCGGACTTATCGAACGCTCGCGCAGCACCGAAGACCGTCGGCAGCTCATCGTCGAGCTCACCGAAGAGGGCGCGCTCCAGGCAGAGCTTGAACAAGCTGCACGCATCAAATTCCGCAGCGAAGCGTTCTCGGCACTCACACTTGAAGAGCGCGAACAGCTGCTCACCATGCTTGATAAGATTCGAAACACTTGGGAGGGACTCGATGATTAAAACGCTTGCGGCAAGCATCCGCGACTATAAGAACGTCACCATCGCCACCCCGCTGCTGGTATTGGGCGAGGTCATCTGCGAGATGAGCATCCCGTTTGTCACCGCAAACCTTATCGACTCCATCAAGGATGGCGCCGCCGTCGCAGACATCCTGCCCACTGCCGGCATCCTTGCGATTATCGCGCTGTGCTCGCTTGCCTTTGGCGCCGCAGCCGGTATCACCTGCAGCCACGCCAGCTGCGGTTTTGCCAAGAACCTGCGTCACGACCTGTTCTACAAGATTCAAACGTTCAGCTTCGCCAATATCGACGCGTTCTCGAGCTCCTCGCTCGTCACGCGCCTCACCACCGATATCACCAACGTTCAGCAAGCATTCATGATGCTCATCCGCATCGCCGTACGCTCCCCGTTGGTGCTTATCTTCGCTTTTGTCATGGCCTTTGCCATGGGCGGCAGTGTGGCGATGGTCTATCTGGTCATCATTCCGATCCTGGGCTTTGGTCTGTTCTTCATCATCTTCAAGGTGCGCCCCATCTTCGCGCGTGTGTTCCATAAGTACGATGCGCTCAACGAATCTGTCGAGGAAAACGTCACTGGCATGCGCGTGGTGAAGAGCTACGTACGCGAGGACTACGAGAAAAAGAAGTTTGCCCGCGCCGCCCGCGACGTTTGCGCCGACTTCACCCGCGCAGAGAAGCTCCTGGCCTTTAACAACCCCATGATGAACATCTGCGTCAACGGCGCCTTTGTCACCATCATCTACCTGGGATCGAAGGTCATCATCACCAGCCAGGGCACCCTTTTTGACGTGGGCCAGCTCTCCTCGATCTTTACCTACGGTTTCCAGATCCTCATGAGCCTCATGCAGCTCTCCATGATCTTTGTCATGGTCACCATGGCAGACGAGAGCTCGCATCGTATCGTCGAGGTACTCAACGCAACCCCGACCATCGCCAATCCCGCCGAGCCCGTCACCGACGTGGCAGACGGCTCCATCGACTTCGACCACGTGAACTTCAAGTACTCCGCACACGCTGAGCGCCAGGCTCTGGAAAATATCGACCTGCACATCAAGAGCGGCGAGACCATCGGTATCATCGGCGGCACGGGCTCTGCCAAGTCTTCACTCGTGAACCTCATCGCGCGCCTGTACGATGCCACCGAGGGCACCGTACGCGTAGGCGGCGTGGATGTACGCGACTACGATTTGGATACGCTGCGCCATCAGGTGGCCATGGTGCTGCAGAAAAATGTTCTGTTTAGCGGTACCATCGCCGAGAACCTGCGCTGGGGCAATCCCAACGCCACCGACGAAGAGGTGCGCGAAGCCGCGCGCCTTGCCTGCGCCGACGAATTTGTCGACGGCTTCCCCAAGGGCTACGACACCTGGATCGAGCAGGGCGGCTCCAACGTCTCCGGTGGCCAAAAGCAGCGCTTGTGCATTGCCCGCGCCCTGCTGCGCCACCCCAAGATCTTGATTCTGGACGACTCCACGAGCGCCGTCGACACCAAGACCGATGCCAAGATCCGTGAGGGCCTGGCCACGTATCTGCCCGACACCACCAAGCTCATCATTGCCCAGCGCATCAGCTCCGTACAGGAAGCCGACCGCATCATCGTGATGGAGGGCGGCCACATCGCGCAGATCGGCACGCACGACGAGCTGCTCAAGACGAGCGAGATTTATCGCGAGACCTTTACCTCGCAAAACAAAATGACCGAAGAGACCCAGGTCCCCGCCATGGATGCCGCAGAGAAGGAAGGAGGCGAGGCACATGAGTAAGGCAACTACCGCCGAGCGCGCCAAGAACCGCAAGCCCGGCACGTTTTCCCGCCTCATCAAAACGCTTTTCTCGTTTTACCCCGTGCTGTTGCCGCTGGTAACGGTGGGCGTTATCGTCTGCGCCGTCATCAACTCCATCGGCGCCACCTTCTTGCAGCGCGCCCTCGAGATCATCAGCACCTCATGGCAATCCGGCGACTGGGAGGCCGCTCGTCCGCAGATCTTGAACCTGGCCGTAACGCTCGGCAGTATCTATGCTGTCGGCGTGCTCTCTTCGCTCTTCTGGAACCGCGCCATGGCCATCGTCACGCAGGGTTCACTCGAGAAGCTGCGCGAAAAGATGTTCAACCGCATGCAGGACCTGCCGATTCGCTACTTCGATACACACCAGCGCGGCGACATCATGTCGCACTACACCAACGATATCGACACGCTGCGTCAGATGATCAGCCAGTCGTTGCCCAACCTGCTCATGACGATCATCATTATCTGCACGGTGTTCTTCATCATGCTGTATTACTCCGTCTGGATGTGCCTGGTGATTATCGCCGGCGTTTCCTTTATGACCCTTATGACTAAGCTCTTGGGTTCCAACTCCGCGCGCTTCTTCATCGCGCAGCAGACCGAGCTCGGCGTGGTCGAGGGCCACATCGAGGAAGTCATGAACGGCCAGAAGGTCGTCAAGGCGTTCTGCCACGAGTCCGCCGCCGAGGCCGATTTCGACGAGCGTAACGAGAAACTGTTCGAGGTGTCGCAGAAGGCCAACATGTATGCGAATATCCTCATGCCGATCCTTATGAATCTGGGCAACCTCCTCTATGTGCTGGTCGCTCTTGCCGGCGGCATCTTCCTGGCGCTGGGCGTGCCGAACCTCTCCATCTCCGGCACGGCGCTCTCCATCGCCGTGGTGGTGCCGTTCCTCAACATGACCAAGCAGTTCTGCGGACAAATCGGCCAGATCTCGATGCAGATCAACGCTGTGGTCATGGGCCTTGCTGGTGCAGACCGCATCTTCGAGCTTCTTGACGAGGAGCCCGAAGAGGACGAAGGCTATGTCACGCTCGTAAACGCCGAGCGCGACCGAGCAACCGGCCAACTTGTCGAGACGGATAAGCACACGGGTCTGTGGGCCTGGAAGTACCCGCACCATGACGGCACCCTCACCTACGAGGAGCTGCGCGGCGACGTGCGCATGGACCACGTTGACTTTGGCTACACGCCGGACCACGAGGTGCTGCACGACGTGAGTGTCTTTGCCAAGCCCGGCCAGAAGGTTGCCTTCGTGGGCGCGACCGGTGCCGGCAAGACCACCATCACCAACCTCATCAACCGCTTCTACGACATCGCCGACGGCAAGATCCGCTACGACGGCATCAACATCAACAAGATTCGCAAGGCAGACCTGCGCCGAAGCTTGGGCGTGGTGTTGCAGGACGTGAATCTGTTCACCGGATCCGTGATGGACAACATCCGCTACGGCAATCTCGACGCCAGCGACGCGGAGTGCATCGCCGCCGCCAAGCTCGCGGGCGCGCACGACTTCATCACCCGCCTGCCGGAGGGCTATAACACCATGCTCTCGGGCAACGGTGCCCAGCTCTCCCAGGGCCAGCGCCAGCTGATCTCTATCGCGCGCGCCGCGGTGGCCGATCCCCCCGCGATGATTCTGGACGAGGCCACGAGCTCCATCGATACGCGCACCGAGACCATCGTGCAGCGCGGCATGGATGCCCTCATGAATGGCCGCACCACGTTCGTGATTGCCCACCGTCTTTCCACCGTGCGCAACTCCGATGTGATCATCTGCCTGGAGCACGGCCGCATCATCGAGCGCGGCAACCACGACGAGCTCATCGCCAAACGCGGTTACTACTACCAGCTCTACACGGGAGCCTTTGAGCTGGAGTAGCGCTTCTTCTCCCTGCATATGGCGTTCCCGGATGGCCGCCCAACCGCCTTGCGCGCGTTGGGCGGCCGTTTTCATAGCGGCACATCGAACCCAACTTGCACCACTGCTTCATGGCGTGTAGGTGAATGAACACCCTGCGGGTATGCCCTGCGCCTCAGACGTGGCAATATGGTGAACAATCGTTTCCACGCGCTCGTCATCTGGAGGACATACATGAAGGAGCTCGAAGACCGCATTCGTAAGGACGGCATCGTCCGTGAGGGCAACGTCCTGAAAGTCGACAACTTCCTCAACCACCAGTGCGATGTCTCCCTTTACGACAAGATGGGCGCCGAGTGGGCGCGACTGTTCGAGGGCAAGCGCGTCGACAAGATCTTGACGATCGAGACCTCCGGCATCGGCATCGCCTGCGTTGCGTCCCAGCACTTCGATAGCGTCCCCGTGGTCTTTGCGCGCAAGACCGAGTCCACGAACCTCGACGGCGAGCAATACCGCACGGAGATCAGAAGCTTCACCAAGAACCGCGTCTACAACGTCATCGTCGCCAAACGCTTCCTTAACCCCGGCGAGCACGTCATCATCATCGACGACTTCCTGGCCATGGGTTGCGCCTTGAACGGCCTGCTCGAGATTTGCGACGAGGCCGGCGTCATCGTCGAGGGCATCGGCATCGCCATCGAAAAGGGCTTCCAGCCCGGCGGTAAAGAGCTCCGCGAGCGCGGCTACCAGGTGGAGTCCCTCGCCATCGTCGATAGCATGGACCCCGAGACCGGCGAGATCGTGTTCGCATAGCGCATCGCATCATAATCCCCTGCGATAATGGCATCGGTCCGCACGTTCCAAGAGCGTGCGGACCGATTTTGCTTGATGCCGCTTTGTCCCAATCTCTACTCGATATACGAGGACGCCTTGGGCGGAGTCTTTCCTTTGAGGACCTTGTGGTAGTAGTCGTAGGTGAGCGGGGTTTCATCGGAGAGCTTTTGTGCGTCCTCGACCTCGCCGATAAAAAGCAGGTGCGTGCCCACGTCGACCGTTTCCACCAGACGGCACGAGAACAACGCCGTTGCGTGCTCGGGCACGTAGGGTGCACCAAGAGCGGTCTGGCGCTCCTCGTAGCGTTCGAACTTATCGTAGTTCGCCGAGGTGCGGAAGCCAAAGTTGCCGATGTAAATCATATCGGCCGTCTGATCGATAACCGTCACGGCAAAGGCGCCGGCATCGGCGATCACGCCTGCGGTGAAGTTCTCCTTATTCACCGCAACCGAAATGCGCACAGGGCTGGACGTCACCTGCACCGCCGTGTTGACCACGCAGCCCGCCTTGCGATCGCCCGCCGCGGCACTCACCACATACAGACCGCTCGTCATCGTGAAAAACGCTGTCTTATCCATACGCGCCGACCTCCCAGCATAGAGCCCGCTATGTAGAACTCTTATGCCCGCATGCGGGCACACGCAACCGTAAGAAGCAGAATGGCCACAAGGGCCACTTTTCATCTTTAGACCTCACTTGAAGCCCGCTATTTTATAGAAATCGCCATTTTTGTAAAATAGCGGCGCAAAAATCGGTCCTATCTTATAGAAATTGACTTTTTTATAAGATAGCAGAGCAATCGGCAGCCCTATTTCATATGAGACGACTGCGGTGCAGCCTTTGCGCACCGGCCTATCCCGCCGGCCATCCATGCGATAATGTGCCGGAACACACTGATTGCGAAAGGCGCACGCTATGGAATTCTTTGCCAGCTGTCCCACCGGTTTTGAGGACGCCCTTGCCGATGAGCTCAATGCCCTCGGCCTAGCACAAGTGCGCAAGCTCAAGGGCCGCGTTTCGTTTACGGGCCAGGTCATCGACGGCGAGCGCGCCTGCCTGTGGTCGCGCCTGGCCAGCCGTATCCTGGTGGTCATCGATCGCTTTGACGCCCGCGACGCCGATGCCCTCTATGCCGGTACGCGCGAGATTGCCTGGGAAGAGGTCCTGGCCGAAGGCGTCACTATCGCCGTCACCGCTCGCGGCACCAACGACAACCTGCGCAACACCCGCTTTAGCGCCCTGCGCGTAAAAGACGCCATCTGCGACCGCCTGCTTGAGGCCACCGGCGCTCGCCCCAACGTCGATACCGAAAACCCCGGCGCGCGCATCGCCCTGTCCATCCGCAACGACCGGGCCAGTCTGCATCTCGACCTTTCGGGTGATGCACTGTTCCGTCGCCTTCCCCGCGAGGCAACCCATGGCGATGCCACTCATCACGTACTTCGTCCCGATTACGCTGCCCTTGCTCTCGCGCAGGGCGGATGGTCTGCGCTGTGTGCCGAGACCCCCGGTGAGGGCGGGGACGCCGAGAGCGCAGCCCCGCTCGTCTTTGTTGACGCCTGTTGTGCGGGCGGCGGCCTGGTACTCGAGGCAACTCAGCAGCTTCTCGACCGCGCCCCGGGCCTCTTGTGCGAGCGATGGGGCTTTATGGGCTGGCGCCTGCATGACGAGCAAACCTGGGAAGCGCTTCTCGACGAGGCCGACGGCCGTGCCGAGCGTGCAAGCGAGCGCCGTTGTCGCATCATCGCCACCGATGTAGACGCCGCAGCCGTCTCGGCTACGCAGCGCGTCCTCGCCGCCGCTGGACTCTCCCAATACGTGGCCACCATGCCTCCCAACGCACAGAAGATTGTCGCCAAGCTGGGAATCCGCCGCGCATCGCTTCCCGCTCGCGGCATGGTTGTCGCCGATACCACCGACATCGCCCCAACCGACACCTCGCGTGCCTTCAAGCTCCTCGACAACATCACACGTGACGAGCTGCTCGAGCACCTGCCCTGCGTTGTGCTCGCGCGCGACACGATCGTCTGCCGCAGCCTGGGCTTCTCTCCCGCTCGCACGCTCACCATCAAGCCCAATAACGAAGACGCCTCGCTCATGTACTTCGACCCCGCCACGCGCGCACAGGCTGACAAAGCAGATGCGAATCAGGCAACCGTTGAGGTGGGCGACGGCATGCGCATCCCTGTGCTCATCCCCGAATCCGACCAGTTTGCCGCCCGCCTGCGCAAGGTGGCAAAGCAGCGCCGCCGCTGGGCCAAGCGCGAGGGCGTCACCTGCTATCGCGTCTACGACGCCGATCTCCCCGACTACGCCGCAGCCATCGACCTTTACGAAGGCGCGCCGGATACGCCTGGCCGTTGGCTTGTTGTGGCCGAGTACGCCGCCCCCAAAAGCGTCGACCCCGAGCTCGCCCAGGCACGCCTGATGGACATCCTCGCTATCGCTCCCGCAGTGCTCGATGTTCCCGCCAGCCACGTTGCCACCCGTGCGCGTACGCGCTCGCGCGGCGGCTCGCAATATGCCCAGGGGCCGCGCGGTAACAAGGGCGGCAAGGGCGCAGGTGCACCCAAGCGCGACATGCTCAACGACCCGACGCTTCCCAATATTCAGGAAGGCGGCCTCACCTTCACGGTTAACTTCGACGATTACCTCGACACCGGCATCTTCCTTGACCATCGCGTCACACGAGGCCTGGTGCGTGAACATGCCAAGAAAGCGCGCTGGTTCCTCAACCTCTTCGCCTACACTGGCACCGCCACCTGCTACGCCGCCGATGCAGGCGTGGAGGAAACGGTTACCGTCGACCTCTCCAACACCTATTTGGACTGGGCCGAGCGCAACATGCGCCAAAACGGCTTTACCGGCTCCAACCATTACTTCGTGCGCGACGACGTCTTGGCATGGATTCGCGAGCAGCGTCAGACCGACAATCGCTGGGATCTGATCTTCTGCGATCCGCCCACGTTCTCCAATTCCTCGAAGATGGGACGCCGCACCTGGGATGTTCAGCGCGACCACGTAGACCTTATCGTAGGCATCTCGCGCTTGCTCACGCGTGATGGCGAGGCCATCTTCTCGTGCAATCTCCGCACGTTCAAGCCCGATACGGAAGCCCTGGCGCGCGCTGGCGTGGTGCTCACCGACATCACCGAGCAGACCATCCCCGAGGACTTTGCGCGCAACAAACGCATTCATCATTGCTATATCGTCAAGCGCCATCGCATCGAGGACGCCATGCGCCTTGCCGGCATGGACGACGCCGCCATCAGCGCGCGTCAGGCCGAGCTTCGTGAGCACGAGCGCGACCACGAACGAAACTAGCGACGCGTTTCTCCACAGATCGAGAGCCCCTGTGGCCCAATTCCTCATCTGCGCAGGCGATTTTCCCAAATTCTCGCGCACAGCATCGTCCACATGGCTATACTTCTGAGGATTGCATTATCACTTGTTTTCCAACAGCCGCCTTTATCAGGAAAAATGCCTGGTAAGGCGGCTGAGATGGTAAAAGGAGGAAAACGCGATATGGGCAAAAAGGCTCAAACCGCTACCGTAAGCCACGCTGACGCGCACGCGATCCCCGTCAGCCTCTCGGCCATGCTCGTCACGCTCGGCGTGGTGTATGGCGACATCGGAACGTCGCCGATGTACGTGACCAAGGCGCTCGTCGCCGGCAACGGCGGCATCACCTCGGTGAATCAGGAGTTCATCCTGGGCGCCCTCTCGCTCGTAATCTGGACGGTCACGCTGCTCACCACCATTAAATACGTACTGATCTGCATGAAGGCAGACAACCACGGCGAAGGCGGCATCTTTGCCCTCTACAGCTTGGTGCGCCGCTTTGGCAAGTGGCTCATCATCCCTGCCATGCTGGGAGGTGCCGCGCTTTTGGCCGACGGCATCCTCACCCCCGCGGTGACCGTCACCACCGCCGTCGAGGGCTTGCGCACCATCCCTGCCATGAAGTCGATCATCGGCACGGGTCAGACCAACGTGGTTATCATCACGCTCGTGATCATCATCGCGCTGTTCTTGATCCAGCATGTGGGCACTTCGAAAATCGGCCGCGCCTTTGGCCCCATCATGACCCTGTGGTTCCTGTTCCTGGGCGGCACCGGCCTGTTTTATATCTTGGGCAACCCCATCGTGCTGCTCGCGTTCAATCCGTTCGAGGGCATTTCTTTCTTGCTTTCGCCCAACAACCATGCGGGCATCATGATCTTGGGCAGCTGCTTCCTCGCCACCACCGGCGCCGAGGCCCTCTACTCCGACATGGGCCACGTGGGCCGTGGCAACATCTACGCCACCTGGCCGTTCGTTAAGATCTGTCTGCTGTGCTCCTACCTTGGCCAGGGCGCCTGGTTGCTCGCCAATGCCGGCAACCCCTCGCTCGTGGGCATCCACGACCTCAATCCGTTCTTCGAGATGCTCAACAGCAACATTCGCCCGTTTGCCGTAATCCTCTCCACGCTCGCCGCCATCATCGCCTCGCAGGCGCTCATCACCGGCGCGTTCTCGCTAGTGTCCGAAGCCAGCCGTCTGGACCTCATGCCGCACATGCAGGTGTTCTATCCGGCAGAGACCAAGGGTCAGCTCTATATCCCCATGGTGAACAACGTCATGCTCGTTGGCTGCGTCATCGTGGTTCTGCTCTTCCAGTCCTCCGCCCATATGGAGGCGGCATACGGCCTGGCCATCACCATCACCATGATGTGCACCACGCTGCTGCTCTTCTTCTACCTGCACAATGACCGCAAGATCAAGGTCTTCCCCTGGATCTTCATCGTCTTCTTCCTGGCACTCGAGGGCTTCTTCTTTGGCTCTTCGCTCACCAAGTTCTTCCATGGCGGCTACTTCACCATTTTGATGGCAGCGCTGATCATGGGCATCATGGTGAGCTGGTTCAACGGCACCGCCGTCGAGCGTCGCCAGGCAACGCTGCTGCCGCTGCGCACCTACCTGCCGCAGCTCGACCGTCTGCGCAACGACGATACCTACGAGCTGATGAGCGACAACATCGTCTACCTCACCAAAGACAGCAACACCGATTACATCGACCGCGACGTGATCTACTCGATTCTCGACAAGCACCCCAAGCGCGCTCGCGCCTACTGGTTCATCAATGTCGAGACCATGGACGAACCGCACACGTTCGCCTATTCCGTCGAGACCTTTGGCACCGACTATGTCTTCCGCGTGCACCTGTTCTTGGGCTATAAGGTCAACCAGCGCGTGAACGCCTATCTGCGCCAGGTGGTTTCCGACCTCTCCGCATCCGGCGAGCTGCCCGACCAGACCCATGAGTACTCGGTCTACAAGAAGCCGAGCCCCATCGGTTCGTTCCAGTTCATCATGCTCCGCAAGCTTCTTGCCCCCGAGTCCGACGTGGACAGCACCGAGCGCACCGCCATCGTGCTCAAGTACCTCATTCGCCGCGCTGCCGGCAACCCGGCGCGTTGGTATGGCTTGGAGAACTCCAACGTCACGTTCGAATATGTGCCGCTGTTCACCAAGTTCAAGAGCGTCAACAAGATGCAGCGCATCGCCCCAGACGAGCGCCCGTAAGCATCGATCGCCTTGCATGCAAAGCGCCCTGCACCTCGTAAGAGATGCAGGGCGCTTTTCGGTAGCCTGGCAAAACTCTATGCGCTGCTATCGCTATTCTTCGATCAACAGGTCCTCGAACTGGAACGTCAGGCAGTTCACGTAGCCGCGGTTAGTGAGACGAAGCACCGGCACGCAAGGCAGCGAGAGGATGCCCATGGTCATAAAGGGCGAGGGCATCTTGCAGCCCATGTCGGCCCACGCCTTCTCGATAGCGGCGACCTCCTGAGCAACCTCCTCGACATGCTTGTCGCTCATAAGGCCGCAAACCGGCAGCTCCACCAGGGCAAGCACGCGACCGTCCTGGACAGCGACCTCGCCGCCGCCGCACTCCACGAGCGTCTGAGCCGCAAGCGCCATATCCTCGTCGTTATCGCCCACGACCAGCAAGTTGTGCGAGTCGTGTGCGACGGTTTGAGCCAGCGCGCCATGGACGCCAAAGCCTGTGCAGAAGCCAAACGAATGAGTGCCCTCGGCGCCATGGTGACGATCGAACACGGCCATCTTGAGTGCATCGATCGCGGGGTTCGCCTGCAGCTTGCCGTCCACGACGGGAACCTCGATCACCACATCCTCGGTAATGGTCGAGCCGCCCACGCCACCGATGGCGCGAACGCGGCACATACCATCGGGGCGGTCCACGGGAATCTCGAAATCGGCAGCGGTAAAGGAGCGGCCCACGTTCATGGTGTGCGTCATGAAGTCCGGCCACTCAAAGAGTTCGTGGTCAAACGTGGGCTCGCCGTCCTTTGCCACCAAGTCGCCGTCGATATAGACCTGCTCGGGGATGAAGGTCTCCAGGTCAGGCAGGATCACCATGTCGGCGCACTTGCCCGGCGTAATGGAACCCATATCCTGATCCACGCCCAGGCACTGCGCGGCGTTGATGGTCGCAAACTGCAGAGCCGTTACCGGATCGCATCCGCACTCGAGCACAGCACGCAGGGCACGATCCATGCCGCCCTCGTTAACGAGCGTGTTGGGATGATTGTCGTCGGTGCACAGGAGAATGAGACGCGTGTCGACGCCGCTCTCGAGCACCTGCGGGAGATAGTTGGGAAGCGAAAGCCACGCCGAACCGTAGCGTGCCTGCACATACATGCCCATGCGAAGCTTGGCCATCACGTCGTCGGCCGTGATGCACTCATGGCAGGCGCGCACGCCAGAAGCGATGTATGCGTTAAGGCCGCGATCAGTCTCGGAAATAGAGTAGTGGCCCGTCACGCACTTGCCGGCCTTGAGGGTCTCGCCTACCTCGTGCTGGGCGTTTTCCTCACCTCCCAGGATGCCGGGGAAGTTCATCATCTCGCCCAGGCCCACAACGTCGTCCCACTTCATGGTCTCGGCAACCTGGGCCGCGTCCACATAAGAGCCGCTGTCGTCAAAGCCGGTAACAGCGGGCACGCACGAAGGCGTGGTGAGCATCGCCTTGAGCGGAGCGCGCTTGGCGTCGTCGAACATCACGCGCACGCCGTCGAGACCCACGACGTTGCAGCACTCGTGCGGGTCGGCAAAAATCGCCGTCGTACCGCGCGGAACCACGACCTTGGCGTACTCTGCGCAGCCGATCATGGCCGACTCGACATGAATATGAGAGTCGATATAGCCCGGGGCAACGTACTTTCCCGTGGCGTCAACTACCGTCGTGCTCTCGCCGATGCAGTGCTCCGCCGTATATTCGCCAATGCCCAGATAGGCAACGCGGCCGCAAGCCACGGCGATGTCGGTGTCCTCCAGGATCTCGTGTGTGGTCACGCTCACCAGATTAGCGTGACGAATCACGAGGTCCGCCGGCTCCTGACCCTGCGCCACGCGCACAAGCTTGTCGTTGCATTCCCAAAGCGGAGTCTTGCAAAAGGTATTGATCATACATGCGTCCTTTCTTCTCTTCTGCCCAAAGGCCTGTTATTTACCCTGCCAATTGTTGAGCCACAACTGCATCGAACGACACATCTCGCGCATGAAATCGCTTGTATGCTTGCGCGTATAGATATCGTGCACACGCGAGGCAGGCTCGGTGGCATGAGGGCGAAACATCGCGTCCATCTCGGCAATCTGCTTATCGAGCATCTCTGCATCTGCGCGCTGATAGCGCTCGTGCATCACAAGGTTGCAGATAGGATGAGGCGTCGTGGGGCGACGCTTCTTCGGCTCTCCGATAATGAGCATCGAGAGCGGCACAGTATACGGCGGGAGGTCAAGCAATTCGCGAACCTCTTCTTGGCACTCGACGATGTCGCCGATATAGCAGCTGCCGAGGCCCACGGCCTCCGCCGCAATAGTCGCATTCTGAGCCGCGATCACGGCATCCTGTGCCGCAATGGCAAATTCGCCCAAGCCCGGTGCGGTGCGCGGGCTCTTGCCCGTGCGCTCCGCGAACTCGGGGGCAAAGCACCCAGCGTGCTCAAACAGATCGATCCATTTGGCGTAATCGACAACAAACACCAGCGCCCAAGGAGCCTTTGCGATCATGGGTTGGTTATCGCACAGGACCGCCAGGCGATCGCGCGTCTCTTGGGAGCGCACATCAATGATGGAGTACATCATCATGGCCCCTGCGGAGGGAGCGCGGCTTGCCGCATGCAAGATGGCAGCGCGCTGTTCGCCGGTGATATCGACCCCCTCGGTAAACGAACGCGTCGAAGAACGCTCATCGATGAGCCTAAGCGTTACATCGTCCGCATATGCTGCAGGAATGGCGTCAATGGTTGGTGTATCTGCCATGGATGGATCCCTTCTATCCGCATTGCTCCATCATGCCACGCGGCTCGGCCAAAACGGGGCAGAATCGTTGGACAGCTGCCAAACGCCCTCGAAAATCGAACGACGCACGCCTGGCCACCCCAGACGATGAACCTCAACGCAAAACGATGTGTAGCTTAGCTTGCATCGCACGGGAACATGCACGTTTTTATTACGGTAACCCTCTGTTGACTTCGTGACGAAATACCGCAAACAGGGTCGTTTTCGTGCATCGATACGAAATCTCAACATTCCCACGGTACTATGGTGCGTTGCAAAACGCGAAGAATGGGCGCAGGCCGTCGCGGCCGTGCGCACGCCAGATAATCCGCAAAGGAGCCTCACCATATGATCGCTGCCCTCGTTTCGCTCGTCGGCGCCGCAGGCACGGTGCTGCTTGTGCTCAAGCACCTTAAGGCTTGCAAGAGCGCAGGAGATACGCCAAGCCGCGCGTTTTTCATTCGCTGCGGCCTGATCTTGCTGGTCCAGCTGTTCTTTACCGTATGGTCCGTTATCGGCCTCGTGGACTGTGCAGACCCCATGGCCGTCGTCGTGGCAATCGTTGCGCATGCGCTTCTGTGCGGCTGCGTCTACCTCAACATCCATCGCGACTTCGTGCTCGAGCGTCTGCAGGCACTTGTTGGCAAAGAGGGCAAGTTCGCCCATCCGCTGCTCGGCGCCACCATCATGATGCTTCTCGCCGGCGTCTTTGCCACGCTGGGACTCGAGTTCTCCTCCAACCACGACCTCACCTGGATGTACCCCTTGTGCCTGCTGCTTGAGTGGGCACTCATCGCCTTCGCCATGCTGGGACTTTTCTTCCTCTTCCAGCGTCGCAGCGGCGGCGCCATCGTGCTCGCCGTGGCCCTCTACATCCTGGGCATCGCCGAGTACTTTGTCATCCTGTTCAAATCCATGCCCATCTCCCCTGGCGATCTGACGGCGCTCTCCACCGCCGCAGCCGTTGCCGGCACGGGCTACACGTACACGATCACCAGCTTCTGCATGTTGAGCCTTGCCTTTACGGTTATCGCTATCCAGATTTGCAGCCTTGCAGCACAGCTGGCGCCCAAGCGCCAGAAGGGCTCTTGGCGCGGCTTGGTGCTCAACCTTCTAATCGCCGTCGCATGCCTGGGCGGCATCGCCGCGCACACCACGCTATTCGACTACTATCACACGCTCTATATCCAGGTGTACTCTTGGCGTCCGCTGGAAAGCTACTATCGCCAGGGCTTCCTGCCTTCGTTCATCTCGGGCGCGCAGACCATCAAGCCCTCCAAGCCCGAAGATTACTCCGTCTCCGGTGCCAAGAAGCTTATTTCCGAGTACGCCGACGAGTACGACAGCAACAGCCAAACCGGCGGCTCCTCTACAGCGCGCCTCGAGGCCGAAAAGCAGTTTGACGAAGAGAAGCCCACGGTCATCGCCATCATGAACGAGACCTTCTCGGACCTCTCCATCTATCAGAACATGCATTCAAACTACCAGGGCCCCACGTACTTCAAGAGCATTGACGATTGCCTCTCGCGCGGACGCCTCTACGTCTCTGCCTATGGCGGCGGCACGGCCAATACCGAGTTCGAGTTCCTGACGGGCAACTCCATGGCCTATCTGGGCAGCGGCGTGTACCCGTACACCACGTACGACCTCACCGACACCGAGAACCTCGCCTCTCAGTTCAAGTCGTTGGGCTACTACACCACCGCCATGCACCCCAACCATGGCACCAACTGGAACCGTGAGAACGTCTACAAGGACTTTGGCTTTGACCAGTTCCTCACCATCAACGACTTCGAGGGCGCCGAAACGCTGCGCGGCATGGTGACCGACAAATCTACCTACGACAAGATTCTCGAGCTGCTGGACACCAACAGCGACCCGCAGTTCATCTTTGACGTGACCATGCAGAACCACTCCGGCTACGATACCGGCCTCATCCCCTACGACAAGCAGGTGAGTCTGAATATCGACGGCGAGCTCAACTCCAACGTCAACGAGTATGTCTCACTCATTCAGCAGTCCGACGAGGCGCTCGAATACTTCCTCGATAAGCTGAGCAATCTCGATCGCAAGGTTGTCGTGGTGTTCTGGGGCGACCATCAGCCATTCTTCCCCGATACCTACAACAATCGCTGGTTCACCAACGAGGACGATGCCACGCACCAAGAGCGCCTGTGGCAAACCGACTACATCATCTGGGCTAACTACGACGTAGCCGGCAACTCCCAGACGAGCCACGAGGAGGATCTCTCCTCCAACTACCTGAGTTCCGAGCTGATGAGCCTTATCGGCGCGCCCCTCACCGACTACCAGAAGGCTCATCTTTCACTGCGCCAGTCGCTGCCAGCCCTTAACTCCGTGGGCTATGAGGACGCTCAAGGTCGCTGGCTGCTCTCCAGCTCTAAGAGCGACGAGACCTATAGCGATACCATCGCTGCTGCCTGCGAGAAGGCACGCTCCGATTACCACACAATGCAGTACTACATGATGTTCGGCAACGGCAAGGACATCTACACCAAGCATTATCAGGACGCGGCAAACGAGACGGACCCGAACCTGGCGCCGGGCACCACTAAGATCAAGTAAGGGTTCGGTCTCAAATGCTCGGCCGGGACCCTTTCACTCGAGCCTGCAGACAGTCCTCCAAATGAAAAAAGCGCCACTGGCGCTTTTTTCATTTGTGCGGAACTTGTCTCGAGCGAAAGGGTCCCGGCCTCATCTCGCCAGAAGCCACCAGCTATATGCCCGGCGTCTGTTTCGGCGGTTCCGGACGCGGAGGTAAAAAGAGTGTGCCCGGCACGGTCTAAACCGTGTCGGGCACTTTTGGTAGAGAGGAGGCGACGGGAAGGAAGGGGGCTGTCGCCTCTCGGGTTTAATCTTTGGAGCGGGTGGCTACGCAATGGGCTTGGCGCCGTTGGCGAAGACCTTCATGACGTGCTCGTAATCCTTGCAAAACGCATCGTAGGCGGTCATCGTCATCTTGTGATAGTACGGGACCTCCTCGTTCTTGAGGTCGGCAGCCACTGCCTCGCCAGCGGCCTTGGAGCCGTAGGTGAAGTAGTTAATCTTACGGATGCCGGCATCGATAGCCTTGGCGTAATCCTCATCGGAAACGCCCGAGCCGCCGTGCATGACGAGCGGGGTGAGGGTGCGCTCACGAATCTGGTTCAGCACGTCAAAGGAGAGATGCGGCTCGCCCTTATACAGGCCGTGAACCGTACCGAAGGAAACAGCCAGGATGTCGCAGCCGGTTGCTGCGATGAACTCGTTGGCCTGGTCGGGATCGGTGTAGATGGCGCCTGCCTCCTCGGCAGTGCCGCCCTCGACCTTTGCACCGGCCTCACGGCTGCCCATGGAGCCAAGCTCGCACTCAAGGCCGCAGTCAAAGCTGTGGCACATCTCGGCAGCGCGGTGGCCAAGCTCGCAGTTGCGCTCGTACGGCAGGAAAGAGCCGTCGAACATAGCGCCGTTGAAGCCCATCTCCAGAGCGCGACGCATATAGGACAGGTCCTCGCAGTGATCGAGGTGCACGCAGACAGGAGCAGTGGAGCGCTCGGCAAGAGCAATCAGCACCGGGCCCATGACATCAAGCGGGGTAATCTCCTCGTGACCCTGAGCGTGATCGATGATAACGGGATAACCCAGCTTCTCAGCCGTGTCGATTGCAGCACGGGCAGACTCGAGGCTCGGCGAGTTGAAGGCGCCGATAGCCATGTTGTTCTGCTCTGCAATTGCGGTGATGTCACGAAGGTTAACGAGCATGGTTCACATTCCTTTCCGGTGCGGCGCCAGAGTGTCCCAGCGTCAAACTAACCATACAAACTAGCTCTATAGTAGCCCAGATGGACGCTTACTTGTACATAATTATTTGAACAAGTTTTCGTCACAATAGAAAGCTCCCCTTTTGGTCCGATCCAAAGGAGAGCTTTTAGAAAACAGTGGTGCTTGCCGCCCTAGAGGCTTAAAGCCCGAGCAGCCGAGGCCACCACGGCTTCAAAATCGTCGGCATTGGGATGCACCAGGGCGGCATCGAAGTTATCGATAAACGCCTGCGCACGAGCGTCGCCCGGATTCTTGGCAAGCATGTCCTCGTAGCGCGCACGGATCCCAGGACCCATCTTGCCCTGGCACATAAAGGAACCAATAAGCTCGGCCGTCTGCGGCAGGTGCTCTGCCACGCGGGCGACAATCTGGTCGAAATATTCCTGGCTTCCACCAAAACCGCAGGTACCAAAGAGGAACACGCGCTTGCCATCCAAGGCCTCGAGAAGCTTGGCCACGCCCTCGGTACAAGAGCCCTTATCGCACCAAAAACCAACGCACACGGCGTCCGCCGCAAGAGCCTGGCTGGCTACGTCTTCAAGCTGGGCGACATCGGGAGCGTCTGGCAACTCGATATCGCAAATAGGCGCAGACCCTGACGCGGCAAACGCTTCGCGCAAAGCCTGCGCCAGCTGCGCCGTGTTGCCGCTCTTGCTATTGGTAATCAAAGCGATGTACATGCTCTTCTCCAAACACCGATACACGTTTTATTTTTCCTGCTAGGTTGTACCCAGTAATCGAGAAGACGAATGTCTTGCCCCATCAAACCCTTACTCCTCCACGGCCCACTGGCTGTTGTAGAGACCGGCATAGAATCCATCGGCAGCGAGAAGCTCCTCATGCGTACCGCGCTCGATAATCCGGCCGTCACGCATAACGAGAATGCAGTCGGCATTGCGAATGGTGCTCAGACGGTGCGCGACCACAAAGCTCGTGCGACCGGCCATAAGCTCGTCAAACGCCGCCTGGACCTGCAGCTCGGTACGGGTATCGATGCTCGAGGTCGCCTCGTCCAGCAAGAGGATCGCCGGATCGGTAAGCATCACGCGAGCAATGCACAAAAGCTGCTTTTGACCCTGGCTGAACGTGCCGCCGTCCTCACCAATCATGGTGTCGTAACCTTGCGGCAGCTGGCGAATAAACTTGTCGGCATGTGCCCGGCGGGCCGCCTCGATCACTTGCTCGCGCGTAGCATCCGCGCGACCATACGCGATGTTCTCGTGGACCGTGCCCTCGAACAGCCAGCTGTCCTGCAGCACCATGCCAAAGCTGCGGCGCAGGCTCGCACGCGTGTACTCGCGCGAAGAGCGGCCGTCCACAGTAATCTCGCCGGCATCGATATCGTAAAAGCGCAGCAATAGATTGATAAGGGTCGTCTTGCCGCAGCCCGTAGGGCCAACGAGGGCAAAACGGCGTCCGGGCTGAGCATCGATGCAGATGTCCTGCAAAAGCTTGCGATCGGGAACGTAAGAAAAATCGACGTGCTTGAGCTGGACTTCTCCGCGTGGGGCAACAAGCTCCACAGCATCGGCCACATCCGGCGTCTCTTCGTCGGCATCAAGCAGCGAGAACACGCGCCGTGCCGAGGCATATGCCGTCTGAATCTGCGTGATGACGCTCGTCACCTCATTGAACGGCTTGGTGTACTGGTTCGCATAGCTCAAAAACGTCTGAACCTGACCCACGGTCAATCGCGCCGGCACGCCGGTGATAACGCCCGCGCAACCGATCACCGCCACCACCGCGTAGATGATGTTGTTGATAAAACGCGTTCCGGGATTCGAGAGCGAACTCATAAACTGCGCATGCTCGCCCGCCGTATACAACTGGGCGTTGAGTTCGTCAAAGCGCTGCTGGGCATGCGAGCCATAGGCAAAGGCATCCACCAGTTTTTGCTCGCCCACATACTCCTCGATGTGTCCGCCAAGCTGACCTTGAATGCCCTGCTGGGCCGCAAAGCTTTTGTTGGAAAGCTTGGCAATGAGACTGGCAGCGAAAATGGACAACGGCGTGACGAGCACTACCACGATCACCATGGGAACCGAGATGGAGAGCATGAACACAAGGGTGCCCACGATGGTAACCACGCCACCAAACAGCTGGGTGAAGCCCTGGAGCAAGCCATCGCCCACTTGATCGACATCGTTTACCACGCGGCTGATGAGGTCACCATGGGAATGGGAGTCGATAAACGAAAGAGGCATGCGCGAGAGCTTGTCGGACGCCTCCATACGCATGTCACGCACCGTCTCGTAAGAGAGACGATTCACACAGTAGCCCTGAACCCACTGAAAGACAGCGGCGAGCACCACCACAACAGCAAGCTCGATAATGATCGGAGCGAGCGAGGCAAAATCCACCCTGCCAGCATCCACGATGCAGTCGATGCCCCGGCCAATCAAAATGGGTGTATAGAGCTGCAGCGTAACCGAGATGGCTGCCGACACAAAGGAAATGACGAACGACACCATGTGGGGGCGCACATAAGAAAGCAGGCGCCGCGTAACTTTACCCGCTGGCATCTGGGGAGCATTACGACCGGGCCCTCCCAGATCATTGAGGTTGTCGTTGCCCGAAACGCTTGCGGTCACCGTCGCGACCGAACCGGTAGAAGTGTAAGGGTTCATCTAGCACGCCCCCTTGGCGGACGCAGACTCTTCGCGCTTGAACTGCGAGAGGCAGATCTCGCGGTAGAGCTCGCACGTCTCGAACAGCTCGTCATGCGTACCCAGGCCGGCCACGGCACCATGGTTTAGCACGCAAATGGTATCGGCGCCGCGCACCGTGGATACACGCTGCGAAACGATAACCGTCGTGAGCGGCAGTCCTCCGCTCGCGCGCCCCTCTTCGCTGCGGCGCTTCACCGCACGGCGCAACGCGGCGTCGGTTTTGAAATCGAGAGCCGAGGCGGAGTCATCCATGATAAGGATGAGCGGGTTGCCCACCAAGGCACGAGCGATGGTCAAGCGCTGACGCTGACCGCCCGAGAAATTCTTGCCACCCGCTTCGACCGGGCTATCGAGTCCCTGCGGCATCTTATGCACGAACTCCGCCGCCTGCGCCACTTCGAGCGCTTGCCATAGATCCTCGTCCGAAGCCTCGTCGTCGCGCCATTGGAGATTGGAGCGGATGGTTCCCGTAACGAGCGAAGCACGCTGCGGAACGAAACCCGCCACCTGGCGCAGCTGCTCAAGCGGCCACGCGCGAACATCCGTGCCCATCACACGCACGGAACCCGAATCGGTATCGTACAAGCGCGGAATAAGCGAGACCATGGTCGACTTGCCCGAGCCCGTACCGCCGATAACGCCGAGGGTTCCGCTAATCGGCAAGCCAAGCGTCACGCCATCGACCGCCGCGGCAGCGCCTTCGCCAAATGCGAACGATGCCTGCTCGAACTCCAAAGCAGGCGTGTCCTCTGCCCTGCCCACACAAGGAAGCTCAACCGTCTCGTTACCGGCATCGGTGATGCTCGGACGCGCGTGAAGCACCTCGTTGACGCGCGAGGCCGAGGCGCTCGCCTTGGTAAACACCACCACGAGATTCGCCACGTATACGATGGAAAGCAGCGTCTGGGTCATGTAGTTCACGAACGCGATAACTTGGCCCTGTGAAAGGTTGCCCACGTTCACCTGGATGCCGCCCGCCCACAGGATGGCGCAAACGGCCAAGTTCATCACCAAAAACGTCACGGGATTGAGCGTCGAGGACAAGCGCCCCACGGCAATCGCCGTCTGCGCTTGGTCGGCGGCAGCATCGTGAAAACGCTCCCGCTCATGAGCTTCGCGTACAAAGGCGCGCACCACGCGCACGCCCGAAAGCCCCTCGCGGCAGATAAGCGCAATGCGGTCGAGCTTTTGCTGCATTTGCTTGAAATACGGCACGCAGCGCGCCATCACGATCCAGAAGACAATGCCAATGAGCGGCGTGGAGACCAAGAAGATCAACCCGAGCTTCACGTCGATAAGAAGTGCTGCGACCATGGAGCCGATTGCCAAAAACGGCCAGCGAATCAGCTGGCGAACGCCCAAGGCCACCGCAAGCTGCACCTGGTTTACATCGTTGGTGATGCGCGTGATAAGCGAGGGCGTACCGAAGCGATCGAGCTCGGCATACGAAAGCTCGTTGATATGCTCGTAAAGCTCCCTGCGGATCACCGTGCCCATGCCCTGTGACGAAAGCGCAGCCATCTTCTGGCATACAAGCGTAAAGAGAATGCCCAAGGCGGCCATCGCAATGAGCAGCAAGCCATACATCACCACCGCGCGGACATCGCGCGCACCCACGCCACGATCGATCATGCGGGCGATAACAAGAGGGGTGAACAGGTCGAACAAGACCTCGATCAGCTTGCAGGAAGGACCGACGAAAAAGTACTTTCGATACGGCCCGGAATAACGTTTAAGCAGCTCAAGCATGCGCAGCGCTTCCCTTTCGTTTCATGACAACATGACTCGCCGGCGAGCGGCAAGCAATGGACACCAACAGCGCTGCGGACTTGCGCGATGGCTCATGGGGTCATGATAGAACAACTAGGTAAACAAGCGGTAACGAAAGATGCACTTTGTGTCGTCATGGGGACAGCATCCCGCGGCATGAAAAAGCCGCGTGCGCTCGATGGATCCGGATGCCCGTCAGAGGCTCCTTATGGCTGCTTCCTCCCGGACCTGACCAGATTCGGAACATATCGTCACCCGAACCCATCGAGCGCACGCGGCGCTGCTGTTATATAGTAGCCGCTCCCCCGCCTCGCGTCCATATCTTCACGAGAGGCACGCGAGACGAAGAGGAAAGTTACTCCGCAAGCACGCGAGCGATGCGCTCGCAGGCATCGAGCAGCATGGCACGCGGCGTGGGCACGCACATGCGCTGGAAGAACTCGCCGCCTTCGGGGTCAAAGTTGCTGCCATCCTGCAGCAGCACCTGAGCGTCGTCGTAGATGCGACGATGCAGCTCGGCACCATCGATGCCCAGCTTGCGACAGCGGGCCTCAAAATCGAACCACAGGATATAGGTGCCCTCGGGACGACGCACGCCAACATCGGGAAGGTGTTCGGCAAAGTAGGCGATCATGGTATCGAGATTTGCCTCGATATAGGTCTTTACCTGCTCATACCAGTCATCACCTTCGTTATAGGCGGCAATGACCGCGCTGATGGCAAAGGGATTGGGCTCCACAAAACCGCGGACTTCCTCAAAGCGCGCCTTGTCCTGCGCATTGCTGAAAAACACGTTGGTCGCAGCAAGGCCGGCCAGGTTAAATGTCTTGTTCACAGCCGTGCAGGTCACCACGCGCGCCTGCGGTGCCACCTGCGCCATATGATGCATCGTCACGCCCTCGCACACCAAGTCGCCGTGGATCTCGTCGGCAACGATAAGAACGTCATGCTTCATGCAAATGTGGGCTATGCGCTCGAGCTCCTCGACCGTCCAAACACGGCCGACCGGATTGTGAGGGTTGCACAGGATGAGCATCTTTGCCTCTGGACGCGCGGCAAGCTCCTCCAGATTGTCGAAATCAATGGAGTAGTAGAGGTCGCCCTCAGGATCGTCGGCGGTATGACGAACGAGCTGGTTATTCAAGATCGTTCGCTCGTTATCGTCTACGACGTGCATGAACGGCGGATAGACCGGGCGCTGAATAATAACCCCGTCGCCAGGCTCCGTGAACGCCTGGACGCAAACATCGAGCGCCTTGACGGTACCCGCGCTGAGCGACATAAGATCGCAGTCGACATCCCAAGCGTCATGGCGCGCAAACCAACCGCGAATGGCATCTGCATATGCATCGCACCCGTCGAGGGTGGAATAACCGAAGATGCCGTGATCGACCGTGGCATGCAGCGCGTCGAGGATGGGCTGGGCGCAACGCAGGTCCATGTCGGCAGTAAAAAGTGCAATATGATTGTCGGTGATCTCTTTAACCCCAAGGCGCTTTGCAAGAGCCTTGTCGCAGCTCCACTTTTGCGAATAGCTGTAGGTGTCGTGGCGGCGATCGATCAGTCGATCAAAATCATATGCGACATGCTGAGAAGACATGGCAAACCTTTCTTTTGTTCCTCAAATGACATGCATCGTAGCACCCCAAGTGCTGTTTGCTGTCATCAATACAAACCATAGGCAAGTTAGAGCAGATAGGCGCGGACGGCGGTATCGCCCGCGATGCGCGCATTCTCCCGAGCGATCACGGGGTTAAGGGCTTGCTCCAGCGAAAGGGGACAAGGGGCGAGGGGAATCACGAGGTCGATTCCGGCGCGGAACACGTCGTCGATATCATCCGCTCTGCCGCCCACGACGGCGACCACGGGTTTTCCCGCCCTTTTAGCACGTTTAGCCACGCCGACGGGCGCTTTTCCCGCCGCCGTTTGATTGTCCATGTTGCCCTCTCCGGTAATGACCAAGTCGGCTCGCTCCGCCGCATCGTCAAATCCAACAAGGTCAAGCATGGTCTCAATGCCCGAGGACATACGCGCGCCCAAAGCAAGGAGCGCAGCGCCCGTGCCGCCAGCAGCGCCCGCGCCAGGAACCGCCACGAGAGAGCGCGGACGGGCACCGGGATCGCCCACCTGCAAGTCACTGCCGTCGTGTGCATCGCGCGCCTGCGTAAGAAGCCCGCCGTAGCGAATCAGATGCCCATCCGCCCAATCGAGCGCATCGGCAGGAGCGCCCTGTGCGCAAAGGCCCTTCTGCGGCCCAAAGATTCGCGCCGCTCCACGAGCTCCTACCAGCGGGTTCGTCACGTCGTTCAATATCGAGACCGATACATTCCGCAAGCGCTCAAGAGCCGCAGAAAGATCGATAGAAGCCAGGTTCTCAAGGCCGCGCAGTCCGCGGCCGATTTGCCTGCCGGCATCATCGAGCAGCTGCGCCCCAAGAGCCATGAGCATGCCAGCGCCGCCATCGGTCGAGGCGCTTCCGCCCAGCCCGATGTAGAGAGAGGTTGCACCGCGCTCTAGCGCATGAAGCATAAGCTGCCCCACGCCAAACGTCGATGCATCGAGCGCCGCATCGTAGGTACACGGAGACTGGGTGATGCCGTCGGCCTGCGCCAGTTCGATTACTGCAAAGGGTCCGCTCGCACCCGCGTCTTCAACAAATAGATAGCGAGCCTGGCACGGATGCCCCAAGGGGCCTTCCACCTCAACCTCCGCAAGCTCGCCTCCTAAAGAACGGTAGATGGCATCGCATGTTCCCTCGCCACCATCAGCTATAGGAATCTGCTCTATCTGAGCATCGGAAGAGGCGTGGCAAACCCCTTCAGCAACCCACTCTTCAATCTGCGCGCTCGTGGCGCAACCTTTGAAGGAGTCGATCGCAAGAAGAACGCGCGGACCCGGTGCCCCTTCATGAGCGCTCTCGCAGCAACACGCCAGCGAACCTTCTTCCTCGCGGACCTGTGCGCTTGCACGCGTTCCATCACGCAGCTGGGAGAAAAAATCCTGCAGCACGCCGGCACATTCATCCTGCAGCACGCCAGAGGTCACTTCAAACGCATGGTTAAGGCGATTGTCACGACTCACGTCATACAGACTGCCCACGGCGCCGCCTTTAGGGTCGGGCGCTCCGAAGACGCAGCGATCGATGCGCGCGTTAACCATGAGGCCCGCGCACATAAGGCACGGCTCGAGCGTCACGTAGACGGTGCAACCCGTAAGGCGCCACCGTCCAAGAACGCGCGATGCCTCGAGAAGCGCCGCAAACTCCGCATGGGCAGAAGGGTCTTCATCGATTTCGCGCCGATTGTGCGCGCTGGCGATCACACGCCCCTCATAGACCACCACAGCCCCGATGGGAACCTCGCCCGCCTGAGCAGCAAGCGCGGCTTCGCCAAGCGCCACACGCATAAAACGCTCGTCTTCATGTCGCTGTGCCATTATGAACCCTTCGCCGAAATCCACGTCATTCGATGCTATCATTAAGCGTCACGGAGAGATGGCAGAGCGGTTTAATGCGGCGGTCTTGAAAACCGTTGAGCGTGATGAGCGCTCCGGGGGTTCGAATCCCCCTCTCTCCGCCATTATGTTTTAGTAAATTTCCTAAAATCAATTACCCTACTTGTCGAAGCTCTTCGCTACCACATAATGGCGGAGAGAGGGGGATTCGAACCCGACAGGGCGCGGAGCGTAAAGAAAACGCGCCGGTGGCGCGTTTTTAGCGGAGCGCGGTCGGCGCTTGCCGCCGACCGGGTAAATTTTTGAGCGCAGCTCAAAAATTTGGACATCCCCGTCCCTTGAGCATCTTCGCCATACAGATTCTCGACCCGACCCGCTAAATAGACCGAAAGAACCATCAACCGGATGCGAAGGATTCGACCCCCCCCCGACAGGGCGCGAGGCCGTAAGGCCGAGCGGCCGTTGGCGATAGCCAACTACCTATTCTCAAGAACCCTTGTGACCAGCACGTTTGACGCCCGCACGAAGCGCTCACCGTTTTCGCGGCGATCATCGCTTGCCCACCAGATACGAATCAGACGCATGATGCCGCCCGCAATAAAATCGGAAGCGATGGGCAAAAGGTCGGGGCCATCCTCACCAACAGAAAGCTCGGAAGCGTAGCGCTTGCGAATCAGGTCCGAAACCGTCTCGCAAATCTTGAAGGTGAGCATCGCGCTCACCGAACTTGTAAGCACGTTGTCCATAAGCCTCTCGTGCTCCAGGAAAAAGTCGATCAGCATCTGGAAGATAGCCTGGCGCTCATCCTCGGACGCCGCCTTGGAGGCGTGCTCCTGCGTCACGCGCTCCACGAAATTCGAGCGTAGGCTATCAACGTAAAACGAAAAATACGCCGTTTTATCCGCAAAGTGCTTATAGAACGTCGTGCGGCGAATCATCGCGCGCTCGCACAGCATGGCAACGGTGATGTCCTCAAATCGATGTTCCTCGAGCAGCTCGGTAAAAGCCCCGAACAACGCTCGATAGGTTTTTTGCACACGAAGGTCCATGGGCCCAGCCTTTCAAATATGTTGACGCCCCCATTATGCACGTAAGATAAATTGCGCATGTCGTTAATTTTGCAAGCGCAACGTCTTTCCGGGCAAAAACCTACGTGGCAACGCCGTACGCTTCGACTTGCGAGCCGGGTATACTGTGAGTGTTATGCGCGGCAATATCTATGTCTTTTGCTGCGCCGCATTACAGAAACGGGGCACCCATGATTCCGCTTGTCATAGGCATCATTATCGTCGTCATCATCGTTTGTGCGATCGTCGGCGTCTACAACAATCTCGTTACGCTGCGCAATCGCATCGATAACGCTTGGCAGAACATCGACACGCAACTTCAGCGCCGCTGCGACCTTATCTTGAATCTGGTCGAGACGGTCAAGGGCTACGCTAAGCATGAAAAGGAGACGCTCGAAGCCGTCATCTCCGCCCGCAACGCCACCGCCTCCGCCGTCTCTCCCGACGAGAAAATGGAAGCGAACAACGTGCTTTCCGGCGCCCTGCGCCAGCTGTTCGCCGTGGCCGAGTCCTACCCCGACCTTAAGGCCAACACCAACTTCATGCAGCTGCAGGCAACGCTCGAAGACACCGAGAACAAGGTGAGCTACGCACGCCAGAGCTACAACGACTGCGTCCTTAACTACAACAACGCCATCCAGACGTTCCCCGGCGTCATCTTTGCC
This sequence comes from uncultured Collinsella sp., assembly GCA_934654625.1. Classification (GTDB taxonomy): domain Bacteria; phylum Actinomycetota; class Coriobacteriia; order Coriobacteriales; family Coriobacteriaceae; genus Collinsella. The sequence continues at coordinate 91,426 of CAKUGM010000001.1, read as the reverse complement.
GGTATCTTCCAGTTCAAGCCGCGCTCCGGGTTCGAGGCCAGCGCCGAATCCCGCCAGGCTCCGAAGGTTCAGTTCTAGCCATTGTTTCACATGTAACATGTAGACCGCCCGCCCCTCGACATGAGAGGCGGGCGGCCTTGTTTTGACGAGCTGTACTCGAAGCGCAGGCTTGAACTAATCGTCGTCGGTAGTGATGAGCTTTGTCTTCGCGTCCATGTCGCGAATGCTGCTGGCAAGCGCCGTGCCCGGATCGTAGTCGGTAAGAATCGCGTCGAAATCATTCACGCCGGCATAGCGAATAAAGTCGGGACGACGGACCTTGCTGGCATCCATAAGCATGTAATGCTCGCGCGAATGCTCGAGCATCAGCGTCTTGACCTCGGCATTGCCCGAGTTATCGGCCGTAAAGCCATAATCGGGATGGAAGGAATCGGTGGCAAGGAACGCCTTATCGGCATAGACCTTGTCGAGGATATCGTTGGTGATAAATCCCGTTGCGTATTGACGGTCGCGACGAAGCACGCCGCCCAGCAGCAGCACCTCTGCATTGGGAAGATTCGCGCCAGCAAACGTCGCGATGGATAGGTCATGCGTGACGATCGTGATGTTGTGGAACTCGGTCAGGCAGCACACGAACTCGAATGTCGTGGTGCCCGTGTCGACCAGAATCGAGTCGCCGTCCTTAACAAACAGAGCTGCCTGCTCGGCAACGCCGCGCTTGGCCTCGACATTTTTGTTCAGGCGCTGATCGGGATAGGTGACGGTGATGGTGCGCTTGATGGAGACGGCGCCACCGTGCGTACGGCGAAGGGCGCCGCTTCCCTCCAGCGTCGCCAAATCGTTGCGTGCGGTAACCTCCGAAACGCCAAACTGTTCGCAGATATCCGAAACCTGAATCGAAGAGCGCCTATTGACCTCTTCGACGATCATTGCGCGGCGTTCGTCAATCGAAATCTTTCGGTTTTCCCTTGGCGCAGTCTCCCACATACGCAAGCCTCCGATCGGTATAACGTCTTTCAACTGGGTCTTTTTCGCATCCTGTCTAGTATAGGAGAGAACGATGGATAGTAACCCCTTTATCGATAAACGTTGCGAAAGCGTCCGTAAGCATACGAAAACAGCAAAACGCGACGAGGGGTGCCTCGTCGCGTTGCATCAAACTTCTGAATTCGAAAGTAAGCCAGTTAGTATCCGAGCGCCTGAAGCACAAACATAACCACCGTAAGCACCGTGATGACTCCGATTGCCGCCCACGTAAGGGCATTCCAAGCGCGACCATTGCGATAGCGCCCCATGATGTGCTTGTCCTGCGCGATAAACACAAGGAACACCAGCACGACCGGGAGCAATACGCCGTTGATCACCTGCGAGATCATCATGATCTGGAAAAGGTCGACCCCCGGCAGCAGCACGAGCACGGCAGACACCGCGATGATACCGGTGATGAGACCGCGATAGACCGGCGCCTCGTCCCAGGTTCGATCGGCTCCGCGCTCCCAGCCAAATGCCTCGCAGATAGCGCTCGAGGTTACGCCCGGGAGCACACATGCCGCAAGGAAGCTCGCCGCAACAAGACCCGAGGCAAAAAGCACCGTCGAGAACTCGCCCGCAATGGGCTCGAGCGCAAGAGCCGCATCCGCCGCATCGGCAATCTTGATGCCCGCCGGAAAGAGGACGGTTCCCGTCGTGATGATGATGAACCAAGCGATGATGTCGGCGGTAACCGAGCCGCTCACGGCATCGATACGCTGCAGGGTCAGATCCTCCTCGGTGGCATGCTTGTCAACCACGTTGCTCTGCGCCAGGAAGATCATCCATGGCGCAATGGTGGTGCCGATCGTTGCCACCACGAGCGAGACATACGAAGGGTCGTTCGAAATGGAGGGGACGACCGTTGCGTAGGCGACCTCGCCCCAATTGGGGCCAGCCATGAAAGCGGCCACCACGTAAGCGATGAATACGCAGCTCACCAGCAACAGAATCTTCTCGATGCGCTGAAAGCTGCCCGACATGGTAAGCAGCCAGACAAGAAGAGCGACCAGCGGCACCGAAATGCTCGCGGGAATACCAAACAGGGCAAGGCCGCTCGCGATGCCGGCAAATTCAGAAATGGTGACAGCGGTGTTCGCAATCAACAGCGCCGCCATGGCGAGCACGCTCTTGCGCACACCAAAGCGCTCGCGAATAAGAGAAGCCAAACCCTTACCGGTCACGCATCCGCAACGCGCGGCCGTCTCCTGCGTCACAATCAGCAAGATCGTCATCACCGGAAGCATCCAGAGCATCTGGTAGCCATAGGATGCGCCCGCGCTCGAATATGTGGCGATACCGCCGGCGTCGTTGCCGGAAAGCGCCGCGAGCAGGCCCGGGCCCATAGCCCCCAAAATTGCGGCGAGCGTTAGTTTTTGCTTTGTCTCTCCGCGCATTACGCCCCCATGGTGGTGATCATCGCAAGTACGGCAAGCACCGAGAAAAGACCTGCCGAGATAAGAATCGAGGTAAGCTGCATCGCCGTACCCGAAACGGTCTTATCGTGCTCGTCGCACCAGTACAGCACCTTGAGGTAGATAACCGAGCTCATGGACGAAAGCAGGGTCACGATTGCGGCAACGTTGAAGCAAGCGATGAACAGCTGCGCCTTCCAAACGGTGATATCGGTGAAGGCGGCGGTCGCCACAAGCTGACCGCACAGGTACACAACAAGGGCCAGAATCAAACCGGTCACCGTATTTTGCAGCCAGAACCACAGATAAGGGCGTTTTTCGTCGTCGCCATCGTCGTTCTCGAGGAAGAAGTTCTTCACGAAGGCAACCATGCGCGTCGCAGCGAGAAGCACCACGGGCATCGCACACATGGGGAAGATGAACAGCACGGAATTATTAAAGAGGGTCTTGAGCACCGATGCCATGATGACCGAGCACACGGCCCACACCACAATCCAGTACTGGCGCTGCACGAACCAGGCAATGGCGTGAGAGGTCTCGCCCGTCGTGTTCTCGCCACCGGCGGAGACGCCGGCGATCTGCAGATCTTCCTGGTGCTCCTCGGTCATGACGTCCATGGCGTCATCGACGGTAACGATACCCAGGATATGACGGTTCTCATCACAGACGGGGATGGCGGCGAGGTTGTACTTTGACATCTCCTCGGCCACTTCCTCCTGGTCACGGTCGGGCTCGACGTACACCACATCGCGGTATGCAAGGTCACGCAAGAGCGCATCGGGCTCGGCAATCACCAAAGCGCGCATGGAAAGCACACCGGAAAGGGCGCCGTCGGCATCGGTCGTGTATAGGTAATAGACGCTCTCGAAATCCTCATCCAGGCGCTTGAGGGCATTAACGGCATCGGTCACGGTAGAGGTTCCGGGAAGCGCCACGAACTCGGAGGTCATGATACGGCCCGCGGTATCGTCCTCGTAGCCCAGCAGGGTACGAATGGCCTTCTCCTCCTTGACGCCCATCAGGCGCAAGAGCTTTTCGGCCTTCTCGTAATCCAGCTCATCGATCAGGGCGGCAGCGTCGTCCGGGTCCATCATGGCGAGCATCGAGGACGCATCGCGGTCGGAAAGGCCCTCGAGCATCTCTGCAACCAGCTCGTCATCGTCGAGCTCGGTAATGGCCTCGGCCGCCTGGGACGTGTCGAGCTGTGCGAAGACCTGGCTGCGCAGGCGCGGGTCCAGCTGCTCGATGATGTCGGCGATATCTGCCGGGTGCAGCTCGCCGAGAGTCTTATGCGAGACAGAAAGCTTGATCTGCTGCGTGCTGCGCTCGAGCAGGTCCATGTACGACCACGCGATGATATCTTCGGGCAAGGGTTTGCCAAGGACCTTGGCCACGGCGGAGACCGCATGCTCGATTGCAGGGTGAAGCGCACGCAAGAGGCCGCGGGCACCCACCTCGGCGCCCAGCAGACGCAGCTGGTTCTCGCCCGAGGCAGAAAGCTTGATATCGTTTACGCGCACGACCTTCATGCCCTGCGTGTCCACGATCTGCTTGTTCATGATGTCGCGTGCCAGCAGCACCTCGTCGGGCTGCAGGTAAGAAAAGCGAATGTCGGTCGACGGGTACTTGAGGTATACGCCATCATCGTCAAAGTGGTCGACGTACTTACGCCAAGAAATCATGAAGGGCGTCTTGGACGGCCCCTGGAAAGCCAACGACGTGACGCGCGGGAAGACCTCGCCCGTGGCAATACCAAGGTCGTTGACGACACCCATCTTCTCGCCCGTCGAATCGATAACGGGCAGTCTGAGCATTTCGGAGAGATAGTTCATAGTGCTCCTATGCTATGTTCAGTCCTTACGGCGCAAAGCGCCCAGGGAACGGATGATGCATATATGCAGCTGTCGGCCATGCGCTAAAGTGCGGCGCGAGTCACCCCATGCGCGCGTCTTCTGTGCAGCCCAGCTACTAAAGAGCACTCGCAGGGGTTAGCTACTGTGTGGTCGAGGTTTAGATTTCACCTTTTACCTTTCTTCTAACCCTGCGATCGAATTCATGGCGCAAAGTGGCAGACAGGACGAGCTTCTCCAAGAGGACGCCTGTAGCCCTAAAAGGCCATGAGCGTTCTAACTATAGCATCCAAAAAGCACCGTGAAGCAACATTCTTTCATGCATACGCGTGCCATACCGAACGATGACACGCGCATAACAAAGCGAGGATGATTATTTTTCGGGCAAGACGGCGTCTTTGGGCATCGCGACGGTTCCATCCACCACGTCTTTGGGGAAGCGGCTGTCTTTTGCCATGAGCTCCGAGACCGTAAGGAACGTATAGCCCTGCGCCTTGAGCTTATCGATGATATCGGGCAGCGCCTCGACATCTTGAGAACGGTTGCCCCCGCCGTCATGCATGAGAACGATGGAACCGTTAAAGGCATGGGAGAGCACCATATCGGTGATAGCTGCGGCGCCCGGGCGCTTCCAGTCCAACGTATCGATATTCCACAGTACGTTGCAGCTGATCAGATCTGCCGAGCGCGCCCATTCCACATCGGTGAACGCGCCATAGGGCGCACGGATCATCTGCAGGCGCTTGCCCGAGGCCCCCTCGAGGGTATCGAATGCGCTCGTGATCTCGGAGCGCAGATCGTCCCGGCCAAGCGTAGGAAGGTCCTGGTGCCTGTTGGTATGGCTCGCCAGCTCGTGACCCCCGTCGAGCACGGCACGGGTGAGCTCGGGCTTTCCGCTCGCCTGATTGCCGAGATTGAAGAACGTGGCATGCACGCCCTTTTGTGCCAGGATATCGAGAATCTGCTGGGTATAGGACGAAGGGCCATCATCAAAAGTCAGGGCAATGTACTTGCCCCCATCGGAGGGCTTGGGTGTCAAAGAGGCGATTTTCATGTCAGTTGCCTCTTGAACGACCTCTTTATCCACCGTCTCCCCGGAGGTCTTGCCGTGCCAAACCTTCTTTTTGCCTGCCTTTCCCCATTGAGAGACAAACTGGATGGCGCCGCCCTTGTCCATCTGGATGCCGGGCTCCACATCCACCGTCTCTTCGGAGTGCTCCTCCGTCGTGTCGGCACCGTTTCCCACGGTGACGGCATTGCCGTCCTCGAGCTTAAGGTCGCTCATGTCGGAGGGCTTGACCTCCTTGCCGTTCACGCTCACGGCGCAACGGTCGCCGCCGCGCTCATCGATCACGTTTCCACCCACCGAGAGCAGTTTGCCCGGCTGAGCGTCAAAGTAGTTGTTGTCGGCAAGATATTTGTCGAGCGACGTTCCGATGCGAACCTGTTTTGCCTGATCGTTTACGGTGATATGCACGGGACGCAAGAACCACACCCAGCCCACCCCGGCGGCAATCAAGACCACAAGGGCGCACAGCACGATAAGGGGAACATGACTGCGGTCGGTATGACCCTTTGCAGAGAGCGTGAACTTCGATTTCTTAAGCGAGACGACACCATGCGCCTTCGCTCCACCCGCAGGCAATGACTCATGTCGCACGGCCGGGACAGGAGCTTTCGCCCCCGCCCGATGAGCGCGCTGCGACGTGCCGGGGGCGCCGTAAACGCGGGCAGTGCCCGTCGCCTTATAGCGCTTGGGTTGATGGGAGGGCACATGGGGCAGAGGTGGCACCACGGCGCCATGATGCATCGGCGCGCTCGCCTTTGGCGACCCGTCCCTTTTGCTCCGCCCTTGTTCCTGGTTGCCCTGCATCATGTCGCTACGTCCATATCATGCCGATAACCTGTTACTTTTCCGGCCTGAGTGTATCAGCGTAAAGGCAATTATGACAGTTACAAATTCGTCATGTAGCGTAAGGCTAAAACGACAAAATAGCGTGACCTATTCGTCTGCCGCATCCGTGCCGTCATCGGTCGCCGAAACGAAGGTTGGCAAGACAGCGTCCTTGGGCATCGACGCCTGCGATAAGTCGATCGCACCCTTCAGGTCCTTATCGGTGGCAATCAGGTCGTTCAGCGTCACAAACGTATAGCCATCCGACAAGAGCTTGTCGATGATCTGTGGCAGCGCCTCGACGGTCTGAGCGGATGTCTCGTCGTTATCCGTTAGAGGGATGATGCTGCCGTTCGAAACCGCGCTGGTGACGGTCTCGGCAACATTGTCGGCCCCCGGGCGCAGCCAGTCGCCCGAGTCGAAGCTCCAAGATACCGCAGCGCCCATCAGGTCCATAGCCGTGGCCCATTGGTCTTCACTCAAGCGTCCGTCGGAAGAACGCACGAGCGTGGTCTTGCCGCCCGTCGCCTTGTTCACCGCAGAGAGGCCCTTCGAAAGCGTGCTGCGAAGCGAATCGCCTGTTTCATCTCCCAAAGAAGCATAGAAACCAACTTCATGCCCGGCATTGGCGATGGAGCGCGCCTGGGTCGCATAGGAAGAGACGCCGCTCGAGCTCAAGAAAAAGGTTGCGGTAACGCCCTTCTCCTTGAGGATCTGAAGAATCTGATCGGTGTACTCGCTCGGCGCACCGCTGAAGGTGAGCGCGACGTATTTCCCGGATTTCGGCTTGATGGAAACGCATGCCACCACGGCATCAACGGGCTCTTTCACCACGCCGCGGCTTTGCGTCTTGCCGGAGATCTTGCCGGTCCACACTTCGCTACGGCCTGTTTCTCCCCATGTCTTGACGTACTGGATGGCACCAGAGCCCTCAAACGAGATATTCGGCTGAAGGGTCGTCGCCTTGACGTCGTGCTCCTCGTAGGTGTCGCGACCATCTTTGATGGTGATCTTCTCGCCGCCAGTGAGTTTGATCGAAGAAAGCTCGCCGTCTTCGATCTGCTTCTTTCCCAGCTTGACCGAGATCTTCTCGCCACCGCGCTTAGTGAGCACGGAATCGTCCACCGCAAGCAGATTGCCGGGGCGGACTTCGATGCCCTGGGCATCGATAAGCTGCTCGAGGGTCGAATTGATGCGCACCTGGACCGTAGAGCCGTTAAGCTCCACGTCGACATTGCGATTGGTGTAGCCGATAACAGCCGCGACAAACAGCAGAAGCGCGCAGCCCACAGCAATGAGCGCATACGGGTTGCGCTTGTTGGGATGCGTGCCGCGACGTCGACGGTTGCTATGACCGAACCCCTGCGCATGATGCAGATACGTGGCACCCGGCTTCTTGGTACGGCGACGCGCCGAAGACGGAAGTTGCTGACCTACAGGTGCTCGACGATAGGTGGGTCGTTTTTTATTCGTGGAGTAGGACGTGGTGTATTGAGGCAATGTGTATCCCCCTCCCCTTCTTTCGCGATCCGCGATCGACGTTAGTTACTTTGCGCGCTTTTTCTTTGCCGGAGTGCCCGCGGCCTTCTTGTATTCCGCGGCAAACGACTTGAACATGCCCTTGGTGCGACCGAGCTGCTTGCCCAGGGCCTTTGAGCCGCGATCGAGGGCTACCGAGCCCTTGTCGTCCAGGACCTTGGCGCCTGCCTTGACCTTGGTGGACACGGCCACGCTGGCCTCGGCGGCATGCGCTGCGGCACCGCCGGAGAAGCCGAGCTCAAGCGCCTCGTCTGCCACGATCATCGCGCCATCGCGATATCCCTTGAGATAGGAGACGGGCATCTGGATGTCGCCCAAAAGCGCGCTCGAGGCCACACCGCCCGTAAGCTGAAAATGATCTACCTCGCCGGTCTTCGAATCGAAGGCGGCCTCCGAGCAGTAGCCGACCGTTTTGCCCGATTTAGTGCGCACGTCCATGCCGGTCCAAATAAGGCAACGGTCGAGGTCGATTCCCAACCTCTTTGCGGCGGGCGCATCGAAGTTCTCCTTCGTGTCGACCACACACGGCACGCCCTCGTACATCTCAAGGGCATCGAGGGGAACGAACTTATCGGCCTGCTTGACCATGCCCACGATATCGGGGAGCTTGACCATAAAGCCGACAACGCGCGTCCCGTTGGGCGTAAACACGGGAAAGTGCACCCTTCCGAGCTTCTTGGGCTCTTTGGGTGCACCGTTTTTATCCATCCGCTTGTCAGGTGCGGGAATGCGGTAGATGCGTTTTCCCTGAATGTCCGCTACCAGCATTTATGCCTCGGGAGCAGCCTCGGTGTCGGCGGCGACCGCATCGTCGACCGTCTCGACGACCACATCGGCGGCGGGCGTCACCGTGCCGCCGGCCATGGCGTCGTTGAGCTGCTCGCGCAGCTGATCCATGCGCTCGCGGGCGAGGTCGACCTTGGCACGGAGCTCATCGGTCTTGGCATCGACCATGGGGCCGAAGTCGGTTGCAGCGGAGCGGGCCTGGTCGACACCCCGCTCGTAAGCATCGCGAGCGTTATCCCAAGCGTCATTGGCAATGTCGGCAGCCATTGCACGCGTCTCGGCGCCAGAGCGCGGAGCGAGCATGATACCAGCGATAGTACCGGCGGCAGCACCAAAGAATGCGCCTGCTGCGAAGTTAAATGCTTTACCCATGTCGTTTCCTCCCAAGGAGAGACTCCATCGAATGTTGCTTCATTATACCCACCTGTCGCGCAGACACGACAAAGCGAGTTATCAACCATCGGCGATGCCAAAGCGAGGGGCATCAAACCTGAATGCCTGAAGGCTATGCGTGCGAGGTCTCGGCAGCAGCCCCACCAAACACGGCAGACGAGCGTGGGGACGAAGAGTCCACCGCAGCTCCCTCGGTATCGATAACCGACGGGCCCTCGTCCTCCTGCACCTCCTCGGACGCGTCCGGCTGCTCGCCACGCACGGTAAGGACCAGATTGCGAAGAGCCGCAACCGTTCCCGGGAAATCGGGGGCGGGGGCGCCGCCATGCAAAAACGCCCAATCCATCATGAACGTTGCAGACGAAAGAGCGCCGATCGTCAAAGCGTCATCAGGGCACGAAAGCTCAACCTCAAACGTGCGGTCCTCGCCCGGAGCACGGCGCGTGCGGCCGCAGGAGACATCGCCGGCAAGACCGGTCTCGCGCATGATCTCGACACTCAGATGCTCCAGCAGATGAGCGACCTCGGTATCGTGCATGCAATCCTGAAATTCAGGGCCCTCATCGCCTAAGCACAGGTGGTGGGCGATTTGGGGGGCGAGATAGTACACGCGTGCCGTCGCCTCGATATCTTCCGAGGTCATGATGGGCAAACCCTCGTTCACGGCAATACGCGCCGTGAGCTTCTCGGCCCCCACCGTGATCTTCTCTATATTGAACAGCTCAGACATATGCCGCTCTTCCTACTCGTGCGCGGACTCTTGCGCATCCTCGTTCTGAGGAGGCATCTCGTCCGGCGCAGGTGCTGTCACGCGAATCAGCGAGATGCGCTGGCCCCGCATTGATTGAACCTTAAACTTGTACCCGCTAACTTCAAAGACCTCGCCGATATCCGGAACGGAATCGCACAGATCCAAGATCCATCCGGCAACGGTCTCGTAGTCGTCGCTCTCCTCGATGGGCCAACCCAGATCGGCTGCATCATCGCACGGAAAACGTCCATCTACCAGCCATTCGCGACGCGAAAGGCGCGTAAGGTACTTGTTGTCGGGATCGAATTCGTCTTCGATCTCGCCCACAATCTCTTCGACGATATCCTCGATGGTAATGATGCCGGCCGTACCGCCATACTCGTCTACCACGACAACGATCTGCTCGTGCGCGTTTTGCATCTCGGAAAGCAGCGGAAGGATATCTTTGGTATCGGGAACAAACGTCGCGTCGCGCATGTACTTCGCAACGCGATCGTCCTCGTCGCCGGACATCACGGGCTGAAGAAGGTCCTTGATATGGGCAATGCCCACCACGTTATCCTGGTCTTCGTGGAAAATGGGGAGGCGGGAAAAACCCGTACGGCGCATGACCGCCATGACTTCCTCAACCTTGTCGGTATCCTCGCACATAGTGATGTCCACGCGGGGGACCATGACCTCGCGAGCAACCGAATCGCCCAGGTCAAAGACTTCGTGGATGATGCGCTTCTCCTCGTCGAGCAGCGTGTCCTGCTCGTTGATCATGTACTTGATCTCTTCTTCGGAGACATTCTGGCGATCGTCGGCGCTCTTGATGCGCAGCAGGCGCGCCAGGCCATCGGCACAGGCGCCGGTGAGCCACACGGCAGGGCGAGCGATCTTCTGGAAGACCGAAAGCGGTCCCACTACCTGCTTAGACACGCCCTCGGCGTTGGCAAGGCCAATGCGCTTGGGCACGAGCTCGCCAACAACAACCGAGATGAAGGAAACGACAACGGTGATGAGCACCGGTGCAAGGCCGCGCGCGATAGCCGTGAGCGGAGCGAACCCAAAGCTGCTCAACCAGTGCGCCAGGGGATCGGAAAGGCTCGTCGAGGCAACGGCAGAAGAAGCAAAGCCCACGAGCGTGATGGCAACCTGAATGGTCGCGAGGAATTCGTCGGAATCGGCAGCGAGCGCGGCGGCTTTGGCGGCTCGTCGGTCGCCCTCTTCCGCCTCATGCTCGAGCACCGTGCGTTTTGCCGTGGTCAGTGCCATCTCGGACATCGAGAAGAAGCCGTTCACGATCGTAAGAAGCAGCGTGGTGATAATGCTGATGGTTATGTCCATAGGGACGTTTTCAAACCTCCAAGGGAGTGGGATAAAAGGCAAGCAGCGAGCGGCGACGAGCCGCAGGCGTCATCAGATCACGAAGAGAATCACCGCCATGAACTGGAAGATGCTACCGGCAAGAACCCACAGGTGAAACACGCTGTGCATGTAACGGATTTTTTTGGCGACGTAGAACGGGACGCCAATGGTGTAGCAAACGCCGCCGATGGCGAGCAAAGCCAACGCCAGCGGGTCGAGTGTGGCGACCAGCTGCGGCAGACGAAATGCGACGAGCCATCCCATAACCAGGTAGATCACGCCCGTGAGCCAGCGAGGCTGGCGCTCGCGCATAATGGCCTCGAACGCAATGCCCGCAAACGCCATGACCCATACGATGACAAACAGCACGAGGCCGCCGTCGTTCTCGAGCGTGATGAGGCAAAACGGCGTGTAGCTGCCGGCGATCAGCAGGTAAATGCAGCTGTGATCGATAATGCGGAATACGCGCTTGGCGGGACGCGGCTGAATGGCGTGGTACAGCGTCGACGCAAGATATTCGAGAATGATGGAAACGCCGTAGACGATGGCAGAAACCAGCGAGGCAGGGTGCGCGCCACCCATAGCGGCCTTGACAATCAAAAGCACCAAACCGGCAATGCCCAGCAGGCATCCGACACCATGGGTGACGGAGTTCATGATCTCTTCGCCCAGGGTGTAGTGCGGAACCGCCGCGGAGGTTGACCGCGGCTTGGGACTGTCGCTTGTATCAGACATAGTAGATGTGTCCTCCAAGAAAATAGTTCTCAACACTATAGCAAAGCGCAGGTTAACGTGCGAGTTCGACACGCATATCCCGCTGTTTGCCACATAATGCAAGATGGGGGACGGGCGCACGAGCGCCTGTCCCCCATCCACAACCGGACATCTAATTACTACTTGACCTCAATGAGCTCGTATTTGCTGGTGCCAAGGCCGATTTTTTCGGCATGGGCGATACAGGCGCGCCAATCGGTATCGGGATGCGTGATGCAGAACGGATCGTGGGCTTGGTCGCCATGCAGGTGCTCGTGTTCGCGCTCCATCTTCTCCGCGCTCTCGGTGAGCACGGTGTTGGGAAGCGGCGCTTGGGCCATCGCCGCGTCCGCACACGCCTGGTCGATAGCCACGGGGTCGAAGCTCGCGAACATGCCGATGTCGCCGATGATCGGCGTGTCGTTCTCGGCATGGCAATCGCAGTTGGGGCTGATGTCCATCGCAAGCGAAATGTGGAAGTTCGGGCGGTCCTGCACGATAGCCTGCGTATACTCGGCGATCTTGTAGTTGAGCACATCGGCAGCCGCATCGTAATCGGGGCAGATGGCATCCTGGTTGCACACGCCGATGCAGCGGCCGCAGCCCACGCAGCGGTCGTGATCGATAGATGCTACATGGACCTCACGGGTCTTGCCGCTTGCCGTGGTGTGCTCACGTACCTCGTCAAAGCTAAAGGCGCCGTGCGCGCAGATCTTCTCGCACGCATGGCAGCCGATACAGCGCTCGCCGTTAACGCTCGGCTTGCCGGCCGCGTGCTGCTCCATCTTACCTGCACGGGAACCGCCGCCCATGCCAAGATTCTTCATGGCGCCGCCGAAACCCGCCTGTTCGTGACCTTTGAAATGCGTCAGGCTGATCACGACGTCGGCGTCCATGAGAGCGTGTCCGATCTTGGCCTCTTTCACATACTCGCCATTCTTGACCGGCACGAGCGCCTCGTCGGTACCCTTGATGCCGTCGGCGATGATTACCTGGCAACCGGTTGCATACGGCGTAAAGCCGTTTTGATATGCGGTGTCGATATGCTCGAGAGCATTTTTGCGACTTCCTACATACAGCGTGTTGCAATCGGTGAGGAAGGGCTTGCCGCCCAGCTCCTTGACGACATCGGCCACGGCGCGTGCGTAATTGGGACGCAAAAAACTCAGGTTTCCCAGCTCGCCGAAGTGGATCTTGATGGCGACGAACTTGTTCTCAAAATCAATCTGGTCGATTCCCGCGCGATAGATCAGGCGCTTGAGCTTATCGAGCTGGCTCTCGCGGCCATGAGTGCGCAGGTTGGTGAAATAGACCTTGGCGGAATCGGTTGTCATAGTTGCCCCTCATTGTGCGTTGGTGTACGTATGCAGGCGATATATGCATGGTACCCGTGTGGCCGAATTGAACTTCCGACGTTCGGTGATCTTAAAGCGGATTTCCCGCCTCGAACGCATCGAGCGTTTCTTGCAGGATAGGGCCGTCGGCGCGACAAGGCTCAGGTCCGTTCTTGCGCAGCATGCGCGTCTCGTGGCCCTTGCCCGTTACGATTACCACGGCCGGACCCGCGGTCTCGCGCACGAGCGTACGAATGGCTTCCTCGCGGTCGAGCACGATCTTCCAGTTACGGTTGCCCTGCTCGTCCACAAAGTGAGCGATGGTCTGGCAGATGTCCTGCGGGTCCTCGGGACCGGGATCATCCTCGGTGATCACGATGCGGTCGGCATACTTGCCTGCAGCGACGCCCATGGTCTCGCGGCGATCGACTCCCTTGCCGCCCGTGGCGCCAAACACCACGGCAAGCTCGCGCTCGGGATAGTTCTCGCGCAGATCGCGAAGCATGGTCTCGAGGCTCATGCCGTTGTGCGCAAAATCGACCACGCCCACAATGGTGCCGGACTCGGTGGGGTACATTTCCATACGACCGGGCACGCGAACCTGCTCAAAGCCATGGACGATGGCTTCTTCTTCAATACCCAATGCCTCGGCGCAGGCGATAGCGCCAAGCACATTGGAGATATTGAACTTGACGGGCGTGGGCACCAGCACATCGCGCGAGAAACGCGGGGTGACCACCGAGGCCACGATGCCGCGCGGACCATGAACCAGGTTCGTAGTGTAGACATCGGCATCGGTATTGGTGAGCGAGTACGTCACGACGCGCTCGCACACGCGAGCCGCCTCGAGCACTTCGTCCAGGTGGTCCATATCGAGGTTGACCACCCCGGCGCGACTCTGCTTGAAAATCTTGAGCTTAGAAGCGAAGTAGTCCTCGAACGTCGGGTGCTCGATGAGCGAGATATGATCCTCGCCGATATTGGTAAACGCGCCCACGGCAAAATCGACGCCGTAGGTGCGCTGGTACTTAAGTGCCTGACTCGAGGCCTCCATGATCACATGTTCGCAACCGCTCACAGTGGCATTCGAGAGATGGCGCTCGAGCTCAAAGGACTCCGGCGTCGTAAGCTTGGAGATACCAGACTCGACACCGTCGTCAAACTCGACGCTCGAGAACAGGGCGGCCGTGTGACAGCCCGCAAGGCGTGCATGCGCATCGAGCACCCCCTTGAGATAGTAGGCGCTCGTAGTCTTGCCCTTGGTGCCTGTGAAGGCGCACACGCCGACCTTTCCGCTGGGATGGTCGTAAGCCATATCGGCCAGACAGCCCAGAGCACAGCGAATATCGCTCACCATGATGCAGGGAACGTCGACCTCGTAATCGATTTCGGAAACATAGGCAACGGCGCCCGCTTCGATTGCCTGCATTAAGTACTCGCGCTTAAAGCTCGCACCCTTGCATACAAAAAGGGTGTTGGCACGGCTCAGCTGCGAGTTATCGATGGCAAATTCGATGCGCGCATCGGCATCAAATTCATCGGCACGAACAAAGACATCGGCACCTCTGAGCGCCTCGACAAGCGCACCCAGGGCATGCGCAGTCTGCGTGGTTTCTTGCATAAATCGGCTCTCCTTATCACGGCGGGCAAAAGCGCCCCGTATAAATCAAACGCACCAGCATTATAAATTGTTATTTACGGACGCATGGAGGAATCGGGGTCAAGACATCCAAGTGCTATGCTTTTTGTCTGCATAAACGCAGCTCATCCACTCAATCGGCAGAAAGAACCATATGCGCACACTTTACCGTTTTGCCCAATCTGCCCGCCGCGCGTCCCTCGCCCTATGCCTGACCTCGCTTATCGCCGCAGCGCTCGCTCTTTCCGGCTGCGGTGCTGCTACGTCAAACGGATCTGCACAAGACGGCGGCTACAAGCTTGTCGAGGACGGCAAGCTCACCGTCGCGAGCGACCTTGCCACCCCGCCGTTCGAGTACGTGGACGACGCGGGCAACGACCAGGGCTTTACCGTGGAGCTCATGGACATGATCGCCCAGGAGATGGGCCTCGAGCTCAACTACCTGCCCGCCCAGAAGTTCGACAACATCATCCCGATGGCCAAGCAGGCCGTAAAGACCGATGTCTCGGCATGCAACATCACCATCAACGACGCACGTAAGAAAGAGGTCGACTTCACCGACCCCTACATGGATTCCAACCAAGGCGTCGCCGTCGCTAAGAACTCGGGCTACACCGATACCGACTCGCTTAATGTCGCTGGCGTAAAAATCGCCGTTCAATCGGGCACCACCTCCGAGGAGTGGGCGCAAGAAAATCTGCCCAACGCAACCACCGTCAACTTTGATGACTGGACCGCCGCCTTCACCGCCGTGATGAGCGGCCAGTGTCAGGCAGTTGTGTGCGACCTTCCCGTCGAGCAGTGGATGGTCAACAGCTCGTTCACGGATATGGAAATCATCGAAGAGGTTCCCACCGGCGAGCAGTTTGGCATCGCGGTTTCCAAGGACAACCCCGAGCTCACCGCCGCCATCAACACCGCCCTTAAACAGATTCGCGCCGACGGTCGCTACGACGAGCTCTACGAGAAATACTTTGGCACCAAGCCGAGCAGCAGCTCCAGCTCTACCGCAGACACGGAAGGCTATAGCCTTGTCGAAGACGGCAAGCTCACCGTCGCGAGCGACCTTGCCACCCCGCCGTTCGAGTACGTGGACGACGCGGGCAACGACCAGGGATTCACCTTCGAGCTGATGGGCAAGATCGCCAACAAGCTGGGCCTCGAGCTCAACTACCTGCCCGCCCAGAAGTTCGACAATATCATCCCGATGGTCAAGCAGGGCGTGAAGACCGATGTCGGCGCCTGCAACATCACAATCAACGACGCGCGTAAAAAGGAAATCGACTTCACCGATCCTTATATGGATTCGAACCAGGGCATCGCCACGGTCATGGGCTCCCAGTACGACTCGCTCGATAGCCTCAACGTCGAGGGTGTGAAAATCGCAGCGCAGTCCGGCACCACGTCCGAAGAATGGGCGACCGAAAATCTGCCCAACGCAACAGTCGTGACCTTCGACGACTGGACCGCTGCATTCACCGCCGTGATGAGCGACCAGTGCCAAGCGGTTATCTGTGACCTTCCCGTCGAGCAGTGGATGGTCAAGAGCTCCTTTACCAACATGACCATCATCAAAGAGATTCCCACCGGGGAGCAGTTTGGCATCGCGGTGTCTAAAGACAACCCCGAGCTCACCGCCGCCATCAACCAGGCGCTGGCCGAGCTCAAGGACTCCGGTGAATACGATGAGCTGTACGAGAAGTACTTTGGCTCCACGCCAAGTAGCAGCGATGGGGCTTCTGCTACCAGCGCCAGCGAAGATGCCGGCGCGAGCGAGGGTTCCTCATCCACGCTGCAGGTCACAAAAGCCACCGCACGCTCCAACGAAGACGGCGGCACCAATGTGCTTGGCGGCATTGCCACGCGCCTGACCTGGGAAGCGACAACCGGCACCGAAGAGAGCGTCAGCAAGGTCACGCTTGCCTTGCCCGAGGGCGGCTCGTTCGAAGACTCCAGCGCTACGGTAACCGTGCTCAACGGCCTTGATCGCACCGACGTCGAGGCGACGGCTAAAGTCGAGAAATCGAACCTGGCGATTTCCTTCGCCGAACCCATCGCCGCTGGCAGCAGCCTCCGCATTGAAGTCGAGGGCGTCGTATTCCCCAGCTCCGCCGGCGCCTACGCCGTTGACGGTACCTACGAGCTTGCCGATGGAAGCGAACGCGATCTTCCCACCAGCCCCACCGTCGCCGTAACCGAGAGCACGGTCGTGCAGAATATCGTCCGCTGGCTCGATGATCAATCCTGGGTCGGAGCATGGAACGCCAACCCCTTCCTGGGCATGTTCTTTAAGCCGCAGTACGTGGTGACCTCGATCGCCTCGCTCTTCCAAGGCTGGGGCATCGCACTGCTCGTCACCGCCATTGGCTTCCCGCTTGCCATCCCCATCGGCCTGCTCTTTGCCTTTATGAAGATGAGCCGTCGTCGCTACCTGCGCGGCATCGCCATCTGCTACATCAACTTCTTGCGCGGCACGCCGCTCTTCCTGCAGATCTACATCGCCTTCTTTGGCCTGCCGATGATCGGCCTCAACCTGCCCAACCTGCCGCTCGGCGTGGCTGTGCTCGCCATCAACTGCTCCGCCTATCTTGCCGAGATTTTCCGCGCGGGCATCGAATCCATCAGCAAGGGCCAGCACGAGGCCGCAACCGCGCTGGGCATGAACTGGTTCCAAACCATGGCGCTTATCATCATCCCGCAGTCCATCCGCCGTGTGATTCCCACCATGACCAGCGAGTTCGTTATGCTCTACAAGGATACTTCGCTCCTCTCGAGCGTAGGTGTCATGGAGCTGATGATGTTCTCCAAGAACCTCACCGCAACCACGGGCAACATCACGCCCTACATCTGCGCTGCGCTTTACTACCTGGTGGTCACCATCCCGCTGATTCACTTTGTGGGCAAGATCGAAAAGAAACTCGCGGCGGGTGGCGCCGACGCGCGATAACCTGCTTCAAAATGCCACAATGCTCGAAGGCCTCCCCGCTCGTATGAGCAGGGAGGCCTTCGCTGTACCGAGCATGTTGAAAACGAGCGAATTAAACAGGCAATGAATCCGAGTCGATGGTCTGATACTCGGAGCGGTCTCCGGGGAATCGGGCCACCAGACTCTCAAAAGGACGGCCATCGTCCAGATAGCCGATCTGCTCGACCTCAAGCAAAGGCGACCCCTCGGGAATACCCAGGATTTCGCATTCGCGCTCCGACGCCGTCACCGCTCGCAATGTCTTATGAAAGCTATCGGGCGTGACTTCGTAATTCTCATCAATCCATTGGCGAATAGATGTCTCGGCAGACGTCAGGCGAATATCCCTAAAAATCTCGACCGGATAATAGAGGTACTGCACGTCAATCGCCTGTCCGTTATGCAGATGCGAGCGTTCGATATAGAACGTAAAGCTAAACTCATGCAAGCCGAGCTCATGGCGCACATGCTCATCGGGTTTGACCACGGTGAACTCGTGGACCGTGCAGCTTGGGTGTTTGGCAAGATTTACATCGATATCGTCGGTAAGGGAAATGGTGTTGAGCGGCTTGTCGAAGGACTGCGTCGCGACCTTCTTCACGTATACGCCCGACCCGCGCTTGCGCGAAACGAGGCCGCGCTTCTCGAGCTCATCCATAACCTGCTCGATTGTTGTGCGGCTCACGTGATACGCCTTGGTCATCTCCACAACCGTAGGCAGCTGATCGTAAGGCTGCAGATCGCCTCTTCGAATACAGCCCTCGATATCTTTAACGATGTCCTTGTATTTTGCCACTAACCCTCAAACCACCATGCTAGACATGTCATCTAAATCGAATCGGATCCCAAGCGTATCGGGATCCGATTCAAAGCGTTCTAGTTTTATATTCCCATAGGCAGCGACCGAATTACGCGATAAGGCTCCGCGTTGGGAACATCTACACCGTATTACTGCACTTACGGTACCTAAACCATGGCCCTGACCATGGCAAGGAGACGCTCGACGTCCTCGATGCGCGTGTCGCCCGTGGCCTTATCGATAATCGAGCTATAAACGTGCGGAATCACCTTGGGCACACCGGCGTCCAGAATGATGTGCATGATCTCCTCGAAGTTCTCCAGGTCGATGCCGCCCGTCGGCTCCAAGATGAAGTCCTGACGTGCACATGCCTCGGAAACCGCCTTGAGCTCCTCTTTGACCTTGAGGCCGCCCATGGGGAAGAACTTGAGCGAGTTGCCGCCCATCTCCTTCACGATAGCAATCAGGGTATCGGCGGGAACGAGTGCGGGCTCGGCGCACTCGCGGGAAAGCGGACCCGTCGAGATCTTGACGAGGCCGGGGGTTCCGGAAGGGCCAACCATGGCATTGATGTGGCACTCGTCGTTACCCACGTTCGCACGGGTAGCAGAGACGGCGCAGAAGGCCTGGTTGAAGTGGTTGGCCTTGATCTCCTTTGCGACCTCGGCCACGGCACGCCACTGGTTGGGGTTGCCGCCACCCAGGCCAACCGAGAGATTGCCCTCAAGAACATCCATGTACTTGTTCATGTCCTCGATAGCAGCCTCGACGGTATCGTAATCGGCGGTAAGAACGCCAACCTCAACATGGCCCTCAGCGGCCTTGTAGATATCGGCGGCATTCTGCAGCGATCCGCCCAGAACATTCAGACAAACACGGTCGTTATAGTAGTTAATCGGCATTATTTAGCCCTCCATAATCTGTTTGAGAACTTCGACGATAAGCTCCTCATCGCCCTCGAGCATCGGACGCGGGTCGAAATCGATCTTCCCAAGGTTCAAAAACTCTGTACGGGCCCACACAATCGGATTGCCCGAAACAAGCTTCTCGTTGACCTGCTCCATGGTGAGTCCCGCAGGGGCCTCGGAATCAAAGGTGATGCGACAGCGGAAAATCGCACGTCCCGCCTCGTCCTGAATCTTCTCGGCATGCAAACCGCGGATCTGATTGATCTCGCTGACAAGCCAATCGATCTTCGCCACATTGACCTCGACCTCGGCGGCATGATCGCGCGCCTCGTACTGATCGAGCGCGGCAAGAAGACCCATGATCTGCTCCTTGCCCACCTTCATGGCACGTCCCACACCGTGGTACTGACGTTTTGCCCACTCGGCATACTCGCGCTTGCCGCACATAAATCCCGAGGTCGTGGCCTCAAGCGCCTTTGCACCCGAGTAGCAGACGATATCGGCGCCCAGAGCGACGTACTTGCGGAAATCCTCCTCGGCAGCGCAATCCATCACGAAGGGGAGGTTGTGGGCGTGAGCGATGTCGCGCATCGTCTCGATATCAACCATGCCCTTTTGCACGCAATGGTGGCTCTTCACGTAGAGCAAGCAAACGGTTTTATCGGTGATGGCCTCCTCGATATCCTCGGGGTGCACCTCATTTGCCTGGCCGCACTCGACAGGGCAGCCGCCGCCAAGACGAATCATGGTCTGGATGGGCGCGCCAAAGTCGATCGAATGGCCCTTCTGAAGAACCACCTCGTTTGCCGCCCCGCAGGGATCGGGAAGCTTGTAGACAGCAGTCCACTGACCGCGCGTCACCAAGCCGGCGATGGACAGAGCCAGCGCCGCCGAAGCGCAAGACGTCACACAGGCGCCCTCGGCTCCAGTGTGCTCCGCAATCAACTCGCCGGCTCGATCGATAAGGTCGTCGATTACCACGTAGGAGCTTGCGCCCTCAACTGCAGCTGCGGCAACCTTGTCACTGATGGTCGAAACACCCAGTTTGGTCACACGACCAGAAGCGTTGACCACACGCTTCAAACCGATGTTTTGATAGATGCTCAAGGTCAATCCTCTCGTATATCGATGATTCCATGGATACAGTAAAGCCGTTGGCAGCGCCAAGAGGAGTCTCGCGCTGCCAACGGCGTTGGCGCCAGGCTGGCTATTAGAGGATGCCAAGGAGAGCGCACACGACACTGATGACGATAATCGACAGCAGGATGACGTTGTAGCGCGGGCCCTTCTTCTGCATGTAGAAGTAGATGCCGAACACAGCCACAAGCGGCAGGATACCGGGGACGACAGCGTCCAGGATCTCCTGGAACACGAGGGTGTTGCCAGCGCCCATGGTGATCTGGAACGGAGTGGTGATCGCGATGTAGGAGCTGGAAAGAGCGCCCATCATGATCAGGCCGAGCACATTAGCAGCGAAGATGATGGACTGCATCATGCCGGACTGAAGGATACCGGTGATGGACTGACGACCGAGCTTATAGCCACGATGCGTCATGAAGTACTGGATGATGATCGTGATACCAGGCCACAGGATCAAAGGCATGATGCCGCCAAGGGCGCTGCCCTGAGAAGCGTACGGAATGAAGACGCCGTAGATGATAGGCATAACGACAGCCCAGACGATACCGTCGCCCATACCAGCGATGGGGCCCATGAGACCGGTCTTGATGGAGGTAATGGCGGAGCCGGGAACGGTGCCCTCGGTTGCGGCCTCTTCCTCCATGGCGATGGAGATACCCTGGATCACGCCGCCGAGCGTACCCTCGGTGTTGAAGAAGGCCAGGTGACGCTTGAGAGCCTCAGACAGGTCCTCCTTCTTGGGGTAAAGCTTCTTCAGGCAGGGAATCATGGATGCGCAGTACACAAGGCTCTGCAGACGCTCGTAGGAGTTGGACTCTTCGCAGCCAAAGTAGTACAGCCAGAAGGACTTGGTGACGTCCTTCTTGTTGAGAAGACCGCTCTTTTCCTTAACGTCCTCCTCGGAGGTGGCGGTCACCTTGGCGTTAGCAGCCTCGGGGAACATGATCATGCGAAGAACGAGGGCGATGATCAGGCCAAAGATAGCCATGCCCATAACAGGGATACCCAGATAAGCAACGGCGAAGTAGCCCAGGAAGAAGAAGGGGATGAGCTCCTTCTTGCCGATAACCATGATAGTCAGGGCGAAGCCGAGAGCAGGAAGGATGCCGCCCATGACCTCGAACGAATGGGTGAGAACCGCGGGGAGGGCATTGATGAGGCCCTGTGCCCAATCGGCACCCAGATAGTCGATAGCGAAGACGAACGGGAAGCGAATCACAAAGCCCATGAGAGCCACAGATAAGCGCAGCGATAGATGCCGGCGGTGTTGGCGTCCTCGGCATACTTGTCTGCCAGGTGGACCCAGAAGGCGTTGGTGGTACGACGCAGCTGGTCAACGAACACGCCGATGATGCCAAAGGGCACAGCCAGGGCAACGGCGAGCTCAGGAGACATGCCGGACATGACGCCCAGGGGGATGGCGATGCAGCCGGCAAGAGCGGGATCGTTGGGGACATTGCCGCCAGGGGTGGACGTAACACCCAGGTAGACGAGCTGCAAAGCAGCGCCGATCTCCATAGCGGTGACCATCTGACCGGAAATCAGACCGACGAACACGCCGATCGTCGCGGGCTGGAGCAGGGCACTAGAAATGGTGTAGCCAAAGCGCAGGCGGGCAATCCAGTAGTAGATGCCCATGCAAATGGCAATACCGAGAGTACTCATGCGGACCTCCTAAAACAGTAATTCGAAACGCTATTAGGCGCGGTACTTCTTAAGAATCGAGTCGACCTTCTGCGGTGCGTCCTCTGGAATGGTCTGGAAAATAATGTCCATGCCGTCACCGGCCAGATATTCCAGGATCTCGGCATCAGCGTCATCGAGTGTGATGTTCTGGAACACGACCTTGCGCTCAGGGCCGCCGCCAAGACCGCCCACCTGCGCAGAGGCCACTTTGACGCCCGCATCGTAGATGTTCTTGAGTGCGGCAAGGCTCGGAAGCAGCATCAAAACGTTGCCGTTGCCAAAAACGTCCTTCTGATACTCCTCGACTGCCTGAGCTTCGGTAAGGCAGACAACCTCAATGCCCGCCGGTGCCGACATGAGGTAGATGTTCCTCATGAACTCATCGTTTGCGAGCTCGTCGCTCACAACAATGATCTTGTTCGCCTGCACCTGATTGACCCATTTAGTCATAACCTGACCGTGAATGAGGCGCGAGTCGATACGCGTAAGAACGAGATTACCCATGCTCTTTCCCCCTTTCCTTACATGTTTTTCTTTACGGTTGCCACAACATCCATGCAGGCAGCGCTACCTGCGTTAAGGATCGCATCGTAATCAAGAGAACCGATGTTTTGCAGCTCTAGGCATGCCTCGAGCAACATGGGAGCGTTGAGTCCGGCAAACACGTGCATGCCAGTCTGGTTGCCAATCGCTGCTGCCACGTTGGAGGGCGTACCGCCAAACAGGTCGACCATGATAACCGAATCCGAAGAGATGGTATCGGTGTACTCGCGAACCATCGTCATGTACTCCGAAAGCGTGTAGGCCGGCTTGAGGGCGATTTCATGCACGCACTCGACCTTGCCCGCAATCATCTCGATACTCGAAACGAGATTCGAACCCCATCCGCCATGCGTGAGAAGCACGATCTTGGTCTCTTTGTCCACGCTGATTCTCCTTCGACAATCGCCGTGCCCGAACCTGTTTGCTCAGGCTGATTACAAGTGAGAATCTATTCTCAGCGGTACTTATTGTCAAATTGTTCCGGTTTAATTCCTAATGCTTACCAAACTGTTTCTGCATCATTACTCTTGCTGGTAGATTGCTATTTTTATCAGAAATCAATCAGAAATACAGCTCAGATGAATCACTGAAACAAAGGCTTTGAACGGTGTGTTTTTGCCTGCGAACGGATATTGTACCGGTATGCATCCCGCTTCACCGGTACACCTCGAGAAGCTTGCGCAAGGCAACAAAACGCTCAAGGGCCTCCCCGCTCGCATGAACGGGGAGGCCCTTGTTGTACCTATTTACGAAGCAAACGATTGGACCCGGCCGCCCAATATGCCCTACTTGTTCTTGGGCTTGCGGCCGCGTGGTTTATCGATAAGGGCAGCCTCGCCGCCCTCGCGGAACTGACGGCACCAGGTCTTGACCGAGGACTCGCTGGGAACCCCATGCTTGATCATGACGTCACGCACGGAAAGGCCCTTTTCCAGACGGTCCTTAACCACCGAAAGCTTAAGTTCAAAGGGGTAGATGCGATGCTTTGCCCCGGCATTCATCACGGCCGATTGGCCACCCACCGCATAGGCACGAGACCATTGACGTGCCGTTGCCTCGGGAATCCCCAGCTGAGTCGCAAGCGCACGATGTCCAACACCGGTCGCTAAGATTTTTGCGGCGCGATGACGGGTTTTCGTATCGTACTTAGCACCATGCATAAAGTCTGTCATGTAGATTGCTCAGGTCTCCTAAGATGCGGATTGATAACGCGCGCCACTACTCAGGCTCACATGATACCACCGTATTATCCACTCCCGAGTAACATATAAATAATGACCCCCTTGTCAAATAGCATTTCTCACGCGGCGGCCATCATTGGAATATCCGTTTTCGAAGCGCCGTTACTCATGAAAAAAGAAGGACATCCCCGTCGCGATAACGGGGATGTCCCAAACAGCCGGCTTTAAATCAGCTATCAGCCGATCTATGGTTACCTACCCTGAGCACGCGACTCCTCGTAGAACTCGACCAGATGCTTCTGGACGTCATAAGGCACCTGCTCGTAGCCTGCAGGCTCCATGGTAAAGTCGCCCGTGCCGCGTGTGAGGGAGCGCAGGCGCGTGGCGTAGTCGACAAGCTCCGCATACGGAACGGTTGCCGTAACCACCGTCTCGCCGCGGTCGTTCGTGTCCATGCCGGTCACGCGGCCACGCGAACCGGAAACGTCGCCCATCACGGCACCGGCATAGCTCTCGGGAATCGTGACGGTGATATTCTCCATCGGCTCGAGCACCACCGGATCGGCATCCTCACATGCCTTCCTCAGGGCAATACGAGCCGCGGTACGGAATGCCATCTCGTTGGAGTCGACAGGGTGATACGAACCGTCGTAGCACGCAACGCGAATACCCGTCAGCGGATAACCGGCGATCACGCCGTCCTTCATAGTCTCCTGGACGCCCTTATCGACCGCAGGAATCAGCGCACGCGGAATGTGTCCGCCCACGACCTCGTCGACAAACTCGTAATCCGTGCCGTCAAACAAGGGCTCTACGCGCAGATAGCAATCGCCAAACTGGCCAGCACCGCCGGTCTGCTTCTTGTGACGTCCCTGGGCACTCGCCACGCGACGGATAGTCTCGCGATACGGAATACGAATAGGCACCGTACGGGCCTCGACACGGGTGCGCTCCTCCAGACGGTTGAGGAGCACGGACACCTGGGCCTCGCCCACGGCAGAGATGATAGTCTGGCCGGTCTCCTCATCGCGCTCGATACGCATGGTCGGGTCGGCCTCGCAGGCGCGGTCGATAAAGGTGAAGAGCTTTTCCTCGTCGCCGCGGTTCTCGGCTTCGATGGCAATGCGGTACTGCGAGTTGGGGAACTTGAATGCCGCGGCCTCGATCTTGCCGGAAACCGAAAGCGTATCGCCGGTCTCGGCAGCGAGCTTGGGAACCACCACGATATCGCCGGCGTAGGCATGGCCGACCTCGGTCATGTCGCGGCCGCACATCACATACAGATGCGCCATGCGCTCGCCCTTGCGCGTGCGCGCGTTGACGAGCTCCATGCCCGGCTCGATCGTGCCCGTGAGCACCTTGATAAACGAGATACGGCCCTGGGAGGGGTCATTCAAGGTCTTGAAGACAAAGACGACGGGGCGATCATCCTCGGAAGAGATCTTGAGGGAGTCGCCGTCGATAAGCGGCATCTCGCCATAATCGGTGGGTGCGGGGAAGTAGGTGGCGATATCGTCCATCAGGGAATTAACGCCCTGCTCCTTGATGCAGCTGCCCACGAAGACGGGAACGAAGAGGCGCTTTGCGATAGCCCGCGAAAGCAGACCCTCGACCTCTTCCTGCGTGAGGGTCTCGCCCTCGAGATACTTTTCCATCAGGTCGTCATCGGCCTCGGCAACGAGCTCGCACAGCGTCTCATGTGCGGCTTCGGCTTGTGCGCGATACTCTTCGGGGATATCGCACTCGGTTTGTTCGGTGCCGTTGCAGTGACGCGCCTTCATGCGCACCAGGTCGATCACGCCGTCGAAGTCGTCGCCCTGGCCCCACGGAAGGGTCACGGCGCCCAAGCGCATACCAAAGCGCTCACGCAAAAGACCCAAGCAGGTCTCGAAATCGGCGTTCTCTTTATCGATGCGATTGACGAAGACAGCGCGCGCCAGGCGCAGGTCCTCGGCGGCATACCACAGCTTGACCGTCGTGGGCTGCGGACCCGCCGCGGCGTCAACGACAAACAGGGCGGACTCGCTAACGCTCATCGCGGCGTAAGCGTCGCCAATAAAATCGGGATAGCAAGGCGCATCCAATACGTTGATGCGCGCGCCTTTCCAATCGATGGGGGCGATAGACGTAGAGATGGAAAACTCGCGTTTAACCTCTTCGGCATCGTAATCGAGCGTCGGCTTAGTGCCATCGTGACCGCCCAGACGAGCCGTTTTACCAGATAGGTGGAGCATGGCCTCCGCGAGCGAGGTCTTGCCCACCCCGCCTTGGCCTACGAGAACCACATTCCTCACATTACCGGTTTTAGGCGCACCCATGGTAACCTCCCTGAGCCAAAACCCGGCGAGGCATCCCGGCGGGATGCGCGCCGAGGTTAATTAACCGTTGGCTCAAGCCTACCCGTGCCTATACGCAATCATGCGGCCATTTCGGCATACGCGGGTTTTTCTTCCCTAGAGGGAAAAGCGGCGAGCACCTTAACAAAGATGCTCGCCGCCCAATGGATTATTCAACGGAAGAGAATCGCTACAGCGGGACCTCGGACATGAGTTCGTCATTCATCACGGTAAGGATCTCCTCGATCTTCGCTACGTCCTCCGCAGAGAAGCGCTCTTTGATGCGCTCCATAACGGTATGCACGTAATCGGCGCTCACGTTGTAATAATCCAGGTACTTTTGCGTGGGCACCAGATGATACTCGCGGGCATCGGTCTGCGAGCGCTCCTTCACCAGGTAGCCCTTACGCACCAGGCTCGCGGTCTTATACGCCGCGTTCGACGAAGAGATACGCATAAACTCGGCAAACTGGCGCACCGTGGGTTTTCCCAGCGCATAGATCGCCTCCATCGCAAAGCTCTCCACCGTGGTGAGACTTGCTTCACGATTTTGGAAACGCGCGAAGGTTTCCCGATAGAAATGCAGTTTGAACTTGGTATACACCCGAATGAACTTTTCCTCGAGCACCTCGAGACCCCCGAACATCACCCTAGTTATCGCTCGTTTCATTAGAACCGAACGCCAGCGTGAGTTCAACCGTCGCAGCGAGCTGACCGTCAACCGTAGCGCGACCCTCGACAAACGCGAAGTTGCCGCGCGTGCGCACAATGCGGCTTTCCATCTCCATCACATCGCCAGGACGCACCTGACGCTTAAAGCGTGCGTTCTTTACCGCGCCCAAAAAACCGATCTTGCCGCGGTTCTCCGGCTCGGCAAGCATCGCCACGGCGGCAACCTGGGCCAGAGCCTCGATGATCATCACGCCCGGAAGCACATGGTAGGTGGGAAAATGGCCCTGGAACACCGGCTCCTGGACGCTCACGCACTTGATGCCGCGTGCCCACGAACCCTCTTCGCCATCGGTAATGCGATCGACGAGGGCAAACGGATAGCGATGGGGCAAAATCTGCGAAATCTGATTCGAATCGAGCTGCATGGTCTAACCTTTCCAAGCTTTCATGAGGATGCACGCGTTATGGCCGCCAAAGCCGAGCGAATCGGACATAGCGTATTCAATCGATGCCGAACGCCCCTGACCCGTCACGTAATCGAGATCGCAAGAGGGATCGGCTTCTTGGTACCCGATGGTTGCCGGCAGATAGGAATCATGCAGAGCAAGTGCCGTGAAAATAGCCTCAACGGCACCGGCGGCGCCCAACATATGGCCCGTCATGGACTTGGTCGAACTCATGGCAAGCTCGCTCGCATGCTCGCCAAACGCCGTTTTGACAGCCTGCGTCTCGCGCTCGTCGTTGAGCTTAGTCGAGGTGCCGTGGGCGTTGATGTAGCCAACCTGAGAGGGGTCGACGCCTGCGTCCTCGAGCGTGAGTTGCATGGCGCGCGCGGCGCCCTCGCCGTTTTCGGAAGGAGCCGTGATATGGAACGCATCGCAGGTGACGCCATAGCCCACGAGCTCGGCATAGATATGCGCGCCGCGCGCCTGCGCGTGTTCGAGCTCCTCGAGCAGGCACACGCCAGCGCCCTCGCCCATCACAAAGCCGCTGCGGCGGGCATCGAAGGGAATCGAGGCGCAAGCGGGATCGTCGCCCGTGTGAAGCGCGCGCATGGTCGTAAAGCCGCCGATCGAAAGAGGCGTCACTGCGGCCTCGGTTCCACCCGCGAGCATAAGGTCGGCGTAGCCGTCGCGAATCTGACGAAATGCATCGCCCAGGGCGTTCGTTCCGCTCGCGCATGCGGTAACCGGGCAGGTGCACATGCCTTTGAAGCCAAAGGCAATGGCAACCTGGCCGGCAGCCATATTGGAAATGCCCGACGGGATGTAGTAGGGAGAGCAACGGTCGAAGCCACGAGCGTTGCAGCGCATCTGCTGAGACTCCGTCTCGGCAACGCCGCCGATACCGCTTCCGATAACGACGCCCGCACGCGTGCGGTCGCAGTCTTCGAGGTTCAAACCGGAATCATCCACCGCCTCATGGGCCGCCGCCATGGCGAACTGCGTAAAGCGCGCCATGTGCTTGGACTCTCGTGCGCCCAGGACGGCTGCCGGGTCCCAATCCTTAACCTCGGCAGCAAGCGATACCTTCATATCCGAGGCGTCGAATAGCGAGATGGGTGCGATGCCGCACTCACCGGCGCGGACGGCCGCCCAGCTCTCAGAGACACTGTGGCCCAGCGGGGTAACAGCGCCCATTCCCGTTATGACAACCCTGCGTTTTGCCATGTTGACTCCCTACATCGCCATGCCGCCGTCGACGGCAAGAACCTGTCCTGTTACATATGAAGCGGCGTCACTGGCCAAGAAGGCCACGACGCGAGCGACCTCGTCGGCCTCGCCCAGACGAGCGGCCGGAATCGAAGCGAGCGTTGCCGTGCGAGCGGCCTCGGGCATCGCATCGGTCATGTCCGTCGCGATAAAACCAGGGGCCACGGCATTCACGCGTATGCCCAAAGAAGCGACCTCACGGGCGATGGACTTGGTCATGCCGATGAGCCCTGCCTTGCTCGCGGCGTAGTTGGCTTGCCCGGCGTTACCGCGAAGACCCACCACCGAGGCCATGTTGACGATCGTGCCCGAGCGGGCGCGCATCATGGGGCGCAAGGCGGCCTTGGTGTAGAGGAAAGCGCCCTTGAGATTCGTGTCGATCACGGCATCGAAATCCTCGGGCTTCATGCGTGCGGCGAGCTTGTCGCAGGTGATGCCGGCGTTGTTGGCAAGGATGTCCACACCGCCGAAACTACTACGCGCCTCGTCGATCACGCGCGTCGCGTCTTCTGCGCTGCGTACGTCGGCACAGATAGCACGTGCGGTCCCGCCTCGTGCCTCGATCATCTCGACCGTCTTTTGAGCGGCCTCGGCGTTGCCGGCATAGGTAAAGACCACACGAGCACCCAGGCGCGCCAACTCCAGGCAAACCGCGCGACCGATGCCGCGCGAGCCGCCCGTCACGACGGCGCACTTGTCCGTCAAAGAAAGACCCTCCATCATTACAGCTCCTCCTTGAGCGATTCCAGGTCCTCACATGTTTCGACCGGAATACAGCGAATGTCCTTGGTGCAGCGGCGGACCAAACCAGAAAGCACCTTGCCGGGTCCGATCTCCACCACGCGGTCCACACCCAGCTCAACCAGGCGCATGATGGTTTCTTCCATACGCACGGCAGACTGAACCTGTCGTTCGAGCAGTGCCGGAATGCTGTCATCCGCGCCCATCTCGTGGCCCAGACAGTTAAAGAGCACGGGAACAGACATCTGGCCGAAGCGCTCCTCTTCAAAGCGGACGCGCAGGGCATCGCCTGCAGGACGCAGCAAGGAAGTGTGGAACGGGCCGCTCACATGCAGCGAAATGCACCTGCGAGCACCGACCTCTCGGGCAGCGGCGGCAGCAAGCTCCACTGCGGGAGCGTCGCCGGCGATGACGGTTTGGCCGGGGCAGTTGTAGTTGGAAACCTCAACCGTTCCCTGGCCCGCAGCGGCGGCAAGCTCAACCGCTGATTCGACAGCCTCACGCGACAAACCCAGAATCGAGACCATGGCGCAGGTGCGGCCCTCCGCCGCGCATGCCATGGCATTCCCGCGAAACGCCGCAAGCTGTATCGCCTGCTGGGGCTCGAAGACGTTTGCGGCCGCCAGGGCGGAATACTCACCCAGGCTCAAGCCCGCAACGTAATCGGGCTTGATTCCCATCTCATCGAGAACCGCCGTCATGCCCGCCGCAAATGCGACCATGCACGGCTGGGTGTAGCGTGTTTGGGACAGCTGCTCGTCCGGTCCCTCGAACATAAGGGCGCGCAGGTCGAAATCGAGATTCGCACCATCGATGACCTCGCGAAATACGGGATATGCCTCGTAGAGGTCGCGACCCATTCCGGCATGTTGAGACCCCTGGCCCGCAAAGAGGAAAGCCGTCTTGCTCACAAGCGCACCCCCTCGATAGCCTGCTTGGCACCTGCCATGAGGTCCTCGAAAATCGCACGCGCCGGGCGAATCTCCTTCACCATGGCGGCAACCTGACCGGACATGAAGCTTCCCCTGTCAAGATCGCCGTCGACAACGGCGCGGCGCAGGGAGCCGAGCGTCAACGTCTCGAGCTCGTCTCGCGAGGGATCGCCCTGCTCGAGCTTGAGGTACTCGCGCGCCATCTTGTTTTTGAGAACGCGCACCGGAGCGCCCTTCGAGCGGCCCGTCACCACGGTGTCGTTGGAACCCGCCTTGATCACGGCCTGCTTATAGTTCTCGTGGATGGGGCACTCCTCGCTCGCCAGCAAGCACGTTCCCACCTGAGCGCCCACGGCACCCAGCGCGAACGCAGCCGCAAGCTGACGGCCGTCGGCAATGCCGCCCGCAGCGATAACGGGCACGTCAACGGCGTCGACCACCTGCGGGACAAGTGCCATGGTCGTGGTCTCGCCCACGTGACCGCCGCTCTCGGTTCCCTCGGCAATCACGCCGTCGATATCGTAGCGAGCAAGACGGCGAGCCAACACGGGTGCCGCCACCACCGGGAACACCTTGATTCCGGCGGCTTTCCACCGGTCCATGTACTTGCCGGGATTGCCCGCACCGGTGGTGAGAACGCTCACGTGCTCCTCGACGACAACCTGAGCCAGCTCGTCGATATGTGGATTCATGAGCATGAGGTTCACGCCAAAGGGTTTATCGGTCGCGGCGCGGGCCGCACGGATCTGCTCGCGCAGCGCCGGGGCGTCCATGCCACCCGAAGCCACGATACCCAGCGCGCCGGCATTAGAGCATGCCGCAGCGAACGCGCCCGTAGCGATATTGGCCATACCGCCCTGTATGAGGGGAAACTCGGTTCCCAAGAGCTCATTGAGCTTCATGTCTGTCCTTTCCATGCCGCGTGTGGGAACTAGCTCCCCTAGGCACGCTCCAACAATGCGCCGGCCCAGGTAAGGCCCGCGCCAAATCCAACGCACAGCGCCCGTCCGCCAGATGCGAGCGCGCCCGTGCGGCAAAGCTCATCGAGAAGAATCGCCACGCTTGCTGCCGAGGTATTTCCCGTATGCGCGATATTGCCGCCGCAACGCCCGGGATCTGCGCCGAGCTTTTTTACCGCCAGATCGACGATGCGCTGATTTGCCTGGTGAAAGACGAATCGATCGACCTGTTCGATATCCAGCCCCGCGCGCTCGAGCACCTTTTGCGTGCAAGCAGGCAAAATCTCGGTTGCAAAGCGGAATACGGCGCGGCCGTCCATGCGCAGACGCGGAATCACCGCGGCGCCGCCCTCCTCACTCGGGGCGCAAAGCGAGACGTCGTCTCCGCGCGAGCCCCAAACGGCGTACAGCGGCATAGCATCCGACTCCGCCTTAAGGACCGCCGCCCCCGCTCCGTCACCAAACAGCACGCAGGTCGAACGATCCGTGAAGTCAAGCACGCGGCTCACCGCATCGGCACCGATGACCAGAGCATAGGGACGGGGGCTATCAAGCAAAAGCTGCTCGGCGACATGCAAGGCATAGACAAAACCCGCACAGGCTGCGTTTAGATCAAGACAGAGCGTGTCTTCGGCAAGTCCCAGGTCACGCTGCAGCAAACATGCAGTCGAAGGCGTTGCATTTGACGAGGTGAACGTAGCGACAAGGCAAATGCCCACATCCTGCGCGAAAATACCCGCGTCATCCAAGGCGCGCTGGGCGGCCCAACGCACAAGTTGCCCGTGATTCTCCTCAGAGGTGCAATAATGACGCTCGCAGATACCCGTCCTCGGGCGAATCCACTCGTCCGAGGTATCCACGATCTGCGCCAAATCGTCGTTGGTCACCGTGCGCGACGGAAGGGCCGAGCCCGTACCGACAAGTTTAACGCCACTCATCACCTGCACCTCCTTTGCGCACGCGTTCCCATTGCCCTGAACTTCGCGTAGCGCTCACGTGCGAGCGCTACGCCCGTCGTGCCCCTCAGCTCGTCGAGTGCGCGGCGCAGATAGACATCGACCGTCTGAAATACCGTCTGCGGGTCCTCATGGGCCCCTCCTGCCGGCTCAGGGATAACCGCATCGACAACCTGCAGGTCAAGCAGGTCGTGCGCCGTGAGTTTCATAACCTCACATGCCTCGTCCGAGCGCGTCGAGTCCTTCCAAAGAATCGAAGCGAACCCTTCGGGCGAAAGAACCGAATAGACCGAGTTCTCGAGCATGAACACCCGGTTGCCCACGGCAAGCGCCAATGCGCCGCCCGAGCCGCCCTCACCGCTGATCACGCAGACCACCGGAACCTTCAAGGCGCTCATGAGCTCGATGCTCCGAGCGATCGCCTCGCCTTGGCCATGCTCTTCCGCTTCCAACCCCGGGTAGGCGCCCGGTGTGTCGACGAACGTGATGATGGGACGGCCGAACTTCTCGGCGGCGCGCATCGCACGCTGCGCTTTGCGATACCCCTCAGGTGATGGCATGCCAAAATTGAATGCCATGCGCTGCTCGATCGTCGACCCCTTGCGATGGCCGACAACCGTCACAGGGCGACCGTGAAACGTAGCGATGGCGCACATGATGGCTGGATCGTCGGAGCAGGCACGGTCGCCACGCTGCTCGAATACGTTTTCAAAAAGCGCATCCACGTACTCCTCAACGCCCGGACGCTGCGATACACGGGCAAGCGCCACACGCTCTGCAGCGGTAAGATCCGCATTATTTTTGAGAGCCACGCGAGGCACCTCCAAAACCGTGAAGCATAAGCAGACGGAAAATCTGCGCGCGCATGCGCCCGCGCGGCACCACTGCGTCGATAAATCCGTGTTTGAGCTGGAATTCTGCTCGTTGGAATCCTTGAGGCAGGGACTCTCCGATGGTCTGCTCGATAACGCGCGGACCTGCAAATCCAATCAGCGCGCCGGGCTCGGCAAGCATGATGTCGCCCAGCGAAGCAAAACTCGCTGTCACGCCACCCGTGGTGGGATGCGTCATAACCGAGATAAAAAGCCCGCCGGCAGCCGAAAAGCGCTCAATCGCGGCAGAGGTCTTTGCCATCTGCATCAACGAGATAATGCCCTCCTGCATACGCGCGCCGCCACTTGCAGAGAACACGATGAGCGGGCATTTCCTCTTTGCCGCGCGCTCGATAAGGCGCGTGAGCTTTTCGCCCACAACGGCGCCCATACTTCCCATCAAAAACGAGGTATCGAGCACCCCGATGGCAACGCGAACGCCATCGACAGTGCCCCATCCGCACACCAAAGCGTCCGTCAGACCCGTCTTTTTGCGCAGGTCACGCAGTTTGGCGGGATACTCGGGAAAATCAAGAGGGTCGCTCGAGGTCAACTTTGCATCGAGCTCTCTAAAGCTACCGGCATCGAGCACCGAGGCAAGACGCTCCCGGGCGCCGATGCGCAGGTGATGCCCGCAGTGGGGGCAGACATACAGGTTGTGGACCAACTCGTCCTGCGTGAGCTCATGTTCACATGCCGGGCATGTTTGTTGCGGCAGGCGCACAGGTGCCTCGCCCGCACGACGAAGATCGCGCAGCTGGAGGAGGCGCGCACGGCGTTTACCAAAGGGGGCTATCATGCGCTCACCTTCTTTTGCTCCACATTCCAATCGAGAATCTCTTGGAGATGCTCGTCCATAAACGACGTGGTATACGTGCCATGGATGAACTGGGGGTGGTACATCACCTGATGAAGCAGGTCGATATTGGTCGCCGGGCCTTCGACGATGAGCTCCTCGAGCGCGCGACGGCAACGGCGCAGCGCCTCCAGGCGCGTAGGCGCCCACACATCGAGCTTGGCGATAAGCGAGTCGTACTGCGCAGGGACGGTATAGCCCTGGTAGATGCCCGTATCCACACGCACGCCCATACCGCCCGGCACATGAAGGAAATCGATGCGCGCGGGCGAGGGCGCAAAGTTGCGCATGGGGTCCTCGGCGTTCACGCGGCACTCGATAGCATGCCCCTTGATGTGGACATCCTCCTGGGTAAAGCCAAGGGGAAGACCAGCGGCCACGCGAATCTGCTCGCGCACGAGGTCCACGTCGCTCACCATCTCGGTGATGGGATGCTCCACCTGAATGCGTGTGTTCATCTCGATAAAGTAGAACTCGCCCGTATGGTCGAGCACGAACTCCACCGTTCCGGCGTTTTGATACCCCGCCGCGCGCGCAGCAGCGACTGCCGCCGCGCCCATGCGCTCACGAAGCTCGTCCGAAAGCACGTGAGACGGCGTCTCCTCGATCATCTTCTGGCCGCGGCGCTGAATCGAACAGTCGCGGTCGCCCAAGTGAACGATGTTTCCGTAGGCGTCCGCCAGTATCTGGAACTCGATATGATGCGGATCGACGATGAGCTTCTCGAGATACATCTCGTCATCGTTAAAGCACGCGCGCGATTCGGCACGAGCCTCCTCGAACAGCTCCTCAAAGCGATCGGGGTCGTACACGCGGCGCATACCGCGCCCGCCGCCGCCCGCCGCCGCCTTGATGAGTACCGGGTAACCGATCTTCTCTGCGATACGCGCGCCCTCGCGAGCATCGGCAACAGAGCCGTCCGAGCCGGGAACCACCGGCACGCCTGCGCGCTTCATCATCTCGCGCGCGGCCGCCTTGTTACCCATAGTCGCGATAACGCTCGATGCAGGACCCACATAGGCGATTCCCTCGTCTACGCATTCCTGAGCAAACGTGGCGTTTTCGGATAAAAAGCCATAGCCGGGGTGAATCGCATCGCAGCCAGCAGCCTTTGCAACCGTCAGAATCGCGTCGCCGTTGAGATAGCTTTGCTGCGCAGGAGCGGGACCGATGCAGTAGGCATGCGCCGCCAGCTGCACATGGAGCGCATCGCGATCGGCCTCGGAGTAGACCATGACCGGATCGATGTCGAGCTCGCGGCACGCGCGCGCCACACGCAAGGCGATCTCGCCGCGGTTCGCGATAAGCAATCGTTTGAACATAGGGCGCCTAGCCTAGTTCTCTCGATAGCGAATCAAAGGCTGGTCGAACGATACAAGCTCGCCATCTGCAACCAGCACCTCTTCAATCACGCAATCGCAAGGAGCCGAGACCTCGCTCATCATCTTCATGGCCTCGAGCATGCACACCGTGTCGCCTGCGCGCACGGCATCGCCGGGGCTCACGTACGGCTGGGCGTCCGGAGAGGATGCGACGTAGAAGGTACCGACCATCGGCGCCTTGATGCAGAGACCGGGATCCGCCTCCTGGACAGAAGCGTCAACGGACGCCGGAGCTGCCACCTGAGCCACAGGAGCGGCCGCGACCGCAGCGGATACGGCAACCGTCTTCTCAAGCTCAAGCGAGGTATCGCCGCTCTCGAACTTCATGCGTGCGATACCGCTCTTTTCAAAACGGTCCATCAGGTCATAGACGTCTTGGTTCTTCATTCCCACGTGCACCATCTCCCTGTGAGCGGCCAGCGTTACTGGACCTTGGTCTCCAGATAGGAAACAAGGTCGTTCACGGTC
Source organism: uncultured Collinsella sp. (assembly GCA_934654625.1). Lineage (GTDB taxonomy): Bacteria > Actinomycetota > Coriobacteriia > Coriobacteriales > Coriobacteriaceae > Collinsella. Next base: position 55,585 of record CAKUGM010000001.1, on the reverse strand, counting down.
TTGAACTGATCGAGCTCCGCGTCGTCGATCTCGATGTCGAGCTTCTCCTCCAGCGCCATGATGAGCTCCATGGCGGCAAGGGAATCAGCGCCGAGGTCCTCGTTAAGACGAGCCTCGGGGGTAACAGCGGCGGCCTCGCAGCCAACGGTCTCTACAATCACGTCGCGCACATCATCAAACAGCATGGTTTTGTCCCTTCGGCGCCATTTGGCGCGTTGGCGTTGGTAAGTAGTTCAAGTATTTTAGTTAAGTAATTTGAGTTGTTAATAGGTCAACGTTCATTCATATCAACGACACAAATGCATAGGGTGTCGTTTATCTATCACTGAAGCAACACGGGCTGGCGCCACACCTTAAATGTAGGTTTACGAGCAAGACCATGGCACGAGCCGCATATGCGCGAGCTGCGCCCTTACAATAGGCGTGTCCGCAACGCCTAACGAAAGACCCGCATGAACCGACGCCTCCCGTACACCGACACGCACGACCGCGCGACCTCCAAGAGCACTTGCGAGGGCCCCTGCCCCGTTATGCGAGCCTGCGGAGGCTGCGAATGGCTCAACCTTCCCTACCGTAAGCAGCTCACGCGCAAGCAGCACGCCATGGAGGATCTCTTTGGTCCGCTTATCGCCGAGCAAAATCTCGACTGCAGCGTCGAGGCCGTGCGCGGCATGGGCGCAACCGCAGGAGACACCGGCAAGATCGCCGCGCCGCGCGGCTTTCGCCATAAGGCGGCGTCTCCGTTTGCCCCCGACGAAAAGGGCCATATCGCCTCGGGCTTCTTTGCGCGCGGCACTCATCGAATCGTTGGGGTCCCTGATTGCTGTGTCGAAGCTCCCGGCGCGCGTGCCATCCTCAACGGTGTTGCGCGTGCAGCCGAGGCCTGTCATATCCCCGCGTACGAGGAAGACCGTTGCCGCGGCCTGTTGCGCTACGCTATCGTGCGCATGGGTTACCACACCGACGAGGTGATGCTCACCATCGTCACCCGTGAGCGCCGCATGCCGCACTATCGACAGTTCATCACCGCGCTCCAAAATATCGATGAGCGCATCACGACGGTGGCGCAAAACATCAATCCCAAGATGACCAACGCCATCTTGGGTGGCGAATCGCACATTCTCGCCGGCCGTGCACGCATGCGCGACCGCCTGCTCTCATGCACATTCGAGATTTCACCCACGGCGTTCTACCAAACGAACCCCGAGCAAACCGAGCTGCTCTACCAGCTCGCTATCGACGGTATGGACCTTCAAGACGGCGACGTCCTGCTGGATGCCTATTGCGGAAGCGGCACCATCGGCATGTGCGCTGCCGCAGAAGCAAGGGCAGCAGGCATCGACATCACGCTCCTCGGCATCGAGCGCAACCACTTCGGTGTGCGCGATGCCGCACGAAACGCCGAGGTCAACGACCTGTGCGACCGTGCGCGCTTTATCGAAGCCGACGCTACGGAATATCTGCAGCACGCGGCGCGACGCGGCGAGCACGTTGATGTCCTCGCGCTCGACCCGCCGCGCGCCGGGTCCACGCCTGCCTTTATCGAGGCGGCTTGTGCCATGGCGCCGCGACGTATCGTCTATATCAGCTGCAATCCCTATGCGCAGGAACGCGACCTGCGCCTTTTTGCGCAAGGCGGCTATCGCATGATTCGCATGACACCAGTCGACATGTTCCCCCACACCAGCCATGTAGAGACGGTAGCGGTCCTTACCCGATAAAACCCTGGCAGTTCAAGATGAGCTGCCAGGGTTTTGTTCATAGGGCGATTGTCGGACACACCGGGACGCGGCGGTTACTCTTCAAGATAGCTCGTCAAATCACATACACCCGCCGCGGCCATTTCGCCCACAAGCGTCTTGCGGTCGCGATTCATGATGAGCTCCTCGGGGAAGTGAATCTCCTCGAGAAGCGAGATGGCGCGCGGGAATACGCCGATATCGAGCGAGATGTGTGCATCGGTAGAAACGGTGATGCCGCATCCGAGCTCGGCGCAGCGCTCGGCAATCTTTTTACATGTATCGTCGCATGAGCCATGGGGGCTGCCATCGAAGCTATGCTCATTGATCTCGATGAGTTTGTGCTTCTCCTTGGCGGCAAGGACCACCTCGTCGATATCGTAGGGAACCCCGGACCTACCGGTATGACCCAAAACGAACACCTTGGGGTTTTCAAGAACATTCAGATACATCTGGGTTGCCTGTGCGAGCGTCGCGTCCTTTGCGAACTCGTCGTAGTGGATACTCGCCACCAGATAGTCGAGACCTTTCGTCGTGAATTCAAAGAGGGTCTGCTCGCCCTTGAGCTTCCTGCCGACGATGTTTTCCGGGCAGACGATATCCTGACCGAACAGCCCGCCATCGAGCGTGAGAATGTCGGCTTCGGCGCCGCGCAGCACCATGACGCCGTCCCACATGCGCGGCCAAACACCCTGATTGATAAAGAACTGATAGTCGCGAACATGCGCCGTTGGCGAAATCATGCTCGAATAGTGGTCGGCGGAGCCAAGCACTTCGAGGCCACGCGAACGCGCTGCCGCCACATTCTCGGTAATGGTCGAATACGCATGACGCGAAGACAACGTATGAGTATGGATATCACCTTTAATGGAATATGGCATGCAGCACCCCTGTTCGCAAAAACTCACTCTTGTCTATCAGGCAGCACAAAGCCCGATATGAGCCTATTCTACCGCGCGATACTCCTCGGCAAGAGCCTTCCACGCCGGCAGGGAGTTTTGGATTGTCTTATAGCTCACGCAGTAGCCCAAGCGGAACCAGCCAGGTACGCCAAAGCTGTTGGAGGGAACTGCCAGCAGCTCATACTTCTTCGCGCGCTCGCAAAACGCCTCGGCGTCCGGCTCGAGAGCCTTGACCCACAGGTAAAAGGCACCGTCGGGCTCGACATAGGTATATCCGTACTCGCCAAGCGCACCGGTAAGAGCCTCGCGATTGCGGGCATAGGCGTCCACGTCGCTCGGCTCGTCGATGCAATCCATCACGACGCGCTGGAAAATCGCCGGCGCGCACACAAATCCGAGCGTGCGGGCAGCACCCGCCACTGCCGGCATCACACGGTCGGCTTGAGGCATCGTGTTGGGAACAAGCACCCAGCCCACGCGCTCGCCCGGCAGCGAGAGCGATTTGGAATACGAGTAGCAAACGATGGTGTACTCGTAGAGCGAGGGTACCCAGGGAACCTCGGCGCCATAGACGATCTCGCGATACGGCTCGTCCGAGATGAGGTAAATCGGGTTTTGGGGATCGCGCTTCTTGTTCTCCTCACGCAAAATGTTCGTCAGGTGCTCGAGCGTGTCGCGCGTATACACCGCACCGGTGGGGTTATTGGGCGAATCGATGATGATGGCAGCGGTCTTATCCGTAATGGCGCGCGCGACATTGCCGACGTTTATCTGGAAGGTCTCCTCGTCTGCAAGCACCTCGACACAGGTGCAGCCAGCCTTCTCGATCCACACGCGATATTCGGGAAAATACGGAGCGATGACGATAACCTCATCGCCAGGATTGGTGATAGCGGTAAGCGTGCAGGTGAGCGACGCGGCGGCACCAACCGTCATGAACACGTCCTTGCCCGCATACGAGGTACCAAAGCGACGATTCAAAGACTCCGCCACCGCAGCGCGGCACGCCGGCAGGCCGGGAGCGGGAGTGTAACCATGCACCTGTTCGCTCGGAAGCTCAAGAGACTTCTTGATCGACTCGTTAACTGCGGCAGGCGCAGGAACACTCGGGTTTCCCAGCGAAAAATCGAAGACGTTCTCGGCACCGATCTGCGCCTTACGCTCCAATCCATAAGAGAAGATCTCGCGAATGATCGAGCTTTCGGCCCCACGTGCATACATGGTCTCGTTAATCATATGGTCCCCTTTCGAGCGATGGCGTGAAGCATCGCGGTTCTGCATGCGGTCATTGTACGCGCTTTATTGAAGTAAAGCATCCTCGTTTATCGAGATAGAGAAATGCCCACCGACAACCTGTCGGTGGGCATGTTTTGCAAACGATGGATGCGCTATTCGCGACCCGCCGAGTCTTTGGGCGCCGTCTCCTCGTCGGACGCGGCGCTGCCGTCCGCCTCATTGGCAGCCGTCTCGGCCTCCACAGCAGCCTGGGCATATGCCGCTGCGTCTGCGGCAAGCTCCTCTTCGCTCATGCGAGGAGCACGCTTGCGAGCCGTCTGAGGCTGAGCGGTCCCATCGGAAGATCCACCTTGTTCTTCGCGTGCAAGGTACTCATCCCACTTGTTATCGAGCAGGGCATCGACAGCCTCGCCCTCGACCGTCTCGCGCTCAAGAAGCACCTTGGCCATAAGGTCAAGCTGATCGCGGCGCTCGTCAAGGATGCGCTCGGCGCGCTCGTGGGCCTCGCGCATGATGCGCTGGACCTCGACATCGATACGACGAGCCGTCTCCTCGGAATAATCCTGATGATCGGCATAATCGCGGCCCAAGAACACCTGATGCTGAGCCTCGCCGAACACCTGCGTGCCCAGCTCCTTGCTCATGCCCAAGCGCGTGACCATCTCGCGGGCCATCTTCGTTGCGCGCTCAAGGTCGTTCGATGCGCCCGAGGTGATGTCGTCGCACATGAGTTCCTCGGCAACACGGCCGCCCAAGAAAACGGCGAGCTCATCGAGCATCTCGTTTTTAGTCTTGAGGAAATGATCCTCGGTAGGCAGCTGCATGGTATAGCCGAGGGCCTGACCGCGCGCGATGATCGAGATCTTGTGCACGGGATCGGAATGCTCCAGGATATGGCCCACGAGCGCATGGCCGCTCTCGTGATAGGCGATCGTGGTGCGCTCGATATCGGTCATCACGCGGCCCTTGCGTTGCGGGCCGGCGATCACGCGCTCCATGGACTCCTCGACCTCATCCATGCCAATCTGCGTTTTGTGGCGACGGGCGGCGAGCAAGGCAGACTCGTTAAGAAGGTTCGCCAAGTCTGCACCGGTGAAGCCAACGGTCAGCTGAGCGAGCTTATCGAGGCGCACGTCAGAGGCCAAAGGCTTGTTCTCGGAGTGGACGTGCAGAATCTGCTCGCGACCCTTAACATCCGGTCGGTCGACCGTAATCTGGCGGTCAAAGCGGCCAGGACGCAGCAGGGCGGGATCCAAGATGTCGGGGCGGTTAGTCGCGGCAAGAAGAATCACGCTTTCGCTCTCTTCAAAACCGTCCATCTCGACCAGCAACTGGTTGAGCGTCTGCTCGCGCTCGTCGTGACCGCCGCCGAGGCCCGCACCACGTTGGCGTCCCACGGCATCGATCTCGTCGATAAAGATGATGGAAGGCGCCTGCGCCTTTGCCTCTTTGAAAAGGTCGCGCACGCGCGATGCGCCCACACCTACGAACATCTCGACGAAGTCGGAACCGGAGATGCTAAAGAACGGCACGCCGGCCTCACCGGCAACCGCCTTGGCAAGCAAGGTCTTACCGGTGCCCGGAGGGCCAACCAAAAGAACGCCGCGCGGAATCTTGGCGCCGAGCTTACGGTAGCGCTCGGGGTCGACCAAGAAGTCGCGAATCTCTTCGAGCTCCTCGACCGCCTCGTCGATACCGGCGACATCGGAGAACTTGACCTTGGGACGCGTGGACTCGTTGGTCTTGGCGTTGGTCTTGGCAAACTGCATCGTCTTATTGTTGGCACCCATCATCTGGCGCATGAAATAGATAACGATGATGATGAGCATCAGGCTGGGCAAGGCGCTGATCAACATATCCGACCAGAAGTTCGGATCGTTGGTATTCACGATATACGTCGTGTCATCGTGCTTGGCCATGAGCTCGGCCAGCGAGTCGGAGCCAACGTAGTGGGTGGTAAACGATACGAGCTTGGAATCCTTGCCAACGTCGGATTTCTTTTTCCAATATTTGCCCTCAACCGAACCATCGGCCACGGTATACGTTGCGGTCTTGACGCGATCTTGCTTGACAGCAGTCACAAAACTGCTGGTAGGAAGCTCGGTAGCCTTCTTTCCAGCATCGAACGCGCCGCCCAGGTTCATAAAGAGATAGGCAAGCAGGGCGCAAACGATCAAGAAGTACAGCCAATTCACACGCCCGCCAGACGGCTTGCGGCCACTGGGACCGCCGTTGCCACTCTGACCCATCAAACGCTTGTATTCGTCGCGCAGAGCCTGGCGCTCATCGTCCTGTGGGCGCTTGGGCTCTTGGGGCGCTTGGTCATGAAGCAGCAATGGCGCTGCCTCGGTATCGGGATAAAAAAGGCTCATATTACGAGTAAACCTCCGGTTTGAGCACACCTACGTACGGGAGATTGCGATAGCGCTGAGCATAATCCAAGCCATAGCCCACCACGAAATCGTCCGGGCAGTGCGTGCACACATACTTGGGATCGACAGCTGCCTGCTTGCCCTCGATATCCTTCCAAAGGAAGGTGGCGACCTCGATGGAGGCCGGCTGACGGCTCGACAGGTTCTTGATCAGATACTTGAGGGTGATGCCGGAGTCGAGAATGTCCTCGACGATAAGCACATCGCGACCCTTGATGTCGATATCGAGATCCTTGACGATACGGACGATACCCGAAGACTTGGCGCCGTCGCCGTAGCTCGACACGGCCATAAAATCGATAGCGAGCGGGCAGTCGATGGCACGCATGAGGTCGCCCATAAACACGACGGCACCGCGAAGGACGGCGATAAGAACGAGGTCCTTACCCTTGTAGTCCTCGCTGATCTGCGCACCGACGCGCTTCACCATTGCGGCGATTTCTTCCTCGGTGAAAAGAATGTGATCGACATCGGGATGCATGGCTTCCATGACGGTCCTTTCTGGCTCGTGAATCCCTAGGAACATCCATCAAGACGCATGTTTGTTCACATGCGAACGACGAACGTCCATTTTACGCGCAGTTAACGCAGGCATACCAGACGGAGTTTCCCTCTGGTGCACAGCCACGCGTAAGACACATATTGATGTGCCACTGCTTATGTTACTCCATCCGCTTTAGCACGATTTTCACGGCATAGCGGGTGGCGGAGGTACATTTGAAGCGATCGTCGGCACGCACTCCGGCAATCCATACGATCGAGCAAGCGGGTGCTGTGCGAACAACGGGTACGGCTGCGCGGTCGGAAACGGGAATTTTCGCCTCGTTGAGGATGTCCGAAACCTTCTTTGAGCGCCCATGCATACCCAGCGGGCACATCACATCCCCCGCGACGGCAGAATCAACCCACACCTTCACGCGGCTCGACGGGAACGGAGCGCGCTTGCCCGCAAGAGACGCCGCGTCGGCAGGGCCATACCCGAGTGCCTCGGCATCGGCGAGAAGGACCGGGAAGCCATCGGGGTCTTGCGCCGCAGTGCGAATCGCCTCGTTGAAATCGATCACAGCGGGCAATTCGACAACCGTCGCCTCGAGTATGCAGCCATTGGCGCAAGCCATCGTCCCCGGCACGTTCAGCCATCCCACCGGGGCTGCTTCGCGCGCAACCGACGTGCGCAGCGACAGGGCACCGAACTCCATGCGCGCATCGATACCGCCCGGCAGCGTACGCGATCCTGTGCGAGCCGCGACGCAGGAAAGAACCGCCTCGACGTGACGCATCTCGAGACGCGCCTCGGAATCGATCATGCGAACCGCAAGACGAATCATGCGACGCGCGATCGCCACCTCCGCAGCCGCCAGGCGGTCGCCGTCGAGAACCACAAGCCCCTCTTGCTGACGGCGGATGCATGAACGAAGCGCCGTTGAGGCAAGCTGGGACAGAAAGGCATCTTCATCGCCCAAGATATCGCAGGTAGAGCCAATAGTTGATGCAATGTTCCCGTTGCGCTCGAGCGCAAGTGGCATCACGTTGTGACGAACGAAGTTGCGCAGGTACGATGTATCGTTATTGCTTTCGTCCTCACGCCAGGGCTGGTTGGCGCACCGTAAATATTCGCAAAGCTCGTCATGGGTCTTATCAATCAAGGGTCTCACGACGATGTTGCGTCGGCGCGGAATGCTCGATAGCCCCGCCGGGCCCGAGCCTTTGATAGCATTCATGAAGAACGTCTCGGCGCGGTCGCTCGCCGTGTGCGCCGTGAGAATACGCGCACATGAGCGAGGAACACCCGCCTCGCGGCAAAGGTCACGTACGTAACGCTTCGCTGCAGCATAGCGAACCTCCCGCGCTGCCGCTTCGAGGTTTTGCCCCTCAAGATGTTCGAAAGAAGCATGCTCGACACAAAGCGGCAGACCAAAACGCTCGCACAGGTCGCGGACGAACATCTCGTCGCCGTCCGACGCCGCCCCTCGCAGATGATGATTGACATGCAGCACATGCAAACGCTCGCGAGCGATGGGGGCGCAACCGCGGCCGTCCGCGATATCCAGACGCGAGGAGCACGCCATTAAAAGAAGAGCCGTCGAGTCCGCACCACCTGATACCATGAGCACTACAGGCGCAGCGATGCGCAGGGGAGCATCCGATGCTAAAGCCGACGCATCGCCCGTTGTCAGGTTATAGTGCTGAGACACCGTTGGCATCAAAAACCTCCTTGGAACCGCACACATTGTATCTTTTGGAAGGCCTGGGAGCTTCTTGGATTCTCGTGGCAACAATCACCCTCTCCACCTTCATATCCTCGGCTCGGGATCGAAGGGTAACTGCGCGCTTGTCGAAGGACCACAAGGTCTCGTTATGATCGATGATGGCATTTCGCGGCGCGAGGTGCTCAAGCGCATGCACGAGCTTGAGTTATGCGTTGAAGATGTCAAAGCGCTTGTGCTCACCCACGAGCATTCCGACCATATCAAAGGGCTCGCCGTCTGGTGTAAAAACTGGTCGGGACCCATGTTCTGCAGTTCTCAAACGCAACACGCTAAACCCGCACTCGAAGAGCTCCCCTTTACCCCTATCGAGCCCGGATGCGCAATCGTTATAGCGGGGATGCGCATCGACACCTTTTCAACCTCGCATGATGTAGCGAGCCCCATGGGGTTTCGCTTTTCTTATGAGGAGGATTCCGTCGGATACGTCACCGATACGGGAATTATCACCGAAGGAGCCGAATCCACGCTGCCCGACGCCCGCATCCTGGCTATCGAGAGCAACCACGATGTTCCGATGCTTCGTTGCGGATCCTATCCCCGGTTTTTACAGGACCGCATCATCTCGTCAACGGGCCACTTGTCAAATCAACAGGCGGCAGAGGCTCTTCCAGCCCTCATGGGACCGCATACGCAACATGTTATCGCCATGCACATCTCACAGGAAAACAATCGTCCCAGCCTCGCTGTTCGCGCCCTTGCAGAATCAATCGGGGCAAACCTCGATAACGAGCTTGGTTCCTCGGCAACCCTCACGCGCCAGAATGGCGAAACAGTTCATATTCGCGCAGCGGGCCAAAATCGCCCCATCAGCGTTTGGTAGCAAGTTACTCGCAATAAAAAGGGGTCCGACCCCCTGGAAGTCGGACCCCGAACGCGCCGATTGGACGCGTTTCTTTGCTATGACGAACGTTGAAACTAGTCGATGGAAATCTTCGTGACGTTCTTCTTCTCGACGATCTTGGGAACCGTCACGGTCAGGATACCGTCGGCATACTTTGCGGAAAGGCCCTCGACCGAAGCATCCTTCAGATAGACACCGCGCGTCGCGCTGTAGGAGACAAACTCCTTCTGCAGGAAGTTCTTGTCCTTATCCTCTTCCTTATCCTCAACGTTTACGGAAATGGAGAGACGGCCCTCGTTAAGCTCGACGTCGATGTCATCCTTCGAAACACCGGTGAAATAGGCCTTGACCTCATAGCCGTCGCCCTTGTCCTCGACATCGATGGGGAACGCCTTAGAAGACAGCGGCGTGGTCAGATCCATCATGTCATCGAAGGCATCGAACAGCGAAGCGGGGACGGTCGGACGAACACCGAAAACAGAACGATACGGAACCATGCTTGCCATAATGAACCACTCCTTTTGAAATTGCCCGGACCATCTATGTGGGCCGTGGCTTCTTGGAACACTCCTGTTATGCCCGCGCACCTCTGTTCTAAACAACCTATTTCATATTTTTTAAGCGTCACACTATCATCAAATCTAAGTAGGAGAGACTTAGATTATTGAAGATACTGTTTCTTATTGTGGAATTCGTTAAATTCGTTTTTTGGTTCATGCATAGCGCCGAAGGCGTTTCAGAATCCTAGAATGTACGCGTATACGGGCTTTTGTAAGGTGTGATATGGACGACATTGCAGATGGATTGAACGACTACCCCGAGGCAAACGATGAGATGCCCGCCGGTAAGCCAACGCCGTCAGATCCTCTCTCTGCAAAAGAACCCTATCACCGGCAGACGCCGCATATCACCCAGGCCCCGATCGATGATGTCGAGCCCAACTACGTCACTCGCGAGCGCTATGTGACCCTTGAGCAGGCGCGCGGCGGACGTAAGCACATGGGCACCGCCACGAGCGACCCTCAGTATCTCTCTCCCACGGAGTATGAAAACAGCAGGCGACTTTCGCACAGCGAGAACTCGAGGCGAAGCGCAGGCAATGGCACCATGCACTACGAGCGCTATCTTCAGACGCCCAAGCCCGGAAAATCAATCTTCACCTCGCGTCGCGAGCGCGCACGCAAGCGCAATCGCCGCCTTATCTTCATAGCGGTTATCGTCATCGTCGTAGCCATTTTGCTCAAGGTTTTCGTCTTTCATTAAGACAAGCGGTACCGATGTACATCCAGATACACAAACGGGACGGGCTGGCATGGCGCCAACCCGTCCCGTTTTGAGTTCAATATCGAGCGTCGCGACTATGCAAGCAGCTCGCGACCACCTTTCTCGATTGCGTCAAGCAGCGAGTCGGCCTCCGTCGCGTCCTTGCCGGTAGCGAAGACATACAGCTTGATCTTGGGCTCGGTGCCGCTCGGACGAACGACCGCTTTGTTGCCGCGCTCCAGGTCGTACTCAAGCACATTAGCCTTGGGCAGGCCGTTCACGCCGTTTTGATAATCAACGACCCCCTCGACGTTCATGCCCGCGATGCTCACGGGAGCTTCGCTGCGCAAATTGAGCATGATGGAGGCCATCTTGCCGGCACCCTCGGCGCCCGGATAGGCGATGGCAACCGTACGGTTGTGATAGTAACCGTACTTCTTGTACAGCTCCTGCATAGCCTGGACCAGATTCAAGCCCTGAAGTTTGTAGTACTGAGCCATCTGGCAGATGAGCATCGACGCATTGACCGCATCCTTGTCGCGCACATGATCGCCCGAGAGATAGCCGTAGCTCTCCTCGAAGCCAAAGATAAAGCGGTCGACTTCGCCAGCATCGGAAAGGCCCGTGATGATATCACCGATATACTTGAAGCCGGTAAGGCAACGGCGCATCTCAAAGCCGTACTCCTGGGCAAGGGCGTCGACCATGGCGGAAGATACGATTGTAGTGACCGCAACCTTGCGGGAAAGATCTTCGCCGCGCTCGAGGCGCATTTTGCAGATGTAATCGAGCAGCAAGACACCCATCTCGTTGCCCGAGATAAGCGTGTAATCATCACCATCGGCGCAAGCCACACCCACGCGATCGGCGTCCGGGTCGGTCGCCAGCAGAAGGTCGGGCTTGACCTCCTGGCAGAGCTCGATGCCCTTTTGCATGGCCTCGCGAATCTCGGGGTTAGGATACGGACAGGTGGGGAAGTCGCCATCCGGGTCGCGCTGCTCGGGGACGACTGTGATATCGGTGACTCCCACGCGCTTGAGGACCTCGGTAACCGGGATCAAGCCGGTACCGTTAAGCGGGGTGTAAACAAGCTTGAGAGGTGCCTGCGCGATCTGCTCGTCGGTCAGATTGTTGACGGACTTGGCGACCACCGCGTCGTAGTAGGCATCAAGGCAGGAGTCATCGATCCACTTGACGAGGCCCTGAGCCACCGCCTCGTCAAAATCCATGGTCTTGACATCGGCAAAGGGGTCGGTTGCCTGCATTGCCGCAGAGATAGCCGAGGCGGCCTCGGAAGTAATCTGGCAACCATCTGGGCCATATGCCTTGTAGCCGTTATAGGGAGCAGGATTATGACTTGCCGTCATGCAGATGCCGCCCGAGCATTTGAGGTAGCGCGTAGCCCATGAAAGGGTGGGCACGGGCGAGATCTTGGGATAGATATAAGAGGTCACGCCATTTGCTGCCAGGATGGAAGCCGTCGTTTTGACAAAAAGCTCGCCCTTGTTGCGGCTATCGCGGGCGATGGCGACCGTGGGATTGTCGAACGTCTGATTGAGATAATCGGCAAAGCCTTGCGTGGCACGGCCGACCGTATAGATGTTCATACGATTGGTGCCAGCGCCGATAGTTCCGCGAAGGCCCGCGGTTCCAAACTCGAGGTCCTGAAAAAACGCATCGGTGATAGCCTCTTTATCACCATCTTCTTTAAGCTTGGTGAGCTCGGCGAGCAGCTCTTGATCCTCCACATGCTCGATCCACGTATCGAGCAAAGCGTAAACGTCAACCATCAGTCGCTACCTTTCCGTTTATTGAGCCTATAGGGCATCTTGTTTATGATACGGCAGATACCCTACCCTCAAGGGCTCTATTCTCCATACGCGTTCTATTTGACTGTTAGGTGCATTTTATTGGACCCGTCACGACGACGGCATGGCGGTATCGAACCGGCCTCCGTCAAATGAAGCAGAAAATCCCATTTAGGCCGCCTTTGGACCATTCTAAATGGGATTTTCTGCTTCATTTGGAAAAGGGAAGGGCTGGCAACAAGGTCCGAACCCATGTGCGGGCAACAAAAAAGCCCGGGGCTCTCGCTCCGGGCTCTCTCATCTAAAGGGTGGACCGTCAGGGGTTCCCGCGCGGCGACGCCGCGCGACTCGCTGCGGGCGCTGCGCGCCCTTGCGGGCTGCGCTGGAAAACGCTCACGCGTTTCCGCAGCTCCGCCCCCTGAACAGGGTTCGAACCCATGTGCGGTTAACGAAAAAGCCCGGGGCTCTCGCTCCGGGCTCTCTCATCTAAAGGGTGGACCGTCAGGGGTTCGAACCCTGGGCCTTGGGATTAAAAGTCCCCTGCTCTGCCAGCTGAGCTAACGGTCCGCGTTTGGCATTGTACCACGCCTGGGCGTTATAGGCGCGTTATTCCCAGCTCCACTGGCCGTTCACGAACACGGGAACCTCTGTTCCGTCGGCGCAGATACCCACGATGTCCAAGTCATCGGTACCGATCATGAAATCGACGTGAGTGGCAGACGTGTTGACGCCGCGACGGCGCAGCTCGTCTTGGTCCATCTCGTAACCACCCTCGTAGCACTCGGGAAAACCGATTCCCAAGGCCAGGTGACAGCTTGCGTTCTCGTCATAGAGCGTGTCGTAGAACAGCGTGTCGCTCTGACGGATAGGGGTGTTCTTGGAAATAAGCGCAACCTCGCCCAAACGATGAGCGCCCTCGTCGGTCTCGATGATGCTCGCGAGCGTATCGCGACCCACCGCAGCGTCGAACTCGACCACACGGCCAGCTTCGAAGCGCATCCAGAAGTTCTCGATCTTATTCCCGTGATGCACTAACGGCATAGCGGAGTACACCACGCCGTCCACGCGCTCGCAGTCCGGCGAGGTGAACACTTCCTCGGTAGGCATATTCGGGAAGAACGGATGGCCCTGTGGAGTCTCGCCACGGCCGCCTGCCCACAGGTGGCGATCGGTCATGCCGATAACCAGATCGGTACCGTTTTGCGCCGTGTAGCGCAACGCATCGAAGTGATGCTCGTTGAGGAAACGCAGGTTCTTGTCGAACGTTGCGTCATGAAGCTCCCAATCGCTCTCGGGGTCGGCTCCATCAGCACGAGCTGTGGAGAGAATCGCCTTCCACAGCAAATAGACCGCCACGTCGTCGGCAACGTCAGGGAACACGTGACGTGCCCAGGCGGCGACAGGTGCGCCGGCAATGCACCAAGGATTGATATTGAAATCAAGGCCGCGACGGTATTCACGGCACTGCGTATTGCGCGCACGCGCAGCGGCGGTGGGCTTTGCCGGGTCGATTCCACGCAGAGCCTCGGGGTCGGCACCCTCGACAAAGATAAAGCATGCTCCCTCGCGCGCAAGCGAATCCAGCTGTTCGCGCTGCCACTGCGGAACCTGCTCAAAATAGGCGGTCTCGACATTCTCATACGTCAGGCGCTGCACGGCATCGTCATGCCACAGCATGGTCACGTGCGATGCGCCCGCCGCATAGGCCTGAGCCACCAGAAGGCGCGCGAACTCCGCGCACTCAACCGGCGCGTTGACAACAACTTCCTGCCCCTCGCGGACATTTACGCCCTTGCGCACGATAAGACGTGCGTAGCGCTCGATGGTCGGACGCAGCGCAGCCATTCCGGCACGCGCATCGTCTACCGTAAGTCCGTATGATTTCATATCCACTCCTAGGATTCTCAAGACAAGGGCGCGCCGCACAACTGCACGACGCGCCCTATATGATATCAGCCTTGTATCAGGTGCAGTTATTTCTTCTTGCTCTCGCGCTTGGCCTTCTTTGCGTCGCGCTCGGCTGCGTCCTTCTCGATCAGGTTGTTCAGACGCTTATCGGTAAGGCCCTCGGCTTTGCTGCGGCATGCATTGCGAATGGGACGAATGCGCACAAGGTCGTAGATAAACGCACCCAGGATGCACGCATAGGCGATGACGATGCCGACAACCTGGATCGTCTGCATCTCCTGGCCCCTCGTAGTACCGAGCATGAGCCACACGATAACGATGGCGACCATGCCGAGGGCAAGCAGCACCCAGAAGAACTTGCGACGACGGTTGTAGTCCTCGTCCTGGCGCATGAGCGCATTGGAAGCCGCATAAAGGCGGTCCTCCTGCAGACGCTCGGCCTGCTTACGAGCGCGCTTCTCCTCCTTGCTCAAACCGGCAAGGCTCTCGCCGCGCTCAGCCTGCTTGCGCTTTTCCTTCGTGCTAGCGGGCACAACGCGCACAGAGCCCGCAGCGGAGCGGGCAGGTTTTGCCGAGGCAGCTGATTTGCGCATGTAACCGGGCTTAGCGTCCGGGTTGGTATTACGTTCGTTCTGGGGACTACGGGTGCTCACTTACGCGTTCTCCTTCATGGGCTTAAATTCTTCACCCGTGATGGCCTGGAAAGCCTCACGGTAGCGCTGGGACGTACCCTGCAGCACCTCTTCGGGAAGGTGCGGGGGCTCGCCGGTCATATCCCAATTGGCGCGGAGCCAATTGCGCAGATACTGCTTGTCAAAGCTCGACTGAACCTTGCCCTCCTCATAGGAGTCGGCAGGCCAGAAGCGGCTGGAATCGGGAGTCATGCATTCGTCGATAAGGGTGACCTTGCCGTCGATAATGCCAAACTCGAACTTGGTATCGGCGATGATCACGCCGCGGCTCGCTGCGTACTCGGCAGCTGCGGTGTAAATCTTCAGCGAGTAATCGCGCAGCTGAGAGGCGATGTCGGAACCAACAAGGTCGACGCAGCGCTCGTAGGAGATGTTCTCGTCGTGATCGCCGATAGCGGCCTTGGTCGACGGCGTGAACAACGGCTCGGGAAGCTTAGAGGCCTCGGTGAGGCCGGCGGGCAGCTTGATGCCGCACACGGTACCGTCCTGATCGTAGGTCTTCTTGCCGGAACCGGTCAGATAACCGCGCACGATGCACTCGACGAGAATCGGCTCGGCCTTACGCACGAGCATGGCGCGACCGCACAGATAATCGCGATACGAAGCGAACTCCTCCGGGAAGTCTGCCGGATCGATGCTCACCATATGGTTAGGCACGATGTCGGCAAACTTGTCGAACCAGAACTTGGAGATGCGGTTCAGGATCTCACCCTTAAAGGGGATCTCGTCTGGCAGGATGAAATCGAAGGCGGAAATGCGGTCGGTAGCAACCATCAGCAGGTTGTCACCGGCATCGTAGATATCGCGAACCTTGCCGCGGGAATCAGGACGAAGATCCATCGTGCTCACGAAAGTCAACTCCTCAAGTAGGCTTTATTGAAACGCAGCGGCAGCGGACGGTGCCTTGAGCCGCAGCTAACGCTCTATTGTAGTAGAAGAGAACTGCTGCTGTTGCTCACGCGGCAAATGAATCGTAAAAGTCGTACCCTTTTCAAGTTCCGACTCCACCGAAATGAATCCATGATGACGCTCGACGATCTGCTTGGTCACGGCGAGGCCCACGCCCAGTCCACCCGCCTCGCGAGCACGGCTGGCATCGGCGCGCCAGAAGCGGCCGAAGATGCGCGACAAATCCTCTTTAGCGATGCCGATGCCGGTATCCGACACCGAGATCGTCAGGTGCTTGCGATCAAATCCCACCGTCACGATCACCCAACCGCCCTCGGGCGTATAGCGCATGGCGTTGCTCATGAGGTTGATAACGCACTGCGTAATCATGTCGGGATCGGCCTCGATGAGCGGCTTTTTGCCCTGGGTCTCATCCGCGAAGCGCAGGCGAAGATCACGCTCATGGAACAGCGGCTCCTGCGCATTAACGATTCCGCGCACGAGCTCCACCACATCGACGGTCTCGATGTTCATGGGCGCCGTGTGATTTTCCATACGCGACAGGTCAAGCATCTGCTGCACCAGACGTGCCAGGCGACGCGTCTCGGACGCCACCGTCTCGAGGTGCTCGTTGTCTGTGGGATACACGCCGTCTTGCATGGCCTCGACCGTGGCGAGCATGGCCATCAGCGGGGTGCGCAGCTCGTGGGCGACATCGGACGTCAGGCGGCGCTCGTGCTTGAGATCTTTTTCAAGCGAGGTGGCCATTTCGTCAAACGTCTCACCCAGCTGATCGATTTCATCGTCGCCGCGCATATTGGTACGCGCGGAAAGATCGCCATCGCGAATCTGCTTTGCCGTACCGGTGATGCGCCGGATGGGGTTGGTGAGCATGCGCGACACAAACAGGCCGATCACGACGGAAATCGCAACAGCGATCACTGCCGCCAGGACCATGGCGTCGATCGTCTTCTCTCTAAAGGCGGTATCGGTCTTGGTGAGCAGCACGTCGCTACCCAAAACCCAAAGGCGAACCTGACCCACAACCTTGCCATCGGAAGTGGTGATGGGCTCGGTGATGGCCCCCTCTTCATCGGTGGGAGCGGTGGAGATCAAACCATGGCGATCGAACTTGATCTTTGTCTCCGATTCCTCCGCAGAGCCTTGCTCTGCCTGGTCGGTAGCGCCCTCTGCAGAATCATCCGCCGCGTCGCCAGCCGCCTGAGCGTCGGAATCTTGCTCGACGGCGGCAGCGTCCTCTGTCGAGGACCCCGCATCCGCCTCCGGTGTGGACTCCGATTTCTTTACGTCCGCGGCAACGGAAGCCACAGGCCACGTGTCGTCATAGAGGATGGTCCCCTCGGCATCGAGAACCTGCAGTCCGATGTCGTCGGAGATGGAGCTGGATTGCGCGATGGCATACAGCGTATCGACGGTCCACTCGCCATCTTGCTCGTAGCTGTCGGCGAGCTTTTCGCTCGTCAGCTTTGCGAGGTCGACAACGTTTGCGCGCGTGTACTCGGAAAAGGCACTGCCCCACACCACCATGATGACGCACACCAGTACGAGCACCGTCATCAAGGATGTAAGCGCGAACGAAAGCGCCATGCGAGAGCCGTAGCTCAGGCCCGAGCGCGAATCGGAACGAGGCGTATTCCAGCTTGCGCGGGAATTCGCCTCGTTGTCTGACTTATGTTTTTGTCCGGTGACGATATGAGCAGGAAGCATTACTTCTGGGCGCCCTCGTCTGCCTTGGCCTGCGGAGCCTCGAAACGATAGCCCACGCCGTGCACGGTGTAGAGCCACTTGGGCTTCTTGGGGTCATCGCCCAGCTTGGCGCGTAGGTTCTTGACGTGGCTGTCGATCGTGCGCTCATAGCCCTCGAAGTCGTAACCCAAAACCTTCTCGACAAGCTCCATACGGTTGTAGACACGACCGGGATGACGCGCCAGCGTGGTAAGCAGCTTGAACTCAGAAGCGGTGAGGTCGACCTCTTTGTTCTCGACCAGAATCTTATGACCGGAAATGTCGATAACCAGGTCGCCAAAATCAAGGACCTCAACCTGCGGCTCATCGGCAATATGCGTACGACGGAACAGGGCGCGCACGCGAGCGACGAGCTCGCGCGGCGAGAACGGTTTGATCAGATAGTCGTCTGCGCCGAGCTCGAGACCGATAATGCGGTCCTCAACCTCGCCCTTTGCGGTAAGCATGATAATGGGCACATCGGAGGTATCGCGAATGGCACGGCACACACGCTCGCCCGAAAGCTTGGGGAGCATGAGGTCGAGCACGATCAGGTCGAACTGATGCTTCTCAAACTCCTCGACGGCGGACTGACCGTCACCAACGCCGACGACCCAATAGCCCTCGCGCTCGAGGTATGCAGCGACAGCATCGCGGATAGCCTTCTCGTCCTCGACCAGAAGAATCTTCCTTGCATCTGAAGCCATATCAGGCCTCCTTGTCTCAAAGTCCTTAAACTACGTTATTTTAACGCACAAAACGCATTTGCGTTTCGCTCATGTGTCAACGCCGCCCGTTGGCACGGCAACGGTAGCATCTGGGGTACATTGTTCCCAGATTCTCAGATTTCTTCCAGGAGATGTCATGACTCTTCACATTCGCCCGGCGCACACCGCTGACGCTGGCGCTTTGCTAAACATCTATGCGCCGTATGTCCGCGAGACCACAGTGACATTCGAGTTTGAGGTCCCTAGCGTCGAAGAATTTTCCGCCCGCATCGAACGCGCGCAAAAAAGGTACGTTTACCTGGTTCTTGAAAAAATAGGCGAAGATGGCTCCGACAGCCGCCCCGTTGGCTACGCCTATTACGGCGCGTTCAAAAGCCGTCCCGCGTATCAATGGTCGGCGGAAACCTCTATCTATCTTGATAAAAACGAGCGCGGCCATGGTGCCGGTTCCATCCTGCTCGACGTCCTTGAAGCCTGCATGGCGGCTCAGGGTATCACCAACAGCGAAGCGTGCATCACGGGGGAAAACGATTCGTCGGTCGAATTCCATCGTCGCCATGGATACGAAACGCGTGCGAGGTTTACCAAGTGCGCCAACAAGTTTGGCCGCTGGCTCGACGTGATATGGATGGAAAAATACGTAGGGCCGCATGGCGAGAATCCTCAGCCCATACGGCCCCTTGATGCACTTGAACTCACGCGCATTCTCGATGCGACAAACGAGCGCCTGAGCTTGAAATAGTTACAGCGTAAACACGCGCACGCACACGCTCTCGGGAATGCCCTGTGCGTCCTTGATGGTAGCGAAGGTGACCAGATTGTCCGTCTGGCCCTCACTTGCAGGATAGTCGCCGTAATCGAGCGAGCGGTCGGGGCACGCCACCACGTAGTACTTCTGTGCGTCGGTGTCGACGACGCATGTCGACGAGCGCGTCTTCAAGCAAAAACGCGTGTCCTTACCGCACACTCCCGCCGCAGGTTCGCGCGAGATATAGACGAAGGGGCCTCCCTCGCGACCGATGAAGGTTCCCATATTGCCGAGTTTTCCCACCCCGTCATAGCTTGCCTCGATAGCAAAGGCAAACATCTCGTTTACGTAGGCGGCCTCGAAAGGGCGTACTCCCGATGGCAAGACGAGCTGATCAACTTGGGCGTGACTGGAATCGGCAAGATTCAGCGCCGTCATGCCATAGTAAGTTCCCTCATCCTCATGAACACGCGGCGAGATGGTAAGGATGTCATTTGACACGCGTGGATGAGTGGCAAAGCGTCCGGGCGACGTGTAGAGCGTAGTCTTGCTTCCGTCGATCAGGTTCCATAGATAGCACTTGCTGGAAGAAGTCGCCTTGGATCTAGAGGAATCGGGCATCTTCTGCCAAATCACGCACGCGCCGTACGGCGAGAACATCGGAGGCTCCCAATTGCTGTTGCCATGGTCGATCTTCTGTGGGTCACCGGATACTTGGCCGTCGGCAAAAGCCTGGGCATACAAGGACCAAGAAAGCGATGAGTAATCGATCTCGACCCAGCAAAAGACTCCTGTACCCACGCGTACGTCGTAAAACTCATAGCCTGTGCCCGATACTGGCTTGGCATGAAGCGTCACAGGGGAGCCGGAAGAGAGCGAGAACACGCCGATTGAATTGGGTGCGGCGGCGGACTCGGGTGCGAACATGGCTGCAGACCAAGAGCCTTGACTGTAAAAAGGAACGGTTCCCACCGGAAGATTCCAGGTATACGCTGCGGTAAGGGTGGTATCGACACTGTCGTACTCCTCCAACGCATCGACGATCTTGGAATCGTCGGTGAGTACCTGAGGCGCGCCCGTAGCATCTTTTGATGCAGTATCCTTATCCTTGCCGCTGCAGGCAGCGAGGAAGGTAGCGGCGGTTGCAGCCAAGCCACCGCCAACAAACCCCCTTCGGCTTATGCCAGATCTATCGAATAGGCTCATGCGTTTGCCTTGGCAACTGCCTCTTTGAGTGCCAGGGTCATCTGGTCGGCGCAAGACGTTGGACGCGGGCCGCAGGTATTGCCCGCAAGAAGGTCAACGATCTGCTGAACAGGTTGGCCCGCAACGAGCTTCGAGACCGCTTTGAGGTTACCGTTGCAGCCCCCCGTAAACTCAATGTGCTCGACGGTCTTGCCGTCATCGGAAACGGCAACATGGATATTGCGCGCGCAGACGCCGTGCGGCGTAAAGTCAAACTCGATCATGATGTGAAATTCCCCTCGTTTTGCACGACAAATAACTAGGCGTTCGTTGGTTGTACCCCATTGTAAAGGTGCGTACACGATTGGGGCACCGTGGCGGCGTTCGACACAAAAGCCGCCGCACGCGCGCCTTTGATAGGGCGCCGTGTGCAGCGGCTTCACCAATGCTTTGTTAGAAGCCTTTACGCGAAATCAAGCTCCTGCAGGCGATCGAACACCACGCCGATACGCGTGAGGAAGTCCCAAGGATCGAAAATCTCATCGAGAGTCTCCTGGCTGACCGTGCAGCGAGGATCTGCCTCGAGGCGCTCCTTGAACGTGGGGCCGCTCACGCAGTCCTGCACTTCGTGCCACGTGGCCATGGCGTTCTCCTGCACGATGGCGTAGGCCTCCTCGCGCGTAATGCCCGTGTCGACGAGAGCGAGCAGAACCTTCGAGGAGAAGATGAGGCCGCGCGTCTTGTTAAGGTTGGCCATCATGCGGTTGGGATAGAGCTGCAGACCATCGATCACACGGATGAGGCACTGGAACATGTGGTCGAGAGCGATAAAGGAATCGGCCTGAGCCACACGCTCGGCGGAGGAGTGCGAGATGTCGCGCTCGTGCCACAGGGCAACATTGTCAAAGGCAACCTGTGCGTTTGCCTTCACCACGCGCGAGAGGCCGCAGACCTTCTCCATGGTGATGGGATTGCGCTTATGGGGCATTGCCGAGCTGCCCTTCTGACCCTTGCGGAACGGCTCCTCGGCCTCAAGGGTATCGGTCTTCTGCAGATTGCGGACCTCGGTGGCGATACGCTCGCAGGTAGCTGCCGTAGTAGCGAGGACACCGGCGAGATAAGCATGATGGTCGCGGGAGATAACCTGCGTGGACAGCGGATCGTGAACCAGTCCGAGGTTCTTGCAGACATACTCCTCGACAAACGGGTCGATGGAGCTGTAGGTGCCCACCGCACCGGAAATGGCGCCAAATGCAACGTTCTTGCGAGCGTCCTTCAAGCGGTCGAGGTCGCGCTTGAGCTCCCACGCCCAAGAACCGAACTTCATACCGAACGTCATGGGCTCAGCGTGGATGCCATGGGTACGGCCAGCGCAAAGGGTGTCGCGCTCTTCGAAGGCGCGACGCTTGCAGATCTCGCCGAGCTTCTGGACATCTTCGATGATGAGGTCGCAAGCCTGGGTGAGCTGATAGCAAAGCGCGGTATCGCCCAGGTCGGAGCTGGTCATGCCGTAGTGCACCCAACGGCTGGGCTTAGGAGCGTCTGCCGGAACGTCGGCGTCGATGTACTCCTTCATATTGGTGAGGAAGGCGATGACATCGTGGCGGGTGACCTCTTCGATCTCATCGACCTTCGCCTTCTCGAAGTTGGCGTGATCGCGAATCCACTTGGCCTCGTCTTTGGTGATGCCGATTTTGCCGAGCTCGGCCTGAGCCTCGCAGGCCAGAACCTCGATCTCCTGCCAGACAGCGTACTTGTTCTCCAGCGAGAAGATGTGGCCCATCTCAGGACGGGTATAGCGGTCGATCATTGCGGCTCCTTTTTGGTTATTGGCACGTAACGAAATCATTGTACGACGTAGACGGGGCAGCCTAGCGTGTTCTATAAAAACGCCCGAAGCGTAGCCCGCTCGCTAAAAACGCTCCGCGTCCTCTACGCTCGCACCCTGCCGGGTTCGAGTCCCGGCGCTTTAACGAAACGAGCACGGCGCCGCGCGGGTACCGTGCTCGAAAGCTCTCTGGAGCGGGCAACGGGACTCGAACCCGCGAGTGTCAGCTTGGGAAGCTGATGCCTTACCACTTGGCGATGCCCGCATGTGTGGCGCAGCGAATGCGCGGTAGTTAGTATAACCTGCATTGTTCTTATGGGGCAAGAAACGTACCAGTCCACGATAAAACTGCGTGAAGGCGCAGACGTTGCCGGAAGCCGTGGAGATGCTCTTCTCTTTTTATGGTTTAGCTCATCCTCTGCGTCCGGCAGATCGAACCTTTTTCCTGTTTTACCCCTTTTGACCTGCTGTGTTAGAAAAAGGGGAAGAAGGAGAGGAATTCACGCGTCCTCTTTTGTAAGCACATGCGGAACCTTTCGGGAAACCTCCCCTATATGCTCGATTCCCGTCAATTCGAGGGAGGGCGATCGTGAACCGCAGGAAACCATTTCTACCCTTAAGGCGCAATGAGGACAATACGAAACGCAGCATTAAGCGCCATCGAACGATACCGCTTGTCATCGTGCTCGCGGTCGCCCTCCTCGGAGCTACCTGCGCCGTTGGCAGCGCACTTATCGGGGCGCATGCCAGCGGCGATTCCCTCACGGTAAGCAACCTCATTCATAATCCCAACTCCTCCGATGGGCACGGCAAGCTCATTCGCGTAGAGGGACAAAACGTCGCTTATTGCGCTCAGGGCTTTCTCTCCTATCCCGAAGTGAATCAAAAGCTCACCCGGTACGGCTCTCCCGAGATCCCCGAGCTCGATTATGTCATCTACCACGGATACGACGGGAAGATCGTCACATCGGTTGCTGGCCTCGACGAGGGAAAATCCGAATCGGCAACCATGGCCGCCGTATGGCTGGCCATTGGCGACAAACGACCCGATCTTCTCAACTTCATTCCCAAATACGACTCGCCCTGGCATGGCAATAAAGCCTATAAAGAACGCTGGGAGGCTATTAAAGACCCCCAAATAAAAGAGGCGTCGTGGGACCTCTATCAGCAGACACTCGCTTACGCTCGAGCGGGTGCAGGAGGAATCGAAAAAGGGTCTGCCATCCTCTGGATCAACCGCACCCCAAAAGGGGAGAACAAGACCTTTGGCTATCAGTGCCTCATCACTGCCGAGAAAAAGAGCCGAGTCGTTTTTACAAAAAGCTCAGCAGATGCTCGCATCAGTGCAAATAACGGAGAGTACGCGCTCGAAGGGGCCGAATACACCATTTATCGAGTATCTGATTCCTCGCCTGTGGGAAGCATCACCACCGATGAAAACGGACATGCCGAGCTCGCACTCGATCCCAACTGCACCTACTACGCCCGAGAGACAAAGGCGCCTCGCGGCTACGCCAAAAACGAAGATCGAATCGAATTTACCACTGCAGGGCTGAGCACGCTCGTTACCGCTGCCGATAAACCCTGCACCTTTACCTTTGTTGTCCGCAAGCACGACATCGCGACCGGCGGCGTATCGCAAGCAGGGTGCTCCCTTGAAGGCGCCGAGTTCGAGCTGACCTCAGACGACACGCCAGACTTTCGTGCCACCGCCGCCACCGACAATGATGGAGTCGCCGCCTTTGAAAACATCCCCCTCGGCACCATCCACGTGCGCGAAACCAAAGCGCCGGTAGGCTACCTGCTCGATACCCAAGAGCACACCTACCATGTAGGAGCCGACGATCTGAATGATGCGGGAACGATAACCCTTACCCCAGAGCACGATTTTGATGAAACACCCATTGCATTCGATATCGAAATAACCAAATTCAAAGACGAGGGAACTGATGAGACCTCTAAGCAAGAGGTTCCCGCAGAAGGCGTAACCTTTCAGATTATCTCGAACACCACGAATGAAGAAATCGGCTCAATCACAACCGATAAGGACGGCTACGCGACGAGCAGAGGCGCTTGGTTTGGGGCAGGCTCGGACGCAGGCTCTATCCAGGGGGCGATTCCTTACGACGCCGCAGGATACACCATACGCGAAGCTGAAGGCACAGTCCCCGACGGCTTTGCCGCGGTGAGCGATTGGACGATCGGCGTAGATCAAATGATCGACGGAACCACACTCAAATACATCATCAATAACCACCGAAAGCTGGGGCGCCTGCAAATCGTCAAAGTTGATGCAGCGTCTGGAGAGCGCATTGCCCTTGCAGGTTTTTCTTTCCAGCTGCTCGATTCCAGCAAGAACCCGATATCCCAGCAGGTCTGGTATCCGACCCAAACCACCATCGACACTTTTACAACCGGTGACGACGGATGTGTCACGCTGCCCGAACAGCTCGCAGCGGGAACATATTACATCCGAGAAACGGCAGCGGTGCGGCCCTACGTCCTTGCCGGAGAAGATATCAAGGTCGAGATTAGTGGGGACGAGCCGGTTTGCATTGCCACCGTGGCCGATACGCCTGCCGCAGGAATCGCCCAAATCGTCAAAACTTGCTCAGAAGACGGTGCCGCTCTTGCCGGTGCTGAGTTTGACGTGCGCACACATGAAGATATCCTCGCCTACGATGGGTCTGTCCTCTTGAGCAGCGGCACCGTTGTCGACCACGTCACGACAAATGAAGAGGGGCGCGCCACAACAGGAAAGCTCCCTCTAGGTTCCGGCGAGGCAATATATGAGTTCGTTGAGACGAAACCGGCACCGGGACATGCGCTCGATGGCAGCCCTCTTGTATTCAAGCTCACCTATGAAAACCAGAACACCCCGCTTGTCAGCGCAAGCTGCGCCACATCGAATGAGGCAACGGGCATCGAGGTCAAAAAGGTAAAGATGGGAACAGAAGAACCGCTAGACGGCGTGCAGTTCACCCTTTGGCGCCTCGAGGACGAGGAGTCGCTCGAGTCCCAAAACCCTCATGGAAATGAGGACGTCACGGAGGAATGCGACAACAAAGTCGATATCCCCAACCTTAAGGAAGGATGCTCTGCCCTCCAGATTACAACCGATGAGGATGGCACCTGCAAAGCCATGCACCTAAAACCAGGCATCTGGCGCATCTTGGAAACGCAGGCCGTGGACGGATTTCTCCTCGATCCCCTCGTTCGCGAGTTCACCGTTGACGAACAGGGGCAGATCGATGGCTCGACGCTATATTCCATTACCGTCGAAAACGATTTCACTAAAATCGATATCTCTAAACGCGACATCACCGATGAAAGTGAACTTCCGGGCGCGCACCTCGCCGTCACCGATTCCGCGGGAACGGTTGTCGATGAATGGATTTCGACCACTGAGCCCCATCGGATTGAAGCGCTTATGCCGGGCACCTACACGCTTACCGAAACGCAAGCACCACAAGGACACGATGCAGCCGAAAGCATCACTTTCACCGTTCAGGAAAACGGAGAAATCCAAACGGTCGCTATGTATGACCAGCCTATTCACATCAGCGGAGAAATCGATAAGCGACAGCAGCACCTTGCAGAGGCAGGCGAAGGACAAACATTCACCTATTCCCTTGACGTGCGCAACGCGAGCAACACATGGGTTGACGAATGCACCGTCACCGACCCGCTTGACTGCGTGTCACAGGACATGGCTGAACTCATAAGCGTAACGACCCCCGTGGTGCAGGGAGACTACGACGGCAAGCTCAACGTGTGGTATCAGCTTTCCGATGACGACGATTATCTCAACGAATCAAATTGCAATGCGACCCTTGAAGATGGACACGAGAATCCCTGGCTCGAAAGCGAAGGGCGTAAGCTCGACTATTCGCATTGGCGCCTTTGGAAAAGCGGCATCAACGCCACGAAGGCGTCGACCCTGAACGCCCGCGACCTCAACCTTAAAGAAGGCCAGCGCATCTGCTCCATCCGCTTTGAATTTGGTTGTGTTGGTAGCTCATTCACCACACGCCAAGATGGCTGGGACCGTGAGGGCATAAAAAGTAAAAACGACTCCTACGACACAAATCACAAGCGAGAGGATGGAGACGGCCTCGCCCCCGCTATCATCCAGCTATCGACAACCAAACGTTGGAACGGCGGAAATGCCCTTATCAACAAAGCCACTATCGATCTGTATCGAAATGGTGGTGGAGAGAATCTTGAGGATCATGATAGCGATGAAGTCAAACAGTCTATCGGCCGTACCCTCGCCCAAACCGGTGTTGATTCCGACTTGATTCCCCTGCTTGCGGGCGTCTTCTGCGGCATTGCTTTCGTAGCGTTGCTAATCCATCCCGCTATCACACGCAGAGCGAATGGAACAAAGAGATGAAGGCGGTGACTCGGAGGACATTTATAGCCTCTTGCGGCATCGCATCGCTCATCTGGTGTGGATCTGCCGGGATTGAATCTGCACAGCGCCTGGCTTCACAGTTTGCATACCAGCAACTGAAAGGTGACGTATCCACGAGAACGAAAGAGATGCATGCATCACAATCATCTTCGACGAATGAATCTCATGACCTTCTTACTCAAAACAGCGATGCGGTCGGCTGGCTCAATATCGAGAACACGCCGGTATCCTATCCTCTTGTCCAGGCATCCGCCCAGAGGCGCGAATGGTATCTAACCCATGATTTCTGGAACCGACGAAATGTCGCCGGCTGCCCCTTCATCGATGATAGGTGCAGCGTCTCTTCCCAACACGTCTTGGTCTTTGGGCATCATCTGGGATCCAGTGATTCAATGTTCAGCCCTCTTGCGACAGCCTGGAAGACGCGCGTGTTTTCAAATCTTGGGATGGCCTCGATTGAGCTTGTCAACGATGTTGCCTATCGCTTCAGACCCTTCTGCGCACTGCATGTCAAAAAGGACTTTGAGCCCATCCAGCGGTTCGAATGGCCCGACGACACGGGATTGCACAGCTGGCTTTGCCAGATCCTCAAAGAGGCAAGTGCCGAGGCTGCGGATGCGCAGAAACAAGTTGAAAAGGCGCGACAGATTTTGACACTCGCTACCTGTTCAAATGCAATAGCTGGACAGCGAGAACGAACGCTGACCGTATTTGTACGCTAGTGACCTAGGATGCAGAGCCAGCGTCGGCAGTATCACTTGCGTCGGCGTCTTCCGTGCCGGACGTATCTTTCTCAAGCTGTTTATCGGCTTCTGCGGCAGCTTTCTCAGCCTTGATGCGCTCAATGCGCACGTCTTCAGGAGTTGAACACTTGACGCCTATGAACCAAGCGGCACCAAAGCCGAGCAGAAGAGCAAGTACAGCTCCTACGGTGTAGGCAACCCAATGGCGACGAATAAAAGAGAACACGGTTCCTCCTGAAACTTGGATAGGGCTATCGTAGCAGCTTTTCCAAAAGTACATATTGCATGCGCCATATCGACGTAAATAAAAGAAGCCCGCCTCGATGGAAGCGGGCTTCTATCTGACCTCGGTACGATCCTACGACCTGCGGATAACCTCGGTGACAAGATCGGTCGCATACGTGATGTTGTCCGTGTTGAGGTTGATGGGATGGTCTTGCTCGGTATAGGCGCACGCAAAGCTCGACCCCTCAATACCGGCGAGCGTCATTGCGCGCAAGCTCCTCTCCATTGCAACGTGAGCGTCGGTATCGACATACGGCATCTCAACCGAAGCAAGCGGACGATGGAAGTCGGAGGACACACGAGAGAATAGGCCCGTAATGCGCCTGTCTGCCTTGAGCGTACGGCGCTCACCCTCGGTCGTGACCATCGAAAGCTGACCTGCGCCGATACACTTGAGGTTGATGATAAAGACACCGCGGAGCTTGTCGCGATGCTCGTTGAGGAACGCTTCCATACCAGCATTGTCATTCTCGGAGGCACCCGTTGCGACAAACCAGATATCGTGTCCCAAAAGCTCATCGTCCCCAAGAGACGTTACCGCCTGACGAAGCTCCTCTTCACCACCCTCGCCGGCAGCACCGCCCTTCCAGCCATCGTCACCCTCAAAATTGTCCCACGAGCCGATATCGCGACCAGAGCGCTTGGCGTCAAAGTCTTCGTCCACGCCGAGCCAGTCGCTCATGCTGGTCTCTTCCTTCTTCTTGCGCCCAAACAAACCGCGGCGCTTCTTGGTGGGCACAGCGGAAACGGGAGCGACCGCATGGATGGTCTCAAATTGCTGCGGCGCAGAAGGAGCCACCGCATCGCTCGAATCGATAACGGTGAACGTCGGCTTTGCCGCGACGGGTTGATCCATATCGACCGGAGCCGGAATGGAAGAGAAGGGATCCACCGGCTTGGAAGAAGGATCCGGCAGATCGAAAAGCGAGGCGCGGTTCGCCGGCGGGTTCACGGGAACCGTCGGAGTCACCGGCGGAATCTGAACAGCAGAGGGCGTCGTGGAGACAGGTGAAGAAGGAGTCGAATTGAGCGACGGAATGTTGATCTGTCGCTGGGGGCGCGGCGCCGGGGTCACCTGCGGGGCAATCTGAGCCATCAAGGAATCGACGGTTTCGACCTGAGCGGGCATCGCCTGCGTGCTGCCCTGGGGCTGGGCAGGCATAGCCTGGGTCCCCTTCGGCTGCGCCGGCATCGCTTGCGTTCTTCCAACGTGAGCAGAATCAGACGGAACGAACGCCTGCGTGGAATCGATAGGAGTGCCTTCGACAGCGTCACCCGAGACAGCGTCGACGTTCCCTTGATCGGCCACACCCTCTTGCGCGTCCGAATCCTGCCCATCCAGCATCTGAGCCATATCAACAGAAACCGTCTCGTCCGGAGCGGAAACCTTCTGCTCCCCTTCGCTCTCGTCTTCATTCTCGGGAGCATCATCGACAGCTTGGATATCCTCGACATCGGACTGATCGTCCTCGTCAAACGACAGAGGCTCGTCTTCAACCAGCTCGAAATCGGCCTCGACGACCTCCATGTCATCGGTGGGAATGATTTCCTCGAAGTCCTCGATGCCCGTAAACATTACCGGTTGCTCTTCGACGTCGGCAGGCTGAGGATTATCCTCAACGAGTTCATCGGGAATAGGAGGAACGATTGAGGTCTGAGATGCGTCAATAGGCTGATCCTCGACCAACTCGTCCGGAATGGGCGCCACCACAGAAGTCTGGGAAGCATCGAGGGGTTGATCTTCAACGAGCTCGTCCGGGATAGGCGGGACGATTGAGGTCTGAGATGCGTCAGCGGCTTCCTCGGCAGCAACCTGGCCAACAGGCTGCTCATCAAGAACAATCTCTTCGTCGACAGCAGCTTCGTTTTCCTCACCCTGTTCGCCCTCACCAAGCTCGGTCACAAAGGCGGGAATCGCAAGAGCCTCTTCTTCCTCGGTTACCTCGTCATCGAGGATAGAGGGACTGATGGGGACCACAGCGGGCGCCGGAGCAACGGACACATGATCGGTGACAGGTGCCGGGGCGACAGGAGAAACCGGAACCACTGCAGGTGCTGGAGCGGCAGCCTCCTCGACCGGAGTCTCAACGGCAGACGAGGCAGGAGCCTCTTCAATCGAATCCTCAACGAACTCGGAAGCCGAAGGTGCCTCATCGACAGGAGCAACAACCGCCTGATCGGCAACAACGGCCGCAGGCTCGACCGTCGGGAACTGAGCGTCGTCGTATTCGAGTTCGCACTCAACGGGAAGCATGCCCAAAGAGCGAATGGCATCCGTGCCAAAGCGAAGGTTTCCTGCAATATTGAAGGGAAGGACGGCGGCTGCAGGGACCTCTTCGTCAGCGAGGGCGGCGGGAGCTGCCGCATCATCATCCTCGGAAGAAGGCTCGTTAACGACAATCTCTTCGACAGGACTCTCGTCGGCATCATGGACCGGCTCGTCCTCCGCAATGTCCTCCAGTTCCGGCTGCGTCACGATGTCATCGTTCTCGTCTTGGGCAGCGACGGGAAGCGGGGCGGGAATCTCTTCTTCAACCTCATCGAGACCGACAGCGTCGAAATCTCCTTGAGGGAAAGATTCGCTTACCCCCTCAGCGACATCAGCGGTATAAGAGCTTTGATACGCATTGTTCAGCGACTCCAGGTACTCCTCAAAGGGAACATCCTCGGGGAATTCCTCGGTGCGCGACGACGGGGCAACAGCGTCCATAACGCCCAACATGGCCGCAACGGAAGACTTGTTGCAAATGGCCCCCGTCGTGTAGGGCATGGCAAAATGATCGAACAAAAATGCCACGGAGCGCAGTAGGGGAATCAGCGAGAACAGGATAGCGACAACCCACAGCACAGCCTTGAGGGCACCGGGAAGCGGAAGCAGGCGAAGAATAGCCACAACCGCAGGAAGTACCATGGCGACGGGGAAGAGCTTGTTGATAATCGGGCGATAGTTTGAGAAAGGCTCACGGCTCAAAAGATCGGCACGGGAAGAGTCGTAATGTGCCACCACGACGACTGGGCGATTTCGAGGCGAAGCCAAGGGGCCAGATGCCTGATGATATGCGATGACGTTTTGCGAAAGGCCGTTGGCGCCAATGGAGGGAACGGAAATCTTACCCATGCGAATGAGCACGAATAGAATTCCCACTACAAGGGCAAGCAAAAAACCAAAAACGCCAAGTGCGCCACCGAGGCCCATGAGAATCGTGGCGACGAACAGCGCGATTCCCGCGATGGCCGTAACGTTTTTTCGAGACGAAGAAGCGGTAAATTCCTGCACCTCGGGAGTGAAGCCGTGGTCGGTGAAAATATGCGCGATGACATCGGCAGCGGTGCGCTCTTCCTCACTGCAGGCAGGAGTGATCTCCGTGCGCTGCAGAAGATGGTTCAAATATTTTTTACTGTTAGCCATGTAGGGCTCCATATCGCAGTTGCTTAACGCATACAAACATACCGCTCCCACGGTAAGCATGTATAGGCGAAAGTATACCCTTACTTATCTCTAGCTGCAGCGCCGAGCATGGATGCCAGCCCCCTTGGCACATTTTCCCCGCGAGACTCCATATCGATTAAAATGGTGCCGTTGCGGCGAAAAAGCCACGGCGGAAGGGACTGCACGTCATATGGCTGAAATTAAAACTCATTTGTCAGATGGCTCAGGCGAGCTCAATGAATCCGCCCGACGCATTCTCAATCTTCTTTTCGTCTTGAACTGCTCGACAAGACCCCTCACCACCACCGAAATCATCACCGACAGCGATCTAGGATACGGTGCTGCCGGGGTCGAAAGCGAAAAGAAGAAATTCCAACGCGACCGTAAGAAACTCGAGGACTATGGAATCCATATTCGCGAGGTCAAAGAAAGCGGCGCCAGCGAAACCGAAGAGAGCCGCTGGGAAATCGACCGAGGACGCACCCATATCGACACCGCCGTCATCACTCAAAACGATGCGGATATGCTGGTACATGCCGTTGACGAATATCTGAAGCGCGAGAAAATCTCCTTTCGCTCCGCACTTCTCCGCATCCGTGCGGTCGCCGCAGCGATCGACACCGATATCGAGGAAGGTGAGGATGCCGTCGGAGAACAGTTTGACGACCAGGCACAAAATGTCCTCGATATGGTATGGACGGCATGCTGCTCACACAAGTCCCTTCCGTTTTGCTACCGAGATTCAAAAGGAGAGGAATCCAAGCGCACAGTATCAATCTATGGCATCTTCAATCAGGCAAACCAGTGCTATTTCGTCGGACTCGACAATCTCTCGAACTCGATTCGCACGTTTCGCACCGATCGCATCGTAAGCGTAAACAGACCTCGGGGATCCTACACCGTTCCCGATGATTTCTCCCTCGATTCCTTCCAGTTCCTCCCCTTTGATTTGGGCAACGAGGAGGAAACTCCCGTCGAGTTCTCTTTTCCTGCGCACGCCGTTGAAGAGGAGATCAAGGTCCTTACGCTTGGGCGAGGAATGCTCGAACAGCAAGCGGACGGCTCTTTGCACTGGAAGATCACCGTTAAAAACCTTGCCGCGGCCGCATCCATGGCTCTTGCCAACGCTTCGCTCGGCATGAGGCCGTGCGCTCCCGCATCCCTCGTTTCCCTTTGGAATTCAATGATCACCGAGGCGGTTGAACCCCATGGCCGAATCTAAACTCAAAGCAGATCAGATTATCGCGGGCGGCATCAGGCTCCTTCAGCTTCTCACCGCCGCCCCCAATCAATCCATCCCCATCCTACGCGCCTGTTCCGTACTTGGGGTACAGCCAAAAGATCTTGACTGCATCGTCGAGATTGTCTCGAGCCTGTCCGACCGTTCAACCGGCGTGAGGGCCATCGTCGACATGGATGAAAAGACGGTATCGCTTGGCGGAGACGCCGCGCGCCTCGTTCCGCTGCGACTCTCTTTCAGCGATGCCGCCGTCCTGCGCCACGTCCTCGACTCGCTGAATATCGACGCAGATACTCGCCTTCGCATCCAGGCGGCACTCGACGACCCATCGCATCTCCAGACACGGATGATCGGCCTTGCAGAACCTGCTCGCTACGGCTCGTTCTACCAAAAGCTCCTCGAAGCGATAGAGGACGGCGTGAGGGTCAATATGGAGTATCGCTCCGCAAGCGATACAGAGCCGAAAGTTCGAACTGTCGATCCCTACTGTCTAACGAGCGAGGGTTCTTCCACCTACCTCGATGCCTGGGACGTCGACCGAGATGAACAGCGCAAATACCGTCTCGATCGTATCTCGTCGCTCGAGATGACCGAAGAATCGGCAGTAAGCCACCCCTTTATTCGGACCACCGTTGCTAAAAATCTCGAGAATTCAGGCATTAGAACAGTATTGAAGTGCACAAAAAACTACCTGCCCCTTATCACTCGGGCTGGAGTTGAGCGCATCGAAGAGCAAGGCGACGAAACCGTTCTGCTTAAAATAAGTCTGGTCTCAAAGCCCTGGCTGTTCGACCAGGTTCTTGCTGCAGCGGGAAACCTGCAGATTTTGGAACCGCAGTCGCTGCGCGCAGAGCTCACTTCATACGCACAGCAACTGATTCTTCCTGAACTCTAGAGCTATATCGACTTATCTCGACTTACTTGCCCTCCACAGCTCAAGATAGCGTCCAACCTGATTAGACTCGATCTTTTGATATCCCGAAGTTGGAAGCGATTGCAGGAATTTTTTCCCGTAACCCTTTGTCACCAAGCGAGAGTCGGCGAGCACGAGAACGCCCACATCCGATGAAGTGCGAATAAGACGACCTGCAGCCTGCTTGACCTCGAGCACTGCATCGGGCAGCGCATATTGAGCCCATGCCCGCTCCTCGCGAAGGTCCCTTTCCTGAGCAAGAGGCTCAGTTGGGCTCGCAAACGGCAATTTAGGGATCACTACGCAGCGAAGCGTATCTCCCGACGCATCGAAGCCCTCCCAAAACGCCTTAAGAGCAAAGAGGGAGGACGATTTCTCCGCTATAAAATGATCGCGAAGGTAGCGCGAGGAAGAGTTGCGCTGCTGACACACAAGCTCCAAACCCTCAGCGGCAAGTTTGGGTTCCACGCGAGCATAGAGATCTTCCATGTCGCGCCTGTTGGTGAACAGTGTTAGCGCCGATCCGCCCATGGCAAGATGCACATCGATAAGCAACTTCTCCATCGTATCGAGGTAGGCGTCACGGCTTCGCGGGTCGGGCACGTCCCCTGCCACGACAACCGTCATGTTCTCGTCAAAGTTGTAGCTTGAATCCAAATGGACCGTCTTGGTAAGGCCTGAAGGTAGGCGATTAAGGCCGACGGACTTCAAGAAGTGCGTGAAATTACCCGCGATCGAGATGGTGGCTGACGTGAAGATAACCGACTGCATCTCGGGAAGCCAGCGCTCCGCCAACGCCTCTCCGATGTCCAAAAGCTCGGCAGAAAGCGTCTCTCCGCCAGCCTTAAGGCGACGATTCACCTGTAGCGAGAATACATAGCGTTCATCGGTACCCTCAACGATCAAGGCAAGCGATTCCCTCATCTCTTTAAGGCGGCGCGCACCGTCGGCAACCTCGACAACCAGATCGGGTTTATCCGCAGATACAGTTTCCACCAGTGAAGACAGATTCTTTGCCGCTTCTTCGAGAGCAGCAAGCGCCGTATTGGCGGGAGCGAGGAACTCATCCCAAGCGGAGCTTTCCCTCAACTCTGGACCAATCCAGAGGTTGACCATGTCATAGGCCCCTCCACGCTGGGTACGCGAAAGATCGCGAACAGCATCGAAGAGTCCCGCCATGGCAACCGATGCGCGGCCCGTGGTGGCCACCGCTTTTGCTGTGAGACCCATATAAAGCGTTGCCGCATCCGAACCGGCGAGTTGATGGGTCAACTGGCCGAGAGCGCCCATATGCTCTCCCCCTAGGCGTTCAAACACCGTGCGGGACTCATCAGCAGATACCGTTCGGGCCCATTGCCTGCGCGCCTCGCGCTCCACGGAATGTGCCTCGTCCACAATCCAATGACGGATAGGAGGCAAAATCTTTCCCTCGGCTGCCACGTTTCTAAAGAGCAAAGAATGATTCGTGACCACGATATCGGCACGAGCGGCGCGACGGCGCGCGCCATGGACGAGGCAACCATCCGGGAAGAACGGGCACAGACGGCGGGCACACTCACGCGAGGCGGTCGTAAGATCGGCGCGATTGACGCTGCGCCAACGAATACCCAGACCATCAAGGTCGCCATCAGGGGACTGACAGGCAAAGGCGTAGATAACGGCGATTGCCGTCAAGGTATCCGCCGGATCCCTATTCGTTTTTATCTCGCTCGAGGAACGGCTCAAACGTTCAAGCTTACGCAGGCAGGGATAGTGATCGTAACCCTTGAGCGCCGTAAACGTGAGCTCACCGTTGTATTGAGCAGCAAGCCTGGGGAGCTCATGGTACATGAGCTGATCTGCCAGATTGTTCGATTTCGTAGCAATACCTATGGTGATGCGATTGCGCTTCGCAGCCTCAGCCGCGGGCAGAAGATATGCAATCGATTTACCAACACCCGTTCCCGCCTCGATTACACGGTGCCCACGCACGACAAAGGCATCGCGCACTTCCTGAGCCATCTCCACCTGCTCAGCACGCGCCTCGAAGCCTTCATACATCGCCGCAACTTTGCCGCCGGGAAGGAATTCCGTCTCGATATCCTCGTTTGCAGGCATATCGATTCTAGGCAGGTCGTCGGCATCGACGCGCTCCGGAGAAAGATCGGCATGAACGACGCGTTGCCTCTCTGCCACCAAAGAAAATGCAGCTCCCGGATGCTCAGCCGCAAGATATGAAAAGATGGGACGATACGGCCAGCTGACATCGGGGTGCATGTCTGCCAGGCGAGAAAGAAGGCCGGCGGGCAGATCGGACAAAGCCGTAAGAAGAATGCGCCAAACCCCGCAAAGCGCCTCGACATCCGCATCGGCACGATGCGACACGGCATCGCATCCAAATAGGTCTGCCATAAACGACAGCTTATGGGATACCAGGCGCGGCAAGGCAACGCGAGAAAGTGCCAACGAGTCGATCCAGATATCGCTTACGCGCACTCCTCCCTTAACCGACTCGATAAAAGAGCGATCAAACGTCGCATTATGAGCGATGACGGGACATCCGCCCACAAACACCTCAAGGGCGGCAACCGCCTCCTCGGCACTCGGGGCGTGGGCCACATCGGCATCGGTGATGCTCGTCAGCCTCGTGATCTCTGCGGGAATGGGACATCCTGGATGAACAAACGTATCGAAACGGTCGACGACCTCTCTCCCGCGCATGCGGGCGGCGGAAATCTCGATCAGCTTGTTATCTTGCAGCGAAAGTCCCGTCGTCTCGGTATCGAGTACGATCACATCGTCTTCTATCAACCCAAAAGAACGCGTTTTCGCGCGATCGGCGAGCGTCTCGTATGCTTCGATCACATAGTCGGGAGTACCGGGTAAAACCGCGTCTTTCATGCGCATGGGGCTTATGTTTCTCCTTATTGCCTTCCTGCTCGCACGAGGGCCATCCTGACCAACATTGCGCAGGCATCGGAAAACTCGATATTGGCATGGCGCAGCTCATCTGGAAACAGGGAGGCATCGGTCATGCCGGGAATAGTATTGGTTTCGAGAATAACAGGTCCTGCGGACGTCACGATAAAGTCACTGCGCGAAATGCCAAAACAACCCAAGGCTTCATGGGCACGGCAGGCCAGTTCTTGAGCCATCTCATAATCATCTTTGCTGATTCGCGCAGGGATACGGTGAATATCCGTCGGATCGATATACTTCACGTCCAAATCATAGAAATCACTTTGCTCAGGGCAACAGATCTCGACAACCGGCAATGCCGCGAGCGAATCGTCGTCGCCAAACACGCCAACGGTAATCTCAGTACCCACAAGGCGCTGCTCGATGAGTACTTTATCGCTGTACTTAAATGCCTTTTCAATAGCACAAGGAAGCTCGGCAGGGTCTTTTACCAGCGAGATTCCATAGCTCGAACCATTTACCGCAGGCTTTACAAAACTCTCTTCACCTACAACCGTCACAATGTCCTCGACGGTTATCGGGTCGTCCTTTTTGAGCGTCACGCCCTTTGCAATCGGGATGCCAGCACCCGCATAGATGAGTTTCGACACCTCTTTATCGGCTCCGCAGGCGCTCGAAAAAGCATCCGATGCCGTATAGGGAATCCCAAGATAATCGAGAACGTGTTGAATCTCTCCATCCTCGCCACCCGCACCATGCAGGGCAAGAAACGCTAGGTCATAACTTTGAATAGTGTCTATAAACGTCTTATTCGCCGGGTCGAGCATGTCGACGGTTTCATAACCAGCCTCTAGCAGCGCCTTCCTTGCGTTAGCACCCGAATTGAGCGAAACCTCGCGCTCAGACGAGCTACCTCCCGCAAGAACCGCGATACGTAGATCCTTATCGATGGCCTGGGTTTGCACAATTCCCCCACTCAACAGCAAATAGATTTCAAACACGATGTACTTTTGCGTATCTCGCGTTTCCCTGCTCCTTGTAATTCACGCAGATACCTTATTGTAGAGGTAACTATGTTTTTTTACGTATTGAAAGGGGCATCATGGAGCAGATTGTCCGTAAACGGGATATCCGAGATCTTACCTATGCCGAACTCGCTGAGGTTGTCTCCTCATGCGGCCAGCCCGCGTTCCGCACCAAACAGCTTCACGAATGGATTTCTATTAAGAACGTATGTTCGTTTGAAGAGATGACCAATCTTCCTAAGTCTCTTCGTGCCGCTCTTGAAGAAGAGTATTGCTTTGATACTCCCAAGGAGATCGTCAAGCAGGTCTCTCGCGACGGTTCGCGCAAGTATCTTCTCGAGTTCTCCGACGGTGTCTCCGTAGAAACCGTGGGAATGCCAACGAGGAACAAGCTTTCCGTCTGTGTTTCCACTCAGGCTGGATGTGGCATGGGCTGTGCTTTCTGCGCAACGGGTCTCTCCGGCCTCTCCCGCTCCCTTACCGCCCGCGAGATCGTCGACCAGGTTCTCCATGTCTCTCAAGATTTTGGCGAGCGCGTGACGAGCGTTGTTTTCATGGGCCAAGGCGAGCCCTTCAACAACTTCGACAACGTTCTCGAAGCCCTTCGAACGCTCAATGATCCTGAGGGTCTTGCCATTGGTGCACGTCATCTCACCGTTTCTACCTGCGGAATCATTCCTGGGATTCGTCGTTTTGCCGACCTCCCCGAGCAGTTTACCCTGGCTATCTCCCTGCACTCCGCCATTCAATCTACGCGCAATCAACTTATGCCCGGCGTGAAAAAATACACGCTTCCGCGCCTTCACGAAGCAATCCAGCTGTACGTTGAAAAGACCGGGCGTCGTCCCACATACGAGTACGCCATGATTGACGGCATCAACGACAACAACCCCGAGATGAACGCACTTGTTGAGTTCTGTGAGGGCACGCTCTGTCACGTTAACTTGATTCAGCTCAACAATATCGAGAACAGTCCTCTCAAGCCTTCGCCCATTGTGAAGGTTGAGGAGCTCCAGCGCCGTCTTCTGAAGCATGGCGTCGAAACTACGATCCGTAACTCGCGCGGGGGAGACATCGACGCCGCTTGCGGTCAGCTTAAGCAACGTCGCTTCAAATCCAATGAGTCTTAAATATCGTTTCACATGAAACATCTGACGCTGCTGCCCAAATATGGGCAGCAGCGTTTTTCATTTATATGTATCGATATAAACAGAAGCGACCAGGCTCTCACCCAGTCGCTTCTGTTTATCAGAGAATATGGAGCTTTTTTAATAAGGTGCCTTAATATCCAATCATGTCCCATTGATTGGATACCCAGTCTTGGTTCACCTTTGGATTCTTGGTCATCTGTGCGGTTTTTAATGCTACATCTTCTGTAACACTATCAACTTTCTTTTTCGATTCTTTATACATATCCTGTGCGCCGCGAGTCAATCGACCGCGAAATTCCTGATCCGTAGCCACTTTATATCCAAACAGGCTACCAGCGACAACAATTGCACCCAAACCGAGATATCCAAGAACCTTTTTCATTTACTCCTCCGTATTGTTCATTACAACGGATAGAATCTGCGACAGTTCTTCTTCATCCTTAAATTCAATCTCAATTTTGTTCTTGCCGCGCGAAGATTTCACCTTTACGTTCGTGTTGAACACCTGACGAAGAGCACGAGCCGCCTTCTTATACGATTGGGGCATCACTGCTTTAGGCTTCCTGGGCTCATCTCCGACAGAAAACAGTGGAGCAAGATTTTCAGTCGCGCGTACAGATAAACCCTCATCTACAACCTTCTGGGCAAGCCGAATTCTAGCCTCTTCATATGGAACAGCAAGAATCGCACGGGCATGACCGGCTGTCATCTTCCCATCAAACAAGAACTGCTGGACCTCGTCCGGAAGATCCAAAAGACGAAGCGAATTAGTAATTGCAGAACGAGACTTAGAAACAGCCTTTGAGAGAGCCTCCTGAGTCATACCACTTTCTTTAAGAAGTTGCTTGTAACCCTTTGCTTCTTCAATCGGATTCAAATCAGAGCGTTGCAAATTCTCAATCAGAGCAAGTTCGAGCATCTTTTGATCATCAACATCTTTAATGATCACTGGCAATTTCTCGACACCGGCAAGCTTCGATGCTTGATACCTTCGCTCACCTGCAATGATTTCGTATTTCTGACCCTTCTTGCGAACCAGGAGAGGCTGCAAGACGCCATTCTCGCGAATCGATTCACTCAGCTCTTGGAGTAGAGTTTCATTGAAGTGCGTTCGAGGCTGATTGGGATTCGGCTGAATCTTATTGATGTCGACCAGTGTGTCTGAAGCAGCGCTCCCCGTTTCCGTCTGTGCTTCACCCATCAATGCATTCAAGCCACGACCAAGTGCTTGTTTTTTCTTAGGACTAGGCACGGCGAATCACCTCTTTGGCAAGATCCATATAGGCTTTTGCACCCTTATTGTTCGGTGCGTATTTAATTACGGGCATACCAAAAGAAGGGGCTTCAGAAACCTTTACCGAACGAGGGATACAGGTCTTAAACGCCTTATCACCAAAGAATCCCTTAACCTCATCGACAACCTGATTTGAAAGTGAAGTACGAGAGTCATACATCGTCAGAAGCACGCCATATGTATCGAGCTCTTTATTGATGCGCGTTTTTACCATACGCATCGATTCCAAGAGCTTGGTTACACCTTCTAGTGCGTAATATTCGCACTGAATAGGAATCAGGACACTATCAGCTGCGGTAAGTGCATTGATGGTGAGCAAGCCAAGGGATGGCGGGCAATCGATAAATACGAAGTCAAATTCATCGACAATCGGCTCAAGGAGATCTTTAAGACGTGTTTCGCGCGCCATTGCAGAAACAAGCTCAATTTCTGCGCCTGCCAGTTGAATGGTAGCAGGAACTACGAATACACGTTTGCACTCAGTAGACTGAATGATCTCTTCTGCCGGAACATCATGTAGGAGAGCATCATACACACAGGCTTCTAGTTGCTCTTTATCGATTCCAAAACCGCTCGTTGTGTTTCCCTGCGGATCAAAGTCGACGATAAGCACTTTTTTATTTTGTTCGCCAAGAGCGGCTGCAAGATTTACCGCTGTTGTAGACTTACCGACTCCACCTTTTTGATTGATGATCGCAATAATACGCGTGTCTTTTGCGCTTTTAGACCTTTTTACGTCCTTAAAGCCCACGTCACCCTCCTTGTTCGATTGAAGTTTATTTGAGTGATCGCATTGTTTCACGTGAAACGTTGTTACATCCGCAGCATGTCATGTTTCACGTGAAACAATTCAATTTCTATAATTCATTATGTTTCACGTGAAACAATCATGCAAGAGGATTTCTGCGAGCCATGCCATTGGCACGCGGCAAAGCGATAGAAGGCTTGGCGACGCACTCGAATATATAAATCTCACGATGGCCAAGATCGTTAGGAAGATCAAACGAATCATCTTGAACGAGCTTCAAGCCACAAATAGAAGCAGCCTTTTGAGCAGAATGTAACTCGTCAACCTCAGGATTACCTTTTGAAATAACGAGCCTTCCATTTTTGGAAAGGAACGGAGCGGAGTATTCAATGAGAATAGGCATTCCAGCAAGAGCGCGCGCAACTACAATATCAAAGCACTCTCGATTTTGAATGGCATACTCTTCAATACGAGTGTGGACAGCAGAAATATTATTCAACTGAAGCTTTTGAATGAAAGCATTAACAGCATTGATCTTCTTACCAACAGAGTCAATGAGAGTACCATGGACGCCCGTTACAATTCCCAAAGGGATTCCCGGAAAACCTGCTCCAGTTCCCATATCAAGATATTTAACTTCTGAACCATCGAAGTAACGAGCAAGCAGTAATGAATCCAAGATATGCAGGATGAGGGCTTCAGACAGATCAGTGATACGTGTAAGGTTGATATAAGTGTTGACCTGCTCTACATAGAGTAAATGACGAACGCAGGCATAAGCCTGTTCAGATGAAATCTCGATGTCGTAGTCAGCGCAGGCGTTGAGAAGCTTGTTAGCCAACCCCGCGATTTTTTCGTCTGAATACTCGAGCTCATTCAGCACAACAGAACGACCGGACATAGGTACTCCTTAATCTCATTCTGACTGAATTTAGTGTAACAAGAATTTCAGTCAAAAAAAGAGGGCCATTGCTGACCCTCTTCTGAATCTCTAAATAAGAAAACTAAGCAACAGTGATAACAACACGACGTTCGGGATCGGAACCCTCAGAGTGCGTATCAACCTTCTTGTTCTCCCGAAGTGCGATATGCACAAGACGGCGCTCATATGCACTCATAGGAGGAAGGCTCAC
Organism: uncultured Collinsella sp.; assembly: GCA_934654625.1. Lineage (GTDB taxonomy): Bacteria > Actinomycetota > Coriobacteriia > Coriobacteriales > Coriobacteriaceae > Collinsella. The sequence continues at coordinate 14,094 of CAKUGM010000001.1, read as the reverse complement.
TGTTGAATGCTGACGAATAGCACGAGCAGCAGCAGAGTTGGCCATGGAAATAACCTTGTCATGGCGACGACTCTTATAACCCTCAACATCAACGGAAACCGGATAGCGGAATCCAAGGCGACGGCTCACGAGAAGGGAGAACATGGTCTGGAGAGATTCCAGGGTACGACCATGACGACCAATAAGGACCGCAAGATCGGGAGCGGTCACATCGAGAATCAGTTCACCCTCATCGCCCTCATATTCATCGATAGGGGAATCTGAAGCATCGAAGAATCCAAGGATGGAACGGAGAATAGAGATGGCAACATCAGCGATGGTGTCGAGCTGCTCATCGGTAAGCTCTTCGCCCGCTTTATATGCTGCAGCGATTTCCGGATAGTCACCAGAATACTCGGTGGAAATCTCCTCGTTGATATCAGACATGAAACACTCCAATTATTAGGTACCTAATAATTACTTCTTCTTATGAGGACGGGGCTTGTGCTCGCGACGAACGACGTTGACCTCGATCGGTGCGTTGGCCATACGTGCTTCTTCCTCGGCCTTTGCCTTGTCGATAACCTTCTGAGTCACGAAAATCTGCTGAACGACCTGCCAAAGAGAGGATACGTCGTAGTACAGGAGAACGCCGGCGGGAAGGCTCCAGCCAATGAACAGCATGAAGAAGGACATGATGATAGCCGTGGTCTTCATGGTCTGAGCCTGAGCGCCCGTCTGATTTCGCGACATATAGAGCTGCGGAATGAGCGTCAAAACGGCGAACAGCAGCAGCGCGATGACATACGGAGCAGCAACGCCAAAACCCTGGGGCAGCGTGGCGGCAACAGAGGTCTGAAGGTTAGGAAGGATGCCATAGAAGGAGAAGGTCTCTCCATCGAAGTAATCGCCAAGATGCTGGAGAAGCGTGAACAGGGCGCACAGGATGGGCATCTGGATCAGCAAGGGCAAGCATCCGCCGAAGGGGCTGAACTTGTTCTCGGCGTAGAACTTCTGCATCTCCTGAGACTGACGCTGGGGATCATCGGCGTAGCGCTCCTGAATCTCCTGGATCTTAGGGGTGAGAACCTGCATACGAGCGGTAGACTTGCTCGACTTAATCATCAGCGGCGTCAAGAGCAAACGAATGATGACGACCAAGATGATGATGGACAGACCCCAGTCGACAGCAAACTGCTGAATCAACGCCAGAATCTGAAAAAGGACGTTAACGATCCAATCCCACATGTAATAATCCTCCGATACGAATCATGCCTCACGGCACGGGATCATAGCCGCCGTCATGCAAGGGATTGCATCGCAATATGCGACGAAATCCAAGCCAGCAGCCTTTAAGAACACCATACTTGCCCACAGCTTCGACAACATACTGCGAACACGTGGGGAAGTATATACATGAATCGGGTAGGAGGGGTGAGATATATCGCTGATAGCACCGAACAAGTGCTATAGCCGCACGCTGAGGAAGCGAACGACGAGCTCTATCCATCCAAACCAGCCCGAACACATAAGGACTCAAGAGCCGCCGTCATCTCGGAAGGAGACGACACGCGGGTCTTGGGGGTTGCAAATAGAATGATCTCGTACCCATCTCTCGGTAGGCGACACGTACGTGCGGCTTCTCTCAAAACGCGCTTAGAGCGGTTGCGCACAACGGCACAACCCAGCCTTTTGGCAGCAACGAAGGCGACCCTTCCCGGATCGCCTTCGTTGCTTGAACCACATATAACCATTCTTATCAGGGGATGGTTATACCGCTTCCCCTGCGTGAACACATGCTCGAAATCTTTTCGAGACTTCAATGTCCTCATGCGAGAAGCATGCGCTTATTTATCGCTGACGGTCAGACGCTTGCGGCCCTTGGCACGACGACGAGCGAGCACAGCACGGCCGCCCTTGGTAGCCATACGAGCGCGGAAGCCGTGGGTCTTAGCACGCTTGCGCTTATTAGGTTGGTAAGTACGCTTCATGGTAAAAATCCTCCTGCTGCATTTCGTGAGTTCACGATTTAGACACCTGAGCTTTGAAATTGTAGGGAATATGGTGCGCCGGTGTCAATCAAAAGAACCTAAAAGAACCCAAGTCACCATAGGTTTCTCCACGTTTTTCAAACCTTTGAAAACATTCAGTGGCTGTTTTCATACTTTTTCACGCCCTTTTCTTGAGTTTTCAACAGGTCACGTTGAAAGCGTTGATAACTTTTCGTTGCGTTTTATCACTTTTCATCCATTTGGGAAAAGTTGTTGAAAAGTGAAAAAACCTCGTGCACGATGCTGTTATCCTTGAAACACAAGAAACCCGTTGAGAAAGAAAACGATGTCAGACGATTTCTACCCCTTCGTTGACTCCGGGGATCCGGCGCCCGATAACGCCCATCTCACCGGCGAAACGCGACAACCGCATGCTCCCGAGCAAGAGGAGGCTGCGAGTGTGAGCTACGCCACGCGCATCGCCGTCTACGACGATATGTTCTCGACACCCCGCGTGATCGTCATCGCCCCGCAGGCAACGCGCCCCTATCTCGAGGAAATCACCAATACGGTCTATAAGAACATGAAGGAACAGGGCGGATCCATCTCGGTAATGGTTATCCGCGAGATCGTGGAAAACTTCATTCACGCCCACTTCATGGAGCCGATTATATCGATTCTCGACGGCGGCAACACGATTCGCTTCGCCGACCAAGGACCGGGAATCGAAGACAAAGAGCTCGCGTTTGAGTTCGGCATCACGTCTGCCGACAGCGACCAGAAACGATACATCCGCGGAACGGGCGCGGGTTTCCCTCTCGTTCAGCAATACCTTGAAAACGCGGGAGGCGTCGTATCCATCGAGGATAACCTCAACGGCGGGACCGTAGTGACGGTCACCCTCGACCCTGCGCGCGTAAACGAGATCTCGACCTCGCACACCACGGGGGCAATTCGCGGCGCAGTCCCCCACCCCGCGGAAATGCCGCAGATAAACCCGTCCATGATGCAAACGATGGGGACGCCGTCGATGGCGGGGGGCCCCACGCAGCAGCCATGGCAGCAGATGATGCCGCAGCAGGCGGCGGGAACATGGCAGTATCAAATGCCCTACGCCCAGCAAGCCGTGCCCCAGGCATATCAGCAGCCCTATGCCGCACAGGGCTCGTACATGCCGGCGCCCTACCCCCAACAGGGATTTCCTCAGCAGGGCTACGCGCAGCAGGGATTTCCCCAACAGGGTTATCCCACCATGCCGCAGCAACCTTATCAGCAACCGATGGCGGCGATGCCGATGTCGATGCCCATGGCACCGTCAAATTCGATCTTCGTCACGCCCCGCGGCCAGCAAGCGCTCTCGTTCCTTATGGGCAACGCCACCTGCGGCCCCACCGACCTGGGAAATGCCTTCGGGTCGTCTCCTGCCACGTGGTCGCGAGAACTCGCCGGCCTTCAAAAGTCGGGTTTCATCATTAAACACGGTCAAAAATACATGCTCACCGATACCGGACGAGCGTGGATAGAAGAGCAGATGATGCGAGAGGATGTGAACAATGGATAACGAGGCCCAGATTCTTCTCGATGACATCGTCTCGTTTTGCCAGCGCGACGGACTCGACACGCGCCTTATCAATATGCTGGGACAATCCGTCCCCGTATCGCTGGATGACGAATCGCTGACCCTGCAGGTCCCAAGCAGGTTCGCATCCACCTACCTGCTCAAACAGCAAGAAACGATAGAGAGATACCTGGAAGAGATCACGTTCGCCCCCCTCGCTCTCAAGGTCGAGGTGCCGGCGATGGCCCCCGCCGCGCAGCCGCCGGCGACGCAGCCCGCTCCCCAACAGGCATGCACCCCTACGCCCTCGACAATGCCGGCGCCCGCGGCCGTCGAAGAGAGGACCGTGCCCGCAAAGACAAACGATAGCCGCAGCTTCGTTGCTCAGGCGAGTGCCTTCTCGGATATACCGATGCCGCATCGCACCGCACGCGACGCCGACCCTACAAGCGTCAAGGTCAACAACACGATGACGCCCGAGATGTTTCAGCGCATGATGAGCAGTATGAAACAGCAGGAAGCAGCACCGGTCGCTTCACGTGAAACAACACCCATCGAAGAGCCTCAGCAGGCAAAAGCGATTGAGCCTGCAGTGGGCATCAACTCGAAATTCACGTTCGACAGCTTCGTGCCGGGCGTGGAAAACAGGCATGCATATCAATCGGCCCTGCGCTTCACCGCTAGCGTTGAGGTTCCGGGCGAATGCACGTCTCTTTTCATCTACGGAAAGTCGGGGCTGGGCAAAACCCACCTCCTATTCGCCATCAAAAACTTTTTAGCAGTCGATAAGCCCGAGATCACGGTCAAATACGCAAACAGCCAGACCTACATCGACGACTTCATCAACGAGGTGGCCAAGCAGAAAAACGACGGCCACAGCATCCTTCGCGAATACCACGAGGCCAATGTCCTGATCATCGACGATATTCAAAACATCATCGGCAAGCAGGCGAGCATCGACTACTTCTTCAGCCTGATGGACGAATACATTCGCGAAAACAAGAAGATCGTCATCGCCTCGGACCGTGCACCGAAAGACCTTGGTATGGACGAGCGCCTCACGAGCCGCTTTAGCTCCGGCATGCTCTGCCTTATCTCCGAGCCTGGCTTCGAGATGAAGTATCTCATCTTGCAGAACTACTGCAAGCGCATGGCATCCAACGCGCACGAGCTCCCCGCAGCAGGAGCACCCTCGATCTTCTCCAACTTGCAGATGCACGAAGGTCACCTCAGCGAGGATCATCTCAAGCACATGGCCGAGGTCTCGGGCAACAACATCCGCGAGCTCGAAAGCTTCTGCGAGCGCTGCGCCAGCCTCTCATATGAAAAAGAGCAGGCCGGAAAAGAGCTCACCGCCGAGGATATCGATGCCGTGGCAAACGAGTACTTCGATACCGCGCGCAAGGTCATCGCCCCCAAAACCGTCCAATCCGTGGTGGAGGGCTACTACAACATCAGCCATGAGGACATGATCGGCAGAAAGAGGCAAAAAACGATCGCGTTTGCGCGCCACGTTGCCATCTACCTGGTAAACAGCATGTGCGATGTCAAATCTCAGGCGGCTCTCGGAGCAGTATTTGGGCGTGACCACGCCACTATCGTCCACAGCATCAGCGTCGTGGAGGGGAAACTGCGCGAGGATGCTAATTTTGGCGAGGAGCTCGCACAGCTCAAGAACAAGATCATCCTTAAGTCATAATCGTTGTTGAAAAGTAACGGAAAAGAGGAGGGAAACTTGTCGGCAACTTTCAAAAATGCGTTGAAAGATTCGGCCATCACGAAAGCTGTTGAAAAGGATGGGTGTTGTCAACGGGTGCAAAGCTGAAAACAAAAAGGCTCTCACCTGCGTAAACGCCAGTAATCAACTTCTTCCACCGTCTTATTACTATTATTAGATTTATCTATATATAGAAGAAAGGTAATAGAGATGCGCTTCACTGTCAGTCAGTCTTCTCTTGCAGATGCTCTCGCCATCGTACAAAAGGGCATCGCGAGTGCATCTACACTCCCCATCCTCTCCGGAGTTCTCATCAAAGCAGAAGACGGTGTTCTTGAGTTCCAAACGAGCAACTACACCATCTCTATCCGCCATCGTGTGGCCGTGCGCGTGGACGAACCCGGCCGTGTGGTTGTCCCTTGCAAGATGCTTGCTAGCATCACGAAGACCTTGCCCGATGCACCGGTCAACTTCATAGTGGAAGATCGCCAGGTCTCCATTACGTGTGCCAAGAGTTCCTTTAGGTTGAACACGCTCGATGCCGCTGATTTCCCCGAGTTCCCGACGCTCGCCCTCGAGCGCTCTGTGGAGCTTCCTACCGACATCCTTTCCGAGATGGTTTCGCGCGTGTGGCGCGTTACCTCGACAGACAAGAATCGACAGGTCCTCACGGGCGTGCAGATGACAGTCGAAAACAATATGCTGCGACTGGTGGCAACCGACGCTTACCGTCTTGCGGTGTGCGATACCCAGGTGGAAACCTCTTCCCTCGAGGGGAGCTTCGAGTTGATCGTCCCCTCCGACGCTTTCAACGATGCTCTCTCTATCGCTCCAGCCCACGGTACCATCACCGTTGGCGCTACCGATAACCAGGTGGTCTTTATGGCGGAGAACACCACCTACGTGGCACGCCGCATCGAGGGCGTCTTCCCGGACTATAAGGGTCTTTTGCCCGACACCTGCTCGACCTCGGTCAACCTCGACGTGGCATCTTTCAATGCGGTGCTCAAGCGCGTGACCGTTGTCGCTCCCTCGAACTCCGCCGTTCGCTTTGATGTCGACACCGATGCGAATACCCTTACACTTTCTGCGTATTCCACCGACCAAGATCAGGCGAGCGAGACGATCGAGACCGACGTCGAGGGGTCGAATTGCATGGTTGGGTTCAACTACAGCTATATCTTCGGCTGCCTGAATGCCCTGGGACACGAGAAAGAGATTACGCTCGAGCTTACCGAGGGACGTCCAGGTGTATTCAAGTCCTACGATAAGATCAACTATATTTACCTGGTCATGCCCGTTCGCGTCTAATGAACGTGCTCGCACGCGCTCTCTCGGTGCGCAACTACCGCTCCTTCGAGGAGTTCGATGTCGATCTTGATCCCGATATCACGATCCTCATCGGCCATAATGCGGTGGGAAAGACCAATCTCATAGAATCGGTTCAGCTGCTGACGGCGGGACAGTCGTTTCGCCGCCCTACCGCTTTGCAGCTGGTGCGAAACGGCGAAGGATCCTGTCGGATCGACCTTTCGTTTACGGGCGACGGCCGTCGCGTGGAGCACGCTCTCGTTTGCTCCGAGGGAAAGAAGAGCTTCTTTTCCAATGGCAAACGCACGTCGGCGGCGGGGATGCGCGGTTTGGTGCCGAGCATCCTGTTTTGCCCCGACCATCTCGATATGGTTAAACGAGCGGCATCGTATCGCCGAGCCGCCCTGGATGATTTCGGCATCCAGCTCAATGATCGCTACGCCCATCTGGTTTCTTCGTACGCGCGCATCGTGGAGCAGCGCAATAGCCTGCTTAAGGAGTATCCCGTCCCCAGCGACTTGTTGGCCGCTTGGGATGAGACGTTGGTGCAGACGGGCGCCGCGCTCCTTTCCCATAGGCTGTCGCTTCTCGAACGTATCCGCGTGCGCATGGTGGAGGCTTACCGCGCGATCGCGCCGAGTGAGACGCTCGGTCTTTCCTATCAATCGACTGTAGGGGAGATTGACGAATCGACGCTGCGCGCGCAGGTAGAGTGGCTCTTTCGCGATGCCTTGGCGAACGCCGTCGAAGAGGAGCGGCGCCGGGGTGTCACCACGGTGGGCCCGCACCGCGATGAAATCGCCTTTTCCATCGATGGGCGAGATGCACGCGACTTTGCGAGCCAAGGGCAGCAAAGAAGCCTCGTCCTTGCCTGGAAGATAGCCGAGGCCGAGGTCGCGAGCGACATCCTGGGCAGATACCCCATGCTGCTGCTCGACGATGTGATGAGTGAGCTCGACGCGCGGCGACGCGAGGCGATCACAGGATTTGTAAGGGGAGAGATTCAGACGATCATCACCACAACGAACCTGGGCTATTTCTCTCAAGATGTCATAGACCGCGCGAAGGTGGTGCATATCGATGCCTAGGAAGACCGAGCGATTTGGTGCGGCGCAGGGACTTGGAAGTATCCTCGAACAGGAAAGGCGTCGAATCTACGATGATGCCGCGCCTGCCAAGCGCGAGGCTTTTTTGGAGGCCGAGCGCGCGCAGGAGGTCTATCGTGCGTGGAATACCGTTTGCGCACGCACGCGTGAGGGCCAGCATGTCTGTGGTCTGCATTTTGTTCCCGAGACGCGCGAGCTTATCGTCTATGTCGATGGATCTTCATGGGTCAACGAGCTTACCGTTTTACGCGAGATTATCCGCGCGCGCATGGAAGCTTGCGGCGTGAGCGTCTCGGCGTTGGTGTTCAAGCTATCCCGAAAGGGATATGAAACGGCGCGAGCGCCTCGTTCTACCGCAAGCAAAGGTGCCTCGCCCACCCGTAAGTCGGTGCCTCTCGCCGAGCTTTCCTCGGCGGAGAGCGATGCTATCGACGCCAGCGTCGCCCACGTCAAGGATGAGGGGCTTCAAAGAGCGCTCAAATCAGCGATGAATGCGGGTCTTTCGTTAGACAAGGGCCGGAAATCAACGAAATAGCCATATTCAGCCTCTGGTGGCCCCAGAGCGGTATTTGTACCTTATACAGACTGCCTTATTTACGCTAGAATATATAAGATTAACTCTGTTTGCGTTAAGAGAGGGAGTTGGCGCGTGGCTAAAGAAGAGTCATACGATGGCAACGAAATTAAGATCCTAGAGGGTCTCGAAGCCGTCCGCAAGCGTCCGGGTATGTATATCGGCTCGACGAGCGCTTCCGGATTGCATCATCTGGTATGGGAGATCGTCGATAACGCAGTCGACGAGGCCATGGCAGGATATTGCTCCAAGATCATGGTGACGGTTCATGCCGATAACTCCATCACCGTTGTGGATAACGGCCGCGGCATTCCCGTCGACGAGCATCCGGTCAAGAAGATTCCGACCCTTGAAGTCGTTATGACCATCCTGCATGCGGGCGGTAAATTCGACAATTCCGCCTATAAGGTGTCTGGTGGCCTCCATGGCGTCGGCGTTTCGGTTGTCAACGCCCTGTCGAAGAAGATGGTCGTGCAGGTTAGACGCGACGGCAAGATCTACGAGATGCAGTTCTCGCGCGGCAATACCGTGGAGAAGATGAAGGAGGTCGGAGAGTCCCAGGAAACAGGTACGTCCGTAACCTTCTGGCCCGATGACGAGATTTTCGAGACTACTGTCTATGATTTCGATATCCTGCACAATCGTCTGCAGGAAACGGCATTTTTGAACAAGAATCTCGAGATTATTCTCACCGACGAGCGCGAGACCACACCGCGCGTCGAGGAGTTTTGCTATGCCGGCGGCATTATCGACTTCGTCAAGTTCCTGAACGAAGGCAAGGATGTCCCCGAGGCTCTCAAAGAGCCCATCTATATCGAGGGAAAGTCCGATGAGGGCACTCCTGTCGACAGGATGGGAGAGGTCGAAGTGGCTATGCAATGGAGCGCCTCGTATTCCGAGACGGTCATGAGCTTTGCCAACGACATCTACACTCCCGAAGGCGGCATGCATCTCGAGGGATTCCGCACCGCACTTACGCGCGTGATCAACGACTATGCGCGTAAGCAGGGAATTCTTAAGGAGAAAGAAGCCAACCTCACGGGTGACGACGTGCGCGAGGGTCTTTCTGCCGTCATCTCCGTCAAGCTGGCCGATCCTCAGTTCGAGGGGCAGACTAAAGCCAAGCTCGGCAGTTCATTCATGCGCGCGCTGGTGCTCAAGATCGTTACCGACGGTCTGACCGATTATCTTGAAGAGCATCCCAAGCAGGGTCGTGAGATCGTCAAGAAGGCTCAGCAGGCGTCCAAGGCACGCAACGCAGCGCGTAAGGCCCGCGAAGCAACCCGCCGCAAAAGTTTGCTCGAGACGGCGTCGCTTCCTGGCAAGCTCGCGGATTGCTCGGTGCGCGATGCTGAGCTGACCGAGCTCTTCATCGTGGAGGGCGACTCGGCAGGCGGCTCTGCCAAAGACGGCCGTCGCCGAGACATCCAGGCCATCCTTCCTCTGCGCGGCAAGATCTTGAACGTTGAACGCGTGGGCGATCACCGTGCGTTTTCGTCCGACACCATCCAGTCGCTGATTACGGCCATCGGCTGCGGTGTTACCACCGGAGCCGGCGACGGCGGCGATTTCGACATCACCAAGGCTCGCTACCACAAGATCATCATCATGACCGATGCCGATGTCGACGGTGCGCACATTCGCATTCTGCTGCTTACGTTCTTCTACAAGTACATGCGCCCGCTCATCGACGCCGGTTACGTTTACGTGGCATGCCCGCCGATCTTTGGCATCAAGGTGCGCAACAAGATCCACTACGTCTATCCCAACGGCAGGCAGCCGGAAGATGAGATCTTGAAAGACACCATCCGCAGTCTTGGACTCAACCCCGATGAGGGCGACGAGGACGGTAAGGCCGAGGGCGGTAAGGTCACCAAAAAGCGCAAGGGATATACCGTCCAGCGCTACAAGGGTCTGGGCGAGATGGACCCCAAGCAGCTCGCTTCGACCACCATGGACCCAAAGACTCGTATTCTGCAGCGCGTGAGCATCGAGGATGCCCTCGTCGCCGACCGCGCCGTGCGCGAGCTCATGGGCTCGGAGGTCAGCTATCGTCGTGAGTATATTGAGAAGCATGCTCATGACGCCCGTTTCCTAGATGCCTAGCCTGTGCGGCTTTCCCAGGCACCCGACCTTGCCCTTCAATCGTCGGTCGCGTACCTAAGTACGCTTCCCTCCTCTTTCAGGGCAATCTCGGGCACCTGGAAAACCCGTCTCCGCTGTTGAAAAAGTAAAAAACTTTGATAGGCGCTTTTGAAGACGGATGAATCGAAACGCTGCACGAATGAACGCAACCACGACCAACCAGGGAGGTAGTACGTGGCAGAAGATATGAACAATAACGACAACGAGCAGTCGGAGGGCATGCCCGACGATCTGCGTCGTTTGCTTGCTCGCGCGGAGCAGGGGGAGGACGGAGATCCCAACTCCTATAACCCCGATGCGGACGACGAGGAAGAGGACGACGAGGAAGAGCTCGAGGAGAGCTTTGGCGCGGTAGAGCGCGGTACCGCTGCCGGGGAAGATATCAACGGCGGTCAGCTGCAGATCTCCGAGTTCGGCCAGGAAATGAAGCAATCCTTCATCGAGTATTCGATGTCGGTCATCACCGCGCGCGCCCTTCCCGATGTGCGTGACGGCTTGAAGCCCGTTCACCGTCGCATCCTGTACGCAATGAACGAGAGCGGTATCTACCCCAACCGCCCACACAAGAAGTCCGCTTGGACCGTCGGTGAAGTTATCGGTAAGTATCACCCGCACGGCGATTCTGCGGTCTACGAGACGATGGTCCGCCTGGCACAGTGGTTCTCGATGCGTACTCCGCTTATCGACGGCCATGGCAACTTCGGTAACATCGATGGCGACTCCGCGGCAGCCATGCGTTATACCGAGAGCCGCCTGGCAAAGCCCGCCATGGAGCTTCTGCGCGACCTCCAAAAAGACACCGTCGACTGGCAGCCCAACTACGACGAGTCCCTGGCGGAGCCTGTGGCGCTACCTGCGCGCTTCCCCAACCTGCTGGTCAACGGCAGCCAAGGCATTGCCGTCGGCATGGCCACGAATATCGCTCCGCACAACCTTACCGAGGCAATCGAGGCAACCTGCTATCTCATCGATAACCCGGATGCAACGGTCGATGAGCTCATGCAGATCATGCCTGGCCCCGACTTCCCAACCGGCGCCATCATCATGGGTTCCGACGGTATTCGCCAGAGCTATGAGACCGGTCGCGGCTCCATTACCGTGCGCGCCAAGGCTCATGTAGAGTCCACCAAGACGGGCCGCAACCGTCTGGTGTTCACCGAGATTCCTTACATGGTCAACAAGGGCACTTTGCAGGAGAAGATTGCCCAGTTGGTAAATGAGAAGCGCATCGAGGGCATTTCGGACATGCGCGACGAGTCCAACCAGAAGGGCATTCGTCTCGTCATCGAGCTCAAGAAGAACGTCATTCCGCAGGTTGTTCTCAATAACCTCTACAAATACACCTCGCTGCAGACCACGTTTGGCGCCAACAACCTGGCACTCGTCAATGGCGTGCCCAAATGCCTTTCCCTGCGTGAGGTGTTGCAGCACTATATCGACCATCAAGTCGATGTCGTTACCCGCCGCACGCGCTTTGACCTCAAGAAGGCTCAGGCCCGCGCACATATCCTCGAGGGCTATCTTATGGCTCTCGACCATATCGACGAGGTCATCTCGATCATTCGTTCCTCACGCACCGATTCCGAGGCATCCGCGCGCCTGATCGAGCGCTTTGGTTTCACCACCGAGCAGACCACGGCAATTCTCGAGATGAAGCTGCGCCGCCTGACCGGTCTCGAGCGCGACAAGATCCAGGAGGAGCTGGACGGCCTGCGCCGTGCTATCGCCTACTACGAGGACCTTCTTGCCCATGAGGAGAAGATCCTGGGCGTGATTAAAGAAGAAATGCGCGAGATCTCCCGTAAGTTTGGTGACAAGCGCCGCACCCAGATTGCTGCAGCCGAGCGTCATCTTGACGTGGAGGATCTCATCGCCGACGAGGACATGGTCGTCACCATTACGCATACCGGGTACGTTAAGCGCATCCCCGTGGCCGCCTATCGCGCCCAGAAGCGCGGTGGCAAAGGCGTTACGGGTGTAAGCTTGAAAGAGGACGATGTCATCGAAGAGATGTTTATCGCCAGCACCCATGAATACGTGCTCTTCTTCTCCAACCGCGGCAAGGTCTATCGTCTTAAGGTGCACGAGCTGCCCGAGGGCTCGCGCCAAGCACGCGGCACGGCGATCGTCAACCTGCTTCCGTTTGAGGTGGGCGAGAAGATCGCCAGCGTGATTTCTTGCCGCGAGTTCCCCGCCGACGAGTACCTGTTGTTTGCGACTCGCAGCGGCATGATCAAGAAGACGGTCATGAGTGCCTATGACCGCAGCCGCCGCGACGGCATCATCGCCATCAACCTCAAGGAAGGTGACGCGCTGCTTAACGTTCGCCGTGTGCGCGATGGCGAGAAGATCATCATGGCAACGACGGCGGGCAAGGCCATCGTCTTTAACGAGGACCAGGTGCGCGCCACCGGCCGCGATACGAGCGGCGTGCGCGGTATCACGATGAAGGACGGTGCGAGCGTTTTGGGCATGGAGGTTTCCAATGGTACCGGCGACCTCTTTGTTATCACCGAACGCGGCTTTGGCAAGCGCACCCCGGTTGCCGACTATCCGGAGCAGAACCGTGGTGGACAGGGTGTCTTCACCATCCAGATGACTGAGCATAAGGGGCAGCTGGCGGCAATGAAGACCGTGGGTCCGCAGCACGAGCTGTTTATCATCACCGAGGGCGCCACCGTTATCCGCGTGAAGACGGATGAGATCTCCCAGACCGGACGCTCGACGCAAGGCGTCAAGATGATGACTGTGACAGATGGCGACCGCGTGACCGCCGTTGCGCGTATGGAGAGCCCTGCAGAAAAGGATGAGACTCCGAGCGAAGCCGAGGAGAAGTCCGAAGGGGCCCGCGCCGATGGCGGAGACGAGCCTGCTGAGGATTTGCTCGACGAGTAAATGTCGCGGCAGCAAAGAATATGTCTGGCAAAAGGCCCATCCATTGGATGGGCCTTTTTGTCCGAAAGACATGGGGTTGTTGAGTTGTCCCGGGAAGGGGAAGGCGATTAGAAATCGTCGGGCGAGAGCGTTTGCACGAAGTGGTCGAACTTCTGCTGCTCGGCCTCTTCGTTGATGTCGGTTTGATACGAGACGGTGCCCGCACGGTTCATGACGTCGTCTTCAACGTAGATGGGGGCATTCACGCGAACGGCGAGGGCCAAAGCGTCGCTGGGACGTGCGTCGACGGCTTGTTCGTTACCGTTGTGATCGAGAATGATAACGTTGGAGAAGAAAAGTGGCCCCTCCATGTTGGCGATCTCGACGCGCGAGATTTTGGCACCGAGCTGTTTGATGGCACTCACGGTAAAGTCGTGCGTAATGGGACGGCCGGGATTCTTTCCATCGATTCCTTGGCTCAGGGCTGCTGCCTCGAATGACCCGGTCTGAATAGAAAGGGCACGCAAGGGAGCGTCGCTTGATTCGGATGCTTCGCGCTCGCGCAGAACGATAAGGGAAGGATGCGGACCGGCGGCCATAACGATGGTCTCGATATCGACGCGGATCATTATGGCACCTCCTTATAGATGATGGCGGGGTCGGATTATCCCACCTGTTTGAAACGGATAGTAATACTACCCAAAATAGGTGAACCGTGCGCGCGATTTCGATATATGACCCAACTAAAAAATTTTTTTAAAAAAGTCGTTGACTTCGAAAAACCGTCTGGGCTAATATAGTCAACGCGCGATGGACCTGTAGCTCAGTTGGTTAGAGCG